>NZ_JAOWHT010000023.1:0-27164 GCF_030332445.1 Citrobacter sp. Cpo126
CAGATCGATAACGCGCCGGAAGAAAAAGCTCGTGGTATCACCATCAACACTTCTCACGTTGAATATGACACCCCGACTCGCCACTACGCACACGTAGACTGCCCGGGCCACGCCGACTATGTTAAAAACATGATCACCGGTGCTGCGCAGATGGACGGCGCGATCCTGGTTGTTGCTGCGACTGACGGCCCGATGCCGCAGACTCGTGAGCACATCCTGCTGGGTCGTCAGGTAGGCGTTCCGTACATCATCGTGTTCCTGAACAAATGCGACATGGTTGATGACGAAGAGCTGCTGGAACTGGTAGAAATGGAAGTTCGTGAACTTCTGTCTCAGTACGATTTCCCGGGCGACGACACTCCGATCGTTCGTGGTTCTGCTCTGAAAGCGCTGGAAGGCGAAGCAGAGTGGGAAGCGAAAATCATCGAACTGGCTGGCTTCCTGGATTCTTACATCCCAGAACCAGAGCGTGCGATTGACAAGCCGTTCCTGCTGCCTATCGAAGACGTATTCTCCATCTCCGGTCGTGGTACCGTTGTTACCGGTCGTGTAGAACGCGGTATCATCAAAGTTGGTGAAGAAGTTGAAATCGTTGGTATCAAAGAGACTGCTAAGTCTACCTGTACTGGCGTTGAAATGTTCCGCAAACTGCTGGACGAAGGCCGTGCTGGTGAGAACGTTGGTGTTCTGCTGCGTGGTATCAAACGTGAAGAAATCGAACGTGGTCAGGTACTGGCTAAGCCGGGCTCTATCAAGCCGCACACCAAGTTCGAATCTGAAGTGTACATTCTGTCCAAAGACGAAGGCGGCCGTCATACTCCGTTCTTCAAAGGCTACCGTCCGCAGTTCTACTTCCGTACTACTGACGTGACTGGTACCATCGAACTGCCAGAAGGCGTAGAGATGGTAATGCCGGGCGACAACATCAAAATGGTTGTTACCCTGATCCACCCGATCGCGATGGACGACGGTCTGCGTTTCGCAATCCGTGAAGGCGGCCGTACTGTTGGTGCGGGCGTTGTTGCTAAAGTAATGAGCTAATTATTGATTAATTAGCTTTGAGCTTAAAAAGGGCGCTTCGGCGCCCTTTTTGCTACCTGCAATTTAGTCGTTGTCATATTTATTCGCATTTTTTATTCATTCTCCCGCTGCGTAAATCGCGTTGTGCTATTGTAATCATAACTATTCTCATTTACACTTTGCGCAGAAATTGAACGGGAGCGATCATGTACGTTTGTTTGTGTAATGCGATAAGTGATAAAAAAATACGTCAGGCTGTTCGCCAGTTTCATCCTCAGTCTTTTCAGCAATTACGTAAATTTATTCCTGTTGGAAATCAATGCGGTAAGTGCATTCGTGCTGCCCGCGAAGTCATGCAGGATGAATTAACGCAAATGCCAGAATTTAAAGAGATCGCCTAAGTCACACTCTTTTTTTTGACATCCCTGTAGCCCCATCTACGCTCTAAGAGTGGAAGCGGAGGGACTATAAAATGAAAGGTGATGTTAAAATCATAAATTATCTCAATAAACTATTGGGAAATGAGCTTGTCGCGATCAACCAGTATTTTCTCCATGCTCGTATGTTTAAAAACTGGGGACTGACTCGCCTCAATGATGTTGAGTACCATGAATCTATCGATGAGATGAAACACGCTGATAAATATATCGAGCGTATTTTATTCTTAGAAGGGATCCCGAACTTGCAGGATCTTGGCAAGTTGGGTATTGGCGAAGACGTTGAAGAGATGCTGCAATCCGATCTTCGACTCGAACTCGATGGTGCTAAAGACTTACGTGAAGCCATTGCCTATGCCGATAGCGTTCATGATTATGTCAGCCGGGATATGATGATTGAGATCCTGACTGAAGAAGAAGGGCATATTGACTGGCTCGAAACCGAGCTGGACCTGATTGCAAAACTTGGCTTACAAAATTATCTGCAATCGCAAATTAAAGTCAGTGACTAACCGCCCTGTATCATACTTACCAGGCCAATAACAAAACCCGCAGCCGCCAGATATGGCCCAAATGGCAGCGGGTTTTTTAGTACCTGTTTCCCGTAACGGATGCAGGAAATCCCGGTGAGGCAACATGCCATACCCGCGGCAAGTAAAACCAAAAGTGGTAATGATTCCCAGCGATGCCATGCGCCTAGCGCGGCAAGAAATTTGACATCACCAAAGCCTAACCCTTCCTGTCGACATATCAAACGATACCCCCAGTAGAACAAAGCAAATACCCCATAGCCCGCTACAGCACCCCAAAGCGCGTCGGATAACTGTGCAGGTCTGCAGCATTGATGATAAATAAGACCGCCCCACAAAAGAGGGCAGGTAAATTTGTCGGGCAGTAACCCGGTACGTAGGTCATGGACTAAGAGCAACCCTGATAGCGAAACATAAATCAACAGAAAGGGGAGGTCGATGTACATGGGCAAGCCTTATCTGGTAAAGAGTTTACCTTCAGGTAAACCCGGCGGCCCTACAAGCCCGGGATGTGGGTTATGGATGCTCTCTTCCACGGAAAACGCGTTGCACCACAGGACATACAATCAGAGTGGAAGGAGCGCCGCATTTGTGAACGAGTGATTAATTTCTACGCGGCACTTGCTTAAGACTGAGATTTACGTATAATGCGCGGGCTTGTCTAATATTGACAGCGGTTCGATATGAGCCACCGGTACTGCGAAAGCAATACCAGACAATGTTCCCAATCGGGGAACTCTGTAAGAACGGTTACACTCTCCCATCAATCGTAATGGGTTTGAGGAGTAACTATTTCGTCTATAAAATAATTGGAGCTCTGGTCTCATGCAGAACCAAAGAATCCGTATCCGTTTGAAAGCGTTTGATCATCGTCTGATCGATCAATCAACCGCGGAAATCGTCGAGACTGCCAAGCGCACTGGTGCGCAGGTTCGTGGTCCGATCCCGCTGCCGACCCGCAAAGAGCGTTTCACCGTTCTGATCTCCCCGCACGTCAACAAAGACGCGCGTGATCAGTACGAGATCCGTACTCACAAGCGTCTGGTTGACATCGTTGAGCCAACTGAAAAAACCGTTGATGCTCTGATGCGTCTGGACCTGGCTGCCGGTGTAGACGTGCAGATCAGCCTGGGTTAATCAGGTCATCGAGCGATTGAGAGGTTGATACAATGATTGGTTTAGTCGGTAAAAAAGTGGGTATGACCCGCATCTTCACTGAAGATGGCGTATCTATCCCAGTAACCGTTATCGAAGTTGAAGCAAACCGCGTTACTCAGGTTAAAGATCTGGCTAACGATGGCTATCGCGCTGTTCAGGTTACCACCGGTGCTAAAAAAGCTAACCGCGTAACTAAGCCGGAAGCTGGCCACTTTGCTAAAGCTGGCGTAGAAGCTGGCCGCGGCCTGTGGGAATTCCGTCTGGCAGATGGTGAAGAATACACCGTTGGTCAGAACATTAGCGTTGAACTGTTTGCTGACGTTAAAAAAGTTGACGTAACCGGTACCTCTAAAGGTAAAGGTTTCGCTGGTACCGTTAAGCGCTGGAACTTCCGTACCCAGGACGCTACTCACGGTAACTCCTTGTCTCACCGCGTTCCGGGTTCTATCGGTCAGAACCAGACTCCGGGCAAAGTGTTCAAAGGCAAGAAAATGGCAGGTCAGCTGGGCAACGAACGTGTAACCGTTCAGAGCCTGGACGTAGTACGTGTTGACGCTGAGCGCAACCTGCTGCTGGTTAAAGGTGGTGTTCCGGGTGCGACCGGTTGCGACCTGATCGTTAAACCAGCTGTGAAGGCGTAAGGGGATAGCAATGGAATTAGTATTGAAAGACGCGCAGAGCGCGCTGACTGTTTCCGAAACTACCTTCGGTCGTGATTTCAACGAAGCGCTGGTTCACCAGGTTGTTGTTGCTTATGCAGCTGGTGCTCGTCAGGGTACTCGTGCTCAGAAGACTCGTGCTGAAGTAACTGGTTCAGGCAAAAAGCCGTGGCGCCAGAAAGGTACCGGCCGTGCGCGTTCAGGTTCTATCAAGAGCCCGATCTGGCGTTCAGGTGGCGTGACCTTCGCTGCTCGTCCACAGGACCACAGTCAAAAAGTTAACAAAAAGATGTACCGCGGCGCGCTGAAAAGCATTCTGTCCGAACTGGTACGTCAGGATCGTCTGATCGTTGTCGAATCATTCTCTGTAGAAGCGCCTAAAACTAAGCTGCTGGCACAGAAACTGAAAGACATGGCTCTGGAAGATGTGCTGATCATCACCGGTGAGCTGGACGAAAACCTGTTCCTGGCTGCGCGCAACCTGCACAAGGTTGACGTACGCGATGCAACTGGTATCGACCCGGTTAGCCTGATCGCCTTCGACAAAGTCGTAATGACTGCTGATGCTGTTAAGCAAGTTGAGGAGATGCTGGCATGATTCGTGAAGAACGTCTGCTGAAAGTGCTGCGCGCACCGCACGTTTCTGAAAAAGCGTCTACTGCGATGGAAAAAACTAACACCATCGTTCTCAAAGTTGCTAAAGACGCGACCAAAGCAGAAATCAAAGCTGCTGTGCAGAAACTGTTTGAAGTCGAAGTCGAAGTCGTTAACACCCTGGTAGTTAAAGGGAAAGTTAAACGTCACGGACAGCGTATCGGTCGTCGTAGCGACTGGAAAAAAGCTTACGTCACCCTGAAGGAAGGCCAGAATCTGGACTTCGTCGGCGGCGCTGAGTAAGTCGGAGGAGTAATACAATGGCAGTTGTTAAATGTAAACCGACATCTCCGGGTCGTCGCCACGTTGTTAAAGTGGTCAACCCAGAGCTGCACAAGGGCAAACCTTTTGCTCCGCTGGTTGAAAAAAACAGCAAATCCGGTGGTCGTAACAACAATGGCCGCATCACCACTCGTCACATCGGTGGTGGTCACAAGCAGGCTTATCGTATTGTTGACTTCAAACGCAACAAAGACGGTATCCCGGCAGTTGTTGAACGTCTTGAGTACGATCCGAACCGCTCCGCGAACATCGCGCTGGTTCTGTACAAAGACGGTGAACGCCGTTACATCCTGGCCCCTAAAGGCCTGAAAGCTGGCGACCAGATTCAGTCTGGCGTTGATGCTGCAATCAAAGCAGGTAACACCCTGCCGATGCGCAATATCCCGGTTGGTTCTACCGTTCATAACGTAGAAATGAAACCAGGTAAAGGCGGTCAGCTGGCACGTTCCGCTGGTACTTACGTTCAGATCGTTGCTCGTGATGGTGCTTATGTCACCCTGCGTCTGCGTTCTGGTGAAATGCGTAAAGTCGAAGCAGACTGCCGTGCAACTCTGGGCGAAGTTGGCAATGCTGAGCATATGCTGCGCGTTCTGGGTAAAGCAGGTGCTGCACGCTGGCGTGGTGTTCGTCCTACCGTTCGCGGTACTGCGATGAACCCAGTCGACCACCCACATGGTGGTGGTGAAGGTCGTAACTTTGGTAAGCACCCGGTAACTCCGTGGGGCGTTCAGACCAAAGGTAAGAAGACCCGCAGCAACAAGCGTACTGATAAATTCATCGTACGTCGCCGTAGCAAATAATTTTAGAGGATAAGCCATGCCACGTTCTCTCAAGAAAGGTCCTTTTATTGACCTGCACTTGCTGAAGAAGGTAGAGAAAGCGGTGGAAAGCGGAGACAAGAAGCCCCTGCGCACTTGGTCCCGTCGTTCAACGATCTTTCCTAACATGATCGGTTTGACCATCGCTGTCCATAATGGTCGTCAGCACGTTCCGGTATTTGTTTCCGACGAAATGGTCGGTCACAAACTGGGTGAATTCGCACCGACTCGTACTTATCGCGGCCACGCTGCTGATAAAAAAGCGAAGAAGAAATAAGGTAGGAGGAAGAGATGGAAACTTTAGCTCAACATCGCCATGCTCGTTCTTCTGCTCAGAAGGTTCGCCTTGTTGCAGACCTGATTCGCGGTAAGAAAGTGTCGCAGGCTCTGGATATTCTGACCTACACCAATAAGAAAGCGGCTGTACTGGTTAAGAAAGTCCTGGAATCTGCCATTGCTAACGCTGAACACAACGATGGCGCTGACATTGACGATCTGAAAGTTACGAAAATTTTCGTAGACGAAGGCCCGAGCATGAAGCGCATTATGCCGCGTGCAAAAGGTCGTGCAGATCGCATCCTGAAGCGCACCAGCCACATTACTGTGGTTGTGTCCGATCGCTGAGACTCTGGAGACTAGCAATGGGTCAGAAAGTACATCCTAATGGTATTCGCCTGGGTATTGTAAAACCATGGAACTCAACCTGGTTTGCGAACACCAAAGAATTCGCTGACAACCTGGACAGCGATTTTAAAGTACGTCAGTACCTGACTAAGGAACTGGCTAAAGCGTCTGTATCTCGTATCGTTATCGAGCGTCCGGCTAAGAGCATCCGTGTGACCATTCACACCGCTCGCCCGGGTATCGTTATCGGTAAGAAAGGCGAAGACGTAGAAAAACTGCGCAAAGTCGTAGCGGATATTGCTGGCGTTCCTGCTCAGATCAATATCGCCGAAGTGCGTAAGCCTGAACTGGACGCAAAATTGGTTGCTGACAGCATCACTTCTCAGCTGGAACGTCGTGTTATGTTCCGTCGTGCTATGAAGCGTGCTGTACAGAACGCAATGCGTCTGGGCGCTAAAGGTATCAAAGTTGAAGTTAGCGGCCGTCTGGGCGGCGCGGAAATCGCACGTACCGAATGGTACCGCGAAGGTCGCGTACCTCTGCACACTCTGCGTGCTGACATCGACTACAACACCTCTGAAGCGCACACCACTTACGGTGTAATCGGCGTTAAAGTGTGGATCTTCAAAGGCGAGATCCTGGGTGGTATGGCTGCTGTTGAACAACCGGAAAAACCGGCTGCGCAACCTAAAAAGCAGCAGCGTAAAGGCCGTAAATAAGGAGCGTCGCTGATGTTACAACCAAAGCGTACAAAATTCCGTAAAATGCACAAAGGCCGTAACCGCGGTCTGGCTGCTGGCGCGGATGTTAGCTTCGGCAGCTTCGGTCTGAAAGCTGTTGGCCGTGGTCGTCTGACTGCCCGTCAGATCGAAGCAGCACGTCGTGCTATGACCCGTGCAGTTAAGCGTCAAGGTAAGATCTGGATCCGTGTATTCCCGGACAAACCGATCACTGAAAAGCCGCTGGCAGTGCGTATGGGTAAAGGTAAAGGTAACGTGGAGTATTGGGTTGCCTTGATTCAGCCGGGTAAAGTCCTGTATGAAATGGACGGCGTACCGGAAGAGCTGGCCCGTGAAGCATTCAAGCTGGCAGCAGCGAAACTGCCGATTAAAACCACCTTTGTAACTAAGACGGTGATGTAATGAAAGCAAAAGAGCTGCGTGAGAAGAGTGTTGAAGAGCTGAACACCGAGCTGCTGAATCTGCTGCGTGAGCAGTTCAACCTGCGTATGCAGGCTGCAAGTGGCCAGCTGCAACAGTCTCACCTGTTGAAGCAAGTGCGTCGTGACGTCGCACGCGTTAAGACTTTACTGACTGAGAAGGCGGGTGCGTAATGACCGATAAAATCCGTACTCTGCAAGGTCGCGTTGTTAGCGATAAAATGGAGAAATCCATCGTTGTTGCTATCGAACGTTTTGTGAAACACCCGATCTACGGTAAATTCATTAAGCGTACGACCAAACTGCACGTACATGACGAGAACAACGAATGCGGTACTGGTGACGTGGTTGAAATCCGCGAATGCCGTCCGCTGTCCAAGACTAAGTCCTGGACGCTGGTTCGCGTTGTAGAGAAAGCCGTTCTGTAATACAGTAGGCATTCTCAACGAATAAACGGCTCAGCGATGAGCCGTTTATTTTTTCTACCCATATCGTTGAAGCGGTGTTATAATGCCGCGCCCCCGATATGGGGCTTTTTTAACGACCTGATTTTCGGGTCTCAGTAGTAGTTGACATTAGCGGAGCACTAAAATGATCCAAGAACAGACTATGCTGAACGTCGCCGACAACTCCGGTGCACGTCGCGTAATGTGTATCAAGGTTCTGGGTGGCTCGCACCGTCGCTACGCAGGCGTCGGCGATATCATCAAGATCACCATCAAGGAAGCAATTCCGCGTGGTAAGGTCAAAAAAGGTGATGTGCTGAAGGCGGTAGTGGTGCGCACCAAGAAGGGTGTTCGTCGCCCGGACGGTTCTGTCATTCGCTTCGATGGTAATGCATGCGTTATTTTAAACAATAACAGCGAGCAACCTATCGGTACGCGTATTTTTGGGCCGGTAACTCGTGAACTTCGTAACGAGAAGTTCATGAAAATTATCTCTCTGGCACCAGAAGTACTCTAAGGAGCGAATCATGGCAGCGAAGATCCGTCGTGATGACGAAGTTATCGTGTTAACCGGTAAAGATAAAGGTAAACGCGGTAAAGTTAAGAATGTCCTGTCTTCCGGCAAGGTCATTGTTGAAGGTATCAACCTGGTTAAGAAACATCAGAAGCCGGTTCCGGCCCTGAACCAACCAGGCGGCATCGTAGAGAAAGAAGCAGCTATTCAGATCTCTAACCTTGCTATCTTCAACGCGGCAACCGGCAAGGCTGACCGTGTAGGCTTTAGATTCGAAGACGGCAAAAAAGTCCGTTTCTTCAAATCTAACAGCGAAACTATCAAGTAATTTGGAGTAGTACGATGGCGAAACTGCATGATTACTACAAAGACGAAGTAGTCGCTAAACTCATGACTGAGTTTAACTACAATTCTGTCATGCAAGTCCCTCGGGTCGAGAAGATCACCCTGAACATGGGTGTTGGTGAAGCGATCGCTGACAAGAAACTGCTGGATAACGCAGCAGCTGACCTGACAGCAATCTCCGGTCAAAAACCGCTGATCACCAAAGCACGCAAATCAGTTGCAGGCTTCAAAATCCGTCAGGGCTATCCGATCGGCTGTAAAGTAACTCTGCGTGGCGAACGCATGTGGGAGTTCTTTGAGCGCCTGATCACTATTGCTGTTCCACGTATCCGTGACTTCCGTGGCTTGTCCGCTAAGTCTTTCGACGGCCGTGGTAACTACAGCATGGGTGTCCGTGAGCAGATCATCTTCCCAGAAATCGACTACGATAAAGTCGACCGCGTGCGTGGTTTGGATATTACCATTACCACTACTGCGAAATCTGATGAAGAAGGCCGTGCTCTGCTGGCTGCCTTTGACTTCCCGTTCCGCAAGTAAGGTAGGGTTACTGAATGGCTAAGCAATCAATGAAAGCACGCGAAGTAAAGCGCGTAGCTTTAGCTGATAAGTACTTCGCAAAACGCGCTGAACTGAAAGCTATTATCTCTGATGTGAACGCGACCGACGAAGATCGTTGGAACGCAGTTCTCAAGCTGCAGTCTCTGCCGCGTGATTCCAGCCCGTCCCGTCAGCGTAACCGCTGCCGTCAAACAGGTCGTCCGCATGGCTATGTGGGCAAGTTCGGGTTGAGCCGTATCAAACTGCGTGAAGCCGCCATGCGCGGTGAAGTACCAGGCTTGAAAAAGGCTAGCTGGTAATTACCAATTGAATCACGGGAGTAAAGACAGATGAGCATGCAAGATCCGATCGCGGATATGCTGACCCGTATCCGTAACGGTCAGGCCGCGAATAAAGCTGCGGTCACCATGCCTTCCTCCAAGCTGAAAGTGGCAATTGCCAACGTGCTGAAGGAAGAAGGTTTTATTGAAGATTTTAAAGTTGAAGGCGACACCAAGCCGGAACTGGAACTTACTCTCAAGTATTTCCAGGGTAAAGCTGTTGTAGAAAGCATTCAGCGTGTCAGTCGCCCAGGTCTGCGCATTTATAAGCGTAAAGACGAGCTGCCGAAAGTTATGGCTGGCATGGGTATCGCAGTTGTTTCTACCTCTAAAGGTGTTATGACTGATCGTGCAGCGCGCCAGGCTGGTCTTGGTGGCGAAATTATCTGCTACGTAGCCTAATCGGAGGAAAAAATGTCTCGTGTTGCTAAAGCACCGGTCGTTATTCCTGCCGGCGTTGATGTAAAAATCAACGGTCAGGTTATTACGATCAAAGGTAAAAACGGCGAGCTGACTCGTACTCTCAACGATGCTGTTGCAGTAAATCATGCAGATAATGCACTGACCTTCGGTCCGCGTGATGGTTACGCTGATGGATGGGCTCAGGCTGGTACCGCGCGTGCCCTGCTGAATGCAATGGTTGTCGGTGTTACCGAAGGCTTCACTAAGAAGCTTCAGCTGGTTGGTGTAGGTTATCGTGCAGCGGTTAAAGGGAATGTAGTAAACCTGGCTTTAGGTTTCTCTCACCCAGTTGACCATCAGCTGCCTGCGGGAATCACTGCAGAATGTCCGTCTCAGACTGAAATCGTGCTGAAAGGCGCTGATAAACAGCTGATCGGTCAGGTTGCAGCAGATCTGCGCGCCTACCGTCGTCCTGAGCCTTATAAAGGCAAGGGTGTTCGTTACGCCGACGAAGTCGTGCGTACCAAAGAGGCTAAGAAGAAGTAAGGTAACACTATGGATAAGAAATCTGCTCGTATCCGTCGTGCGACCCGCGCACGCCGCAAGCTCCAGGAGCTGGGTGCAACTCGCCTGGTGGTACATCGTACCCCGCGTCATATTTACGCACAGGTAATTGCACCGAACGGTTCTGAAGTTCTGGTAGCTGCTTCTACTGTAGAAAAAGCTATCGCTGAACAATTGAAGTACACCGGTAACAAAGACGCTGCTGCAGCTGTAGGTAAAGCTGTTGCTGAACGCGCTCTGGAAAAAGGCATCAAAGATGTTTCTTTTGACCGTTCCGGGTTCCAATATCATGGTCGTGTCCAGGCACTGGCAGATGCTGCCCGTGAAGCTGGCCTTCAGTTCTAAGGTAGAGGTGTAAGATGGCTCACATCGAAAAACAAGCTGGCGAACTGCAGGAAAAGCTGATCGCGGTTAACCGCGTATCTAAAACCGTTAAAGGTGGTCGTATTTTCTCCTTCACAGCTCTGACTGTAGTTGGTGATGGTAACGGTCGCGTTGGTTTTGGTTACGGTAAAGCGCGTGAAGTTCCAGCAGCGATCCAGAAAGCGATGGAAAAAGCCCGTCGCAATATGATTAACGTCGCGCTGAACCACGGCACCCTGCAGCACCCGGTTAAGGGTACTCACACGGGTTCTCGTGTATTCATGCAGCCGGCTTCCGAAGGTACCGGTATCATCGCCGGTGGTGCAATGCGCGCCGTTCTGGAAGTCGCTGGAGTTCGTAACGTTCTGGCTAAAGCGTATGGTTCCACTAACCCGATTAACGTGGTGCGTGCAACTATCGATGGCCTGGAAAATATGAAATCTCCGGAAATGGTCGCTGCCAAGCGTGGTAAATCCGTTGAAGAAATTCTGGGGAAATAAACCATGGCAAAGACTATTAAAATTACTCAAACCCGCAGTGCAATCGGTCGTCTGCCGAAACACAAGGCAACGCTGCTTGGCCTGGGTCTGCGTCGTATTGGTCACACCGTAGAGCGCGAGGATACTCCTGCTGTTCGTGGTATGGTCAACGCGGTTTCCTTCATGGTTAAAGTTGAGGAGTAAGAGATGCGTTTAAATACTCTGTCTCCGGCCGAAGGCTCTAAAAAAGCGGCTCGCCGCCTGGGTCGTGGTATCGGTTCTGGCCTCGGTAAAACCGGTGGTCGTGGTCACAAAGGTCAGAAGTCTCGTTCTGGCGGTGGCGTACGTCGCGGTTTCGAGGGTGGTCAGATGCCTCTGTACCGTCGTCTGCCGAAATTCGGCTTCACTTCACGTAAAGCAGCGATTACAGCCGAAGTTCGTCTGTCTGACCTGGCTAAAGTTGAAGGCGGTGTTGTAGACCTGAACACGCTGAAAGCAGCTAACATTATCGGTATCCAGATCGAGTTCGCGAAAGTGATCCTGGCTGGTGAAGTCACTACTCCGGTAACTGTTCGTGGCCTGCGTGTTACTAAAGGCGCTCGTGCTGCTATCGAAGCTGCTGGCGGTAAAATCGAGGAATAAGTAGCAGATGGCTAAACAACCGGGATTAGATTTTCAAAGTGCCAAAGGTGGCTTAGGCGAGCTGAAACGCAGACTGCTGTTTGTAATCGGCGCGTTGATTGTGTTCCGTATTGGCTCTTTCATTCCGATCCCTGGTATTGATGCCGCTGTACTTGCCAAACTGCTTGAGCAACAGCGAGGCACCATCATTGAAATGTTTAACATGTTCTCTGGTGGTGCTCTCAGCCGTGCTTCTATCTTTGCTCTGGGGATCATGCCGTATATTTCGGCGTCGATCATTATCCAGCTGCTGACGGTGGTTCATCCAACGCTGGCAGAAATTAAGAAAGAAGGGGAGTCTGGTCGTCGTAAGATCAGCCAGTACACCCGCTACGGTACTCTGGTGCTGGCAATATTCCAGTCGATCGGTATTGCTACCGGTCTGCCGAATATGCCTGGTATGCAGGGCCTGGTGATGAACCCAGGCTTTGCATTCTATTTCACCGCTGTTGTAAGTCTGGTTACAGGGACGATGTTCCTGATGTGGTTGGGCGAACAGATTACTGAACGTGGTATCGGCAACGGTATCTCAATCATTATCTTCGCCGGTATTGTCGCGGGACTCCCGCCAGCCATTGCCCATACTATCGAGCAAGCGCGTCAAGGCGACCTGCACTTCCTCGTGTTGCTGTTGGTTGCAGTATTAGTATTCGCAGTGACGTTCTTTGTTGTATTTGTTGAGCGTGGTCAACGCCGTATTGTGGTAAACTACGCGAAACGTCAGCAAGGTCGTCGTGTCTATGCTGCACAGAGCACACATTTACCGCTGAAAGTGAATATGGCGGGGGTAATCCCGGCAATCTTCGCTTCCAGTATTATTCTGTTCCCGGCGACCATCGCGTCATGGTTCGGGGGCGGGACTGGTTGGAACTGGCTGACAACAATTTCGCTGTATTTGCAGCCTGGGCAACCGCTTTATGTGTTACTCTATGCGTCTGCAATCATATTCTTCTGTTTCTTCTACACGGCGTTGGTTTTCAACCCGCGTGAAACAGCAGATAACCTGAAGAAGTCCGGTGCATTTGTACCAGGAATTCGTCCGGGAGAGCAAACGGCGAAGTATATCGATAAAGTAATGACCCGCCTGACTTTGGTTGGTGCGCTCTACATTACCTTTATCTGCCTGATCCCGGAGTTCATGCGTGATGCAATGAAAGTACCGTTCTACTTCGGTGGGACCTCACTGCTTATCGTTGTTGTCGTGATTATGGACTTTATGGCTCAAGTGCAAACTCTGATGATGTCAAGTCAGTACGAGTCTGCATTGAAGAAGGCGAATCTGAAAGGCTACGGCCGTTAACAGTCGCCCGAGAAGTTACGGAGAGTAAAAATGAAAGTTCGTGCTTCCGTCAAGAAATTATGCCGTAACTGCAAAATCGTTAAGCGTGATGGTGTCATCCGTGTGATTTGCAGTGCCGAGCCGAAGCATAAACAGCGCCAAGGCTGATTTATTCGCATATTTTTCTTGCAAAGTTGGGTTGAGCTGGCTAGATTAGCCAGCCAATCTTTTGTATGTCTGTGCGTTTCCATTTGAGTATCCTGAAAACGGGCTTTTCAGCATGGTGCGTACATATTAAATAGTAGGAGTGCATAGTGGCCCGTATAGCAGGCATTAACATTCCTGATCAGAAACATGCTGTGATCGCATTAACTTCGATCTACGGCGTCGGCAAGACCCGTTCTAAAGCCATTCTGGCTGCAGCGGGTATCGCTGAAGATGTTAAGATCAGTGAGCTGTCTGAAGAACAAATCGACACGCTGCGTGACGAAGTTGCCAAATTTGTCGTTGAAGGTGATCTGCGCCGTGAAGTTAGCATGAGCATCAAGCGCCTTATGGACCTTGGTTGCTATCGCGGTTTGCGTCATCGTCGTGGTCTCCCGGTTCGCGGTCAGCGTACCAAGACCAACGCACGTACCCGTAAGGGTCCGCGCAAACCGATCAAGAAATAATCGGGGTGATTGAATAATGGCAAAGGCACCAATTCGTGCACGTAAACGTGTAAGAAAACAAGTCTCTGACGGCGTGGCTCATATCCATGCTTCTTTTAACAACACCATCGTTACCATTACTGATCGTCAGGGTAACGCACTGGGTTGGGCAACAGCCGGTGGTTCCGGTTTCCGTGGTTCTCGCAAATCCACTCCGTTTGCAGCTCAGGTTGCAGCAGAGCGTTGCGCTGAAGCCGTAAAAGAATACGGTATCAAGAATCTGGAAGTTATGGTCAAAGGACCGGGTCCAGGTCGCGAATCTACTGTTCGTGCTCTGAACGCCGCTGGTTTCCGCATCACTAATATTACTGATGTGACTCCGATCCCTCATAACGGTTGTCGTCCGCCGAAAAAACGTCGCGTATAACGCTGTCGTTTCTAGGATTGTTGGAGAAAGAAAATGGCAAGATATTTGGGTCCTAAGCTCAAGCTGAGCCGTCGTGAGGGCACTGACTTATTCCTTAAGTCTGGCGTTCGCGCGATCGATACCAAGTGTAAAATTGAACAAGCTCCTGGCCAGCACGGTGCGCGTAAACCGCGTCTGTCTGACTATGGTGTGCAGTTGCGTGAAAAGCAAAAAGTTCGCCGTATCTACGGTGTGCTGGAGCGTCAGTTCCGTAACTACTACAAAGAAGCAGCGCGTCTGAAAGGCAACACCGGTGAAAACCTGTTGGGTCTGCTGGAAGGTCGTCTGGACAACGTTGTATACCGTATGGGCTTCGGTGCCACTCGTGCAGAAGCACGTCAGCTGGTCAGCCATAAAGCAATTATGGTAAACGGTCGTGTTGTTAACATCGCTTCTTATCAGGTTAGTCCGAATGACGTTGTTAGCATTCGTGAGAAAGCGAAGAAGCAGTCTCGCGTGAAAGCCGCTCTGGAGCTGGCTGAGCAGCGTGAAAAGCCAACCTGGCTGGAAGTTGATGCTGGCAAGATGGAAGGTACGTTCAAGCGTAAGCCGGAGCGTTCTGATCTGTCTGCGGACATTAACGAACACCTGATCGTCGAGCTTTACTCCAAGTAAAGCTTAGTACCAAAGAGAGGACACAATGCAGGGTTCTGTGACAGAGTTTCTAAAACCGCGCCTGGTAGATATCGAGCAAGTGAGTTCGACGCACGCCAAGGTGACCCTTGAGCCTTTAGAGCGTGGCTTTGGCCATACTTTGGGTAACGCACTGCGCCGTATTCTGCTCTCATCGATGCCGGGTTGCGCGGTGACCGAGGTTGAGATTGATGGTGTACTACATGAGTACAGCACCAAAGAAGGCGTTCAGGAAGATATCCTGGAAATCCTGCTCAACCTGAAAGGGCTGGCGGTGAGAGTTCAGGGTAAAGATGACGTTATTCTTACCTTGAATAAATCTGGCATTGGCCCTGTGACTGCAGCCGACATTACCCATGATGGTGATGTCGAAATCGTCAAGCCACAGCACGTGATCTGCCACCTGACCGATGAGAATGCATCTATTAGCATGCGTATCAAAGTTCAGCGCGGTCGTGGTTATGTGCCGGCTTCTACCCGAATTCATTCGGAAGAAGATGAGCGCCCAATCGGCCGTCTGCTGGTCGACGCATGCTACAGCCCTGTAGAGCGTATTGCCTACAATGTTGAAGCAGCGCGTGTAGAACAGCGTACCGACCTGGACAAGCTGGTCATCGAAATGGAAACCAACGGCACAATCGATCCTGAAGAGGCGATTCGTCGTGCGGCAACCATTCTGGCTGAACAACTGGAAGCTTTCGTTGATTTACGTGATGTACGTCAGCCGGAAGTTAAAGAAGAGAAACCAGAATTCGATCCGATCCTGCTGCGCCCTGTTGACGATCTGGAATTGACTGTCCGCTCTGCTAACTGCCTCAAAGCAGAAGCTATCCACTATATCGGTGATCTGGTACAGCGTACTGAGGTTGAGCTTCTTAAGACGCCTAACCTTGGTAAAAAATCTCTTACCGAGATTAAAGACGTGCTGGCTTCCCGTGGACTGTCTCTGGGCATGCGCCTGGAAAACTGGCCACCGGCAAGCATCGCTGACGAGTAACCGGATCACAGGTTAAGGTTTTACTGAGAAGGATAAGGTCATGCGCCATCGTAAGAGTGGTCGTCAACTGAACCGCAACAGCAGCCATCGCCAGGCTATGTTCCGCAATATGGCAGGTTCACTGGTTCGTCATGAAATCATCAAGACGACTCTGCCGAAAGCGAAAGAGCTGCGTCGCGTAGTTGAGCCGCTGATTACTCTTGCCAAGACTGATAGCGTAGCTAATCGTCGTCTGGCATTCGCCCGTACTCGTGATAACGAGATCGTGGCAAAACTGTTTAACGAACTGGGCCCGCGTTTTGCGAGCCGCGCCGGTGGTTACACTCGCATTCTGAAGTGTGGTTTCCGTGCAGGCGACAACGCGCCGATGGCATACATCGAGCTGGTTGATCGTTCAGAGAAAACAGAAGCTGCTGCAGAGTAATCTGTAGTAACGTAAAAAAACCCGCCTCGGCGGGTTTTTTTATATCCGTCATATCCCCACTTATCTACAATATCTGTACTCTTTTTGTTCATCCCCTGGAGTGTTGTATGTGGTTACTGGACCAGTGGGCAGAGCGCCATATTATTGATGCACAGTCTAAAGGCGAGTTTGATGATTTACCGGGAACGGGCGAACCGCTGACTCTTGACGATGACTCCCATGTTCCGCCTGAACTCCGAGCCGGATACCGTTTATTAAAAAATGCAGGTTGCCTTCCTCCTGAGCTCGAGCAACGCAGAGAGGCAATACAGCTGCTTGAAATACTCGCGGGGATCCGCAAAGATGATCCCAGTTATCCTGAGGTGAGCCGAAGACTGTCGCTACTGGAACTTAAACTTCGGCAGGCTGGACTCAGCACCGAGTTTTTGCGCGGTGACTACGCAGATAAGCTGCTAAAAAAGATCAACGATGAATAGCGGAGAGAGCATGTACCGAATTGGTGAAATAGCGAAACTGGCTGACGTGACGCCGGATACTATCCGCTACTATGAAAAGCAGCAGATGATGGAGCATGAAGTGCGTACTGAAGGTGGATTTCGCCTCTATACAGAAAGCGATCTTCAGCGCTTGAAGTTTATTCGTTATGCCCGGCAGCTTGGTTTCACTCTGGAGTCGATCCGTGAATTGCTTTCGATCCGGGTTGATCCCGAACACCATACCTGTCAGGAATCAAAAGGGATCGTCCAGGAAAGACTGCAAGAAGTCGAAGCCCGCATTGCTGAACTTCAGACGATGCAGCGGTCACTGCAGCGATTGAATGATGCATGCTGCGGCAAGGCACACAGCAGCGTGTACTGCTCTATTCTTGAAGCTCTTGAGCAAGGCGCCAGCGGAACAACATCAGGCTGTTGATTTCTTGAACTGCCAGGTCTACACTCGCGGCGTAAATTACTACAAACTGGAGATAGTATGAGTCGTTATCAGCACACCAAAGGGCAGATAAAGGACAACGCCATTGAGGCGCTTCTGCATGACCCACTGTTCAGACAGCGCGTTGAGAAAAATAAGAAAGGGAAAGGAAGTTATCTGCGAAAAGGCAAACATGGCAATCGGGGTAACTGGGAGGCCAGTGGCAAGAAAGTAATTAACTTTTTTACCACTGGCCTTCTTGTTTCAGTGAGTGCTTAAGAGCGGTTATTCTGTTCTTTCAGCAGGTCACGAATTTCACTTAGCAATACTTCTTCTTTCGATGGAGCTGGCGGTGCTGCCGGCTCTTCCGCTTTTTTACGGTTCAGTTTGTTGATCAGTTTGATTGCCATAAAGATAGCAAACGCAACAATAATGAAATCGAATACATTCTGAATAAATACACCGTAATGCATGACCACGGCAGGGATGTCTCCCTGTGCATCACGTAGCGTTAAAGCAAACTGTTTAAAATCAATTCCACCAATTAACAGCCCCAGCGGCGGCATAATGATATCGGCAACCAGTGATGAAACAATCTTACCGAATGCCGCACCAATAATGACACCCACTGCCAAATCGACAACATTCCCGCGCATCGCGAATTCGCGAAACTCTTTAATAATGCTCATTTTATTCTCCCTATGCAGCTGACGTTTATAAGTTTAACAAATGTTTAGGCAATTTCCATTTATGTATTGCCGAAAGGAAAATTTATTAGACCATGAAAAATAAAGGGAAATAAAAAGGGCGCTGTATTAGCGCCCAAATTATTACAGGAAGAAAGGACTTGGCTGGAATAGTCGCTCGACGTCGGTAATAAACTTTTTATCTGTCAGGAACATAATTACGTGATCGCCCTGCTCAATGCGCAGGTTATCGTTGGCAATCATGACATCGTTACCACGTACAACGGCGCCAATAATGGTTCCGGGCGGAAGTTTAATTTCATCAATTGAACGCCCTACAACTCTCGACGTCGTTTCATCCCCGTGTGCGACGGCTTCAATGGCTTCTGCGACGCCACGGCGAAGTGAAGAAACGCCAACAATATCAGCTTTACGCACGTGGCTCAGCAGCGCGGAGATGGTCGCCTGCTGCGGTGAAATCGCAATATCGATCACGCTGCCTTGCACCAGATCGACGTATGCTCTGCGCTGGATCAACACCATTACTTTCTTGGCACCCATCCGTTTGGCAAGCATCGCCGACATGATATTTGCTTCATCATCGTTGGTCACTGCGATGAACAGATCGACCTGATCGATATGTTCTTCGGCCAGTAACTCTTGATCCGAAGCATCACCAAAAAAGACGATCGTATTTTGTAGTTTCTCTGCAAGTTCGGATGCGCGTTGTTGATTACGTTCGATCAGTTTGACGCTGTAATCTTTTTCCAGACGACGTGCCAGACCCGCACCGATATTACCACCACCCACTAACATAATGCGTTTGTACGGCTTTTCCAGACGCTGCAGTTCACTCATTACGGCGCGTATATGCTGTGATGCCGCAATAAAGAAGACTTCATCACCCGCTTCAACGATCGTAGAACCTTGCGGACGGATCGGTCGGTCATGGCGGAAAATCGCCGCAACGCGGGTATCGATGTGCGGCATATGCTCACGCATTGTTGACAGCGCATTACCGATAAGCGGCCCGCCGTAATAGGCTTTTACTACTGCCAGACTGACTTTACCTTCGGCAAAATTCACCACCTGCAATGCGCCCGGATATTCAATCAGGCGATAAATGCTATCGATAACCAGTTGCTCAGGTGCAATCAGATGATCGATTGGCACCGCATCGGATTGGAACAGCTTGTCGGCATCGCGAACGTAATCTGGTGAACGAATACGGGCGATGCGATTAGGCGTATTAAACAGTGAATAAGCTACCTGGCAGGCAACCATATTTGTTTCATCTGAGCTGGTTACGGCAACCAGCATATCGGCATCGTCGGCACCGGCTTCACGCAATACGCGGGGATGCGAACCATGCCCTTGCACGACACGGAGATCAAACTTGTCCTGCAGGCTGCGCAGGCGTTCGCCATTGGTATCGACTACCGTGATATCGTTGTTCTCTCCGACCAGGTTTTCAGCCAGCGTACCGCCAACTTGCCCTGCGCCCAGAATGATAATTTTCATCAGTCGCGACCCGTTATCTCATCACTTTTTGATTAGCTTAGCGTAAAAGAAGCCATCGCCATCTTCCGCACCCGGTAAATTTTGACGTCCGGGTTTTTCCGGCGTACCGGTTTCGCTTAATACCGCATCCGGTGTGCGTGCCAGGAAGGCGGCAATTTGCTGTTGGTTCTCTTCTGGCAGGATAGAGCACGTTGCATACACCAGCGTGCCGCCAGATTTAAGATGTGACCAGGTAGCATTCAGGATCTCAGCCTGCAATTGGGCAAGTTCGGCAATATCCCGGTCGCGGCGCAGCCATTTGATATCCGGATGGCGACGGATCACCCCGGAAGCAGAACATGGGGCGTCCAGCAAAATACGGTCAAACTGTTGTTCACCGCACCACTGCTGTGGATAGCGGCCATCCCCTTGTTTTACGGTTGCCTTCATGCCCAGACGTTTCAGATTGTCGTAAACGCGCGATAAGCGTTTTTCATCCACATCGACGGCCATGACGTTAGCTAGCGGAGCAACTTCCAGAATGTGAGTGGTTTTACCGCCCGGCGCACAGCACAGGTCGAGGATCTGCTCACCGTCCTCCGGCAACAGATAATTTACGCATCCTTGAGCGGAAGCATCCTGAACGGTGACCCAACCTTCGTCAAAACCAGGGAGGGCGTGAACTGGAGCCGGTGTTTCCAGACGCACTGCATCCGGGTAGTCTGGATGCGAGAAACCGGTTAATCCCGCTTCGGTAAGCAGGTCTAGCCAGGCGTCGCGAGTATGGTGATTACGATTGACTCGTAGCCACATCGGCGGTCGCTGGTTATTGGCTTCAAGAATGGCTTCCCACTTCTGCGGATACGCACTCTTAATACGTTTCACCAGCCAGGAGGGGTGTAAGAAGCGCAAATCGCTTTGCGCAAACTCGGCCAGCAGTTCATCCTGACGGCGTTGAAACTGGCGCAGTACGCCGTTGATCAGCCCTTTCAGCTGTGGACGCTTAATAACGACCGCGCCTTCTACGGTCTCAGCTAACGCAGCGTGTGCCGGAATACGAGTATGCAACAGTTGGTAGAAGCCCACCATGATCAGGTAGTGAACGGTGCGCTGTTTGCCCGTCATTGGACGTTCCATCAGTTGCTGGATCATCCACTCCAGTTGAGAGAGTGTACGCAATACGCCGAAGCAAAGTTCCTGTAACAGCGCTTTGTCTTTATCGGCAACTTTTTGCTGCATGGCGGGCAGCACGTTACTTAGTGATTGTCCTTTCTCGACAACCTGTTCGACGGCCTGGGCCGCCATACTGCGTAAATTAAAATGTTTTTTCATAAGCGCAAAAATAAAAATGCCCGGAGACACCGGGCTTAAAGAGATGAACCGTCAGGACAGACGGTTTCCGGGCACGAACCACTCCCGGCGCGAATTAAGCAGATCCTGCGCGCTCATGGCTTTTTTACCGGCAGGCTGCAAAGAGATAAGATTCAGAATGCCGTCGCCTGTTGCGACCTGGATACCCTGCTTTGTCGCCTCTAGAATGGTGCCTGGCTCGGCCTGGGTGTTTACAGCAATAACCGAAGCTTGCCAGACTTTCACTGGCTGACCATCGATTTCAAGCCAGCTCATTGGCCACGGGTTAAAGGCGCGGATGCAGCGTTCCAATTGAACAGCCGAAAGCGACCAGTCGATACGGGCCTCTTCTTTGCTGAGTTTTTCTGCATGCGTAACCAGTGATTCGTCTTGTACCACCGGTTTTATTGTGCCGGCAGCCAGCTGTTTTAGCGTTTCAATCAGCCCCTGAGGCCCCAGGTCTGCCAGCTTGTCATATAACGAACCGCTGGTATCTTCTGCCGTAATTGGGCAGGACAGCTTCAGCAGCATATCACCGGTGTCGAGGCCAACATCCATCTGCATGATGGTAACACCGGTTTCGGCGTCGCCTGCCCACAGTGAGCGCTGGATCGGTGCTGCACCCCGCCAGCGCGGAAGCAGGGAACCGTGAACGTTGATACAACCCAGGCGCGGCATTTCCAGTACTGCTTTTGGCAGGATCAGGCCATATGCTACCACCACCATCACGTCTGCGTGTAAATCAGCAACCAGTTGCTGGTTTTCCTGAGGGCGAAGAGAGACGGGTTGAAAAACCGGTATCCCTTTTTCTTCTGCCAGCACTTTTACCGGGCTGGGCATCAGCTTTTTCCCGCGTCCCGCCGGGCGGTCCGGTTGGGTAAACACGCCAACGACGTTATGTCCAGAAGACAGCAGCGCGTCGAGATGACGCGCTGCAAAGTCAGGTGTACCCGCAAAAATAATACGTAGTGAGTCTGACACGTTGATTCTTGTCCTTAAGCTCGGGCGTTCAGGCGGTCGAGTTTTTCAACTTTCTGACGAATGCGTTGTTGCTTCAACGGAGACAGATAATCGATAAATAGTTTACCGACCAGGTGATCCATTTCATGTTGAATGCAGATAGCGAGCAGGCCATCAGCTTCCAGTTCAAAAGATTTGCCGTCGCGATCGAGCGCACGAATTTTTACTTTCTCTGCACGCGGTACTAACGCACGCTGTTCAGGAATAGACAGACAGCCTTCTTCAATGCCGGTTTCGCCGTCTTTTTCCAGCAGTTCTGGGTTAATGAGTACCAACTGCTCATCGCGATTTTCAGAGACATCAATAACAATGATGCGCTGATGAATATCGACCTGTGTTGCTGCCAGACCGATACCTTCTTCGGCGTACATCGTTTCGAACATATCATCAACGATACGCTGAATTTCTGCATTCACTTCTTCAACCGGTTTTGCGACTTTGCGAAGGCGCTCGTCCGGAATATGTAACACTTGCAAAACTGACATAGTTATCCAGAGTTGAGTTCAGGAGTTGAAAAGATTATTACCTCTATTCTAGACAAAACCCCCTCTGATTGACAGCATCAGTGACCAATCGCAAAGATTGCCAGGACTGCTTGTGGCAGGGGAACAGGGATGACCCAAATCGAAATTTGGCTACGTTTAGCGCAAGTGAATGAACTGTATGGTGATGAGATAGTGCGCGTTGCTCACTGGCTCAATACTCAACCGTGCATTAACAACGCGGTACTCTTGCAGGCAGGATTCTCTCCACGCCAGGCAAGACGCTTTTTAACCTTTTCAGATCTGACGCTGGAAAAAACGCTGCGCTGGCTTGAACAGCCTAACCACCATTTTGTGGTTGCCGACAGCGAGCATTATCCGCCACAGCTCCGTGCGATTGAGGATTATCCTGGGGTGCTTTTTGTTGCAGGAACTCCCGCATGCCTCCACTCATTTCAAGTTGCCGTTGTCGGTAGTCGACAACATTCATGGTATGGCGAACGCTGGGGACGGTTGTTTTGTGAAAAGCTTGCTGCATGTGGGGTGACGATCACCAGCGGTCTGGCCCGGGGGATTGATGGCGTGGCGCACAATGCTGCGATAAACCGACAAGGCACAAGTATTGCGGTGCTGGGAAATGGACTTGAGACCATTCATCCACGGCAGCATATCCGTCTTGCGGAGCGACTTATTGAGGCTGGGGGCGCACTGGTGTCTGAGTTCCCATTAGATATGCTCCCTTTGCCGCGCAATTTTCCCCGACGAAATCGTATTATCAGTGGTCTAAGTAAAGGTGTACTGGTTGTCGAAGCTGCACAGCGTAGCGGGTCGCTGGTTACTGCTCGCTGTGCAATTGAACAAGGGCGGGAGGTGTTTGCTTTACCTGGGTCGATTGGGAGCCCGGGAAGTGAAGGCCCGCATTGGCTTATTCAGCAGGGAGCCATGCTTGTGACGACACCAGAGGAAATTCTTGAAAATTTGCAATATGGGCTGCAATGGTTGCCAGATGAACCTGAAAAATCAATTTATTCGCCAGATCACGAAGAGGTGGCATTGCCATTTCCGGAGCTCCTGGCTAACGTAGGAGATGAGGTAACACCTGTTGACGTCGTCGCTGAACGTGCCGGCCAACCTGTGCCAGAGGTAGTGGCTCAACTGCTCGAACTGGAGTTAGCAGGGTGGATCGCAGCTGTACCCGGCGGCTATGTCCGATTGAGGAGGGCATGCCATGTTCGACGTACTAATGTATTTGTTTGAGACATATATCCATAACGAAGCTGAGCTGCGTGTGGATCAGGACAAACTGGAACGGGATCTTACCGACGCTGGTTTTGATCGTGAAGACATTTACAACGCGTTACTTTGGCTGGAGAAGCTTGCTGACTATCAGGATGGTCTTGCTGAACCTATGCAGCTGGCATCGGACCCTCTTTCTATACGTATTTATACTGCGGAAGAGTGCGACCGACTGGATGCAAGCTGTAGAGGATTCCTGCTATTCCTGGAGCAGATTCAGGTGCTAAACCTCGAAACGCGAGAAATGGTTATTGAGCGCGTACTCGCGCTAGATACGGCAGAGTTCGATCTGGAAGACCTGAAGTGGGTGATTCTGATGGTGCTATTCAACATTCCAGGTTGTGAAAATGCCTATCAGCAAATGGAAGAATTACTCTTTGAAGTGAATGAAGGTATGCTGCATTAATCAATCTTCATTCAGTATGAGTTGTTATGGCTAAATCAGCACTGTTCACGGTGCGTAAAAACGAGCCCTGCCCACAATGCGGGGCTGAACTGGTTATTCGTTCCGGGAAACACGGTCCGTTTCTCGGTTGTTCACACTATCCAGAATGCGATTACATCCGTCCGCTGAAATCTTCCGCGGACGGACATGTAGTCAAAGTTCTGGAGGGTAAGCTTTGTCCTGCATGTGGCGCTGAGCTGGTGCTGAGACAGGGACGATTCGGTATGTTTATTGGATGCAGTGACTATCCTGCGTGCGATCACACCGAGCTCATCGACAAGCCTGATGAAACAGCAATAGTCTGTCCTCAATGCCAGACTGGTCATCTTGTCCAGCGGCGTTCCCGTTATGGCAAAACCTTTTACTCCTGCGATCGCTATCCGGAGTGCCAGTTTGTCATTAACTTCAAACCGTTAGCCGGAGAATGTCCTGAGTGTCATTATCCGCTTCTCATCGAAAAGAAAACCGCGCAGGGTGTGAAGCATTTCTGTGCCAGTAAACAATGTGGAAAGCCGATTTCGGCGGAATAAAAAAGTGAATAATAGCCTGCCCACAGACGCTATCGCTGCGGCGATAGCGGTTCTGAAACAAGAAAAAGTCATCGCCTATCCAACTGAAGCTGTATTTGGTGTCGGCTGCGACCCCGATAGCGAAACGGCTGTAACCCGTTTGTTGGCGCTAAAACAACGTCCGGTCGATAAAGGGTTAATTTTAATCGCGTCAAACTTTGAACAACTTAAACCATATATCGACGATAGCATGCTCACCGATGCTCAACGTGACGCTGTTTTCGCCCGTTGGCCTGGTCCTGTTACCTTCGTTTTCCCAGCGCTTGCGACAACGCCACGCTGGTTGACCGGGCGCTTTGATTCTCTGGCTGTTCGCGTCACCGATCACCCGCTGGTGGTTGCGTTGTGCCAGGCTTATGGCAAACCGTTAGTTTCTACCAGTGCTAATTTGAGTGGCTTACCGCCTTGCAGAACGGTAGAGGAAGTTCGCGCACAGTTCGGTACAGACTTTCCCGTGGTTGAAGGGGAGACCGGGGGGCGTTTGAATCCTTCGGAGATCCGTGATGCTCTGACAGGTGAACAGTTTCGACAGGGGTAATATGAAAGAAGCCTATGCTGTTTTTGGTAATCCGATAGCGCACAGTAAATCGCCCTTTATTCATCAGCAATTTGCAGAGCAGCTGAAGATTGATCACTCCTATGGGCGTGTACTGGCGCCTATCAATGATTTTGTGAATACGCTGAACGCTTTTTTTGCTGAGGGCGGGAAGGGGGCAAATGTCACCGTGCCTTTTAAAGAAGAGGCATTTGCACGTGCCGATGAACTAACGGAGCGGGCATCGCTTGCTGGAGCGGTCAACACCCTTAAACGGCTGGAGGATGGGCGTTTACTGGGAGACAACACGGATGGTATCGGCTTGTTGAGCGATCTTGAGCGTTTATCTTTCATTCGTCCCGGATCGCGAGTTCTGCTGATTGGTGCGGGTGGTGCATCCCGTGGAGTTTTATTACCTCTTCTTTCTATGGATTGTGCGGTGACTATTGTTAACCGTACCGCTTCGCGCGCTGAAGAACTGGCACAAATCTTCTCCCATACCGGCAGCGTACAGGCGGTAGGAATGGACGAGCTTGATAATTACAGTTTTGATTTGATTATTAACGCGACATCCAGCGGAATTAGCGGTGAGATCCCGGCTATTCCGACATCTCTTATTCACTCATCTGTCTATTGTTATGACATGTTTTATCAGAAAGGAGATACACCGTTCCTCTCCTGGTGTGCCGAACATGGGGCGAAACAATATGCTGATGGCCTGGGTATGTTGGTGGGGCAAGCAGCGCACGCCGTTTTACTCTGGCATGGGGTTTTGCCGCAGATTGAACCCGTCATTAAAAGCATGCAGCAGGAATTGTCGGCATGAATCAGGCGATCCAGTTTCCCGATCGAGAAGAATGGCGCACGGATGTCAACGCCGTTGTGTTTCCGGCGATGGTTCATGGTATGCAGTTAACATGTGCCATCTCTGGAGAGATGCTGGCGTCCCGCTTTGGCGGCGACACGCCTGAACAGTGGTTGGAAATCTTTCAACAGCATCGCTGGGATCTGGAAGAAGAAGCTGAAGGATTGATCCAGGCCCAGCAGGAAGATGCTCAAGGTTGGGTTTGGTTACTCTGACTTAAATATTCATCTTTCCACTTAACATAGTTGTTAGCTGAATATAGTAAGCCTGCTTTCTCTTCATCGCTTAATGGACGGATTTGTTTAACCGGGCTTCCCAGGTACAGATACCCGCTTTCCAGGCGTTTGTTTTGGGGAACCAGGCTCCCAGCCCCAATCATAACGTCGTCTTCTACTACCACGCCATCCAGCAGAATCGAACCCATGCCGACTAATACGCGGTTGCCAATGATACAGCCGTGTAGCATGACCTTATGACCGACCGTTACATCCTCACCCACGATCAATGGATTACCCTGCGGATTAGACGTGGATTTATGTGTGACATGGAGAACGCTGCCGTCCTGAATGTTTGTACGGGCACCAATTTGCACATAGTTAACGTCGCCACGAATGGCAACCAGTGGCCAAATTCCAACATCATCAGCCAAACGAGCATCACCAATGACGACACTGCTGGTGTCGATCATCACGCGATTTCCGATCTGTGGGAAAAGATCCTTATAAGGACGCAGTACATCAGCCATGTTTACCTCAACGAAAATAGAGCAGTAATGAAGACTTTGGTTGGATTATTGAGACTGTGCAAGTGGTTTAGCTATCAAAAATCAGCCAAATTGCGCAGGAATGTAGCGAAAGGAGTGAAAAACAAGCATTCAGAAAAAAAGATCCAAAAAATACTTGTGCTAAAAAATGGGATCCCTATAATGCGCCTCCATCGACACGGCGGATGTGAATCACTTCACGCAAACAGCCGGTTCGGTTGAAGAGAAAAACCTGAAAATGAGGGTTGACTCTGAAAGAGGAAAGCGTAATATACGCCACCT
>NZ_JAOWHT010000024.1:0-181337 GCF_030332445.1 Citrobacter sp. Cpo126
GGCAGTTCGATGGTACCAGTCACGTCAGTAGTACGGAAGTAGAACTGCGGACGGTAGCCTTTGAAGAACGGAGTATGACGGCCGCCTTCGTCTTTGGACAGAATGTACACTTCAGATTCGAACTTGGTGTGCGGCTTGATAGAGCCCGGCTTAGCCAGTACCTGACCACGTTCGATTTCTTCACGTTTGATACCACGCAGCAGAACACCAACGTTCTCACCAGCACGGCCTTCGTCCAGCAGTTTGCGGAACATTTCAACGCCAGTACAGGTAGACTTAGCAGTCTCTTTGATACCAACGATTTCAACTTCTTCACCAACTTTGATGATACCGCGTTCTACACGACCGGTAACAACGGTACCACGACCGGAGATGGAGAATACGTCTTCGATAGGCAGCAGGAACGGCTTGTCAATCGCACGCTCTGGTTCTGGGATGTAAGAATCCAGGAAGCCAGCCAGTTCGATGATTTTCGCTTCCCACTCTGCTTCGCCTTCCAGCGCTTTCAGAGCAGAACCACGAACGATCGGAGTGTCGTCGCCCGGGAAATCGTACTGAGACAGAAGTTCACGAACTTCCATTTCTACCAGTTCCAGCAGCTCTTCGTCATCAACCATGTCGCATTTGTTCAGGAACACGATGATGTACGGAACGCCTACCTGACGACCCAGCAGGATGTGCTCACGAGTCTGCGGCATCGGGCCGTCAGTCGCAGCAACAACCAGGATCGCGCCGTCCATCTGCGCAGCACCGGTGATCATGTTTTTAACATAGTCGGCGTGGCCCGGGCAGTCTACGTGTGCGTAGTGGCGAGTCGGGGTGTCATATTCAACGTGAGAAGTGTTGATGGTGATACCACGAGCTTTTTCTTCCGGCGCGTTATCGATCTGGTCGAATGCACGAGCAGCACCGCCGTAGGTTTTAGCCAGTACGGTAGTGATTGCAGCGGTCAGGGTAGTTTTACCGTGGTCAACGTGGCCGATGGTGCCGACGTTAACGTGCGGTTTTGTACGTTCAAATTTTTCTTTAGACACGGCTATATTCCTTACTATAGTGCTCTCCCCTATGGAGAGAGCACGGGACTTAGGTTTTAATCCTGTGGATTATTTACCACGGGCTTCAATAACGGCCTGAGCAACGTTGTTCGGCGCATCGTCGTACTTCAGGAACTCCATGGAGTAAGAAGCACGGCCTTTGGTCAGAGAACGCAGCTGGGTTGCATATCCGAACATTTCAGACAGCGGAACTTCAGCATGGATAACAACGCCAGTGACGTTGGATTCCTGACCACGAAGCATACCACGACGGCGGCTCAAGTCACCGATTACGTCACCGGTGTTCTCTTCCGGAGTCTCTACTTCAACCTTCATGATAGGCTCAAGCAGAACTGGTTTCGCTTTCTTAAAGCCATCTTTGAAGGCGATAGAAGCGGCCAGTTTAAACGCCAGCTCAGAGGAGTCAACGTCATGGTAAGAACCGAAGTGCAGACGCACGCCCAGATCAACAACCGGGTAACCAGCCAGCGGGCCAGATTTCAGCTGTTCCTGGATGCCTTTATCAACGGCCGGGATGTATTCGCCAGGAATTACACCACCTTTGATGTCGTTGATGAACTCGTAGCCTTTCGGGTTTGAACCCGGCTCCAGCGGGTACATGTCGATAACAACATGACCGTACTGACCGCGACCACCAGACTGCTTAGCGTGTTTACCTTCGATATCGGTAACTTTCGCGCGAATCGCTTCGCGGTAAGCAACCTGAGGTTTACCGACGTTCGCTTCAACGTTGAATTCACGCTTCATACGGTCAACGATGATGTCGAGGTGCAGCTCACCCATACCAGCGATAATGGTCTGGTTCGATTCTTCGTCAGTCCATACGCGGAATGACGGGTCTTCTTTAGCCAGACGGCCCAGAGCCAGACCCATTTTTTCCTGGTCAGCTTTGGTTTTCGGTTCTACCGCGATGGAAATTACCGGCTCAGGGAATTCCATACGTTCCAGAATGATCGGGTGATCCGGGTCACACAGAGTGTCACCAGTGGTCACGTCTTTCAGACCGATTGCAGCAGCGATATCGCCCGCGCGAACTTCTTTGATCTCTTCACGTTTGTTAGCGTGCATCTGTACGATACGGCCGAAACGTTCACGTGCAGTTTTCACGGAGTTCAGGATGGTGTCACCGGAGTTAACCACACCAGAGTACACGCGGAAGAAGGTCAGGTTACCCACGAACGGGTCAGTAGCGATTTTGAATGCCAGAGCAGCAAACGGCTCGTCATCGCTAGCATGACGCTCAGCAGGAGTATCTTTACCGTCGTCCAGAATACCGTTGATCGCAGGTACGTCTACTGGGGATGGCAGGTAATCAATTACCGCATCCAGCATTGCCTGAACACCTTTGTTCTTGAACGCAGAACCACAGGTTACCAGGATGATTTCGTTGTTCAGAACGCGCTGACGCAGAGCTTTTTTGATCTCTTCTTCAGTCAGTTCTTCACCACCCAGGTATTTCTCCATCAGCTCTTCTGAAGCTTCTGCAGCGGACTCGATCAGGTTCTGGTGCCATTCTTCAGCCAGTTCCTGCATGTCAGCCGGGATATCTTCATAAGTGAAGGTTACGCCTGCATCTTCTTCGTTCCAGTTGATGGCTTTCATTTTCACCAGGTCAACAACACCGGTGAACGCTTCTTCAGCGCCAATTGCCAGCTGCAGCGGAACAGGGTTCGCGCCCAGACGGGTTTTGATCTGACCAACAACTTTCAGGAAGTTCGCACCCATACGGTCCATTTTGTTAACGAACGCAATGCGCGGAACTTTATATTTGTTTGCCTGACGCCATACGGTTTCAGACTGAGGCTGAACACCACCAACTGCGCAGTAAACCATTACTGCACCATCAAGCACACGCATGGAACGTTCTACTTCGATAGTGAAGTCAACGTGCCCCGGGGTGTCGATGATGTTTACGCGATGCGGTTCATACTGCTTAGCCATACCAGACCAGAATGCAGTAGTCGCTGCGGAGGTGATAGTAATACCACGTTCCTGCTCCTGCTCCATCCAGTCCATGGTGGCTGCGCCGTCATGAACTTCACCGATTTTATGGTTTACACCGGTGTAGAACAGAATACGTTCGGTAGTAGTGGTTTTACCGGCGTCGATGTGCGCACTGATACCGATATTACGGTAGCGCGCGATGGGTGTTGTACGAGCCATTTGATTCCTCGTTTATCTTTTAGGCGTTCAATTTAAGTAGCCCAAAGCGGGCTGCTTACTAGAAGCGCCCGCCTGGTGACTAAAACTCCGAAGGGATTACCAACGGTAGTGTGCGAACGCCTTGTTGGCTTCTGCCATACGGTGAACGTCTTCACGTTTCTTAACTGCAGTACCTTTGTTTTCTGCAGCATCAGAAAGTTCGTTCGCCAGGCGCAGAGCCATGGATTTATCACCGCGTTTACGAGCAGCTTCAACGATCCAACGCATTGCCAGAGCATTACGACGGACCGGACGGACTTCAACTGGTACCTGATAAGTAGAACCACCAACGCGGCGAGACTTAACTTCGACAGTCGGGCGCACGTTTTCGAGAGCTACTTCGAAAGCTTCCAGTTCGTTTTTACCAGAACGCTGAGCCAGGGTCTCCAGCGCGCTGTATACGATAGTTTCGGCAGTAGATTTTTTACCATCTACCATCAGGATATTTACAAATTTAGCCAGCAGTTCTGATCCGAACTTCGGATCCGGCAGAATTTTACGCTGACCAATGACGCGACGACGTGGCATGGAAATACTCCGTTGTTAATTCAGGATTGTCCAAAACTCTAAGAGTTTAGTTTGACATTAATATAAAACGTTTGGCCTTACTTAACGGAGAACCATTAAGCCTTAGGACGTTTCACGCCATACTTGGAGCGTGATTGCTTACGGTCTTTAACGCCGGAGCAGTCAAGCGCACCACGAACGGTGTGGTAACGAACACCCGGGAGGTCTTTTACACGACCGCCACGGATCAGGATCACGGAGTGCTCCTGCAGGTTGTGACCTTCACCACCGATGTAGGAAGTCACTTCAAAACCGTTAGTCAGACGAACACGGCAAACTTTACGCAGTGCGGAGTTCGGTTTTTTAGGAGTGGTAGTATATACACGAGTACATACGCCACGTTTCTGCGGGCATGCTTCCAGCGCAGGCACGTTGCTTTTTGCAACTTTGCGTGCACGTGGTTTGCGTACCAGCTGGTTAACTGTTGCCATTAAATAGCTCCTGGTTTTAGCTTTTGCTTCGTAAACACGTAATAAAACGACCTCATACAATATGAGGACGCAGAATTTTAGGTCGGTGTCGAAAAGGTGTCAAGAAATATACAACGATCCCACAATTACCAGGACATCTGGCTGGGATGCTTCACCGTAAGTCTGACGAAGTCAGTATAGCTAACCCTGACGACACTGTCTGAAATTTGACCACTCAAACCGCGAGCCTTAATGTCTTCTTCCAGTACATAGACCTTAATGGAGGCATTTTGCAGACTTTCAAGGAAACGGCTGCCTTCGATTGCCGCCGTCACGCCATCCTGGAGCAATAAAAGCTCATCGTCTTTATCTACCAGGCGAAGAAGAGAGGAGAAATCGGTAAGCCACGCGGAGCGATGTAGTGTGTGCAGCATGAGAGTCTCAAAACCTTAAAATGACGTCAAAGTTGCCTAACTCACGGCGTAAATCTTCCGGTTCAAGCGCTGTCGCATCGACCACAAAATTAACCCCCTGCTGAAGGCCCCGCTCGCGTAATGAAGCGGCGCACAGCCAACATTGATCGATATCGTACAACCCTAACAGCTTGAAGGTTGAGATATAGTCTCGCGCCAGCACGGCATCCGGTTGTTGTCCCTGGAGGATTTGAAAGACGCCATCGCCGATAAAAAACACGCCGAGGTCTTCCGTTAATGCAGATGTCGCCAGCAATGCATCTAACCCTTCACGGCCAGATGCGCTGCCATGCGGCACGGTAGAAAAGACAAAAGCAACACGTTTCATCAGAACTGCACCACGCGATCGCAGGTCAGGGATGCCTCAGCCAGCGATCCAAGCCCGCTGAGGTTAAAACCTGATTGTAAATTAGCCCCTGCCAGTCCCAGTCGCTTTGCCTCAGTTTCATCAACAACGCCGCGACGCAACGCCGCCGCCACGCAGATATTCAGCGTTACACCATGCTGTTGGTTCAGCTGTTGCCAGGCCCGCACCAGATCATATTCATCACTGGCGGGTGAAGTCAGTAAGTTGGCGTTATATACACCTTCTCGATAGAAAAAGACGCTGCATAACTCATGCCCTTCTTCGAGAAGCGCATGTGCAAATTGCAACGCGCTACTCGCCTGCTGCGTGCCATAAGCAGGCCCTGTCACCATGATGGCAAAACGCATTACTTGTCTTGCCCCTGGAAATCGCCGCTTTTAAACTGACGAATATAGAGGTAGACCGTATGTTTGGAGATGTTCAGCCGATCGGCGACCTGATTGATGGCATCTTTAATATCGAAGATGCCTTTCTCATATAAATTCAGGACGATCTGGCGGTTCTTCGCGTTGTTGGAAACATTGCGATCGGCATTCACTTCTTCGATCGTGAATTCCAGCGTCTGGGTAACCAGATCTTCCACCGAAGAAGCGAAGTTGACGGCAGAGCCCACTTCCGGGGTTTCCGGTGGGATAAAGGTATTCATTATCTGCGAGAAAGGAACATCAAGGTTCATGTTGATGCACAGCAGACCAATCACGCGATGCTCACGGTTGCGAATGGCAATCGTCACCGACTTCATCAAGACACCGCTTTTCGCACGTGTGAAGTAACACTTCGACACGCTGCTATCCGCACCCGTCATATCATGCAGCATACGCAACGCAAGGTCAGTAATCGGTGAGCCAATTTTACGGCCCGTGTGTTCACCGTTAGCAATGCGGATGGCCGAGCATTTCAAATCCTGCAAAGAGTGCAATACGATTTCACAATGGGAACCAATGAGCATCGCCAACCCGTCCACTACCGCTTCGTAGGATTTGAGGATATCGAAGTCGGTTTGATCGAAAGGACGTTGATCCAGCAAATCTAGCTCACTGGTTTCGTTGGTTAAAAGCGACCTGGACATGAAAAAAAGCACTCCTTTTCAGGAGCCTGTCGTTATGTTGTCAGGGCAGGCTCATCACTATTATAGGGGCATCTAAAGTAATACAGCGCACAAGGCGCTTTCCAGTATTAATTATATCCTGTCGATAATAAAAAACCGCCGCCCTGTGGGCGGCGGTTTCTGTTAGCTTATTTTTTGCTGCTGTCGGCAGCTTTATCTGCCGGTGCAGCATCTGGCTGCGCGTCAGCTTTCGGTGCCGGTTTGATGTCTAACAGTTCAACATCAAAGACCAGCGTAGAGTTGGCCGGAATACCCGGGACGCCCGTTTTGCCGTAAGCCAGATCCGGTGGGATAACCAGCTGGATTTTGCCGCCTTTCTTGATGTTTTTCAGGCCTTCAGTCCAGCCAGGGATGACACCGTCAAGACGGAAAGACAGCGGCTCACCACGGGTGTAGGAGTTATCAAACTCTTTACCATCGATCAGCGTACCTTTGTAGTTAACTACCACGGTATCGCTGTCTTTCGGTGCAGCGCCAGTACCTTCTTTCTCTACTTTGTAGACTAGGCCAGTAGAAGAGGTTTTAACGCCTTTCTCTTTAGCAAATTTCTCGCGGTAAACTTTACCTTTGGCTTCGTTGTCAGCCGCGTCTTTTTCCATTTTCGCCTGAGCGGAGCTCTTCACGCGCGCTTCAAACGCCTGCAGAGTTTGTTCGATTTCCTGGTCAGACAGTTTGCTCTTGTCTGCAAACGCATCCTGAACACCAGCGATCAGCTGATCTTTATCCAGTTTGATGCCCAGTTTTTCCTGCTCTTTCAGAGAGTTTTCCATATAACGACCCAGGGACGCGCCCAGCGCGTAAGCGGCTTTTTGGTCGTCATTCTTGAATGCTGCTTTGCTGTCAGCAGTAGCGGCTGGTTTCGCAGCATCAGCAGCGAAGGTGATCGGGGCATGCAGAGCAACAGCCATTGTGGTCGCCAGCAGCGTTACTTTAAACAGTGATTTCATCCATATCTCCAGGGCCGGGGCATCTCACCCCAGGGTTAGCTAACATAAAAATGTACTATAAAGCGTTGCAGAACAAATCAACATACAGGCACGCCCTATTATCACCACTTTTCAGACTCTTTTTGTTTAAATTAGTTTCGTTACCGAAGATTGAGTGCTGTGCAAACAAGCAAAGTTAAGTAGAATTCGCCGCAGTCCGCGATCTGCCGGAGAAAAAAGAAAGAGGTGAATCATGCAGGATACAACAATGGAAACTCGCCTGGCTGAACTGGAAAGTCGCCTGGCATTTCAGGAGATCACCATTGAAGAGCTCAACGTGACGGTGACCGCGCATGAACTGGAAATGGCCAAACTGCGCGACCATCTGCGTCTGCTGACGGAAAAGCTCAAAGCAACGCAGCCGTCCCACATTGCGTCGCAGTCTGAAGAGACCCCGCCGCCACATTATTGAGACGTAAAAAAAGCGGGGATATCCCCGCTTTTTTGTGCCGGATGACGACGTAAACGTCTTATCCGGCCTACGGTAGGCCTGATAAGCGTAGCGCCATCAGGCAATCATACCGATCAGTGGCAACCGCAGCCGCCGCCGTTACCTTTACCGCCACCGCCGCAGCAGCCTTCGCCGCCGTGCTCGTGACCATGGTCGTGACCGTGGCCGTGACCACCGCAGCAACCGTCATGACCGTGGTCATGATCGTGGTCGTGACCGTGCGCACCGTGAACGTGGCCGTGAGCCAGTTCTTCTTCGGTCGCTTCGCGGATAGCAACAACTTCTACGTTGAATTTCAGATTCTGGCCAGCCAGCATGTGGTTACCGTCAACCACAACGTGGTCGTCTTCCACTTCGGTAATTTCTACCGGTACTGGACCCTGGTCAGTTTCAGCCAGGAAACGCATGCCAACCTGCAGTTCGTCAACGCCCATGAAGACGTCTTTAGGAACGCGCTGCACCAGGTTTTCGTCGTACTGACCGTATGCGTCGTTTGCGCCAACAGCAACATCGAATTTGTCGCCAACTTCATGACCGTCCAGCGCTGTTTCCAGGCCAGAAATCAGGGAACCGTGACCATGCAGGTAGTCCAGCGGTGCACTCACCGGAGACTCATCAACCAACACACCGTCTTCTGTACGTACCTGATAGGCCAGGCTGACCACCAGGTCCTTTGCTACTTTCATGATATCTCCTGAGCATGGAAAGAATAGTGGCGCAGATTGTAGCGGAATTCTGCACCCGTGTACCCTCTAGCTTAAAAAAAGCTGCGCCATATCGCTAGTCCGGATGAAAAATCCCGATCACTTGCTCTTCTTTGCGAACGTGCTCGCGCGCCTCTTTATCGGCTTCCCGCATCTGATGACCGCACTTAACACACTCAACAATATCGATATTATTTTCGCGCCACATCGCCAGCGTATCCTGCGACTGGCAGGACGGACATTTTGCACCTGCGATAAAACGTTTACGAATTGCCATGGTTATCCTCTACTCAAATTCATCCCAGCCATCCAGCTGACGTCGCTCTTGCTGCATCTCTCGTTGGAAAATTTCCTCCAGCTCGCGCCGGGCTTCCCTGGCTCGAGAGATTTGTACCGTATCTGTATGCATGGGGATCAGTTCCCGCAGCATGCGCATATCCAGCCGCCGAAAATGCAGCTGAGCGCGCTGAGCCTGGTGCGGATGCATTCCCAGTGTAACCAGCGTTTTACGCCCCAACTCCAGCGCACTGGAGAACGTTTCGCGGGAAAACTGCGTCACACCAGCCTGTAATAACTCATGCGCCTCTACACGTCCGCGCGCTCGCGCAAGAATATGCAAATGCGGAAAATACTGTTGGCACAGTTCCACCAGTTTCATGGTGTCTTCAGGCTCATTACAGGTAATAACAATAGATTGCGCCGCCTCTGCCCCTGCGGAGCGCAACAGTTCCACCTGCGTGGCATCACCGTAATAAACCTTATAGCCATATTTACGCATCAGATTCACCGCGCTGATATCCCGCTCCAGAACGGTAATGCGCATTTTATTGGCCATCAACAGGCGACCAATAACCTGACCAAAACGCCCAAACCCCACCACAATCACCTGCGGTTTATCATCTTCCACCCAGGGTTTTTCGTCTTCCTCATCCGTGCCGTTAAACTGGCGGGAGAGCCATTTATCAATCAGCTTCATCACCAGCGGCGTGGTCATCATCGACAGCGTGACGGTCACCAGCAGCAACGCCATTTGGTCGCCCTGAAACAGCCGTTGCGAGGATGCCGTTGAAAACAGCACGAAAGCGAATTCACCACCCTGACTTAAAACCCCGGCAAATTGCATCCGTTCAGAGCTTCTCATGCCGTTAAGACGCGCCAGCACATACAGCACCAGCATTTTTACGACCACCAGCACGATCACGCTCGCTGCCACCCACAGAATATGGGTGTAGAGCACGCCGAGGTTGAGCGACATGCCAACGGAGATAAAAAACAGCCCGAGTAACAGGCCTTTAAACGGATCGATTGCCGTTTCCAACTCATGTCGGTATTCGCTTTCCGCCAGCAGCACGCCCGCGATAAACGTTCCCAGCGCCATTGACAGCCCCAGCGCATCCATAAATAAAGCAGAACCCAGCACCAACAGCAGCGTGGCAGCGGTGAACACTTCCCGCACGCCAGAATCCGCAATAAAGCGGAAAACCGGACGCAGCAAATAGCGACCGCCAATCAGCATGCCGGCAAAGGCCAGCACCTTCATCCCCACTTTGATCCAGTCAAAATGTTCGTCAGCAGAACCCGCCAGTAGCGGAACCAGTGCCAGCGCGGGGATCACCGCCAGATCCTGAAACAGCAGTACCGAAAAACCCAGTTGTCCGGATTCACTGCGGTTCATGCCTTTTTCGCGCATTAACTGTAGCGCCATAGCGGTCGATGACATCGCCAGACCAATGCCGCCAACCACTGCCGCCTGCCAGGAGAACGCAGTGAGCATCAATAATCCGGCCAGCACCACCGCGCTCAGCATCACCTGCGCGGCACCGACGCCAAAAATTGAACGCCGCAGTTGCCACAGTTTGGCGGGATTAAGTTCCAGCCCAATGATGAACATAAGAAAGACTACGCCCAGCTCGGAAAAGTGCAGAATTTCATCCACATCGCTGATGAATCCTAATCCCCACGGGCCGATAGCAATACCCGCCAGCAAGTAACCCAGCACCGGACCGATACCCAGCTTTGAGGCCAGGGGAACTGCAGCCACCGCCGCGAAGAGGAACAACACTCCCGCTGTCAATAAATCAGAACCTTCCATCAGCGGCCTCCCACAGGGATCGGATTCGCCAGCCAGTCACCATACGCTTTCGCATGGCTGTCCAGCTCCTGCTTCGTTTGCCGTCTGGCCCAGTAAACGATAATTGGGCTCATCCAGTGCATACGGCACATACCGGCCGTTAGCTCGAAAGGGCGCAGCACATCGCTCATTGGATAACGGTTTAGCGCGTCATAGCGGTAGGCACTTTCCGGTTCTCCGGTAGTGATAACGCTACGCCAGTACTTTCCCGCCAGTTGATTCCCTCCGGGGCCGCTGGCAAATCCGCGGCTCAGTACGCGGTCAAGCCATTCCTTTAACAGCGCCGGACAGCTATAGGTGTAGAGCGGATGCTGAAAAACAATCACATCATGCTCACGCAGTAGCGCCTGCTCATGCGGAATATCGATAAAAAAATCAGGATAGTGTGCGTAAAGGTCGTGCACGGTAACATTGCTAAGCTGCATGGCCGGTTTAAGCAGGACTCGGTTCGCGACCGAGTCCTGAGATTCCGGATGGGCATACAGCAGCAAGACTTTCGCTGGCTGGAACATCATCCCCCTCCCGGTTTTGTCTTTTGTCTATTTTCGACGTTTTGGGCTACCATTGCGCCTCAGTGCGGCAAATGGCCCACACATTACATTATCATAATGATAAATTAACATAGTCTGAACATACGGCGCCTTATGATTGTTTTCTCATCGTTACAAATTCGTCGCGGCGTGCGCGTCTTGCTGGACAATGCCACGGCCACCATTAATCCTGGGCAGAAGGTTGGCCTGGTGGGTAAAAATGGCTGCGGTAAATCTACCCTGCTGGCATTGCTGAAAAATGAACTCAGCGCCGACGCCGGAGGATTTACCTATCCGGGAAACTGGCAGCTTGCGTGGGTGAATCAGGAAACGCCAGCATTGCCGCAGCCCGCGCTGGAGTACGTCATTGACGGCGACCGCGAGTATCGTCAACTGGAAGCGCAGTTGAACGATGCCAACGAACGTAACGATGGACATGCCATTGCCACTGTCCATGGCAAGCTGGATGCCATCGACGCCTGGACCGTGCGCTCACGCGCCGCCAGCCTGCTGCATGGCCTCGGTTTCTCCAACGAGCAGCTTGAACGTCCGGTCAGCGACTTCTCCGGTGGCTGGCGTATGCGTCTCAACCTGGCCCAGGCGCTGATCTGCCGTTCAGACCTGCTGCTGCTCGATGAACCCACCAACCACCTCGATCTCGACGCGGTGATCTGGCTGGAAAGATGGCTGAAAAGCTATCAGGGCACGCTGATTTTGATCTCCCACGATCGCGACTTCCTCGATCCGGTGGTGGATAAAATTATTCATATCGAACAGCAAACCATGTTCGAGTACACCGGCAACTACAGTGCGTTTGAAATCCAGCGTGCGACCCGCCTCGCACAGCAACAGGCAATGTACGAAAGCCAGCAGGAGCGCGTGGCGCATCTGCAAAGCTATATCGATCGTTTCCGCGCTAAAGCAACGAAAGCGAAGCAGGCACAGAGCCGTATCAAAATGCTGGAACGCATGGAGCTGATTGCCCCAGCGCACGTGGACAACCCGTTCCACTTCAGCTTCCGTGAGCCGGAAAGCCTACCAAACCCGCTGCTGAAGATGGAAAAGGTTAGCGCTGGCTACGGCGATCGCGTCATTCTCGATTCGATCAAACTGAATCTGGTGCCGGGTTCCCGCATCGGCCTGCTCGGTCGCAACGGCGCGGGTAAATCGACGCTGATTAAGCTGCTGGCCGGCGAACTGGCCCCAATCAGCGGTGAGATTGGCCTGGCGAAAGGCATCAAACTGGGCTACTTCGCGCAGCACCAGCTGGAGTTTTTACGCGCCGATGAATCACCCATTCAGCATCTGGCACGCATGGCGCCGCAGGAACTGGAGCAGAAACTGCGTGACTACCTGGGTGGATTCGGCTTCCAGGGCGACAAAGTCAGCGAAGAGACACGCCGCTTCTCCGGTGGCGAAAAAGCGCGTCTGGTACTGGCATTGATCGTCTGGCAGCGCCCTAACCTGCTGCTGCTCGATGAACCAACCAACCACCTGGACTTGGATATGCGTCAGGCGCTGACCGAGGCGCTGATCGATTTTGAAGGCGCGCTGGTTGTCGTCTCGCACGACCGTCACCTGATCCGCTCCACCACCGACGACCTCTATCTGGTACACGACAAGAAAGTCGAGCCGTTTGATGGCGATCTGGAGGATTATCAGCAGTGGCTGAGCGATGTCCAGAAACAGGAAAACCAGGGCGACGAACCGGCGAAAGAGAGCGTTAACAGCGCCCAGGCGCGTAAAGACCAGAAGCGCCGCGAAGCGGAACTGCGCTCCCTGACGCAGCCGCTGCGTAAAGAGATTACCCGTCTGGAAAAAGAGATGGAGAAACTGCACGCACAGCTGGCGCAGGCGGAAGAAAAACTCGGCGACAGCGAACTGTACGACCAAAGTCGCAAAGCCGAACTTACCGCCTGTTTGCAGCAGCAGGCCAGTGCGAAATCCGGGCTGGAAGAGTGTGAAATGGCCTGGCTGGATGCGCAGGAACAGCTCGAACAGATGCTGGCCGACTAACTTTGGGAAGACGATGATGAATCAGCTGACGACCAACGATATTACCTTCCGCAAGCTGACCATCTTCATGACCTTTATGGAGAAGGGTAACATCGCCCGCACCGCCGAGGCGCTGAACATCAGCGGCGTTAGCGTTCACCGGGCGTTGCACACGCTGGAAGAGAACGTTCGTTGCCCGCTGTTCGTTCACAAAGGACGTAATCTTATCGCCCAACCCGCAGCGTGGACGCTGCTGGAGTACTGCCAGGAAGTCATCCAACTGATGGAGCGCGGGCTGGAAGAGACGCGCAAAACGGCAGGTGTGGGTCAGGGTCGTTTACGCGTTGGCACGCTCTACTCGCTGACGCTGGAGACGGTGCCGCACCTGATTATGGGCATGAAGCTGCGCCGCCCGGATCTGGAGCTGGATCTCACCATGGGCTCCAACGAAGCGCTGCTGAAGATGCTGGAAAACGGTACGCTGGACGCGATCCTGATTTCCATTTCAGAAAGCGAAATCGACCGCAACAGCCTCGAAGTGCTGCCCCTGTTCCACGACGATATCTACCTCGCCGCGCCGATGTCCGCTACGCTGGACGCCACCATGAAGGCGGACCTGCGTCACTATCGCAATGAGAAGTTTGTCTCACTGGCGGAAGGCTTCGCCACCTATGCCGGTTTTCAGGAAGCGTTTCATATCGCCGGGTTTGAGCCGGAAATCGTTACCCGCGTAAACGACATCTTCTCGATGCTCAGTCTGGTACAGGCAGGGGTTGGTTTCTGTTTGATGCCGGGGCGAATGAAGAAAATGTATGAGAATACCGTGAAGCTGCAAAAATTGGCTGAGCCCTATCAGATGCAGCAGCTTATCGCGATTGTCTTTGCCCGCAACCGCGAGCGTGACCCAAGCCTGTTGGCGCTGGCCGCCGAAGGGCGGATGTATGCGCGCAGCCTTAAGCCAAACGACTGATTGCCGGATGGCGACGCTTTGCGTCTTATCCGGCCTACGCGTTTCGAGCCGGTTTTGTAGGCCCGATAAGCGCAACGTCATCGGGCAATCACATCACGCACGAAGGCGTTTCGCCAGATGCACGGCAACATCCACGCCGCTGCGCTCCAGAGAAACAGACTCCCCTTCCCACGCCGCCTGACGCGTTAAGCAGGTCAGCACGCCACCGGGCGGCATTTCAATCGCCAGCCGCGCTTCACGTTCGTTAGCGGAGATAACCGCCTCCTGCCAGCGCACGGTACGCGCCATATTCATCGCCAGGTCGTCAGCAATCCGCTCCGGCTGCCACAGTACGCGCCCGGTGCTGCCGCTGAGGTAGGCGTAGCGTGGGCGAGAAAGCGTCACCTTACTGAAAGCCTCAACCAGCTTTTGTGCCGGTTCCGCCAGTAGTTCACAGTGAGAAGGCACGCTCACCGCCAGCCGGTGCGCCTTGCTGGCGCCTTTCTCCAGCGCGCGTTTTGCCACATCGGCCATCGCTTCATCGCTACCCGCAATCACAATCTGCGTTTCGGCATTCAGGTTGGCGATATAGGTTCCGCTGCCTGCCACCAGACTTTCCACCTGACTTAACGTTAGCCCCATAATCGCCGTCAGGCCGTAGCCATGCGGATACGCCTGCTCCATTAAGTCACCGCGCAGCGCCACGAGCCGCAGCGCGTCGGCAAAATCCAGCGCCCCGGCGAGCACCGCTGCCGGGTAAGCGCCGATAGACAAACCGCTGACGATATCCGGCGACACGCCGCGACGCTCCAGCTCATGCGACCACGCAACGCCCGCAATCAACAGTGACAGCTGCACCGCGCGGGTATGCTGTAGCGCCATCGGCGTGTCGAGTGTATCGGCCTCTGCGCCCAGCACCTCCCGTGCCTGCGCCAGCTCTGTTCCCGGCAGGTTTTGCAGCATCCCCGGATGCTGAGTGCCTTGCCCCGGAAAGGTAAACAGAATTTTCATTACTCCTCCCTGCTCCACGGGTCGCTCACCAGACGCGGCCCCTGCGCGGTTTTTAACAGTGCTTTACCGTCGCGCAGCCATTCGTTAAGGGCAAATGCGCCACAGGGCGTCTCAACCTGGGTATCGGCACGGCAAAGCCCTCCCGCCACCTGCTGTTGCCATTTGACCAACAGCTCGCGTGATAACGGCTGAGGCGCGCGGATCAGCAGATCCAGATCGCTTGCCGCGTGGATCACCGGGATCCCGGTAGCCAGCGCATAGCCGGTACTGCCGGTGATGCCCCACGTCCACGGCCACGCCTGCTGCGTCAATAACAACGCCACCTGAAGCGGTGGCTGAGAGATAAAAGGCGAACGCAGCAGCGACAGCGTATCCACCAGCGATTCCGGCGAGCAGACGCGAACAACCGCCTCCGCTTTCACCCAACCGGCGGCGCGCTGGTCGCGCTTCATCCCGCGGACGCCCACGGGAATACGCCCCTGCGCATCAACATCACGCCGTACGACCACCGGCAGGCCGCTATGCCAGACGGTATCCACCCAGGATTCCGTGACATCTTCGAGCGCGTCGCGCGCGTTCAGCCAGATAAGGTCGTGTGGGCGTAATGTTGTGCTCATGATTTAGATTCCTGAAGTCAGCGAGATAAACAGCGGCAGCGACAGGATACACAGTACGGAGCTCAACAGCAGCACGGCTTCTGCATCAGGCGACTGCACGCCAAAGCGGTTACCGAACACCACGCCGAAGAAACCCGCGGACAGCGCAATCATCAGGATAGCGGTAATCGCCACGGAACCATGCAGGCCGAAAATCAGCACGATACCCCAGGCAATAGCCGGTTGAATCAGCAGCTTAGTGATGGTGGAGGTAATCACCACGGTGTTGATCTGCAGTTTACGCGCAGAAAGAATGACGCCGGTCAGGAATAGCGCCGCCGCAGTAGCAGACAGACCCAACGGTTTGATCGCCGCCAGCACCAGCTCCGGCATTTTAATACCAATCGCGGAGAGGATGACCCCCAGCAGCGGGCCCATGACGATCGGTTTTTTGATCGAGCGCCACATCAGCACCGGCAGCATGGAGAGTGTAGAACCGGAGTTTCCACCTTCCGCGCGCGCTTTCTCACGTTCGAGGATCAGCAGGCAGAACGGCGTCATCAATACGGAACCGCAGGCAATGGAAACGGCAACGGACAGCGAGGTGGAAGAGGTTTCACCCAGCACGCTACCCAAAATCGGCAAGCCCAGCGCGGCGTAGTTTGGCAGCGCAACGGTCAGGGTCAGCACGGCGGCGTCCTGTGGAGATTTCTTGAAAACTTTGGTCGCCATAAAGTAGATGGCGGCATAGGTAATCCACATCGCCAGCGTCAGTACCACAATCAGCGGTGACTGCGCGACGATACCCGCCCACGGCGTTTGTACCGTGGCGCTAAACAGCGCTGCGGGTAACGCAAAGTCCATCACGAAGATATTGAGCAGGGAGACATTTTTGTTGTCCACCATTTTGGCCTTCCCGGCCCAGAATCCCAGCAGCATGATGACGAAAATCGGAGCAAGAGCATGAACAATTACGTAAGTCATATTTCACCTGTAATGAAAAAAGTTAGCACTGGCGCGATGATTATTATTTTTTCAGATGCAGTGACCCACGCGGGCGCAGCGTATGCGCCCACGGAGCCGTACATCCGGCAGGTCTCTTTTTTACTTACCAGCTAGCCCGCATGCGTTCGCGTACGAGGGCAGAGCTGCGGCGGTTGTCAGCGCCCAGACGGCTTTTCAGCGTCGGGTCCTGACGAGCGTCATTGATGGCCTGTTGCAGCGTGGTTTTCACCAGCGCCAGATCTTGTGCAGATGGGGCATCCGGATTGCTGATATCCAGCAGATTCTCCAGCAGCCCCAGGGTGGCGTAGTTGCTGATGTCATACGCCATTGGCGGAATGGACGCCGCCAGTTTTTCCAGCGCCTCAACGGTACGCAGGGTGATGCGCGCCGCCGACTCTTTACCCATCGCATGGATCAATACGCCTTTATCGTTGAAGGCTATCAGACGGTTTGCCTGGTAGCCGTGCGCCAGAAACGCGCCGGACATTGCTTTACCAACGATAAGACCAATCACCGGGTGACCCGCCAGACGCGCATTGGCATATGCCGCCGCCGCGCCGGCCAGCGCCTGGTGAATGCCGAAACCTTCTTCACGGCGACCGTAGGCCTGGCTCGGCACGTCAATCACCGCCACAATCGGGCGCTTGACGGCTTTATCGGCATCGGCGGCGATGGTTTCGCTCACCACTTTCGCCAGCGTCCAGCCTTCCAGCAGACCGACTTCGCCTTTGGCTGCGCGTGGATAATGGTTATTGGCATCGGGAACGACCGCGATAAAACGCGCGGTTTCACCGTTCAATTCACCGTCTGCCGCCTGTACGGACGGGCACAGCCCCTCGATACGTTTAGCGTTTGGCACCAGCGTTTCCAGCCATAATTCGCCACGGCTAATTACGTTACTCATCATTTCACCTCCCGGGCGAAGAGCGCTCTAATCTGTTCTGAATCGGCCTGTTTGCGGGTGTCGAAGTTGCTCAGGCGATCGAGATACCAGTCGTAGTTATCGGTGCGATGTTTTGCCGGAATGCCTTTGGCCAGCGCCTCGTTCATGGCGGCTTTCACCGCTTTCACACCGTCGTTGACCAGTGCTTCTACCAGCCCGCTTTGGTAGCGAACTTCCCCCCCTGTCATGCTCCAGATGAACGGACGGTCGCGGGAGTCATACTCTTCAATCCCGGCTTCCTGCTCGATAACCTGCGGGCCGTTGAGGCCGAGGCGCGCTTCACGGGTGACAATCAGATAGCTACACAGCGCCGCCGCAATAGACATCCCACCGAAGCAGCCGACTGTACCGGCCACAATGCCCACCACCGGGGTATAACGACGCAGGTCAACAATCGCCGCATGGATATCGGCAATCGCCGCCAGACCGAGGTTCGCTTCTTGTAAACGCACGCCGCCGGTTTCCAGGCTCAGGACCGCCTGAGTCGGGATGCCGTTGCGGTTATCTTCCGCCGCCAGCTCCAGCGCCGCCGCCATTTTGGCGCCGGACACTTCGCCCATGCTGCCGCCCTGGAACGCGCCTTCAATCGCCACCACCACTGCCGGTTTGCCGTTAATGGTGCCTTTCGCCACCACCATGCCGTCATCAGACTGCGGGACAATGCCCTGTGCGCCGAGCCACGGCGACATCACGCCTTCAAACGGGTCAAGCAGTTCACGGTAGCTGCCTTCGTCCAGCAGCGCATGCGCACGCTGGCGCGCTTTTAATTCGATAAAACTGCGATCATCACGCATAGCTCACCTCTTCAAAAACCTGTTCGATACGGATGCGCGCCACGCCCGGCGTCGCGCCGAAGTCATGGATCGTCAGTTTGCCCGCAGGCAGGCTGCTGACCGTTTGCAGACGGTTGAACAGCGCTTCCCAGCGACGGGTGCTGTTATCGACAGAAGTGGTGATATCAATGGTTAACGTCTGGCCCTGGTCGGCGGTGAATAACACCTCCATATCCCCAGAGCCCACAACGCCTGCCAGCGCTTTGCCGCTTAAGGTGCGGCTGGCCGGTACGGTTAACGTAATGTGTTCCATAACATCCTCTTAATGCTTTAAATACGGCGATTCGACGTGGTTTCGACGCGATCGAGAAACAGCGTGGCGGCAAGCAGGTCAGCGGCACCGCCCGGCGAAGCGTTCAGCGCCAGCATCTGGCTATCCAGTTCCGCTAATGCCGCCTGACCCGCCGGATGAGCGCTGCCACCAGAATTCAGCACCGCACGGGCACCGTTCTGCATGGCATCAAGCCCTTCCAGCCCTGCGCGAGACAGCACACAGGTATCGGTCAGTGAGGTCATGATCGCCATCAGCGCATCCAGCCTCGCGTGCGTTTCGCTGCTGCCGCTCAGGCGGCTTAAACGCAGCTGCGGCAGCGCACGTTGCATCACATGCGGAAACGCCTGCTGCGCTTCTTCACGTGCGCCGGGTACGCGGTAACGGTGCGTCGCACGAAGCCCCTTACTGAAGACTTTTGGCGCCGCATCGTCCGGCAGCTTCGCCAGCTCTGCGGCGGTAGCCGCAACCTGTTGGGCGCTACCTCCGCCACCGAGCATCGCCACGGCGCTCACCAGCAGCCCCAGCGCCCAAATCGCGCCGCGGTGGGTATTCACGCCGTGGGTCGCGGCCATCATCTGCTGCTCGCCTTCACGGCCGAGTCGCCCTATGGTTTGTCTGAGCGCAATATCCGCTGGACGCTGCCAGCTTTGCTGCGCCAGCGCCTGAAACGTGGGGGTCAGGCTGTGCGCGGAGCGCTCCATTAGCGAAAGCGTAAGATCGTGGTGCGCGCCGTTCCCCCGACTGTCCACCAGACCGGGTTTCGGGCTTAATCGTGCTTCGTCAATCAGACACTGCGTGGCGGTTCGCGCCAGCCATTCGGCACCGCCTTCAACCTGAATCTGGGGCAGAAGTTTCATTACCAGCTCCGGAATTTCGCAGGTGGGTTGTAAAGACCGCCGGACCATTCCACCAGGTCAGCGACACTACCGGCTGCCAGCAGCGAACGGGTGGCATCGGTACGACGAATGCCCATATCTTCCGGATAGACCACCTTGCCGCTCTGACGCAGTTCGGCAACGCGTTTAGCGTCAACGCCCAGACCGATATCGGTGATCCCGGCGACCGCAGCCACCATCGCGCGGCGCTCTTCGAGATCTTTGGCGCGGTAGAGGTAGGCAATACCTTCTTCAGTCAGCACATGAGTCACGTCATCGCCGTAAATCATTACCGGCGCCAGCGGCATGCCGGAGGCTTTCGCCACCTCTACCGCGTCCAGTTTTTCGACGAAGGTTGGCTTCACGCCCGCCTGGAAGGTTTCCACCATCTGCACGACCAGTTTTTTACCGCGCTGCATCGGATCCGGTTCGGTGATCATATTCAGCCAGGCTGGCGTTGCATGACGACGACCGTGCGGGTCATGGCCCATGTTCGGCGCGCCGCCGAAGCCGGAAAGACGGCCGCGGGTTACGGTGGATGAGTTGGCGTAGCCATCAACCTGCAAGGTGGAGCCGATAAACATATCCACCGCGTACTGCCCTGCCAACTGGCAGAAGGCGCGGTTAGAACGCATAGAGCCGTCAGAGCCAGTGAAGAAGATGTCCGGACGGGCGCGGATGTACTCTTCCATCCCCAGCTCGCCGCCGAAGCAGTGCACGCTTTCTACCCAGCCGCTTTCAATCGCCGGGATCAGCGTCGGATGCGGGTTCAAAGTCCAGTGTTTACAGATTTTGCCCTTCAGCCCCAGCTGTTCGCCGTAGGTCGGCAGCAGCAGTTCGATAGCGGCAGTGTTGAAGCCGATACCGTGGTTCAGCGACTGCACCTGGTGTTCCGCGTAGATGCCTCTAATCGCCATCATCGCCATCAGGATGTGTTCCTGTTTAATCAGGCGCGGGTCGCGGGTAAACAGCGGTTCAATAAAGAATGGTTTGTCGGCGACAACTACGTAGTCAATCCAGGATCCCGGAATATCCACGCGCGGCAGGTCGCATTCATCATCTACCAGCTCGTTCACCTGCGCGATAACGATACCGTCATGGAAGGCGGCGGCTTCCACCAACGCCGGAGTATCTTCGGTGCTCGGCCCGGTGTAGAGGTTACCTTTACGGTCAGCTTTATAACCGGCAATCAGCGCCACGTTCGGGGCCAGGTCAACATAAAGACGGGAATAGAGTTCGATGTAGGTGTGGATGGCGCCGATTTCCAGTTGGCCATCTTCCAGTAGCTGCGAAATACGCAGGCTCTGGGTACCAGAGAAGGAGAAGTCCAGCTTGCGGGCGATGCCTTTTTCAAAGATATCCAGGTGCTCGCTGCGCCCGACGCTTGGCATAATCATATGCAGGTCGTGGACAATCTGCGGATTGACTTCAGCCAGCATGCGGGACAGGAAATCTGCCTGCTTCTGGTTATTACCTTCTAATACCACGCGGTCACCCGGCGCGATCAGTTTTTCCAGCATCGCGGTCAGGTCTGCGGTCGGCAGCACCTTGCCCTGCACCGGAACGGAAGCCAGGCGGCGCTGTTTTTCCGTACGACGGGTGTTCCAGACTCGTGCTGGCGTTTGCCCAGATAACATTATTAACCTCCTGATTCAGCTAATCATTTTGATTGCTTAACACTGGAAAGAGTGTGCACCCTGGTGAGAAAGTCATCAATTAAGCGTAGGAAAGCATCATTAGCTTGAGAGTAATAATTGAAGTAACCATTTGTGACGATGATCAATTCACGCCGGGAGGGAGGAGGAAGCGGGTAAAGCTACCCGCTTGCGGAAAACTAGCTTTGTGCCGCCAGACGCTGGCGGATATCTTCAAAATGTTCACGGTTAAACAGCTTGCCGTTGAGAAAACGAGTTTTCAGCTCCCCTTCCTGCTCTTGCTCCCAGGTCTGTTCGTCATGCAGACGCAGTTCCCCTTGCTCATCACGTGTGACGCGAAGCAGACCACGGGCTGAACGTTTCAGACCATTATCAGTTTTCGGTTCTTTAAAAATCGTCCGGCCTTTGCCGTCGACTTCTCCCCACGTCGCTTTCATCGCAAAACCAAAGGTGTCACGTGTGTTGTATTGATAAGTAAAAGAACCAACGCCAAATACGACGTTTGAACTGGCAAATCCTTTCGCTTCCAGACGACGCAGGATCTCATTCGCTCGCTCAAGGGTGATGGAGTCGCCATAAATCAGTCCGACATGCGGGTCGAGCACCTTGTAACCTTTGGCGTTAATCGTGCCGCCAAAAATCTCCCACAGCACTTCCACGGACCCTTTCTCCTGAGCGGTACGATCGCTGCGGGTATCCTCATCTGCGCCAATACCACACAGGATCTCCACCGGGTTGCCGCTATCCGGACGGAATACCACCCGACCTTCACGCGCCAGAATGATGTTCTTCAGTTCACGGGTATATTCCGTCAGCACCTGCCAGTAGTCCCAGGTATCAGAGACTATCGATACAAATCCTTGCGGGTAGAGATCGGCAATCAGGCGGCGGAAGGTTTCAATTTCATGCTCGCGCTCACCCATACACATCACGCTGTGTTCGGTAGCCGGAATGCTGGCGCCGATAAAATAGGGCTCGCCGTCGGTGTAGTAATCGCGGGCGTACAGCAGAGATGGAATACTGTCGGTCCCTTTAAAGCTCAACAAATGCCCACTGCCCGCCTGCATGGTGTCCTGTAATCCGGACATACCGCGAAATGAAAAGTCATGGCACTGGAAGTCAAGGTGCGTCAGGTCGCTACAGGTTTGCTCTGCCCAGCGAGCGCAGATTTTGCGGTAGTGGTGAGCTATCGTGGCATTTGTTGACGCCTTCCACAGCTCCGCCGACAGCACGGTCTCCAGGTAATTCACCAGCCAGAAAAACTCGGGTTGGGTGTTGATGATAGTTAAAACCGGTACCGCCATCGGGACTTTGCTGCCTTCATCCAGCGCCTTGATGTGCAGCGGCAGATAGCCCAACTGATGCAGTGCACGAATATGGTCCACCGCCACCGCATCTTTGCCCAGATAGCTGTCCATGACCTGTTTGTATTCGCTGACCACCTCGTCTTCCGGGCGGGCAAAGAACGCCTCATTAAACAGGTCGACTAAAAACCACTGCATAAAACCCTGCAGGCCGAAGAATACCAGTTTGCCATCCGCCAACGGCGAGGAGAAAAAGCGATCGCTGCGCGGGGTAAAGTTGGAATACACGCGATGGGTACCCTGCGGATACTGTACGCGATGAGAAACTTTGTAGCCGTCGATAGCCAGAATCGGGTTCATTTTCATAATCAGTCTCTCCCTCAGGCGCGGTAAATCGCGTCAATATCGATAAGCTCAAGCTGCGGATGTACCAACGCTGGGGCAGCTAAAGAGGTGGTGGTGTAGATAGCGTCAATACCGTTTGCAAACAGGTGATCAACGCCCTTAGAAAAGATACCGTGGGTGACATACAGGCTGACACTGCGGGCGCCAGCATCACGTAACACCTGTGCAGAGCCTATAAACGTACCGCCTGCGTCACACAGATCGTCAACAATCAGCAGATCCCTCCCCCTGACGTCTCCAGCCAATAACGCAAATCCCGTCAGGCTGCCGCTTGCCACATCACGTTTTTTACTCAGGATGGCGTACTGCTCCACACCGGCTACTCTGGCTACAGCATCAATCTTCTTCAGCGATCCCGCATCGGGAGCAACCAGCATCAGCGCGTTTTGCTGAAACAGCCGCGATAATGACGCGCTTTGCATCAGGCAGACCTCCTGGGGGATCGCCACAAAGTTGTCGATTGCAGCCGCCGCCGCATCGCTGTGCGGGTCGAGCACGTTGACCTTGTCAAATTTCAACGTATTGAGCTGACTGGCGAAGACTTTCAGCGCAAAGCTGTCACCCGATACCATATGTCTGTCCTGACGCGCCCACGGCAGCCAGGGAAGGTCGAGATGGCTGACCGGTACATCGGTCTGATGACGTACCGCCTCAACCAGTTGCGCCAGCAGCATAAAATCGTTCATATCACGCATAGCCGTGGCACGGATGCGCATCAGGCGAGCAAAGGTTGGCAGCGCATCGGTGACTTTTAACCAGACAGCACCATCAGGAAAAACACCGCTGGCAACGGCATAGGTCTGGTCGTCCAAAGTTAGTGTCAATTTTATGTTCATCGCGCTCACCCCTTAATTGTGTCCCTTCGACACAATTAATAATGTCCCTGTGACACATATTAAGCAAGCATAAAATGAATTATTTTTAAGCCGTGAGCTAATCCACTGATAAGCAATGAGAAAAAACGAACCTTGCCCCCCGGTGTCGGGCTGGTACACTTGTCAGCGTTACAAATCATCGTGAGTACCTTATGACCACCGAAGCCGACTACCTGAATCAGTACGACGCCAGCCGCTTCCCTTCACCTCTGGTGACGGTAGATAGCGTGTTATTTACCCTGCATCAGCAGGCGCTGTGCGTATTACTGGTCGAGCGGGCAAACCAGCCGCAAAAAGGGCGTTGGGGATTACCCGGCGGCTTTATTGATATCGAAAACGATGATTCAACCCGCGCCACCGCGCTGCGCAAACTCACCGAAAAAACAGGCGTTTCGCCTTCGTGGCTGGAACAACTGGATACCTTTTCCGGCCCTGATCGTGACCCGCGCGGCTGGAGCCTGACGGTCACCTGGTTTGCACTAATCGCCTGGGTAGACTGCGCGCCCCATATCGCCAGCGTCAGCAATGCCCGTTGGGTCCCGGTTGATGAGCTGAAAAATTATTCACTCGCGTTCGACCACGGAGATATCATTACGGCGGCCCTGCATCGCTTACGGCAAAAAACGATGTACTCACTCCTGCCTGTATACTGCTTGCCGGAGACATTTACCCATGGGCAACTGCTCGAAGCCACTGAGGTGATCCTCGGCCAGTCGATCCAGCGTAAAAGTCTGATTCGTCGCTTTGAAGCGTCAGGAATGTTTGAAGATACCGGAGAAAGCGTGGCGACAGGGACGCGTAAAGCCCGCCTGTGGCGACGTAAACCCAACGTCGATTTTCATCTTTTCTCGCGTAACCTGCTGACTGACTAGCGACAAAATCACATATTGGCTAACCCGCACGCGCTGTGCGCGGTATAGTTATTCTTTCCGATTATTAATTGCTCCGGTGTTATGGTTGAAATCACGTCCACAGAAATGACCCCACCTACCGACGATTCGCGAGAATTCCGCCCGATGCGCGGTATCAGTAACCGCCATCTGCAGACGATGCTGCCGCGTTTAATTCGCCGCAAGGTGAAGTTCGACGCCCACTGGCAGCGTCTGGAATTGCCCGACGGTGATTTCGTCGATCTGGCGTGGAGTGAAGATCCGCAACAGGCGAAACACAAACCGCGCCTGGTGGTTTTTCACGGTCTGGAAGGCAGTCTGAACAGCCCCTACGCACATGGCCTGATTGAAGCAGCGCAAAAGCGCGGCTGGCTGGGCGTGGTAATGCATTTTCGCGGTTGCAGCGGCGAACCCAATCGTCTGAACCGCATTTATCACTCCGGTGAAACAGAAGATGGCACCTGGTTTTTACACTGGCTGGAGCGTGAGTTCGGTCGCGTACCGACCGCGGCGGTAGGTTATTCACTCGGTGGAAACATGCTGGCTTGCCTGCTGGCAAAAGAAGGCAACGATATTCCGATAGATGCGGCGGTTATCGTTTCTGCACCTTTCGTGCTGGAAGCCTGTAGCTACCATATGGACAAGGGCTTCTCCCGGGTCTACCAGCGCTACCTGCTCAATCTGTTGAAAGCCAATGCCTCACGGAAGCTTGAAGCTTATCCAGGTTCGTTGCCGGTGAGTCTGGCCCAGTTGAAATCTTTGCGCCGCATTCGCGATTTTGACGATCTAATCACCGCCAAAATCCACGGTTTCGCCGATGCTATAGACTATTACCGCCAGTGCAGCGCCATGCCGTTGCTCAATCGGATCGCCAAACCAACGCTGATTATCCATGCGAAAGACGATCCGTTTATGGATCATCATGTGATCCCGAAACCGGAAAATCTGCCCTCACAGGTGGAGTACCAGCTTACTGAACACGGCGGCCACGTCGGATTTATAGGTGGCACGGTGCGCCGTCCTGAGATGTGGCTGGAATCAAGAATCCCGGACTGGCTGACAACGTATCTGGAGGCATCATCATGATTATCCCCTGGCAAGATATCTCCCCGGACGCGCTGGACAATTTGATTGAAAGCTTTGTCTTGCGCGAAGGCACCGATTATGGTGAACATGAACGTTCGCTCGAACAAAAAGTCGCCGACGTCAAACGCCAACTACAATCAGGTGAAGCCGTGCTGGTGTGGTCTGAACTGCATGAAACGGTCAACATTATGCCGAGGAAGCAGATTCACGAGTAATCCGTAGCCGCCTGCCGACTTTACTATAATTACAACCATTTCATGGAGTTGTTATGTCTGCCAAACATCCGGTGATTGCGGTAACAGGATCCAGCGGCGCGGGGACCACCACCACCAGCCTCGCGTTTCGTAAAATTTTCGCGCAGTTAAATCTGCGCGCCGCCGAGGTGGAAGGTGACAGTTTTCATCGCTATACCCGTCCGGAAATGGACATGGCGATTCGCAAAGCGCGCGATGCCGGGCGGCATATCAGCTATTTTGGCCCCGAAGCTAATGACTTCGGCTTGCTGGAACAAACCTTCATCGAATACGGTCAGACGGGCAAAGGCCAGTCGCGAAAATATCTGCACACTTACGATGAGGCCGTACCATGGAACCAGGTTCCGGGGACATTCACGCCCTGGCAGCCGCTGCCTGAACCGACGGATGTACTGTTCTACGAAGGGCTGCACGGCGGTGTTGTCACCCCGCAGCAAAACGTGGCCCGGCATGTCGATCTGCTGGTTGGCGTGGTACCTATCGTAAACCTGGAATGGATCCAGAAGCTGACCCGCGATACCAGCGAGCGTGGACATTCGCGTGAAGCGGTGATGGACTCGGTGGTACGTTCAATGGACGATTACATCAATTACATCACACCGCAGTTTTCCCGGACGCATATTAACTTCCAGCGCGTACCGACCGTCGATACCTCCAACCCCTTTGCCGCTAAGAGCATTCCATCACTGGATGAAAGCTTTGTCGTGATTCATTTTCGTAACCTGGAAGGGATCGATTATCCCTGGTTACTGGCCATGCTGCAGGGCTCATTCATTTCCCATATCAATACGTTAGTCGTACCTGGCGGCAAGATGGGTCTGGCGATGGAATTGATTATGCTGCCGCTGGTACAGCGACTGATGGAAGGTAAGAAGATCGAGTGATGTGGTCTTTTGCCGGATGGCGGTTGATGCCTTATCCGGCCTACGCGTTTATATCCTGTAGGCCTGATAAGTGTAACGCCATCAGGCATGGCATCACGCAGCAGCAACCACTTCATAGGAATGGGTAATATTCACAGCCTTTTCCAGCATCAACGCCACGGAGCAGTATTTTTCCGCTGAAAGATCGACGGCGCGGGAGACAGACGCATCTTTCAGATCGTTACCCGTTACGATGAAATGCAGGTTGATGTGGGTAAACAGGCGCGGCGCTTCATCACGACGCTCTGAAGTCAGCTTCACTTCGCAGTTGGTCACATCCTGACGACCCTTTTGCAGGATCGATACCACATCAATTGCGCTACAACCGCCAGCAGCCATTAATACCATTTCCATCGGGCTCGGCGCTTTATCACCGGAGTTACCGTCCATCAAAATTTGGTGGCCAGAGGCGGACTCACCGAGGAAGGTTAACCCCTCAACCCACTTTACACGCGCTTGCATATTTCGTAACTCCAATGTTTCAATTTTCCTGACAGATTACGCGCACATAACAATTCTCGCAACGGAAGGCGACCTGCGTCATGCTGAAGCGAGACACCAGGAGACACACGGCGAAAGCTATGCTAAAACAGACGGGATGCTACAGTAATACATTGACGTACTGCATGTATGCAGAGGACATCACATTACAGGCTGCAGTATATTTTTGACAGCCCCTTTCCCAGGTAGCGGGAAGCATATTTTTGCAAACCCAGAGGCAGCGTCGTTTTCTGGCTCTGGAGACAGCTTATAACAGAGGATAACCGCGCATGGTGCTTGGCAAACCGCAAACAGACCCGACTCTCGAATGGTTCTTGTCTCATTGCCATATTCATAAGTACCCATCGAAGAGCACGCTGATTCACCAGGGTGAAAAAGCGGAAACGTTGTATTACATCGTTAAAGGCTCCGTGGCAGTGCTGATCAAAGATGAAGAAGGGAAAGAAATGATCCTTTCTTATCTGAATCAGGGCGATTTTATTGGTGAATTAGGCCTCTTCGAAGAAGGTCAGGAACGTAGCGCCTGGGTACGTGCCAAAACCGCATGTGAAGTCGCTGAAATTTCCTACAAAAAATTTCGCCAATTAATCCAGGTCAACCCGGATATTCTGATGCGCCTGTCTTCTCAGATGGCTCGTCGTCTGCAGGTCACGTCTGAAAAAGTGGGCAACCTTGCCTTCCTCGACGTAACCGGTCGTATCGCGCAGACTCTGCTGAATCTGGCGAAACAGCCTGATGCGATGACCCACCCGGACGGCATGCAGATTAAAATCACCCGTCAGGAAATCGGCCAGATCGTTGGCTGCTCCCGTGAGACCGTCGGTCGTATTCTGAAGATGCTGGAAGATCAGAACCTGATCTCCGCACACGGTAAGACCATCGTCGTCTACGGCACGCGTTAACCCCATCGAAGTGGCGCGTTACCCAGTAATGCGCCACTTTTGTTTACTCCGATGTGGCGAAGACTGATATACCACCCAGAGATCAACTACGCACTACGACAAACGCTGGTGCTATGTTTACCTGTGGCTGTTGGTCTGATCATCGGTCAGCTTCATTTGGGGCTTCTCTTTTCCCTCGTCCCTGCCTGCTGCAACATTGCCGGTCTTGATACCCCGCACAAGCGCTTTTTCAAACGCTTAGTCATTGGTGCATCGCTGTTTGCCGGGTGCAGTTTGATCATGCAGCTACTGCTTGCGCAAACTATACCGCTACCATTGATCCTCACCGGCCTGACGCTGATTCTTGGCGTAACCGCCGAGCTAAGCCCCTTGCATGCGCGATTACTGCCAGCCTCGCTTATCGCGGCGATTTTCACGCTCAGCCTGGCCGGGAATATGCCCGTCTGGGAGCCACTGCTGATCTACGCGCTGGGCACGTTATGGTACGGCCTGTTCAACTGGTTCTGGTTCTGGATGTGGCGCGAGCAACCGCTCCGCGAATCGCTTAGCTTGCTGTACCGTGAATTAGCCGATTACTGTGAAGCCAAGTACAGCATGCTGACCCAGCATGCCGACCCAGAAAAAGCGCTGCCTCCCTTGCTGGTTCGCCAACAAAAGGCGGTGGATCTGATTACCCAGTGCTATCAGCAAATGCATATGCTGTCGGCACATCACAACAACGAATACAAACGCCTGCTGCGTGCTTTCCAGGAGGCGCTGGATTTACAGGAGCATATTTCCGTTAGCCTCCACCAGCCAGAAGAAGTGCAAAAACTGGTTGAGCGTAGCCACGCGGAGCAGGTAATTCGCTGGAACGCGCGAACCGTCGCCGAACGCCTTCGGGTACTGGCCGATGATATTTTGTATCACCGCTTGCCGACCCGTTTCTCGATGGAAAAGCAGATTGGCACGCTGGAGAAAATCGCCAGGCAGCATCCGGACAATCCGGTGGGGCAATTTTGCTACTGGCACTTCAGCCGTATTGCCCGCGTGCTACGGACCCAGCGCCCGCTGTATGCCCGTGACTTAATGGCTGACAAGCAGCGTCGGTTGCCGCTGATCCCTGCCCTGAAAAACTACCTGTCGTTGAAATCCCCAGCGCTGCGCAATGCCGGACGCATCAGCGTTATGTTGAGTATCGCCAGCCTGATGGGCAGCGCCTTACACCTGCCAAAGCCTTACTGGATTTTGATGACAGTCCTGTTTGTTACGCAAAATGGCTACGGGGCGACCCGGGTGCGCATCTTACACCGTTCCGTAGGTACGCTCGTTGGACTGGTTATTGCCGGCGTCACGTTGCACTTTCATATTCCCGAAGGTTTCACGCTGGCGGCCATGCTGCTGATCACTCTGGTGAGTTATCTGATCATCCGTAAAAACTACGGCTGGGCTACCGTCGGTTTTACGGTAACGGCGGTATACACCCTGCAACTGCTGACGCTGAACGGGGAAGAGTTTATCGTGCCGCGGTTTGTCGATACGGTGATTGGCTGCTTAATCGCCTTTGGCGGCACGCTCTGGCTGTGGCCACAGTGGCAGAGCGGTCTGCTGCGTAAGAACGCCCACGATGCGCTAGAAGCCGACCAGGAGGCCATTCGTCTGATCCTCAGCAACGATCCACAGGCCACGCCGCTGGCGTATCAACGCATGCGCGTCAACCAGACGCAAAACACGCTGTTCAACTCGCTGAACCAGGCAATGCAGGAGCCAGGATTTAACTCGCACTACCTTGCAGATATGAAACTGTGGGTCACGCACAGCCAGTTCATCGTTGAACACATCAACGCGATGACCACGCTGGCAAGGGAACATACGATGCTGACGCCGGATTTGGCGCAGCGGTATCTGGAGTCCTGTGAAATTGCACTCCAGCGCTGTCAGCAGCGGCTGGAATATGATGGGCCGGGAAGCTCGGGAGATGTGAATATTCTCGAAGCGCCAGAGATGCTGTCCCATGGTCCGTTAAGCACCCTTGAGCAGCATCTGCAGCGGGTTCTTGGGCATCTGAACACCATGCATACCATTTCGTCGGTAGCATGGCGTCAGCGACCGCACCACGGGATCTGGCTGAGCCGCCGACTACGGGACATGAAGGGTTAAGAGATTTGCCGGATGCGCTACGCTTATCCGGCCAACGAATCACACCTTACCCTGTAGGCCGGATAAGGCGCGCGCGCCGCCATCCGGCAATCAGCCCACCACCTTCGCTACCGCCTGCGCGAAACGCTGCATCCCTTCATCGATATCCGCCTGCTCCACCACCAGCGACGGCGCGAAACGCATCACGTCCGGCCCGGCGTTCAGCACCATCACCCCTTCGTGTGCGGCGGCATAGAGGAAATCGCGCGCCCGGCCTTTAAACTGCGGCTTCAGCTCGGCGCCAATCAGCAGCCCCATCCCGCGAATATCGCTGAAAATGTCGAACTGTTGATCAATCTTGTGCAAATGCTGGACAAACGCCTGACGCCGGGCCTGAATGCCTCCCAGCACCTCCGGCGTGTTGATGATATCAAACGCTGCCCCCGCTACCGCGCAGGCCAGCGGGTTACCGCCGTAGGTGGAGCCGTGCGAACCCACGTGGAACGCGGAGGCAATCTCCTGAGTGGTCAACACCGCGCTTACCGGGAAGCCGCCACCGAGCGCCTTCGCGCTGGTGAGGATATCCGGCGTCACGCCGTAGTGCATATAGGCAAACAAATCGCCGGTACGCCCCATCCCGCTCTGCACTTCATCAAATACCAACAGCGCCTGGTGCTGGTCACAAAGTTCACGCAAACCTTGCAGGAATTCCGGCGTTGCCGCAGTGACGCCGCCCTCTCCCTGAATAGGCTCAACCACCACCGCGCAGGTATGATCGTCCATCACCGCTTTGACCGCATGCAGATCGTTAAACGGGACATGGATGATATCCGCCGGTTTTGGCCCAAAGCCGTCGGAGTATTTCGGCTGCCCACCAACGGATACGGTAAACAGCGAACGGCCGTGAAACGCATTATGGAAGGCAATGATTTTGGTTTTGAACGGGCTATGACGCACGCAGGCATAGTGGCGCGCCAGCTTAAAGGCGGTTTCGTTGGCTTCAGTACCGGAGTTCATGAACAGCACGCGCTCGGCAAAGGTCGCATCAATGATTTTACGGCCTAAGCGCAACGCCGGTTCGTTGGTAAAAACGTTGCTGGTATGCCACAGGGTTTCACCCTGGGTTTTTAACGCCTCAACCAATGCCGGATGGCAATGCCCTAACGCGGTCACTGCAATGCCGCCCGCGAAATCAACATACTCTTTGCCCTGTTGATCCCACACTCGACTCCCTTTTCCTTTTACCGGGATAAACTCAGCCGGTGCATAAATCGGCAGAATCACTTCATCGAATGTCGCGCGCGTAATTGCAGTTTGTTCAGTTGCCATGTCATTACCACCCTGTTAAGCAGAAACGCCAGTGAAATTATAATCACAAAATATGAATAAAAAATCACTGAATAGCAACTACAAATCAGCGATTGAGAAAATTAGCCAGCAGCTGATGCCCCTGTTCGCTGAGAATACTCTCCGGGTGAAACTGTACCCCTTCCATATCCCACTCGCGGTGACGAATGCCCATAATCTCCTGCGTTTCACTCCAGGCTGTTACCTCAAAGCACTCGGGAAGCGTCTCAGGGGCAACCACCAGAGAGTGGTAGCGCGTCACCGTTAATGGGTTTGCGAGTCCCTGAAAAACACCCTGCCCGGTATGGGTAATCGGCGAGGTTTTACCGTGCATCACTTTAGCCGCCCGAACTACGCTCGCGCCAAAGGCCTGCGCCATCGCCTGGTGGCCAAGACAAACACCCAACAAGGGAAGCTTACCGGCGAAATGACGAATAACATCCAGTGAGATACCGGCGTCATCCGGTGTGCATGGCCCAGGGGAAATCACGATTTTTTGCGGGGTCAGCGCGTCGATTTGCGCCAGCGTCAGCTCGTCGTTGCGCCGGACAAGGACATCAGCGCCCAGTTCGCAGAAGTATTGGTACAGGTTCCAGGTAAAAGAATCATAGTTATCAATAAGCAGGATCATGGCGGCTCCGGTACATAAGAACCGCGCTATTCTACTCAGTTTCCGGGGCTTCGCTTACCACTTTACGAAATATCGCCCGCAGTGCAGACAGGTCACCCATCGCCCCGCTCTGATTAGCCTGATTCCACTCCTCAACCGGAATGCCATCCCAGCTCAGCATATACCCGGCATGAATCGCTAACTGTTCGAAGAAAATACGCTGCGCCAGGCCACTGCCGATGCGAAACGGATGCAGCACATTGATTTCGCAATAATAGTGCGCAAGACGATCGACAAACTTGTCTTCCGGTAATCCCACCAGCCAGGACTCATCTTCCAGGTCCTGCATCAGCGCATTGCCCTCTTTCTCGATATAGGCGAAGTGGCAAAAGCGAGTATCGCCCTGGTAAATATCGACTTCACGCAGGTGTCCCGCCCAGTCAAAAATATCCCGATACAGCTGGCGATGAATGGCGCACAGGTGCGGTAAGCCCCGTTTAAGCGGCCCCAATTCGATAGTCGCCGCACGCAGCGCTGTCAGTTCATAAGCCGCCTGCGCCAAACGCTGCGCCTGATGAATCCCCAGACGGTTACGCATGACATTCAGGCCCGGATATAAATACGGGTCGCGACCATCACCGAATTTATCGCTCATAGTGCCTCCTCAGCTCTTCAAGACGCGCCAGGGCGTCTTCAGCACTCAGAGTAACCCGTGGAATATCTACGCCTTCCAGCCGTCGGCTGGCCTGGAAATTGGCGTTTCGCCGTTGTTCCCACAGCCTGGACTTTTGTTTATCGGTGAGTTTTTTCACGTGACCTCCCTGAATGAGCCGACACTTGCCACAAGTATAAGCAGCAATTTCGGGTTACGCAGAGAGAGGGGTGAACGCGGGCAAGAACTACCCGCGCAAGATACGATTACGGCAGGACTTTAGCAGAAAGGATAACAATCGGTTTTGACGGGACATTCTGGTATGGACCGACATCATGGGTCTGTACCTGAGAGATCTTATCCGCGACATCCATACCTTTCACAACTTTACCGAAAACAGCGTAGCCAAAGTCACGCTGGCCGTGATCGAGGAAAGCGTTATCTGCAATATTGATAAAGAACTGGCTGGTCGCGCTGTCTTTATCCGCTGTACGCGCCATAGCAATCGTGCCGCGAGTGTTACGCAGTCCGTTATCGGCTTCATTCTTGATTGGCGGGTTAGGTTTCTTCTGCTGCATCTGCTCGGTAAAACCGCCGCCCTGCACCATGAAGCCTGGGATCACACGGTGGAACGTGGTGTTGTTATAGAAACCACTGTTGACATAATCGACAAAGTTTTGCACTGAAACCGGGGCTTTCTGACTGTTCAGCTCCAGCTCAATGTTACCAGCAGAGGTTGTCAGCAGAACATGTGGATCACCTTTTGCTGCCAGTGCTGCGGGGGAGAGAGCAGAAAGAGCGAGAACAGCTGCAACAGCCGCCAGAGTCGATTTGAGCATGAGAATTCCTTAACAAGAGCAGAAATGAAGCAAGTGAATTGATTCTAAAGAGCCTTCAAGGACAAGGCCATCCCTTTACTTAATTTTACGTACCTGAAACAAATGTAACCTCATGGCTGCAAGTATCAATGTGATCAAGATCACATAGAAAAATGTAACGCACCAAGTTATTACCGATAAATATTTAAATGCGTCACTAAAGCGCCTAAAATCTGCCCGCTCACGGCGCAGTCAATGCGCCTTACACTTCTATACAGGCCAGTCATGACTAACAGCAATCGCATCAAGCTCACATGGATTAGCTTTCTCTCCTACGCCCTGACAGGTGCGTTGGTAATTGTCACCGGGATGGTGATGGGAAACATCGCAGATTACTTCCATTTGCCCGTTTCCAGCATGAGTAACACCTTCACCTTCCTGAATGCCGGCATTCTGATCTCTATCTTTCTGAATGCATGGTTAATGGAAATCGTGCCACTGAAAACCCAGTTGCGCTTCGGCTTTATCCTGATGGTACTGGCCGTTGCCGGACTGATGTTCAGCCATAGCCTGGCCTTGTTCTCCGCCGCCATGTTTGTATTGGGCCTGGTAAGCGGTATCACCATGTCGATTGGTACGTTCCTGGTAACTCAAATGTACGAAGGTCGTCAGCGCGGTTCCCGCCTGCTGTTTACTGACTCCTTCTTCAGCATGGCCGGTATGATTTTCCCAATGGTTGCCGCGTTCCTGTTAGCGCGCAGCATCGAATGGTATTGGGTCTATGCCTGCATCGGCCTCGTATACGTCGCCATTTTCCTGCTGACCTTCGGTTGTGAATTCCCGGCACTGGGTAAACACGCTCAGCAGTCAGACGCGCCGGTAGTAAAAGAAAAATGGGGGATTGGCGTGCTGTTTCTGGCGATCGCTGCACTGTGCTACATCCTTGGTCAGCTGGGTTTTATCTCCTGGGTCCCGGAGTACGCCAAAAGTCTGGGCATGAGCCTGAACGATGCGGGTAAACTGGTCAGCGACTTCTGGATGTCTTACATGGTTGGCATGTGGGCATTTAGCTTTATTCTGCGTTTCTTCGATTTGCAGCGCATCCTGACCGTACTGGCGGGTCTGGCTACCGTCCTGATGTATCTGTTTATCACCGGTACGCCAGAGCATATGCCGTGGTTTATTATGACGCTGGGCTTCTTCTCCAGTGCGATTTATACCACCATCATTACCCTTGGCTCCCAGCAGACGAAGGTCGCCTCACCCAAACTGGTTAACTTCGTTCTGACCTGCGGCACCATCGGCACCATGCTCACTTTCGTCGTCACCGGCCCTATCGTGGCACACAGCGGCCCGCAGGCGGCATTGCAAACAGCTAACGGCTTGTATGCGGTTGTATTCGTGATGTGCTTTATTCTTGGGTTTGTCACGCGCCATCGCCAGCATAACGCCCCAGCAACGCATTAATCTCACTGCCGGATGGTACCCACATCATCCGGCACATTCTCGCCCTCCTCTTCTTTCACTGGTCATGTAGGCCAATTCTTACAAAAACCCCTTAATTTGTACGCTATTTATACAAACACGAAAACCCAAATAATTCCGTCACTTATAAAAATGCTGACAAATCAGCTATATACCTCTTAAGGAGTATATAAGGGCGAATTTGATTTGCATCAATAAGCGCGGTTGCTGAATCGTTAAGGTAGGCAGTAATAGAAAAGAAATCGAGGCAAAAATGAGCAAAGTCAGACTCGCTATTATCGGTAATGGTATGGTCGGCCATCGCTTTATTGAGGATCTTCTTGATAAATCCGACGCTGCCAATTTTGATATTACCGTCTTCTGTGAAGAACCCCGCAAAGCGTACGACCGCGTACACCTGTCTTCCTACTTCTCCCACCACACCGCCGAAGAGCTTTCTCTGGTGCGTGAAGGATTCTACGAGAAGCACGGCGTTAAGGTGTTAGTGGGCGAGCGCGCAATTACCATTAACCGCCAGGAGAAGGTAATCCACTCCAGCGCAGGTCGTACGGTTTACTACGATAAGCTGATCATGGCGACAGGCTCTTACCCGTGGATCCCACCGATTAAAGGTTCGGAAACCCAGGACTGCTTCGTTTACCGCACCATCGAAGACCTCAACGCGATTGAGTCTTGCGCGCGCCGCAGCAAACGCGGTGCTGTTGTCGGCGGTGGTCTACTGGGCCTGGAAGCCGCCGGTGCGCTGAAAAGCCTCGGCGTTGAAACCCACGTGATTGAATTCGCCCCAATGCTGATGGCTGAACAGCTGGATCATATGGGTGGCGAGCAGTTACGTCGCAAAATTGAAAGCATGGGCGTGCGTGTGCACACCAGCAAAAACACCAAAGAGATCGTTCAGGAAGGCACCGAAGCGCGCAAAACCATGCGTTTTGCCGACGGTAGCGAACTGGAAGTCGATTTCATCGTCTTCTCTACCGGTATTCGTCCACGCGACAAACTGGCCACCCAGTGCGGCCTGGACGTCGCGCCACGCGGCGGGATCGTCATTAACGACACTTGCCAGACATCTGACCCGGACATCTATGCCATCGGCGAATGCGCCAGCTGGAACAACCGCGTGTATGGTCTGGTCGCTCCAGGCTATAAAATGGCGCAGGTTGCCGTTGACCATATTCTCGAAACTGAAAACGCCTTTGAAGGCGCGGACCTGAGCGCCAAGCTGAAGCTGCTCGGCGTTGACGTCGGCGGTATTGGCGACGCGCATGCGCGCACGCCGGGCGCCCGTAGCTACGTCTATCTCGACGAAAGTAAAGAAGTCTACAAACGCCTGATCGTTAGCGAAGATAACAAAACCCTGCTCGGCGCGGTTCTGGTGGGCGACACCAGCGATTACGGCAATCTGCTGCAACTGGTGCTGAACGCCATCGAACTGCCGGAAAACCCGGATTCACTGATTCTGCCAGCACACGCAGGCAGCGGTAAGCCGTCTATCGGTGTCGATAAACTGCCGGACAGCGCGCAGATTTGCTCCTGTTTTGACGTCACCAAAGGCATGCTGGTTGCCGCTATCAACAAGGGCTGCCATACCGTTGCGGCGCTGAAAGCGGAAACCAAAGCCGGTACCGGCTGCGGCGGGTGTATCCCGCTGGTAACGCAGGTCCTGAACGCCGAACTGGCGAAACAGGGTATCGAAGTTAACAACAACCTGTGTGAACACTTCCCGTACTCACGTCAGGAACTGTTCCATCTCATCCGCGTAGAAGGCATCAAAACCTTCGAAGAGCTGCTGGCAAAACACGGGAAAGGTTACGGCTGCGAAGTGTGTAAACCTACCGTAGGTTCCCTGCTGGCTTCCTGCTGGAATGAGTACATCCTCAAACCGCAGCACACGCCGTTGCAGGACACCAACGACAACTTCCTGGCGAACATCCAGAAAGACGGTACTTATTCCGTGATCCCGCGCTCTGCGGGTGGCGAAATTACCCCTGAAGGCCTGGTAGCTGTGGGCCGTATCGCGCGTGAATTTAACCTGTACACCAAAATTACCGGTTCTCAGCGTATCGGCCTGTTCGGCGCGCAGAAAGATGACCTGCCGGAAATCTGGCGTCAGCTGATTGAAGCCGGTTTTGAAACCGGTCACGCGTATGCCAAAGCGCTGCGTATGGCAAAAACCTGCGTAGGCAGCACCTGGTGCCGTTACGGCGTCGGCGATAGCGTGGGCTTCGGCGTGGAGCTGGAAAATCGCTACAAAGGCATTCGTACCCCGCACAAAATGAAATTCGGCGTCTCCGGCTGTACCCGTGAATGTGCGGAAGCTCAGGGTAAAGACGTGGGTATCATCGCCACTGAGAAAGGCTGGAACCTGTACGTTTGCGGTAACGGCGGGATGAAACCTCGTCATGCAGACCTGCTGGCAGCGGATATCGATCGCGAAACGCTGCTCAAGTACCTTGACCGTTTCATGATGTTCTACATCCGTACTGCCGACAAACTGACCCGTACCGCACCGTGGTTAGACAATCTGGAAGGCGGTATCGAGTATCTGAAGTCCGTCATCATCGACGACAAGTTGGGCCTGAACCAGCATCTTGAAGAAGAGATGGCCCGTCTGCGTGAAGCTGTGGTGTGTGAGTGGACAGAAACCGTTAACACCCCATCCGCGCAGGTTCGCTTCAAACACTTTATCAACAGCGAAAAACGCGATCCGAATGTCCAGGTTGTGCCTGAACGTGAACAACATCGTCCGGCCACGCCTTATGAGCGTATCCCGGTGACTCTGGTGGAGGAAAACGCATGAGCCAGTGGAAAAACATCTGCAAAATCGATGACATTCTGCCTGCAACAGGCGTCTGCGCCCTGTTAGGTAACGAGCAGGTTGCGATTTTCCGCCCGTATCACAGCGATCAGGTGTTTGCGATCAGCAACATCGACCCGTTCTTTGAGTCCAGCGTGCTTTCTCGTGGGCTGATTGCTGAACATCAGGGCGAATTGTGGGTTGCCAGCCCGCTGAAAAAACAGCGTTTTCGTTTAAGCGACGGTCTGTGCATGGAAGACGAACAGTTCTCCGTGAAACATTACGAAGCGCGAGTGAAAGACGGCACGGTGCAACTGCGCGGTTAATAAATTTTGGGAGGCGCAACGCCTCCCCTTTTTTGACGTATTTGTAGGTCTTTTATTGGTAGGCCTGATAAGCGTAGCGCCATCAGGCAATTGCACAGGCACATTGCCGGATGGCGGCATAAATGCCTTATCCGGCCTACGGTTACGATTTCTTTTTATTGTTTGTACTTCAAGGATAATCAACACATGTTCACAGACACTATTAATAAGTGTGCGGCTAACGCTGCGCGCATCGCACGCCTGTCGGCTAATAACCCGCTTGGATTCTGGATCAGTTCAGCAATGGCGGGAGCCTATGTGGGTCTCGGCATCATTCTTATTTTCACCCTCGGTAATCTGCTCGACCCGTCCGTTCGTCCTCTGGTGATGGGTGCAACCTTTGGTATCGCCTTAACGCTGGTCATTATTGCCGGTTCGGAACTGTTTACCGGCCACACCATGTTTCTGACGCTCGGCGTCAAAGCAGGCACCATCAGCCACGGTCAGATGTGGGCTATCCTGCCAAAAACCTGGCTGGGTAACCTGGTCGGTTCCGTGTTTGTCGCTCTGCTTTACAGCTGGGGTGGCGGTAGCCTGCTGCCGGTCGATACCAGCATCGTCCATTCGGTTGCTCTGGCGAAAACGACCGCGCCTGCAATGGTTTTGTTCTTTAAAGGCGCACTGTGTAACTGGTTGGTTTGTCTGGCAATCTGGATGGCAATCCGTACCGAAGGCGCAGCAAAATTCCTCGCTATTTGGTGGTGTCTGCTGGCGTTTATCGCTTCCGGCTACGAGCACTCCGTTGCCAACATGACGCTGTTTGCCCTCTCCTGGTTCGGCCACCATAGCGAAGCCTATACCCTGTCAGGAATTGGTCATAACCTGTTGTGGGTGACACTCGGTAATACTTTGTCCGGTGTCGTATTCATGGGATTGGGTTATTGGTATGCTACGCCAAAATCGGAGCGTCCGGCTCCGGCAAAAATCAATCAGCCAGAGGCTGCTGCCAATAATTAAGGGGTAATGTCGTGGATCATTTGCCTATATTTTGTCAACTACGTGACCGCGACTGCTTGATCGTCGGCGGTGGTGATGTCGCAGAACGCAAAGCGCGGTTACTGCTGGAAGCGGGCGCTCGTTTAACGGTTAATGCGCTGGCGTTTATTCCGCAGTTCAAAGTATGGGCAGATGAAAACATGCTGACGCTGGTTGAGGGGCCGTTCGATGAGTCCCTGCTCGACACCTGCTGGTTGGCTATTGCCGCCACCGATGACGATACCGTCAACCAAAGCGTCAGCACCGCCGCAGAATCACGTCGTATCTTCTGCAACGTGGTCGATGCGCCAAAAGCAGCCAGTTTTATCATGCCCTCCATTATCGACCGCTCACCGCTGATGGTGGCGGTCTCCTCCGGCGGGACATCGCCAGTGCTGGCCCGTCTGCTGCGTGAAAGGCTTGAATCCGTACTGCCTCAGCATCTGGGCCAGGTCGCGCAGTATGCCGGCAAGTTGCGCTCCCGAGTGAAGCAACAGTTTGCCAGCATGGGTGAACGTCGCCGCTTCTGGGAAAAATTGTTCGTGAATGACCGCCTGGCGCAGTCGTTGGCGAACAATGACCTGAAAGCCGTCGAGGAAACCACTGAGCAAATGCTCAGCGAACCGCTGGATCACCGTGGTGAAGTGGTGCTGGTTGGCGCCGGTCCTGGCGATGCCGGCCTGCTGACGCTGAAAGGGCTACAGCAGATCCAGCAAGCGGATGTCGTGGTCTATGACCGTCTGGTTTCCGACGACATCATGAACCTTGTACGCCGCGATGCAGACCGAGTGTTCGTCGGTAAACGTGCGGGCTATCACTGCGTACCGCAGGAAGAGATTAACCAGATCCTGCTGTGTGAAGCACAACAGGGCAAGCGCGTGGTTCGACTGAAAGGTGGTGACCCGTTCATCTTTGGCCGCGGTGGCGAAGAGCTGGAAACGCTGTGCCATGCCGGTATCCCATTCTCTGTAGTGCCGGGTATTACCGCAGCCTCCGGTTGTTCTGCCTATTCCGGCATTCCACTGACCCATCGTGATTACGCTCAGAGCGTGCGTCTGGTTACCGGACACCTGAAAACCGGCGGTGAGCTGGACTGGGAAAACCTGGCAGCAGAGAAACAAACGCTGGTGTTCTACATGGGGCTGAACCAGGCGGCCACGATTCAGGAAAAATTGATCGAATTTGGCATGCAGCCCGATATGCCCGTCGCCCTGGTAGAAAACGGTACCTCCGTGAAACAGCGTGTCGTCAATGGCGAGCTGACTCAGCTAGGAGAGTTGGCGCAACAGGTTGAAAGCCCAGCGTTAATTATTGTTGGTCGTGTGGTAGGCCTTCGCGATAAGCTGAACTGGTTCTCAAACCATTAATTGAATGCAAATAAATGCCCTGACTCTCAGGGCATTTATTTTCTCGTTTATTATTCATGATTTATTCTCAAACCTGAATTAAGAAAGACTAAACTCATTCACCAACAAAATGAATCTGCGCTCTAATTTATAAAAAACACGTAAAATACCCTATTTATATCCGTACAACCCATAAATCTAATTCACATCCTAAATAATACATGACCATTGAGTAATTTGACGAAGCACGGTCATTCAGTGGCAAAATAATAAATTACCTCGAAATAAATTTATGCCTTCAATGGCATATTTTGTGCGTATTTATTTAAGGATGTCGATTATGCAAAGGAAAAAACTCATTGCTGTGGGTATTGCTCTTGCGTTGCAAACTTACTATCTCCCGGCGATAGCCGCAGATAGTAGCGACGATGACAATGATTGCCCTACTGATATATCCGTATTATCAAAAGCCGAACGTAACAAACTCTCCGCACGCTGCCTGGCAGATTATACAGAACAAGACAATCACTGGGGATGGGTCGCAGGTGGTGTCGCTGCGCTAACAGCTGGTGTAGCGATAGGTATCGATAACAATGGCGGCGGCCATTCCCACCATAATGATACTCCGGCAACCCCATCAGATAATGGCGATGTAACGCCCACACCTCCTGACGACGATAGCGGCGATGTAACGCCCACGCCTCCCGATGACGATAGCGGCGATGTAACGCCCACGCCTCCCGATGACGATGGCGGCGATGTAACCCCCACGCCTCCCGACGACGATGGCGGCGATGTAACCCCCACGCCTCCCGATGACGATGGCGGCGATGTAACACCTACACCTCCTGATGATACCTCTGTTATTACCTTCAGTAACGGCGTCACCATCGATAAAGGCCTGAACACACTGACATTTGACGGTATCAAGCTGGATAGCGGCACGGACCTCGGCGGCGCCGTATGGAATTACGTCGAACAGGACGATCGGTGGCAGATCGCATTACAAGACGGTAAAACGCTGCTGGTTTCCGACTGGAAAGTGACCGATGAGAATGCCGCCGTCATTGAAGGTACGGTACAAGGAAGCGGCCTGTACTGGAAATATGACAACCAGGGATACCTGATCGTTGCCGATGACCAGACAACCGTCGTCGCTGGCGATGACGCTTCAAATACTGCCGATCGCGGGGTTGATACCCGTGGTGAAGGTAAAACTGGCGTCATCATCTCCGGCGATCGGACAAGCAACGCGTTAAGCGGTGATTCCTCCGTCAGCGATGGTGCGGTCGGCATCGTCATTACCGGTGACAACACCACCAATACGATTTCAGGACAAAGCACCGTCGACGGCGCAACCGGCGCGCTGATTTCAGGTAACGGCACCACCACCCGCATTTCCGGTGGCATTGACGTCACAGGTGGCGGCACCGGCATGGTGATCGATGGCAACGAAACCACGGTGGCGAATACCGGCACCTCTAACATCAGCGGTCAAGGTTCAACCGGCTCCATCGTCAATGGCGACAACTCGCACGTTATCAACGATGGTGAACTCTATGTGGCCGACGGCGCTACCGGGGCAAAGATTACCGGTGATGATGTCCTCATCGACAATAAAGGCGATACCACCGCCAGCGGCGCAGGTTCTACCGGGCTATTTATTGACGGCGACAACGCAACCATTAACAGCGAAGGGAAGCAGGATATTTCCGGCGGCGCAACGGGCATCCTGATTAACGGCAACAGCGCCACCTTCGATAATATCGGCACCACCGATGTCAGCGGCGCAGGCTCTATCGGTATCAGCATCACCGGCGACAAAACGCGCATTACTAACGATGGCGAACTAAACGTTACCGACGGCGCGACCGGAGCCAAAATGACCGGTGATGGTGCGGTGATTGATAACACCGGCGACTCAACGGTATCCGGCGCGGGGTCTACCGGACTGTACATTGCAGGTAATAAGGCGCTGGTTATTGGCGAAGGAGATCAAACCATTGCGCAGGGCGCAACGGGTACCGTCATTGCGGGCGATAATTCCCGAATCGCGAATACGGGTGATATCACCGTGGATGGCGCGGGCTCGATCGCTGCAGTCATTGATGGAAATAATAATAGCCTGACTCAGGCAGGTGACATACTAGTCACCAACGGCGCGACGGGTATCGTCACTGACGGGTCGGGTAACGAAATCAAAAACACCGGCAACGCGACCGTGCGCGATGCAAACTCCGTGGGTTTTGTGATCGATGGTGAAAGAAATGTCTTTAATAATAAAGGGAATATCGACGTCAGCCTGAATGGTACTGGCGCAAAAATGAGTGGCGACTCGTCACAGGCGACGCTGGATGGTGATATCAATGTGACCGCTGTCGAGGACAGCAACGGCCTATACCGTGGTGCACAGGGCCTCGATATGGCGGGTGATAACAATACGCTGAATATTACCGGCAACGTCACAATCAGCGGTGACTATGACGCAGATAGCCAGATGGCCAGCAACAGCGATACCCTCCAGGGAATCACCGTCAGCGGCACGAACAATCAGGTGGATCTAACCGGCTCGCTTAACATCAATGTTAGCGATGTGAGCACGGTAAGTGGACAGTGGCTGGATACATACGGCCTCACGGTCAAAGGTGATGGCAATACCGTCAATCTGATGGGCGGTATTGATATCAACTACGCCGAAAATGGCGATGGCGAAGTATCGTCTGTTACAGGCATAAATATAGACGGAGCTAGCAGTGTCACATTAAGCGGTGAGTCCACATTGAATATCACCACCCTCCCCGGCGGCTCAGTGACACTGGCCAATGTACAAAACGGCGGCAGCTTAACGTTAGACCAAAACTCTGTAATTAAAATCACAGAAACAGTTTTGCCCAGTGAGCATTACACCTACAACGCAATATTAACCGCAAAAGGCCAGGGTTCATCGATCGATAATCAGGGAGCCATCGTTGATGACGGCGCTGTCGCCCTATTATTCGCCCGCAGCGGCGCACAGGCAAAAAACAGTGGCGATATTAGCGCCTATGCCACAAGCGGTCATGACAACCGTAATGCAATCACTGCGGCTACCGATCAAGGATCGATAGTTAGCAACGCAGCGGGAGGATCAATCACGCTGGTATCGTCACTAACCCCTGGCAGCGATGGAGGAATAGGAACCTTCCCGCTGATTTGGTACAGCAATACGCTGTACGCCATGCTGGCGGAAAACTACGGCGAAGTGAGCAACGAGGCAGGCGCCACAATAAATCTCCAGGGGGCGGGGGTCTATGGCGTATCCGCCAGTAAAGGGACGGCCCTCAATGCCGGAGATATTTACCTGGACGGCTTCGTCCCGACGCTGAACGACGATAATACCGTCGCCAGCAAAAGCTACTGGTCACCATCACAATTCTATCTGACCAGCTCGGCAATGGTGGCAGGCACCACCGACGGTGGTTATGGCGATGCAACCGCCACCAATACAGGCACCATTACCGTCAATAATGCGGGCTTCGGTATGATGGCACTTAACGGCGGCACAGCCATTAACCAGGGCACTATTAACCTGACCGCCGATGCAGGCGTCACCAAAACCGATGATAACCAACTGGTGGGCATGGCGGCGCTGAATGGTGGCATCGTGATTAACGACACCACAGGGACCATCAATATTGATGCCAATTACGGCAAGCCTTTCCTGACTGACAGCAAAAGTACCGTGGTTAACTACGGTACGGTCTGTTATGACAGCAACTGCCAGGGCAGCGACGACTACAACCCAACCGACAGCAACGTTTCCCTTACTTTTGCTGATGGCGATGTCATTACCGCCGCAGGCGAAACGCTTACCGGCGAAACCATCATTACCAATCCGATAGCAACGGAAACCGTACACATTAGCAACGCGGGCACCGTCAGCGGCGGCAAGGTCATCGTTAAAAATTACGGCGATTTAACCAATGCCGACACCGGCAGCATCAGCAGCGTCAGTATTGCAACAGGCGGCACCTATACCAACGAAGGTACAACAGCGGCAGTCTCCGTTGACGGCGGTATCTTCAACAATACAGGCACCGTGACCGGGAAAACCGGCACCACCGTCGCAGGTTCCATTATCAACAACAGCGGGTCCATGAACACGGTTGAGCAATGGTCCAGCACCATGAACAATACCGGCATCGTGACGGACTGGACCGGCGCATCGGGTGGTGCGGTACTGAACAACAACGCTGGCGGCGAAGTCGATAAACTCAAATTTACCGCTGCCGCAACCGTCAATAACGCGGGTGTCATTAATAACGGCACCGTCGATAAAAACGGTACGCTCAATAATCTTGAAGGCGGCGTGATGACGCTGGCAGATAACGCCCTGTGGTCCGGTGCCTTCAATAACTGGGGGACAGTGAACAGCGATGCCGATATCGCCACCGGCGGGAGCGGGCACACGCTGTACAACGGCAGCACTGGCGTCATTAACGGGCAGGTCACTACCTCGAAAAATAATGGCGGCAGTAAAGCCATTAACGACGGCACCATCAACATTGATAAAACTAACAATGTGGCGATGTCCGCGCACGGCAGCGCGAAGATGGTCAATAATGGCACTATCAATGTAGGTACAGTAGGCACCACGCAAACCGGCATGGTCGGGATGCAACTGGAATCAGATGCCAAATCCGATGCGGTGATCGAAAATAACGGCACCATCAATATTTACGCCAGCAACTCCTACGCCTTCAGCCTGTTGGGCAGTAACGGCCATATCGTCAACAACGGCACGGTCTACATTGATGACAACGTGACTGGCTCCGGCTTTATCAAGCAGGATGGTAAAACCATTGAAGGCAGCGGCGAAAACGGTGATGGTACGGAAGTGCATTATGTTGACTTCACGGCCCCCACGGAACCTGCTATTACCGATGGCACGACAACCGTTACCACCAGCGACAGTGCAGATTCATCGGCCACCAACAACCTGTCGGGCTATGTGGTCGGAACCAGCGCTGATGGCAGCGCCGGTAAGTTGATGGTCAGCAATGCCAGCATGAACGGCGTGGAGATTAACACCGGTTTTACCGCAGGTACTGCCGACACCACCGTCAGCTTTGACAACGTGGTCGAGGGCAGCAACCTGTCCGACGCAGGTGCCATTCAGTCCACCTCCGTGGTGTGGAATGCACAGGGCAGCACCGATGCCAGCGGCAACGTTGACGTCACCATGACCAAAAACGCCTATGCCGATGTGGCGACCGATAGTTCCGTCAGTGACGTGGCGCAGGCGCTCGACGCCGGTTACACCAACAACGAGCTGTACACCAGCCTCAACGTTGGCTCCACCGCTGAACTGAACAACGCGCTTAAGCAGGTGAGCGGCAGTCAGGCAATCACCGCATTCCGTGAAGCCCGCGTGCTAAGCAACCGCTTTACCATGCTGGCCGATGCCGCGCCGCAAATTAAAGATGGCCTGGCGTTCAACGTCGTAGCGAAAGGCGACCCGCGCGCTGAGTTGGGCAACGATACCCAGTACGACATGCTGGCATTACGTCAGTCGTTGGATCTCACCGCCAGCCAGAATCTGACGCTGGAGTATGGTATCGCGCGCCTGGACGGTGACGGTTCGAAGACCGCGGGCGACAATGGCCTGACCGGCGGCTACAGCCAGTTCTTTGGTCTGAAGCACAGCATGGCGTTTGATGAAGGTCTGGCGTGGAAGAACAGCCTGCGTTATGACGTACACAACCTCGACAGCAGCCGTTCTGTCTCTTATGGCGACACCAACAAGGTGGCGGATTCCAACGCACGTCAGCAGTATCTTGAGTTCCGCAGCGAAGGGGCGAAAACCTTCACCATGCTCAACGATACGTTGAAAGTCACGCCGTACGCCGGGGTAAAATTCCGTCATACGCTGGAAGGCAGCTATAAAGAGCGTAGTGCGGGTGATTTCAACCTGTCGATGAACGCTGGCAGCGAAACCGCTGTGGATTCCATTGTCGGAATGAAGTTCGACTATACCGGTGAAAATGGCTGGAGCGCCAGCGCCACGCTGGAAGGCGGTCCGAACCTGAGCTACAGCAAGAGCCAGCGTACTGCGTCACTGCAAGGTGCCGCAGGCCAGTCCTTTGGCGTAGACGACGACCAAAAAGGCGGAGGCATCAACGGCCTGGCGACGGTCGGTGTGAAATACAGCGCCAAAGACGCCAGCCTGAATCTGGACGCTTACCAGTGGAAAGAGGACAACATCAGCGATAAAGGCTTTATGTTGAATTTCAGAAAAACATTTCGCTAATTAATTAAACCCGCAGCCTGGTATTATTTATTAATACCAGGCTTTTTTATTTAAATTCAATTCACTAATCGTATGTTTTATATATAAAGCGACATGTCCTTTTCTGGACTACTTAAAGTTTATGTTAGTTGATATCTTATCCGGCGAAAAATGGACTTCATCCATTTAGAAATAGATATCTAACAAGGATTTTGACATGTTTAAATTTGCAAAAATCACCTTAGTTGCTGGTGTTCTGGCTACGCTGACCGCGTGTACTGGTCATATCGAAAACACAAAAAATAACTGCAGCTACGATTATTTCCTGCATCCAGCAATTTCGATTTCAAAAATTATTGGTGGCTGTGGCCCGGCTGCGAATCAGTAATAGAAGCGATTGCGCAGATACAAAAAAACCGGGAACTTCCCGGTTTTTTTAACAACACAGAGCGCATTACGGCTTGGCGACAAAACCAATCGCTTCGTAAACGGCTTTCAGCGTAACAGATGCGCGGGCGCTGGCTTTTTCCGCACCTTCTTTCATCACTTTCTGCAGGAAAGCTTCATCGTTACGGAAACGGTGATAGCGTTCCTGAAGCTCGGTCAGCATACCGGAAACGGCCTCTGCGACTTCACCTTTCAGATGACCATACATTTTGCCTTCGAAGTGCTGTTCCAGCTCCGGAATGCTCTTACCGGTGACGGCGGAGAGAATATCCAGCAGGTTGGAAACACCCGCTTTGTTCTGCACGTCGTAGCGTACAACTGGCGGCTCTTCGGAGTCGGTCATCGCACGTTTGATTTTTTTAACCACAGATTTCGGATCTTCCAGCAGACCGATCACGTTGTTGCGGTTGTCATCCGACTTGGACATTTTCTTCGTTGGCTCCAGCAGCGACATCACGCGCGCGCCGGATTTAGGAATGAACGGCTCAGGCACTTTAAAGATGTCGCCATACAGGGCATTAAAGCGCTGGGCGATATCGCGGCTCAGTTCCAGATGCTGTTTCTGATCTTCGCCAACCGGTACCTGGTTGGTCTGATACAGCAGGATGTCTGCCGCCATCAGTACCGGATAATCAAACAGACCGGCGTTGATGTTCTCCGCATAGCGCGCGGATTTATCTTTGAACTGGGTCATACGGCTCAGCTCGCCGAAGTAGGTGTAGCAGTTCAGCGCCCAACCTAACTGTGCATGCTCCGGTACGTGAGACTGCACGAAAATGGTGCTTTTTTCAGGATCGATACCGCATGCCAGATACAGCGCCAGCGTATCGAGCGTTGCTTTACGCAGTTGCTGAGCATCCTGACGAACGGTGATGGCATGTTGGTCAACGATGCAGTAGATGCAATGGTAGTCATCCTGCATGCTCACCCACTGACGCAGCGCACCCATATAGTTGCCAATGGTCAATTCACCTGAGGGCTGTGCGCCACTAAAAACGATGGGCTTAGTCATTTTTTGATTCCTGATTTTCGCTATGCGGAAGCCCGAGAGCGGGCAGTAGTTCATTAATACGGTCGTAAATAACGTCGGGCTGGCTCAGCGCGATCGACTCGCCGTAGTTGTAGCCATAGGTCAGGCCAACGGACGGACAGCCAGCAGCTTTTGCCGCCTGAATATCATTGCGTGAATCCCCTACGAAGAGCATTTGCTCAGGCTTGATGCCAAGCTTACTTGCCACAAGCAGCAGCGGATCCGGATGCGGTTTTTTATTCTGCACGTCGTCACCACCGATGACCACGCTAAAGTACTTGGCGATATCTAATGCTTCGAGCAATGGCGCGACAAACGGGGTCGGTTTGTTGGTCACCAGACCCAGCGGCAATCCTTTCGCATGCAGCGCGCCCAGCGTGTCGGCAACATCAGGGAACAGGAATGTCCCCTCTTCTGCGACATCGCCGTAGTATCTGTCGAACAGCTTACGCAAAATGCGTACCTGCTCCTCGGCGGGAATATCATCATCAACGGGCGGTTTACCCATCGTTTTACGTAATGTTGCGCGCTCCTGACGGGACCACGCCAGCGCGCGCTCCATCAGTACATCTGCACCGTTACCAATCCAGGTGATAACGCGTTCTTCTCCGGCAACCGGCAGTTCCAGCGCATACAGCGCCATGTCCACCGCTGCGGCTAATCCCGGCGCGCTGTCGACCAGCGTGCCGTCGAGGTCAAATGCAGCGCCCCGAATATCCTGAAACTTATCCATGACTTACCTTCGCCAGTTCATTGCGCATTTCATCAATGACTTTTTTGTAGTCTGGTTGGTCGAAAATGGCGGAGCCTGCAACAAACATATCTGCGCCTGCCGCGGCAATTTCACCAATGTTATTCACTTTGACGCCACCGTCCACTTCGAGGCGGATATCGTAGCCAGATTCATCAATACGACGACGCACTTCGCGCAGCTTATCCAGCGTTTGTGGGATGAAGGACTGTCCGCCAAAGCCTGGGTTAACGGACATCAGCAGGATCACATCGAGCTTATCCATGACGTAGTCCAGATAGCTCAGCGGTGTTGCCGGGTTGAACACCAGGCCCGCTTTACAGCCATGCTCTTTGATCAGCTGTAAAGTGCGATCGACATGCTCGGAGGCTTCCGGATGAAAAGTAATGATGCTGGCGCCAGCGGCGGCGAAGTCCGGGACAATACGATCGACCGGTTTCACCATCAGGTGAACATCAATCGGGGCGGTGATGCCATATTTACGCAGCGATTTCAGTACCATCGGTCCGATGGTCAGGTTCGGTACGTAGTGATTGTCCATGACGTCGAAGTGCACGACATCGGCACCGGCAGTCAGCGCTCTCGCGGTGTCCTCACCCAGGCGGGCAAAATCAGCCGACAGAATTGAGGGGGCGATCAAATACTGTTTCATCCGCTTCTCCTTGAGATTTATTTCTTCGCAGGCGTTACGACTCCTGGTTTATACAGTGCCAGCAGTTCGTTCACCTTTTTACGCGTGCCGCCATTGCTGCTTATGCTGCGCCGCACTTTGACCTGAAAATGTTTCGCCGCTCGGTACCATTCACGGGTATCGGGCGTATCGTGGTTCGAAATTAACACCGGGATCTGCTTACTGACCAGCTTTTCTGCCATCTCGGCCAAATGCGCCTGCTCTTTCGGGCTAAAGCTGTTGGTGTGATACGCAGTGAAATTTGCCGTCGCCGAAAGCGGTGCATAAGGGGGGTCACAATAGACCACAGAGTTGCTATCCGCACGGTTCATGCACTCTTCATAGGAGAGGCAATGGAACTCCGCATTCTGCGCTTTCTCAGCAAAATGGTACAACTCGGCTTCCGGGAAGTAAGGTTTTTTATAACGCCCAAACGGGACGTTAAACTCGCCGCGCAGGTTATAACGGCACAATCCGTTGTAACCAAAGCGGTTCAGATACAAGAACAGCACTGCTCTGCGGAACGGATCCTCGCTGGCATTAAATTCTTCTCTGAACCGATAGTACACCTCAGCCTGATTGGTTTCAGGCATAAACAGCTCACGCGAAGCCTGCACATACTCATCGGTACGCGTCTTCACGATGTTATAGAGACTGATAAGGTCGCTGTTGATATCGGCAAGAATATAACGAGAAAAGTCGGTGTTGAGAAACACCGACCCGGCACCCACGAAAGGTTCAATCAGGCACTCACCCTGAGGTAAATGCCGTTTGATATCATCAAGCAGGGGGTATTTCCCCCCTGCCCATTTCAAAAAAGCGCGATTTTTTTTCATGCTGACTAACTAATTACACCTTCTCCGGCTGTGGAGAAAGCTCCGACAGCATCCTGCGCTTTAGTCTTTGTCCCGCAATTGGGCGAAACATCAAACCATTGCAGAACATATCCTATCTTACTTCAAATCGGCCTGAACCTGATGCAGCGGTTTTGCCCACGGGTTTTTCGCCTGAATATCAGCGGGTAACGTAGACACTGCACGTTTCGCGTCTTCTTTAGACGCATACACGCCTGTCACCAGAACATACCACGGTTGACCGTTACGCGTCGTCTGGTACACCACGTAGTTCTTCAGGTTTTCTTTCTTCGCCCAACCGTTCAAGTTGTCGTAGTTAGAAGAACTGCTGAGCTGCAGCGTGTAATGGCTGGACGGCGCAGATTTTAACGCTCCAACATTACCTGCACTTTTCGCTCCGCCAGCAACAGGCGTTGTCGTTGTTGCTGTCGCCGTTGACGCAGGCGTTGCGGTCTGCGTTGGCGTCGCAGTTGCTTTCGGCTCAGCGGTCGCTTTCGGCGTAGCGGTTACCACAGGTGCTTTAGTTGTGGTGGTCGGCGCGGTAGCAGTTACGGTTGGTTTTGCCTGAGCAACAGGTTTCGGCTCTGTCGGCGTCGCTTTCACCGTAGTTTGCGGTTTACTCTTCGGCTCAATAACGGCCTGTTTACGTTCCTGGCGCGTAGCAGCAGGACGCTCAGTCGTTTCCGTTTTCGCCGTCTGGCGCGCAGCATTACCATTACGCATCGGCGCAACGGTCGCAGGTTCGGTCGGCAGCGTAGAGTTAACCACTGCGTTGTTAACCTGCTCCTGACCCTGCGGTTGTGTCAGAGCATTGTTCAAATCGCCCTGCACTTCAACACGCTGCTGGCCTTCGGTTGCCGCAGGTGCCTGACCTTGAGTCGGGGTAGAGGAAATCGGTGGCAGGGAAACATCCTGCTGGGTATTGCCAGCGGTCTGCTCAGTGCCCGTTGCAGGAGCCGTTGCGCTCGCCTGATCCGTTGCATTGCTGCCAGAAAGATCGATGCTCTTCTCACCAGATGCTGCCTGCTCATTGGAAGAAGATGAGGGGGCTTTCAGCGCAGAACCAATGCCGATAATCAGCAGCAGCAGTACCAGAACACCCACACCCATCATCATATATTGGCGGGAGGCAGGTTTGCTGGCGGCTTTCTTACGCTTGCGCGGACGACGTTCTACACGCTCTTCATCCACGGCATCGTCATCAGATTCATACTCTTCTTCAATGTCCTGCTCTTCTTCACGCTCTTTGCGTGCTCGTGCAGGACGGCGATCGTCAGCATCCAGATCAACATCATCAAAATTGATTTGCGGCTCATTATCGCGTTCAGACGATTGACGAGAACGACCAGTACGACGATCGCTGGGATCGGGTTTCAGCTCGTCTTCTGGTTTGAATTCATCCATTTAACACCCCACTCAAAGGTTAATGCTTACGACTTTGCACATAACCTGAAGCTAAAAGACCTACGTTTCGCAACGTAAGCCTGACCTTTCTTGTTGTTACGCCTGCTGGCAATCAGCAATAGCGTTAAGAACCACCTCGTGCGACACTCCGCCGCGCACTTCACTCTTCCCTATCGCTCGCGGAAGCACCAAACGAATCTCTCCCGCTAACACTTTTTTATCTCGCAGCATGTGCGGCAGATAAGCCTCGGTGGACATTTCACGCGGCCCATTCACCGGTAAGCCAGCTCGCTGTAACAGCGTAATGATGCGCTGCGTATCAGCGGAGGTGAACTGACCCAAACGTTCTGACGTACGGGCAGCCATTACCATACCTGCTGCGACTGCTTCACCATGTAACCAATTGCCATAACCCATTTCAGCTTCGATCGCATGGCCAAACGTGTGTCCCAGATTCAGTAAAGCACGTAAGCCCATTTCACGCTCGTCTGCTGCGACAACTTCTGCTTTCAGCTCACAACAACGACGGATACAGTACGCCATTGCCGGACCATCCAGACGCAGTAACGCATCCAGATTGTCTTCCAGCCAGCTGAAAAATTCACCGTCAAGAATGATGCCGTATTTGATCACTTCCGCCAGCCCCGATGCCAGCTCACGCGCAGGAAGCGTTTTCAGACAATCGAGATCCACCACCACGGATGCCGGTTGGTAAAACGCGCCAATCATGTTTTTACCGAGGGGATGGTTTACGGCGGTTTTGCCGCCAACGGAGGAGTCGACCTGCGACAACAGAGTTGTCGGGACTTGAATAAAACGAACACCACGTTGATAGCTGGCTGCCGCAAAACCGGTCAGATCGCCAATCACGCCGCCGCCAAGGGCAACTAACGTGGTATCACGACCGTGCGGTTTTTGCAGTAACGCGGTGAAAACCGTATCCAGAACCGTCAGGCTTTTATACTGCTCGCCATCGGGAAGGATAACGCTATCAACGTTAACACCCGCCTGTTCAAGTACGCCGCGAACCTTATCGAGATAAAGGGGAGCCAGGGTTTCGTTGGTCACCAACATAACCTGATCGCCCGATTTCAGCGGTAAGAATGAAGCTGGCTCATTGAACAAACCAGCCGCGATGGTGATAGGGTAACTACGTTCCCCGAGAGTGACTGTGATCCTCTCCATTACGCGACATCCACCTTAGTTACTTGTACCCGCAGACGAGTGTGTATTCAGCCAGAATTAGTTGCTTTCCAACATATGAATAATCTGGTTTGCTACGACTTTTGCGCTCTGATCGTCGGTGCGAATGGTCACGTCAGCAATCTCTTCGTACAGAGGATTGCGTTCGTCAGCCAACGCTTCCAGAACTTCACGAGGCGGTGATTCTACCTGCAGCAGCGGGCGTTTCTTATCACGTTGAGTACGTGCAAGTTGTTTTTCAATTGTCGTTTCAAGATAGACCACGACGCCACGCGCGGAAAGACGGTTACGTGTTTCACGTGATTTTACAGAGCCACCGCCAGTTGCCAGCACAATACCCTGTTTTTCCGTCAACTCGTTGATGACTTTTTCTTCGCGATCACGGAAGCCGTCTTCACCTTCTACATCGAAGACCCAGCCCACATCAGCTCCGGTTCGTTTCTCAATCTCTTGATCAGAATCGTAAAATTCCATATTGAGTTGTTGAGCTAACTGGCGCCCAATAGTGCTTTTTCCGGCACCCATAGGCCCAACCAGAAAGATATTGCGTTTCTCTGCCATTTTTTCGGTACTACTAAGACTATTCGTTAATGGTAAACCCGCTTCGCAGACACCCAGCGCAGCAGGACATGAACTGAAACCTCATAAGATATTGCGAGAGTCAGACTGAAAATTATCTCAATACTCAAGCGGGTTTGGCAACTGAATAAATCACCAAACCTAACGCATTTCTGGTCGTGGCAGGCATGCTACCCTGCAAACATCAGACCTGGCGACGTATCGCGCAGTCAAATGACACCCAATAAGCCTATGGCACACCACCGGAAAGGCAAAGCGTATTCACTGCCGCATAAGTAAAGAAAAGTACCGACGCTCAAATCGGTACTCCTTGTATGCTAAATACACCCTCACGTCAAATCCCTGAAACGTGTTCAGTGCAAAAACAACGGCTTTTCATGCATAAGTTATTCCGTTGAAACCAGTCTGGGCGTAATAAAGACCACTAATTCGCGCCGTTCGTCTTCTTTACCATCATGGCGAAAAAGAGAGCCAAGCCAGGGAATGTCGCCTAATAGCGGCACGCTGTCGGCTGCGGATTTATTCTTATGTGAAAAAATCCCGCCAAGCGCAATCGTCTCGCCGCTTTTTACCTCGACCTGCGTTTCAATCTCCTGCTTGTCGATAGCCAGCACTTCGCCATCTGCCTGCTGTAGAACCTGTCCGGGAACATTCTGGCTGATATGCAGTTTCAGCCTGATTCTCCCTTTCTGCAACACCGTTGGTGTTACCTCCATCCCCAGTACCGCTTCCTTGAACTCGACGGATGTCGCACCGCTTTCACCGCTGGAGACCTGATAAGGGATCTCACTGCCCTGCTTAATACTGGCAGGTTGCAGGTGAGATGCCAGTAATCGTGGACTGGCGATGATATCCAACTGCTGTTTTTGCTCCAGCGCAGACAACTCCAGTTCCAGTAAACGACCGTTAATACGGCCAATGTTAAATCCCACACGGGATGTGGCGGTGGCTACAGAAAGGTCGCTGGCGAGCGTCGTGACATTCCCAACCGCCCCCGAGTGTTGTGCGTCAGCCAGCGACCACTTCACTCCCAGCTCGCGCAAACTTTTTTCATTAATAGTCACGATATGCGCCGCCAGTTCGACCTGGGCAACCGGCAAATCCATTTCCGATACCCACTTTTCCAGGGTGTTAAGCGCAACGCTATTATCACGCAGCAGTAAGCGGTTGGTCCGTTTATCCACCGTCATGCTTCCCTTGGCACTGAGCAGCTTTTCTCCTGCTTTTGCCAGCTCGGCAGCATCGGCATAGTGCAAAATAATGCTGCGCTGCTCCAGCGGCATACTGGCCTGAATCCGCGCCTGTTCATTGTCCTGGCGGGCCGCATTTTCACTCTGCCATTGAACAGAATGTACATGCAGGATGTTTCCCTCCTGGCGTAATACCAGTCCGGCACTTTTTACCACCGTCTGCAATGCCTGCTTCCAGGGGACATCCGTCAAATGCAGCGACAGCACACCGCTGACATCTGGCGAAACCACCAGGTTTTTCTGTTCCTGTTCAGCCAGCGCCTGCAATACTTGCGTAACCGGCACATCATCGACCACCAGCGTCACGTTTTGCGGTTTCGTCGCCAGTGCGCTCGTTATCCCGACCGCCAGCGCTATTACTATCCACGCTATCCATCGCTTCATTTACCGCTCCTTGTCGTTGCCACTGCCACCGCGGCGGTTCGCAGTTTTTTTCTGTGCCGAGGGTTATGTTCTGGGCCGTTATCTGCGTAATCGTCCAACCGTTTTTCAGGACGTCATTTGGCTTAACCCGCCGCCATTTTTTCTGGCTATCCTGAACGATGCCAATGGGTCGCGTGCCCTGGCTCACCATGCCCTGAAAACGCCATGTCGACAGCTCAGCAATTTGGCAACGGTCCTCCGGCGGCAGGAAGGGATTACGCATACCGGTGAGCATCAGTACGCTTACGCATATCAACAGCCAGCGTTCAACCGTCATTCAGACGCTCCAGCTGTAGCGTTAGCAGCAGCTCCGTGTCTTCTGCGCTAAGCGAAAATCGGCTGACGTTCATCCCCTGATCCGCCAACTGGACAAACGTCTGCGGGATAGCATCCCAGGCCGATATCAGCGCCATCTCTCCGCCTTGCGCGGAGGGTTGCCAGTGGATAAGACGAGTAAGTGAAGTCTGAAACAGTAGCGGAGAGAACAGGGTCAGTTTCTCTTCCGGCTCTGCTGGTGATGCCGCTAACAGATAGACATCTCGCCATTGCATCTGAATAGCTGCCCGTTGCTGGACCAGCGTCTCGCGTCGCATCGTCCGCTCCCGCACTACGGGATAAAGACATAACGTCACCAGTATGAGTAGCCCCAACATCCAGCCGCACCAACAGATGAGTCGAAAGCGCGGCGACTGCGCTAACCAGACATCACAGAGCGTTATCATGCGCACCGCTCCGTGTCAGTCGATAGTGGAATTGCCAGCGTCCCTGCACATCCTGCTGCGTTTCACCGGGGCTGCTCAACTGAAATAATGGCTGCTGGCGTAATTGCGCTTCCAGAGTCTTCAGCGCGGCAAAGTTCAGCGTGTTTCCCGTCAGTTCCAGCGAGCCCTGCTGCCAGGTCATTTTTGTTAACCACGCCTGCTCAGGCAGTAATTCCGCCAGCTCTTGCAAAACCGACTGCCAGCTTCGGGTCTGCTCACGCTGTTTGCTCCGTGCCTGCACCTGTTGCCATCGTTGCTGGCGCTGCTGCATACGCGGCTTTAGCGCCATTAAGGCCTCGACACGCGTCTTTTCGGCATCTGCCAGCAACAATTCAGCCCGATTTTCTACACTCAACACGCTGTAGTAGCGCAACAACACGCCAATACTAAGCAGTAGCGAAGCGCTAAATAAGATGCCCCAGAAGCGCAGGCAAGCGTAACGCCGAGTCTGACGCCAGGGCAGAAGATTAATGGTCGCTATCATCGGTACGCGCCTCCCATAGCGAGTCCCAGCGCAATGGCGAAGTGATGACTTTGCGTTGGAATGGGCGGCTGGCGTACAGACACGGCGCTCAAAGGATCGAAGCCGCCAGGGGAGCATTGCGCAATGGCTGTCGGGGGAAGAGACAATGTCGCGGCAAGCTCATCAATACTGCCAATATCGCCCGTTGATTTACGTCCCCATGCCGAACGGGTCGCCCATAACCACTGGGCGTCATCACGCCATACCAGACACTGCTGATGCTCTGGCAAGAAGGGAATAAATCGCTGTAACGCGCTGGCATCCGGTGTAATCGCCGTAACCTGCACCTTCAGGGTTTGGATAAGCGTCAGAAGCGCTGAAATCTCTTTGCTTTGCGCAGCAGTGACGTTAAACGCCGGGCTCAACGTGTCTTCGCTATAATCAAAATGCAGCGCATCCGGCGCCATATCCAGTTCACGCGCCATCGAACCAGACAACCATGCGGTTTGCTCTGGCTCGCGTAACGTCATTGTCGGACGAGGAAACTTTTTTTGTAACGTCCTGTTGGCGGGAAAAGAGAGATGAATATGGTGTCGGCGAGGAAGCTCCCGGCTCCACGGCAGCAGCGCGGCGACCAGCTGTTCAGGCTCGCGAATGTGGCCATCGACGATAGCCTGAGGCGTCAGCGGTATACGCCACCAGCGTTGCAGATACCAACCTGATGCTTCGCGAACGATAGCGACAGCCAGCGCTTCATGTTGCTGAATATGCAGACCAATTTTCCAGATATTGAAAGCCATTGCTGATGATCTCCTTATCACCCGTCGCTTTAACGGGTATATCAATGCGTCTGGCTTGCCTTTATACTACCGCGCGTTTGTTTATAAACTGCCCAAATGCCACTAAATGGGAAATCTCCAGTGAAGTTCGTAAAGTATTTATTAATCCTTGCAGTATGTTGCATCCTGCTGGGAGCAGGCTCGATTTATGGCCTCTATCGCTATATTGAGCCGCAATTACCTGACGTCGCGACGCTCAAAGATGTGCGTTTACAGATCCCGATGCAGGTTTACAGCGCTGACGGCGAGCTAATCGCGCAATATGGCGAGAAACGTCGAATCCCGGTCACGCTGGATCAGATGCCGCCGGTAATGGTTAAAGCCTTTATCGCCACAGAAGACAGCCGCTTTTATGAGCACCATGGGGTAGACCCGGTGGGGATCTTCCGTGCGGCCAGCGTCGCATTGTTCTCTGGTCACGCGTCGCAAGGGGCGAGTACCATTACCCAACAGTTGGCGAGAAACTTCTTCCTGAGCCCGGAACGTACGCTGATGCGTAAGATCAAAGAAGTGTTCCTGGCGATCCGCATTGAACAACTGCTGAGTAAAGATGAGATCCTCGAACTGTATCTAAACAAGATCTATCTGGGGTATCGCGCCTATGGCGTGGGTGCTGCCGCGCAGGTCTATTTCGGTAAGACGGTGGATCAACTCAGCTTAAGTGAAATTGCGGTGATTGCCGGTCTGCCAAAAGCGCCGTCAACCTTCAACCCGCTCTATTCGATGGACCGTGCAACCGCGCGACGTAACGTTGTACTGTCGCGTATGTTGAGTGAAAACTACATCACGCAGGCCCAGTACGATCAGGCGCGCGGCGAGGCCATTGACGCTAACTACCACGCGCCGGAAATCGCTTTCTCTGCACCGTATCTGTCTGAAATGGTGCGCCAGGAGATGTATAACCGTTATGGCGAGAAAGCCTATGAAGACGGGTATCGCATCACCACCACCATTACGCGCAAAGTACAGCAGGCAGCTCAGCAGGCAGTACGTAACAACGTGATGGATTACGACATGCGCCACGGCTACCGCGGCCCGTCGAACGTGCTGTGGAAAGTGGGCGAAAGCAGTTGGGACAGCAAGAAAATTACCGATACGCTGAAAGCGCTGCCGACTTATGGCCCCCTGCTGCCGGCGGTTGTTACCAGCGCCAATCCACAGGAAGCCATTGCCGCGCTGGCGGATGGTACATCAGTGTCATTACGGATGGATGGTATGCGCTGGGCGCGTCCTTACCGTTCGGATACTCAACAAGGCCCGACGCCGCGTAAAGTGACCGACGTAGTACAGACTGGCCAGCAAATCTGGGTACGCCAGGTGGGAGATGCCTGGTGGCTGGCGCAAGTGCCGGACGTCAACTCCGCCCTGGTCTCCATCAATCCGCAAAACGGCGCGGTGCTGGCGCTGGTTGGTGGTTTTGACTTCAACCAGAGCAAGTTTAACCGTGCAACCCAGGCGTTACGCCAGGTTGGCTCCAACATCAAGCCATTCCTGTATACCGCCGCAATGGATAAAGGTCTGACGCTGGCGAGCATGCTCAACGACGTGCCAATCTCCCGCTGGGATGCCGGTGCTGGTTCCGACTGGCAGCCGAAGAACTCCCCGCCGCAGTACGCCGGTCCTATCCGCTTACGTCAGGGGCTGGGTCAGTCGAAAAACGTAGTGATGGTACGCGCCATGCGCGCTATGGGCGTGGATTACGCGGCAGAGTATTTGCAACGTTTCGGGTTCCCGGCACAGAACATTGTGCATACCGAGTCACTGGCGCTGGGTTCGGCTTCGTTCACGCCGTTGCAGGTGGCGCGCGGTTACGCGGTGATGTCTAATGGCGGCTTCCTGGTCGATCCGTATTTCATCAGTAAGATTGAAAGCGATATGGGCGGCGTTATCTTCGAAGCGAAGCCGAAAATTGCCTGCCCGGAATGCGATATTCCGGTGATATATGGCGATACCCAGAAATCTAATGTGCTGGAAAACAGTAACGTAGAAGATGTCGCCGTCTCGCAAGAACAGCAGAATGCCGCCGTGCCTATGCCGCAACTTGAGCAGGCAAACCAGGCTCTGGTCGCGCAAAGCGGCACACAGGAGTACGCTCCGCACGTGATCAACACGCCGCTGGCCTTCCTGATTAAAAGCGCGCTGAACACCAATATCTTTGGTGAACCAGGCTGGATGGGAACCGGTTGGCGCGCAGGTCGCGATTTACAGCGTCATGATATCGGTGGGAAAACCGGGACCACCAACAGCTCTAAAGATGCGTGGTTCTCCGGTTACGGACCAGGGGTAGTAACGTCGGTATGGATCGGCTTTGATGACCATCGCCGCAACCTTGGTCATACAACGGCTTCCGGCGCGATCAAAGACCAAATCTCCGGCTACGAAGGCGGTGCGAAGAGTGCGCAGCCTGCATGGGATGCTTACATGAAATCCGTGCTGGAAGGTGTGCCTGAACAGCCGCTGACGCCACCACCGGGTATCGTGACGGTCAATATCGATCGCAGTACCGGTCAACTGGCGAGCGGTGGTAACAGCCGTGCAGAGTATTTCATTGAAGGTACTCAGCCAACGCAGCAGGCGGTACACGAGGTAGGGACAACCATTATCGATAATGGTGAGACACACGAACTGTTCTGATCGATTGCCGGATGGCGCTTCGCTTATCCGGCCTACAATTTCGGTACAATTATTTGATCTTCCGGAATTTTGTAGGCTGGATAAGGTATCAGTTGGCAATCGTAATTAAAGCCGTCCCTGCCCTTTCAGCCATTCACGGACGAGGAACAGCGCACTGACATTACGTGCTTCATGAAAATCAGGATCTTCCAGCAGGTCCATCAAATGCGCCAGCGGCCAGCGCACCTGCGGTAATGGCTCGGGTTCATCACCCTCCAACGATTCAGGATATAAGTCCTCTGCCACCACGATGTTCATCTTGCTGGAGAAATAAGATGGCGCCATGCTGAGTTTCTTTAAAAACGTCAGATCTTTTGCGCCAAACCCCACCTCTTCTTTCAGCTCCCGATTCGCCGCCTCAAACACGCTTTCGCCAGGATCGATTAATCCCTTGGAAAAACCCAGTTCGTAGGACTCCGTCCCGACCGCGTACTCGCGAATAAGGATCAGATGGTCGTCAACAATCGGCACAATCATTACCGCTTCACGCGTGGATGGACGCATACGTTCATAAACGCGGCGTACACCATTGCTGAACTCAAGGTCCACGCTTTCGACCTTAAACAGCCGGGATTGGGCGACGGTTTCCACTTTCAAAATCGTGGGTTTCTGTAATGATTTGCTCATTGTGAGGATCTTTGCTGTGAAATCTGGGGTTATTGTGCGATATACCGCACGGTTTCGGCAATGTGAATTGCCGTTTATTTACATTTATGTAACGTACTAAAAGTTAATCCCTATTTCAAATTAAAAGTCAATAGGTTGAAATAACTCCAGGAATTTGCTGATATTCCATTTTTGGTGATTTTGCTATGATTCGCATTTACTGGGCTGTACTTAAAGATGCTCAAGTTCGACTCCACACTTGCCGATAGCCAACCACAGAATCACGAATATTGAACAGGGTGCGACTGACCACGCCTGACAGACTAAGTAAGATGGGGAAAGCATGAGCACCATTCTGATTTTTTTAGCTGCTTTGCTGGCCTGCTCATTGCTTGCAGGATGGCTACTCAAATCAAAATCCAGGCAGAAAAATTTACCCTTGAGCAGCGTCTTCTCAGACGCCTCGAAACGTAAACTCACACCTGAAGAACGCAGCGCAGTCGAAAACTATCTCGAAAGCCTTAGTCAAATTCAGCAAGTACCCGGTCCCACGGGAGCCAGTGCTGCACCGGTCTCATTAACGTTGAATGCCCAAAGTAATAGCGTCATCGTGCTTACTCGTTCGATTACACGTTACGGCATTACCACCGACGATCCTAACAAATGGCGCTACTATCTTGATTCCGTTGAGGTACATCTTCCCCCTTTCTGGGAACAATACATCAACGACGAAAACAGCGTTGAGATAATCCACACCAATACGATACCGCTGGTTATCTCGTTGAACGGCCATACGCTGCAGGAATATATGCAGGAAGCGCGAGGTTATGCGTTACAGCACACCGCTTCTACCCAGGCTTCCATTCGTGGTGAAGAAAGTGAGCAGATTGAACTGCTGAATATTCGCCAGGAAACCCATGAAGAATATGCGCTCAGCCGCCCTTCGGGATTGCGCGAGGCGTTACTGATAACCGCATCATTCCTGCTGTTCTTTTTCTGTTTGGTTATCCCGAATACGTTTGTTCCGTGGGCAGTTGGTGGCGCGGTGTTGCTGTTAGCTGCGGGTCTGTGGGGATTGTTCGCCCCGCCGTCCAAAAGCGCCCTGCGGGAAATTCATTGTCTGCGCGGTACGCCACGTCGCTGGGGGTTATTTGGCGAAAACGACCAGGAACAAATTAATAATATCTCGCTGGGTATTATTGATCTGATCTACCCACCTCACTGGCAACCTTACATCGCCCAAGACCTTGGCCAGCAAACGGATATCGATATTTATCTCGATCGCCACGTTGCCCGCCAGGGGCGTTTTTTATCTCTGCACGATGAAGTGAAAAACTTCCCGTTACAGCACTGGCTGCGCAACGCCGTCATCGCAGGCGGCTCGTTACTGGTACTGCTGATGCTGCTGTTTTGGATCCCGCTGGATATGCCGATAAAGGTCACGCTCTCCTGGATGAAGGGCGCGCAAACTATCGAAGCCACCAGCGTTAAACAGCTCGAAAACGCGGGCGTTCGCGTGGGTGACACGCTGCACCTGAGTGGTACGGGTATGTGTAACATTCATACCCAAGGAAGCTGGAATGCGCAGCCTGCCACGCCGTTTATGCCTTTCGATTGCTCGCAAATTATCTGGAATGACGCGCGCGCATTGCCGCTGCCTGAGTCTGACCTGGTGAATAAGGCTACCGCGCTCACGCAGGCCGTGAGCCGTCAGCTGCATCCCAAACCTGACGATGACTCTCGCGTCAGCGCATCGCTACGCTCAGCAATCCAAAAGTCCGGCATGGTATTACTGGACGATTTTGGTGAGATTGTCCTGAAAACGGCCGATCTGTGTGCAGCCAAAGATGAATGTGTGCGCTTAAAAAATGCGCTGGTTAACCTCGGTAACAGTAAAGACTGGGCCGCGCTGGTGAAACGGGCAAACGCAGGCAAACTGGATGGCGTGAACGTGCTGCTGCGTCCGGTAAGCGCAGAGTCACTGGATAATCTGGTAAATACCTCTACGGCACCGTTTATTTCACGCGAGACTGCGCGAGCAGCCCAGGCGCTGAATAGCCCTGCCCCTGGCGGTTTCCTGATTATCAGTGATGAAGGCAGCGATCTGGTCGATCAGCCGTGGCCGACGACCTCGCTATATGACTATCCTCCCCAGGAACAGTGGAACGCCTTCCAGCGCCTGGCGCAGATGCTGATGCAGACGCCGTTTCGCGCGGAGGGGATCGTCACCAATATTTCGACTGACGCCAATGGCACCCAGCACATTGGACTGCACCGTATTCCGGACCGCTCAGGTTTATGGCGCTACCTTGGCACGACGCTGCTGATGTTCTCCATGCTCGGATGCGCTATCTACAACAGCATACAGGCATTCAGACGCTACCAGCGTCACCGCACCCGCATCGCGGAAATTCAGAGCTACTACGAAAGTTGCCTCAATCCAACGCTGATTGACAACCCGGAAAGCCTGATTCGATAACACGCTCGCGCGACAGGATATGCTACCCTGTCGCGCATCATGTTTTCTTCTGGGGAGTTTCCATGCATATCAATATTGCCTGGCAGGATGTCGACACCGTGTTGTTAGATATGGACGGCACGCTGCTCGACCTGGCATTCGATAACTATTTCTGGCAAAAACTGGTGCCGGAAACCTATGGCGCGAAGCAGGGTATCTCTCCTCAGGAAGCTCAGGACTATATTCGTCAGCAGTATCATGCCGTGCAGCATACGCTAAACTGGTATTGCCTGGATTACTGGAGCGAGTGCCTGGATCTGGATATTTGCGCCATGACCACGGAACAGGGACCGCGCGCCGTTTTGCGCGAAGATACCGTACCGTTTCTTGATGCCTTAAAAGCCAGCGGCAAGCGCCGCATTTTGCTCACCAACGCGCATCCGCATAATCTGGCGGTGAAGCTTGAGCATACCGGTCTGGCCTCACACCTTGATTTATTACTTTCCACCCACACATTTGGTTATCCCAAAGAGGATCAGCGGTTATGGCACGCTGTGGCTGAAGAAACGGGAATGAGTGCAGAGAAGACGCTGTTTATTGACGACAGCGAACCCATTCTCGACGCCGCTGCTCTGTACGGTATTCGTTACTGCCTCGGCGTGACCAATCCCGACTCCGGCATCGCCGAAAAACAGTACGCACGCCATCCGTCACTGAATGACTACCGCCGACTGATCCCCTCACTGATGTGAAGGAGACGCCATGAAAGAAAAGCCCTCTGCTGAAGTCAGGCTGGATAAATGGCTGTGGGCTGCACGCTTTTACAAAACGCGTGCGCTAGCCCGCGAAATGGTTGAAGGCGGTAAGGTGCACTACAACGGCCAGCGCAGTAAGCCAAGCAAGATTGTCGAGCTGAACGCCACCCTCACCCTTCGCCAGGGAAATGACGAACGAACAGTCATTATCAAGGCCATCACCGAGCAGCGTCGCCCGGCAACGGAAGCCGTTACGCTGTATGAAGAAACCGCGGAAAGCGTGGAAAAACGCGAAAAAATGGCGCTGGCGCGTAAACTTAACGCGTTAACCATGCCGCACCCGGACAGACGACCGGACAAGAAAGAGCGCCGCGACCTGTTACGATTTAAACACGGCGACAGCGAGTGACTGTCACCTGCAAGAGAGATGATTATGCCGCAACATGACCAATTACATCGTTATCTGTTTGAAAACTTTGCCGTGCGCGGCGAGCTGGTGACCGTATCGGAAACCCTGCAACAGATCCTCGAAAATCATACTTACCCGCAACCGGTCAAAAACGTACTGGCTGAGCTGCTGGTTGCCACCAGCCTGCTCACCGCCACGCTGAAATTTGCCGGTGATATCACTGTGCAGTTGCAGGGTGATGGTCCGCTGAGCCTGGCCGTCATCAACGGCAACAACAATCAGCAGATGCGCGGTGTGGCCCGCATGCAGGGTGATATTCCTGAAGATGCCGATCTGAAAACGCTGGTGGGCAACGGTTACCTGGTGATCACCATTACCCCGGAAGAAGGCGAGCGTTATCAAGGCGTGGTCGGTCTGGAAGGTGACACGCTGGCAGCGTGTCTGGAAGATTACTTCATGCGTTCTGAACAGCTGCCGACACGCCTGTTCATCCGCACTGGCGACGTTGATGGCAAACCCGCTGCTGGCGGAATGCTGCTGCAGGTAATGCCGGCGCAAAACGCGCAGGCAGATGATTTCGATCACCTGACAGCCCTGACCGAAACCATCAAAGCCGAAGAGCTGCTGACGCTGCCGGCCAACGAAGTGCTGTGGCGCCTGTACCACGAAGAAGAGGTTACTCTCTACGATCCGCAGGACGTTGAGTTCAAATGCACCTGTTCACGCGAACGCTGCGCAGGCGCACTGAAAACGTTGCCGGACGAAGAAGTGGACAGCATTCTGGCGGAAGAAGGCGAGATCGATATGCACTGCGATTACTGCGGTAGCCACTATCTGTTTAACGCCATGGATATTGCTGAGATCCGCAGCAATGCCTCCCCTGCCGATCCACAGGTTCATTAATCACTGTCTTGCCTGATGGCACGGCGCTTATCAGGCCTACGGAAAATCTGTCGTAGGCCTGATAAGACGTTCGCGCTGCCATCCGGCAAAAACGATGTCGGCAACACACTCATTCGGTGTAATAAGTCATCGGCAGTCTTTTGCCATCAATAGTGATATCCCGCCAGATTCTTGGGGCTGAGCCCAGTTGCTGATTCGCTACCGCCTGCAGCAATTTATCCTTAGTGAATCCGTCAGGTAGCGTGGCAACAGCTAACAAATCCCATTTGTTTTTTTGCATGCCGAAGATCAGACTCTCCCCATCGCCAAAGGCATATAACACCTGCTCAGGATGACCATCCGCATTGAGGTCCTGACTCACCAGTACGCACGCATTCTGCTCAGCACAAGAGGTGATGCGATACCCCTGTGTTTTGACAAACGCCCAGAACGCATCGTCTGGCTTCTGGCTCCCCGGAGCAATCACAACCTTCGATACTAACTGTGTTGCGCTTAGCTCTTTAACCGGATCCCGGCGCCCTTGCAGCAGAGAATTCAAGTCGCGTCTGCGTTTACTGTCTTGATTAAACGCCACATCTTTTTGTAATGCTTCCAACGCTGCGCGCCCCGGTTTTCCGCTGTGATCCAACATATACAGGCTGACTTGATTCGGTTTAATTTTCCCGCTGTGATACAGCCCCATATGGCTGTTAACGCTGATGCGCCAGGCATCAATAACCGGCGATGACAGCAGAACCAACAGCCCCAATGCCAGCAACGAAACGCCAAGAATGACCGGCCCCTGAAGCTCAAGCGGATTGCGCCCGCGGCGCAAAATGCTGGCCAGATAGCCAAACGACCATACCAGCAGTACCACGACCACCAGCACGCCATAAACACGCTCAGGCGTCCAACCGTACTGCTGTATTCGCACCCACAGTGACCAACCGGCAATCAGCATATAGATGGGCGCGACAATCAGAGAGCATTTGATCAGGTAGCGTAACGCGCCTGGATAGGGTAACGCCTCTTTTTGCGGTTCACGCACGATAGCCATCAACAGCAACAGGAGCAGCGTCAGCGTTGACATCAACCCGGCCGCAGACACGCGTTGCGAAATAGCCTCCAGCCCGGTGAAGGGTAAGGTCAGTATGAACATCAGCGCCAACAGCGCGACCAGAGGTAACAGACCGGTGGCGATAAACGTCAGTAATTTTTGTACCGCCGTGACCAGACGCGACTGTGTGCGGGCCAGTACTACTGCCAGTGCGGTAATCAGACCAAAGGCCACATAGCCAAACCAGTCGGTATCAAAGAAGAGCGTGCTGAAGAAGGGAATACCGACCAGCTTAAACATCTCGCTCCATAGCAGGAGCACCAGCCAGAACAAACCGTTGGCGACAAAGACAATCAGCAACGTCAACGCATTAAGCCACAATTGCCGATAAAAATGCGGGTAACGCGCCTGCTCACGAGAGACATGAAGCGAGTACTGAATCCAGGGCAAAGCAAGCATCGCCATCAGCAGTAAACGCCAACCGTAGAACATAAAAACTTCATGTTGCCGCCACTTATCACTGTCCTCGACTTGCCACTTTAGCCAGACGCTCATCGCCAGCACCACAACAAAGATCAGCGCCATCCAGTACCACAGCGCGCGTTGTTTGAAAGAAACAACAGTAAGCAAAAGTGCCGAGGTGATCGCAATCGTCGCAGGCATGCCATAGAACAGCCAGCCGTCATTATGGGGCGCCAGATATGTCATCAGCAGATAGCATAATGTCCCCTGCAACAGGCCGATGAATATCATGCCCCAACGCGTCGTACGTGAAATTTCAGCACTATCCATGTCAGTATCCAGAATGAAGGGAAAAGCTAATTATCGCATCAACTTCACAATTTTGAGCATTGATAGAGCGATTTCAGACCACGACGACGGGAAGTGAATCGATATTGTTTATGTATAACCAACGCTCATTTCTTACGTGAATGCGATTACACTCACAAGATTCCCGCCAAAAACACTCTCCATTAACGTTTTAAGAACATTTTCCACAACAAAAAAGGGTTTCCTGCCATAATATCTGCCTCTTTGTGACAGGAGTCGCAGCGCATTCGGTCGCCCGTGATTTTCCCGGATGCGTAAATCTATGAGCCTTGTCGCGGTTAACAATCCCTAAAAAACCTTACTATTCCAGGTAATACATATTGGCTAAGGAGCAGTGAAATGCGTGTGAACAACAGTTTAACCCCGCAAGATCTCAAGGCTTATGGTATCAATGACGTTCAGGATATCGTTTACAATCCAGACTACGACACGCTTTTCCAGGAAGAACTTGATCCAAACCTGGAAGGTTATGAGCGTGGCGTGTTAACGAATCTGGGCGCCGTTGCCGTTGATACCGGTATCTTTACCGGACGTTCGCCAAAGGATAAGTACATTGTCCGTGACGACACCACGCGCGACACGCTGTGGTGGTCCGACAAAGGTAAAGGTAAGAACGACAACAAACCGCTCTCCCCGGAAACCTGGCAGCATCTGAAAGGATTAGTCACCCAGCAACTTTCCGGCAAGCGCCTGTTTATCATTGATGCTTTCTGCGGCGCTAACGCCGATACCCGTCTTTCCGTGCGCTTCATTACCGAAGTTGCCTGGCAGGCGCATTTTGTCAAAAACATGTTCATCCGCCCAAGCGACGAAGAGCTGGTTGATTTCAAACCTGATTTCATCGTGATGAACGGCGCTAAATGCACCAACCCGCAGTGGAAAGAGCAGGGTCTGAACTCCGAAAACTTCGTGGCTTTCAACCTGACTGAGCGTATCCAGTTGATTGGTGGTACCTGGTACGGCGGCGAAATGAAGAAAGGTATGTTCTCCGTAATGAACTACCTGCTGCCGCTGAAAGGCATTGCCTCCATGCACTGCTCAGCAAACGTTGGGGAAAAAGGCGATGTGGCAGTCTTCTTTGGCCTGTCCGGCACCGGTAAAACCACGCTGTCCACCGACCCGAAACGTCGCCTGATTGGCGATGACGAACACGGCTGGGATGACGACGGCGTGTTTAACTTCGAAGGCGGTTGCTACGCGAAGACCATCAAATTGTCTAAAGATGCCGAACCGGAAATCTACAACGCGATCCGTCGTGACGCGCTGCTGGAAAACGTCACCGTGCGCGAAGATGGTTCCATCGATTTCGATGATGGTTCAAAAACTGAGAACACCCGCGTTTCCTACCCGATTTATCACATCGATAATATCGTTAAGCCGGTGTCAAAAGCGGGTCATGCTACCAAAGTGATCTTCCTGACCGCCGACGCATTTGGCGTGCTGCCGCCGGTTTCTCGCCTGACGGCAGACCAAACGCAGTACCACTTCCTGTCTGGCTTCACCGCCAAACTGGCCGGTACCGAACGCGGCGTCACCGAACCGACCCCAACCTTCTCTGCCTGCTTCGGCGCAGCATTCCTGACTCTGCACCCAACGCAGTACGCAGAAGTGCTGGTGAAACGTATGCAGGCGGCAGGTGCACAGGCGTATCTGGTTAACACAGGCTGGAACGGTACCGGCAAGCGTATCTCTATCAAAGATACCCGTGCGATTATCGACGCCATCCTGAACGGTTCGCTGGATGACGCGGAAACGTTCCGTCTGCCGATGTTTGACCTGGCTATCCCGACCGAGCTGCCGGGCGTGGACACTCGCATTCTCGATCCGCGTAATACCTACGCATCTCCGGAGCAGTGGCAGGAAAAAGCCAATGCGCTGGCGAAACTGTTTATCGAGAACTTCGAGAAATATACCGATACCCCAGCGGGTGAAGCGCTGGTTAGCGCCGGACCGAAGCTGTAACGAAAAGTGCCGGATGGCGGTTTCGCCTTATCCGGCCTACAGCAACAAAAAGGGAGGCATTTTGCCTCCCTTTGTTATGCGTCTTTCGTGTTGCCCGGCGCGCGAGTGAAGGGAACCGGAAGCCATGCACGAATCGACAGCCCACCGCGTTCACTGGTACCAATCTCCAGCATACCGTTATGGTTATCAATAATACGCTGCACAATCGCCAGACCCAGGCCCGTGCCGCTGGTACTGCGCGCGCTGTCGCCGCGGACAAACGGCTGGAACAGGTGCTTACGCTGCTCCGGCTTGATGCCCGGACCATCATCTTCTACCTGGAACCAGGCGCGATGCTGCTCCATTCCGCTACTGACCTTAATCCAGCCGTTGCCGTAGCGGGCGGCATTAACCACCATATTGGCAACCGCACGCTTGATCGACAGCGGGTGCATCTTCACCTGAATGCTGCCCAGCAGCAGCGCAGTTTCGATTTCACGTTCGTAGCCGCTTTCCGCCGCAACCACTTCACCCAGCACCGAGTTCAGATCTGCCATCTCCATTGGCATCTCCTGACCGGTACGCAGGTAATCGATGAACTGCTCGATGATGGCGTTACACTCTTCGATGTCCTTATTGATGGACTCCGCAAGATAACCGTCCTCTTCGCCCATCATTTCCGTCGCCAGACGAATACGCGTCAGCGGGGTACGTAAATCGTGGCTCACGCCCGCCATTAACAGTGTACGGTCATCGGCCAGCTGCTTCACGCCCGCGGCCATATGGTTAAAGGCTCGGGTTACGGAGCGCACCTCTGAAGCGCCATACTCACGCAACGGCGGCGGAATGATACCTTTCCCCACCTGCAGCGCCGCATGTTCAAGATCCACCAATGGCCGGTTCTGGATACGGATAAACAGCCACGCCCCACCGATAGCCAGCAGCATAATCGCTAGCGTATAGCGGAACAGCGGCGAGAAGTCACCCTGATGAATTTCTGTAAGCGGCACGCGTACCCAGATATTGGGCGACAGCCAGGTTTTCAGCCACACGACCGGCGAGCTTTTGTTTACCTCAACGCGGACTTCCGTTGGGCCACCCAGCTGCTGCGCCATCTGATGGCTTAAGAATTCATAGTGTTGCGCCCAACGCAGTCCGGCCTCTTCAGCAGCCTCGTTGGAATAGAGAGAAATACCCAGCTCACGATAAATTTCCCGGCGGAATGCGGGCGGCACCACCAGTTGCGTACCGTCCTCCAGTTGCAGTTTATCGGTCATCAGCATACGAACTTCGTACGCCAGAACCTTATTAAACTGCTGGAGGCTCGGCAGAATCGCGAAGTTCAGCACTACCAGGTATGTCGTCACCAGGCTGGCAAACAGCAAGGTGACGATGAGCAATAACGTGCGGGCAAACGAACTTCGTGGTGAGAAGCGCATTCGCCTCATGCTTTAGAACCGTCCGGAACAAAGACATAGCCCAGACCCCATACGGTCTGAATGTAGCGTGGATGAGCCGGATCTTCTTCCACCATGCGGCGCAGACGGGAGATCTGGACGTCGATAGAACGTTCCATCGCAGAATATTCACGACCACGGGCGAGGTTCATCAGCTTGTCGCGGGACAGCGGCTCGCGCGGGTGGCTTACCAGCGCTTTCAGAACCGCAAACTCCCCACTGGTGAGCGGCATCGGCTCATCTTCGCGGAACATTTCACGCGTACCGAGGTTCAGCTTGAACTTACCAAAAGCGATAACCGCTTCTTCCTGAGAAGGTGCGCCCGGCAGTTCATTCGCCTGACGACGCAGGACTGCGCGAATACGTGCCAGCAGCTCACGCGGGTTAAACGGTTTCGGGATGTAATCGTCGGCGCCGATTTCCAGCCCTACGATACGGTCAACTTCTTCACCCTTCGCTGTGACCATAATGATCGGCATCGGGTTGCTCTGGCTGCGCAGGCGACGGCAAATAGACAGGCCATCTTCTCCCGGCAGCATTAAATCCAGCACCATCAGGTGAAAGGACTCACGGGTCAGCAGACGATCCATCTGCTCAGCGTTTGCGACGCTTCGAACCTGGAAGCCCTGCTCGGTCAGATAACGCTCCAGAAGCGCACGCAAGCGCATGTCGTCATCGACCACCAGAATCTTATAGTTCTCTTGCATTGTTATTACTCCCAAAGGTTCGCAACAATTAAGTGTATATTCTTAAGAAAGCTAACGTGAGTCACCAGCGAATTCTGGTATGAATTCCAGGCTAAATTGTTACAAAGCATATTAAACAGCAGCTTAAGTATACAATGTTTCTCGCAATACATTATTTATTCTGTTGATATGCTCACGTAATACTAATTGTGCGCATCATCACAGAGTCGAAGGTAAAACAATAAGATGAAAACGCCCCTGATAACCCGTGAAGGGTATGAAAAACTTAAACAAGAGCTGAATTATCTCTGGCGTGAAGAGCGCCCGGAAGTCACCAAAAAAGTTACCTGGGCCGCAAGTCTGGGTGACCGCAGCGAAAATGCCGACTACCAGTATAATAAAAAGCGCCTGCGTGAGATCGACCGCCGCGTCCGTTATTTGACCAAGTGCATGGAGAATCTAAAAATCGTCGATTACTCCCCACAGCAGGAAGGCAAAGTCTTCTTTGGCGCATGGGTTGAGATTGAAAATGACGATGGCGACATCCGCAAATTCCGTATTGTTGGCTACGATGAGATCTTCGGTCGTAAGGATTACATCTCAATCGACTCACCAATGGCGCGGGCGCTATTGAAAAAAGAGGTCGGCGATCTCGCAGTAGTAAACACCCCAGGTGGCGAAGCCAGCTGGTACGTGAATGAGATTGAATACGTGAAGTGAGACCGGAACAATCCGAAGCCCCGGCAGATGGCTGGCATTTTTGCCAGTCAATCCGTATAACTATCCCCTGATTTTTTATCCTATAGACGAAGCTATCCATGATGAATGATTCTTTCTGCCGCATTATCGCAGGTGAAATTCAGGCTCGTGCTGAACAGGTAGAAGCTGCCGTTCGCCTGCTTGACGAAGGGAACACCGTGCCGTTTATCGCACGATATCGTAAGGAAATCACCGGCGGTCTGGACGATACGCAACTGCGTAATCTGGAAACCCGTCTGGGATATCTGCGTGAACTGGAAGACCGCCGTCAGGCAATCCTGAAATCTATCGGCGAGCAAGGCAAACTGACCGACGATCTAGCGAAAGCGATCAACGGCACGTTAAGTAAGACCGAACTCGAAGACCTCTATCTGCCGTACAAACCTAAGCGCCGCACCCGTGGGCAGATCGCCATTGAGGCCGGACTGGAGCCGCTGGCAGACCTGTTGTGGAACGAACCGTCTCACGACCCGGAAACGGAAGCCGCAAAATATCTCAACGCCGAAAACGGCGTGGCGGATACCAAAGCCGCCCTCGACGGCGCGCGCTACATTCTAATGGAGCGCTTCGCTGAAGATGCTGCTCTGCTGGCGAAAGTACGTGATTATCTGTGGAAAAACGCCCACCTGGTCGCCACCGTGGTAAGCGGTAAAGAAGAGGAAGGCGCTAAGTTCCGCGACTACTTCGATCACCACGAACCGATTTCTACCGTGCCATCCCATCGTGCGCTGGCCATGTTCCGTGGCCGTAACGAAGGCGTGTTGCAACTTTCACTGAATGCCGATCCGCAATTCGATGAGCCACCAAAAGAGAGCCACGGCGAGCAGATTATCCGGGATCACCTGGGACTACGCCTGAACAACGCCCCAGCAGACAGCTGGCGTAAAGGCGTGGTTAGCTGGACGTGGCGCATCAAGGTGCTGATGCACCTCGAAACGGAGCTGATGGGTACCGTGCGCGAACGTGCGGAAGATGAAGCTATCAACGTCTTTGCCCGTAACCTGCATGACCTGCTTATGGCCGCTCCGGCCGGGCTGCGCGCCACCATGGGCCTCGATCCAGGTCTGCGTACCGGTGTAAAAGTGGCAGTGGTTGACGGTACCGGCAAGCTGGTCGCGACCGACACCATTTATCCGCATACCGGTCAGGCCGCCAAAGCCGCCGCTGCCGTTGCGGCGCTGTGTGAAAAACACAACGTTGAACTGGTGGCGATTGGTAACGGTACGGCGTCGCGCGAAACCGAGCGTTTCTTCCTCGACGTGCAAAAGCAGTTCCCGCAAGTGACCGCGCAGAAAGTGATCGTCAGTGAAGCCGGCGCGTCGGTTTACTCCGCATCCGAACTGGCGGCGCTGGAGTTCCCGGACCTCGACGTATCTCTGCGTGGCGCGGTGTCTATCGCCCGTCGTCTGCAGGATCCGCTGGCTGAGCTGGTGAAAATCGATCCGAAATCTATCGGCGTGGGCCAGTATCAGCACGACGTAAGCCAGACTCAGTTGGCGCGTAAGCTGGATGCGGTGGTGGAAGACTGCGTGAACGCCGTCGGCGTCGATCTGAATACCGCCTCCGTACCGCTGCTGACCCGTGTTGCTGGTCTGACGCGCATGATGGCGCAGAATATCGTTGCCTGGCGCGATGAGAACGGTCAATTCCAGAACCGTCAGCAACTGTTAAAAGTCAGCCGTCTTGGGCCTAAAGCCTTTGAACAGTGCGCGGGCTTCCTGCGTATCAACCACGGCGATAACCCGCTGGATGCCTCAACCGTTCACCCGGAAGCTTATCCGGTTGTGGAACGCATTCTGGCCGCCACCGAGCAATCGTTGCGTGACCTGATGGGTAACAGCAGCGAACTGCGTAATCTGAAAGCTGCTGATTTTACCGACGAACGCTTCGGGGTGCCGACCGTCACCGACATCATCAAAGAGCTGGAAAAACCGGGCCGCGATCCGCGTCCTGAATTTAAAACCGCGCAGTTTGCCGATGGTGTAGAAACCATGAACGATCTGCTGCCGGGAATGATTCTGGAAGGGGCAGTCACCAACGTCACCAACTTCGGCGCGTTTGTTGATATCGGCGTTCATCAGGATGGTCTGGTGCATATCTCTTCGCTGTCGAATAAGTTCGTCGAAGATCCGCACACCGTGGTGAAAGCAGGCGACATTGTGAAGGTGAAAGTGCTGGAAGTGGACCTGCAGCGTAAGCGTATCGCGCTGACCATGCGTCTGGACGAGCAGCCGGGTGAAACCAATGCGCGTCGCGGCGGCGGGAATAACGATCGCACTCAGGGTAATCGTCCGACGCCAAAAGCCGCGAAACCACGTGGCCGTGACGCACAGCCTGCGGGCAACAGCGCCATGATGGATGCGCTGGCGGCGGCGATGGGTAAAAAACGCTAAGTTTAAACCCTGTGCCGGATGGTGGTGTAAACGCCCTGTCCGGCCAGGTTATCGCCATTAATTTGCAGGCCGGATAAGACGCATGAGCGTCGTCATCCGGCATATTTAATCTATGTCCCGCTTTGCACCAAAATATATTTATCACTTCATTAACAGATGAAACCTTAATTAAACATTAAGATCCCCAATAATTACTTCCGCGAATCACTCGTTTCCAACCAGAATAAATATTGAGGAATATCAAAATTGGCTCAAATTATTATCCAATTGTACATTCCGTCACATTTATTCTATTGATGATAGAAACCATTCTCATTATCATTGATTTGTTGATTATTTACTCTTTCCTTACGTTGGCTAATCATCTGGTCTCATGCCGCCCTGTCGCCCCATGAGGTAATCATCCAGTTAGCGAGATATAAGTAGGTCCCTATGCAATTCACTCCTGACAGTGCGTGGAAAATTACCGGTTTTGCCCGTGAAATCAGCCCGGCTTATCGTCAGAAACTGTTGTCACTTGGCATGCTACCCGGCTCATCCTTCAACGTGGTACGCGTCGCCCCGCTCGGCGATCCTATCCATATCGAAACGCGTCGCGTAAGTCTGGTATTGCGTAAGAAGGATCTGGCGTTATTAGAAGTGGAAGCGGTTTCCTGTTAATACAGTGAGTCTATAAAAATGAAAAAACTAACCATTGGTTTAATTGGTAATCCTAATTCCGGCAAGACAACTTTATTCAACCAGCTCACCGGCGCGCGCCAGCGTGTAGGCAACTGGGCTGGCGTTACCGTTGAGCGTAAAGAAGGCCATTTCGCCACGACGGACCACCAGGTCACGCTGGTCGATTTACCCGGCACCTATTCTCTGACGACAATCTCATCCCAAACCTCTCTCGATGAGCAGATTGCCTGTCACTATATTTTAAGCGGCGACGCGGATCTCTTGATCAACGTGGTCGATGCTTCAAACCTTGAACGCAACCTCTACCTGACGTTGCAACTGCTTGAGCTGGGTATTCCCTGTATCGTCGCACTGAACATGTTAGATATTGCTGAGAAACAGCAAATCCGTATCGATATCGACGCCCTCTCCGCTCGTCTTGGCTGTCCGGTGGTTCCACTGGTTTCCACCCGCGCCCGCGGCATTGAAGCACTGAAGCTGGCGATCGATCGCTACAAAGAAAACGACACCGTTGAGCTGGTCCATTATGCCCAGCCGCTGCTGCAAGAAGCTGATTCCCTCGCCGACGCAATGGCCAAAGATATGCCGCTTAAACAGCGCCGCTGGCTAGGCCTACAGATGCTCGAAGGCGATATCTACAGCCGTGCTTACGCCGGTGATGCAGCACAAAACCTTGATGCCGCTGTTGCTCGCCTGAGCGAGACAATGGACGACCCGGCGCTACATATTGCCGATGCACGTTACCAGTGCATTGCCGCTATCTGCGATACCGTCAGTAATACCCTGACGGCAGAGCCGAGCCGTTTCACCACCGCGGTAGATAAAATTATCCTCAACCGCTTCCTCGGTCTGCCGATTTTCCTGTTCGTGATGTACCTGATGTTCCTGCTTGCCATCAACATTGGCGGCGCGCTGCAGCCGTTGTTTGATGTTGGCTCCGTGGCACTCTTTATCCATGGTATTCAGTGGATTGGCTATACGCTGCATTTCCCGGACTGGCTGACCATCTTCCTGGCCCAGGGCCTTGGCGGCGGGATTAACACCGTGCTGCCGCTGGTACCGCAAATCGGCATGATGTACCTGTTCCTCTCCTTCCTTGAAGACTCCGGCTACATGGCGCGCGCCGCGTTTGTGATGGACCGTTTGATGCAGGCGCTGGGACTGCCGGGCAAATCGTTTGTCCCGCTGATCGTCGGCTTTGGCTGTAACGTACCGTCTGTAATGGGCGCACGTACGCTGGATGCCCCGCGTGAGCGTTTGATGACCATCATGATGGCGCCGTTTATGTCCTGTGGCGCACGTCTGGCGATTTTCGCCGTCTTCGCCGCAGCGTTCTTTGGTCAGAACGGCGCGTTGGCGGTCTTCTCGCTGTACGTGCTGGGTATCGTTATGGCGGTGTTGACTGGCCTGATGCTCAAACACACCATCATGCGTGGCGAAGCAACGCCGTTCGTGATGGAGCTGCCGGTATATCACGTACCGCACATTAAGAGTCTGATCATTCAAACCTGGCAACGTCTGAAAGGCTTCGTTCTGCGTGCAGGTAAAGTCATCATCATCGTCAGCATTTTCCTCAGCGCGTTTAACAGCTTCTCACTGAGCGGGAAAATCGTCGACAACATCAACGACTCTGCTCTGGCTTCCGTTAGCCGCGTCATTACCCCAGTCTTCAAACCGATTGGTGTTCACGAAGATAACTGGCAGGCAACCGTAGGTCTGTTCACCGGCGCGATGGCGAAAGAAGTGGTTGTCGGTACGCTGAACACGCTCTATACCGCAGAAAACATTCAGGAAGAAGAGTTCAACCCGGCAGATTTCCACCTCGGTGATGAGCTGCTCGGCGCGGTAGATGAAACCTGGCAAAGCCTGAAAGACACTTTCAGCCTGAGCGTGCTGGCTAACCCTATCGAAGCCAGCAAGGGCGACGGTGAAATGGCTACCGGTGCAATGGGCGTGATGGGCGAGAAATTTGGCAGCGCCGCCGCCGCGTACAGCTACCTGATCTTTGTTCTGCTGTATGTACCGTGCATTTCAGTGATGGGCGCTATCGCACGTGAATCCAGCCGTGGCTGGATGAGCTTCTCGATTCTGTGGGGCCTGAATATCGCCTACTCTCTGTCGACGCTGTTTTATCAGACGGTCAGCTACAAAGAGCACCCGACCTACAGCCTGGTGTGCATTTTAGCGGTCATCCTGTTTAACATCGTGCTGCTGGGCCTGCTGCGTCGAGCTCGCAGCCGCGTGGACCTCGCACTGCTGGCAACCAACAGAACGGCGAGTTCCTGCTGTTCCAGCACGACTGGCGATTGCCACTAAGGTTATCGACAATGGCATCGCTTATTCAGGTTCGTGATTTACTTGCTTTGCGGGGGCGCATGGAGGCGACACAAATTAGCCACACGCTGCATACCCCGCAACCCATGATTGACGCCATGCTGAATCAGTTAGAAAAAATGGGCAAAGCGGTGCGGATTCAGGAAGATGCCGACGGGTGTCTTTCCGGAAGCTGCAAAAGTTGCCCGGAAGGTAAACCCTGCCTGCGCGAGTGGTGGGCTTTACGCTAATCAGATGCTCTTTGCCGGATGGCGCTACGCTTATCCGGCCTACAAATGATGCAAACATCCAGGCCGGATAGCGCGTTTACGCTGATATCCGGCTTTTTTGCGTAATGGATTCCACACAGATTTCATTATTTCAGCAAAAAAGATCTATCCTCCAGCCAGCCACGCATCGTTATTAATCCGTGGATGATTACTGGTAACCTGGGAAGTAGAGTCTCGTCATCTTTTTTCTCAGGTATAGCACCGCGTTTCCACTGATCGATATCACTGTTGTGCCCGATGACGAGATTATGCAGCATCGCCGGATGGCGCTGTTGGAGCTCATCCAAAAGCATATTCGTAAACGCGATTTGATGGGGCTGGTAGAAAAACTGGCCATCCTGCTTGTTAAAGGACACGCTAATGACAACCAGTTGAAAGCCTTGTTTAATTATTTAATGCAGGCCGGTAACACCACACATTTTGGCGAGTTTCTTCATGAAGTCGCCGAACGTTTACCCCAACATAAGGACAAGTTGATGACTATCGCCGAAAGATTACGACAGGAAGGGCACCTTAATGGTCTTCAGGAAGGCCATAGGAAAGGGTTGCAAGAAGGGTTACAGGAGGGGTTACAAACGGGTCTGCAACAAGGCAAACGAGAGGAAGCATTACGTATTGCATCAACTATGCTGGCTGATGGTATAGACCCACTAACCATCTTCAGAATTACTGGCCTGACCGCTGAGGATCTGGCTACGCGCAGCCATTAATCTTAGGCCCGGCGAGCATGGCACCACCGGGCAACACATCAAATTTATAGTTTCTGTTTTAACGCCACAAGCGCTGCACAGAATTCGGCGGGATGCGAGATAAACGGCGCATGCGCCGCTTTGGCAAACACCAAAGACTCGCTCTGCGGCCACAGGGCATCCAGCATCGGGACGACTTTGCGCGGCACCAGCCCGTCAAGATAGCCGTACAACCGCAGGAAAGGCATTTCCACCGCGCACAGCGGTTCTCGCAGATCGACCGTTTTCAGGATCTCAAGTCCACCATTGAGCACCTCGACGTCCGGCATGGGTAAAGCCAGTACCGTTTTCTTCAGCGCTCGCGCATCCTGACGCGCAGTTTCTGTGCCCATCGTTTGCAATGCCAGAAAACGCTCCACCGTACGCTGGAAATCTTCGCTCAGCTGCTGCTGGAAGCCTGCCAGCACCTCTGGCTTGATTCCCGGCCACTCATCCCGCGCGCTAAAGCAAGGGGAAGACGCGACGGTCACCAGCGCCTGAACACGATCAGGATGCGTTAACGCCACCTGACTCGCGACCAGCCCGCCCAGACTCCAGCCGAGCCAGATAGCTTTCTCCGGTGCCTGTTTCAATACCCGCTCAGCCATCTCTTCCAGTGACATTGCACCGAAACCCTGGCTACGACCAAATCCCGGTAAGTCGACAAGATGCAGCGTAAAATGCGAACTCAGTTCCTCGCTTATGCAATGCCACACTTGCGCATTCAGTCCCCATCCGTGCAGCAGCACAAGATGGTAATTTCCCGAACCCTGGGTCTGCCACCAGATGTCATTCATCAGTTATTGTTCTCTTTTAGCCTGAAAGGATGCATCTATGCTAACAGTACCGGGATTGTGCTGGCTATGCCGAATGCCCCTGACGTTAGGGCATTGGGGGATCTGCTCAGTCTGTACGCGGGCAACGCGTCAACACGCCAGCCTGTGCCCTCAATGTGGACTCCCTGCCGCTCATACCGTCATTCCCTGTGGGCGCTGCCTGCAAAAACCGCCGCCGTGGCAGAGACTGGTTACCGTCAGCGACTATGTTCCGCCGTTGAGCGGGCTTATCCACCAGCTCAAGTTTTCACGACGCAGCGAAACAGCCTCAGCTCTTTCACGTTTGTTGTTGCTGGAGGTACTACAGGCCCGGCGCACCAGCGGCCTTCCTCTACCGGACAGGCTGGTCAGCGTCCCGCTCTGGCAACGTCGACACTGGCGCAGAGGGTTTAATCAGAGCGATTTACTGTGCCGTCCGCTGGCACGCTGGCTGGGTTGCGACTGGGACAGCCGGACCATCTCGCGGGTTCGGGCAACCGCCACACAGCACCATCTCAGCGCCCGATTACGTAAACGTAACCTGAAAAATGCCTTTCGCCTTGAATTGCCGGTGCAGGGACTCCATATGGTTATTGTGGATGATGTCGTCACTACCGGAAGTACCGTCGCGGAAATCGCGCAGCTGCTTTTACGCAACGGCGCGGCGACTGTCCAGGTATGGTGCCTGTGTCGAACCTTGTAGAGCCTCGATGATGGGCGTATTATAACCAAGTAAAATAGTCAACTATTAGGCCATTACTATGATCCATATTTCCGATGCTGCACAAGCGCACTTTGCCAAACTGCTGGCAAATCAGGAAGAAGGGACACAAATCCGCGTATTTGTGATTAATCCCGGCACGCCTAACGCTGAATGCGGCGTTTCTTATTGTCCGCCGGACGCCGTGGAAGCAACCGACACCGCCATTAAATTTGACCTGCTGACCGCATATGTTGATGAACTGAGCGCACCGTATCTGGAAGATGCAGAAATCGATTTCGTTACCGACCAGTTAGGCTCCCAGCTGACCCTGAAAGCACCAAACGCCAAAATGCGTAAAGTTGCCGATGATGCGCCGCTGATGGAACGCGTGGAGTACATGCTGCAATCGCAGATCAACCCACAGCTGGCTGGCCACGGTGGTCGTGTCTCTCTGATGGAAATCACCGATGAAGGCTACGCCATTCTGCAGTTTGGCGGCGGCTGTAACGGCTGTTCAATGGTAGATGTAACGCTGAAAGAAGGTATCGAGAAACAGCTGCTGGCTGAATTCCCTGAACTGAAAGGCGTTCGCGATTTAACCGAACACCAGCGCGGCGAGCACTCTTACTACTAACGCCCGAACCTGTAGAGTATCCGTAGGCCCGATAAGACGCACCCGCGTCGCTATCGGGCATTGCTGCCGAATGGTAGCGTAACGGCCTACAACACTGCATTTCTCTGCCTGTGCCCTGCAACAATCCCCCGCATAATTTGACCAGCTTCTCATATTTTAAATTTTGCCTGTCCAGGTGATTTTCAAGCGCAGCATGTTACCCGTATCATTCGTGTCAGCACCTAACACACACATAATAGCCAGTTAAACTGATTAGTTTTGAAGGCAACCAGCATTGGTGCTGAGAATACTCTGTTCCCGGTCGGGACAATCGGAATTTGTCATCTAAACACTGACGTTACCCATAACAAAGTAAAGGCCAGGTAAATCATGCCATTAGTCATCGTTGCTATCGGTGTAATCTTGTTACTCCTCCTGATGATCCGTTTCAAAATGAACGGCTTCATCGCTCTCGTCCTGGTGGCGCTTGCTGTCGGATTGATGCAAGGGATGCCACTGGATAAAGTCATCGGTTCGATTAAAGCCGGCGTCGGCGGAACCCTTGGCAGCCTCGCCCTGATTATGGGTTTTGGCGCCATGCTGGGCAAAATGCTGGCGGACTGCGGCGGCGCACAGCGCATCGCAACCACGCTGATTGCTAAATTCGGCAAAAAACACATTCAGTGGGCAGTGGTATTAACCGGATTCACCGTCGGTTTTGCCCTGTTCTACGAAGTCGGCTTCGTGCTGATGCTGCCGCTGGTATTCACCATTGCTGCCGCTGCTAACATCCCGCTGCTGTACGTTGGTGTGCCGATGGCGGCTGCGCTGTCCGTTACTCACGGCTTCCTGCCGCCGCACCCGGGTCCAACCGCTATTGCCACCATTTTCCACGCAGATATGGGTAAAACTCTGCTGTTTGGTACGATTCTGGCAATCCCGACCGTTATTCTCGCCGGTCCGGTATACGCGCGTTTCCTGAAAGGCATCGATAAGCCAATCCCGGAAGGTCTGTACAGCGCAAAAACCTTCACTGAAGAAGAGATGCCAGGCTTTGGCGTCAGTGTCTGGACCTCTCTGGTCCCGGTTATCCTGATGGCAATGCGCGCCGTGGCGGAGATGATTCTGCCGAAAGGTCATGCTTTCCTGACGGTTGCTGAATTCCTCGGTGACCCGGTCATGGCAACGCTGATTGCGGTGCTGATTGCGATGTTCACTTTTGGTCTGAACCGCGGACGTTCGATGGATCAGATTAACGACACGCTGGTGTCCTCAATCAAAATCATCGCGATGATGCTGTTGATCATCGGTGGTGGCGGTGCCTTCAAACAGGTTCTGGTTGATAGCGGCGTAGACAAATACATCGCTTCAATGATGCACGGCTCTAACGTGTCTCCGCTGCTGATGGCATGGTCTATCGCTGCAGTACTGCGTATCGCACTGGGTTCCGCAACCGTTGCAGCGATTACTGCAGGTGGGATTGTGGCACCGCTGATTGCAACGACCGGCGTAAGCCCTGAGCTGATGGTTATTGCGGTTGGTTCCGGTTCCGTCATCTTCTCCCACGTGAACGATCCTGGGTTCTGGCTGTTCAAGGAGTACTTCAACCTGACCATCGGTGAAACCATCAAGTCATGGTCAATGTTGGAAACCATTATCTCCGTCTGCGGTCTGGTAGGGTGTCTGCTGCTGGGTATGGTGGTCTGATAAAACTGAGCCTGATGGCGCTACGCTTATCAGGCCTATGTGCTACGAGCCATCACCATAAAAAAGCCGGGGAAACCCCCGGCTTTTTTACTTCTTCTTCGCGGCCGCTTTTCGCCGCTTATCCAAATCCTTAATCAGCTTATTCACGCCCTCATCGGCAAACATCTGCTCCAGCGTGGCGGTGAGCTTACGCCGCCAGTTTTTGTACTGGTCGCTGGTCCCCGGAATGTTGACCGGCTCAGCCATATCCAGCCAGTCTTCCGGTTGCAGGCCCAGCAACGCACTGTTGCTGTCAGCGATGTAGCGTTGCATGCCGCGATTCAGAATCGGCGTCATCGACATCAGGGACGCCTTGTGACCGGCACGTTTTGGCAGGCAGCCGTATTTATGCAGCGCGTCCAGCAGCCCTTGTTTCGCCAGTTCCCGGTCCTGATACAACCCGCGCAGCACGACTTCATCCGGATACAGGCCCAGTGCTTTACCTAGCGTCAGATCGCCGCTATCCCAATAACCTTTAAGCGTAGGAAGGTCATGCGTCGCCGCGACTGCCATTGATTGTTCCGGGTACGCTTTCGGCGCACGGAAGTTTTTCTCATGGTCATTCTCAAAATAAAGCACTTTGTAGGAGTAGACGCCGCTGTCACGCAGCTTGCTGACGATCTCCACCGGCACGGTACCCAGATCTTCACCAATCACCATGCAGTGGTGACGTTTACTTTCCAGCGCCAGAATTGAAAGCAAATCATCGACCGGATAATGCACGTAGGCACCGTGATCGGCAGTTTCACCGTAAGGGATCCACCACAGACGCAGCATCGACATGACATGGTCGATACGCAACGCGCCGCAATTCTGCATATTGGCGCGCAGCAGTTCGATAAACGGTTCGTAGGCGCGTGCCGTGATGATGTGCGGATCCATCGGCGGCAGTCCCCAGTTTTGCCCAAGCGGACCGAGAATATCCGGCGGCGCGCCAACTGAAGCTTTCAGGCAATACAACTCGCGGTCACACCAGGTTTCCGCCCCGCCTTCGGCCACGCCAACGGCCAGGTCGCGATACAGCCCTATCGGCATTGCAAAGCCCTGGCTGGTTTTCCAGCAGTCAGCAAACTGGGTATACGCCAGCCACTGTAACCACAGGAAGAAATCTACGTCATCACGATGTTCTTCGCAGAAGCGTTTTACCTCTGGCGAGTCCACTGACTGGAAAGCTTCTGACCACACCGGCCAGCCCCAGCGCAATGCGTCCTCTTTCACCTGATGCGCATGCAGCGCATCAAAGGCCGCCTGCCAGTAGAGGCTATCCCCTTCCTGAGCCACAAACTGGCGAAATGCCGCCATCTGCTCATCATCACGCGCAGAGAAGCTTTTCCACGCCATACGTAGCGCCGTCATCTTCAGTGCGGTAACAGCAGAATAATCAACCCACTCGGCATCGCGCGCGCGTTGCAGAGCTTGCTGAGTCGCGGGTTTCTTCCACCACGCCTGCGCCTCTTTACTCAGACGGAAATCATCTACGGCGTTTACATCAATATAAATAACGTTCAACCAGCGGCGTGACGACGGGCTGTACGGGCTGGCACTCTCCGGATTCGCCGGATACAGCGCGTGAATCGGATTAAGCCCGATAAACGCGCCGCCGCGTTGCGCCACATCCACCAGCATGGTGCGGAGATCGCCGAAGTCGCCAATCCCCCAGTTCTTTTCCGATCGCAAGGTGTAGAGCTGAACACATGCGCCCCACAGCTTCTGCCCGGCTAACAACGCCTGCGGTTCATAGCAGCGCTTTGGTGCCACGATGATACGACAATGGGAACGCAGCTCGCCCTGGGTCAGGGTCAACGTGTGATACCCCTCCGGCAGCTTCGCCGGAAGGTTAAAAGATTTACCGCCGACGGCATGCCCTTTGTGCTGCACGCCCTCTTCGGTGGTCAGCAGCCAGTTAAACTCTCCGTTTCCCTCAACCGCCAGCGGCATTTTCTTGCCAGCGGTATAGACCATGACATTCGGCACCGGGGTTACCGCCACCTGAGTGGCAGCGGTGGTGCGATGCATGGCGTCAAGCAAACGCCGTTTGGTTTCGGCGCCAATAGACTGCGGTTTACCGTGGGCATTAATGTAATTGGGGCTGATCCCCGCCGCCAGCGCGGCATTATCCAGACGTTTGCTTTCCATCGCGATTCCTTAACGTTTCGCCTGCCAGATACGAGCCTGATAATCGCGGATGGAGCGATCCGAGCTGAACATGCCGCAACGCGCGGTATTCAGAATCGCCGCCCGGGTCCAGGCGTCCTGGTCACGATACAACACGTCAACCTGCTTCTGAGCTTCAACGTAGGCCGCGAAGTCCGCCATCACCAGATACGGGTCGCCGCCCTGCTTGCCGATACTGTGCAGCATCTGGTCAAAGGCATGCTTGTCGCCATCGCTGTATTTCCCGCTTTCCAGCTCTTTCAGGACAGCATCCAGCACTTTGTCTTTTTTACGCCATTTCACCGGGTCGTAGCCTTTGGCTTTGAGCGCCTTCACCTCTTCCACGGTATGACCAAAGATAAAGATATTCTCGTCACCCACCTTCTCGGCGATTTCGACGTTTGCGCCATCCAGCGTACCTACGGTTAACGCACCGTTCAGCGCCAGCTTCATGTTACCGGTGCCGGAAGCCTCTTTCCCTGCGGTTGAAATCTGCTCAGAGATATCCGCCGCCGGGATCAGCATTTCCGCCGCCGAGACACAATAATCCGGCAGGAAGACGACCTTCAGTTTGTCACCCACTTGCGGGTCGTTATTGATGGTTTGCGCAACCTGGTTGATGGCGAAGATGATATTTTTCGCCAGGTAGTAACCCGGCGCGGCTTTTGCGCCAAACAGGAATACACGCGGCACGCGATCGGCCTGCGGGTTCTCACGAATTTCTTTGTACAACGCCAGAATATGCAGCAGATTGAGGTGCTGGCGCTTGTACTCATGAAGACGTTTAATCTGAATATCAAAGATAGCGTTAGTCGTTATTTCAATACCGGTGCGCGCTTTAATAAACTTCACCAGACGCTCTTTGTTCGCCAGCTTGATGTCACGATACTGCTGACGGAACTTCGCATCGTCCGCGTATTTTTCCAGATTGATCAGCTGATCGAGATCGTTAGCCCACTCTTTTTTCAGCGATTTATCCAGTAGTGCGGCAAGCGCCGGGTTGCATTGCTTAATCCAGCGACGCGGAGTAATCCCGTTAGTGACGTTATGGAATTTGTTCGGCCAGAGCTGGTGATATTCCGGGAACAGATCTTTCACCACCAGATCGGAGTGCAGCGCCGCCACGCCGTTGACCGCAAAACCGCTGACCACGCACATATTGGCCATACGCACCTGTTTATTGTGCACCACTGCCAGCTTCGCCCATACTTCAGCATCACCCGGCCAGGTTTTATCAACCAACGTCTTAAAGCGGTCGTTAATTTCTTTGATGATTTGCATGTGGCGCGGCAGGAGTGCTTTCACCAGTTTCTCATCCCAGCACTCTAACGCTTCCGGCATCAGGGTGTGGTTGGTGTAAGCGAAGGTCTTGCTGGTAATCGCCCACGCATCGTCCCAGCTCATCTGGTGCTCATCAATCAGCATGCGCAGCAGTTCAGGGATCGCGATAGTCGGGTGAGTATCGTTAAGTTGAATGACTTCGTAATCAGCCAGTTCGTGCAGCTTACGCCCTGCCAGATGATGGCGGCGCAGAATGTCGGCTACGGAGCAGGCGCACTGGAAGTACTGCTGCATCAGGCGCAGCTTTTTACCCGCGGTGTGGTTATCGTTCGGGTACAGCACTTTCGTCAGTTTTTCAGCGTCGATGCCCTGCTGCTCTGCGCGCAGGAAATCGCCGTCATTAAATTTGGTCAGGTTAAACGGGTGCGCATGGCTGGCCTGCCACAGACGCAGCGGTTGCGCTACGCCGTTACGGTAACCAAGAACCGGCAGATCCCAGGCCTGGCCGGTGATAGTAAACCCTGGCTCCCAGTGCCCTTCTTTGGTGACCTTGCCGCCAATCCCAACCTGCACATCCAGCGCCTCGTTGTGACGGAACCACGGGTAGCTGCCACGATGCCAGTCATCCGGGGCTTCCATCTGTTGGCCATCGGCAAATGACTGACGGAACAGGCCGTACTGGTAGTTGAGACCGTAGCCCGTCGCCGACTGGCCGACTGTCGCCATCGAATCAAGGAAGCAGGCCGCCAGGCGTCCCAATCCACCGTTACCCAACGCCGGATCGATCTCTTCTTCCAGCAGATCAGTCAGGTTGACGTCATGCGCTTTCAGCTCATCGCTCACCGCCTGATACCAGCCGAGGTTGAGTAAATTGTTGCCGGTCAGGCGACCAATCAAAAACTCCATTGAGATGTAGTTAACGTGACGCTGATTTTTTGCCGGTTTCGCCGCAGGCTGGGCGCTGAGTAACTCAGCCAACGCCCCACTCACTGCCTGCCACCACTGGCGCGACGTCATTTCTTGAGCCGACAGTAAACCGAAGCGCTGCCACTGACGCGTCAGGGCAGCCTGAAATTGATCTTTGTTGAAAGTAGGCTGTGACATAGGGGTTCCAGATCCTTAGGTAATAAAACAACGTTATCGCTAGTTTGCCTGGCTCGTTGTTGACATTCCTCATCCTGGCACGGATTAGGGAGGGAGGAGGAGCGGGGATGAGCATAAAAGTGTGATCGTCACCACTTAAAGGGGAGGTAATTGCCCGTAAATTCGCGCAAACCCCGCATAACGCTCTTCGGATGACGCATTAGTAACAAAGGATTAATCGACAATATCAAATAGCGATATGACGATGAGAAACAATGTGTAAATAGGGAAATAGTTTCTAACCTGAAATATCTGTGCCGGATAAGATAGTTCACATAAAACTTTTAAGTCGGCCACAAAATTCGGTGATATTCATTAGCTATTTGAGTAACCATATAAAAAGAGAGGGATTTTTCAACACAATTAAAATAACGACGGATCCAGTCGCCACGCCTGTTGCGACTCTTTAAAGCATTTATTGCAATAGATGTATAGATTTGTGACATAGTGCAAAATCAGACACACAAAAAGTCCGCTTAGCTTGCATAAAACACCAATCTGGCCGACCTTATATCTATTAATTACGAAGCGCAAAAAAAATCATTCTTCCCTATTTTCACACAGTGAAGTGACTAACTTATGTTGATTCCGTCTAAATTAAGTCGTCCGGTTCGACTCGACCATACGGTGGTTCGTGAGCGCCTGTTGGCTAAACTTTCCGGCGCGAACAATTTCAGGCTTGCCCTGATAACAAGTCCTGCTGGTTATGGAAAAACGACGCTGGTTTCACAATGGGCGGCAGGGAAAAATGATTTAGGCTGGTATTCTCTGGATGAGGGCGATAATCAGCAAGAGCGCTTTGCCAGTTATCTGATCGCCGCTATCCAACAGGCAACAGGTGGACACTGCACCACCAGTGAAGCAATGGTGCAAAAACGTCAGTACGCCAGCCTGACGTCACTGTTTGCCCAGCTATTTATCGAACTGGCCGAGTGGCACCGCCCGCTCTACCTGGTAGTAGATGATTATCATCTGATCTCTAATCCGGCCATTCACGAAGCGATGCGTTTCTTCCTGCGTCATCAGCCTGAGAACCTCACGCTGGTCGTGCTGTCGCGCAACCTGCCGCAGTTGGGTATTGCCAACCTGCGGGTGCGCGATCAACTGCTGGAGATAGGCAGCCAACAGTTAGCCTTTAACCATCAGGAAGCCAAACAATTTTTCGACCGACGTTTGTCCTCCCCCATCGAAGCGGCTGAAAGCAGCCGAATGTGCGATGACGTTGCTGGCTGGGCCACAGCATTACAACTGATCGCCCTTTCCGCCCGCCAGAACAATAACTCCGCTCACCAGTCGGCACGTCGCCTCGCCGGGATCAACGCCAGCCATTTGTCCGATTATCTGGTTGATGAAGTGCTGGACAGCGTTGACCTCGGCACCCGTCACTTCCTGCTGAAAAGCGCCATTCTGCGTTCCATGAACGATGCGCTAATCGTCCGCGTTACCGGGGAAGAAAACGGCCAGATGCGGCTGGAAGAAATTGAGCGCCAGGGGTTATTCCTGCAGCGAATGGATGACGTTGGCGAGTGGTTCAGCTATCACCCGCTGTTTGGCAGCTTTTTACGCCAGCGCTGCCAATGGGAGCTGGCGAACGAACTGCCCGAAATACACCGCGCCGCAGCTGAAAGCTGGATGGCGCAAGGCTTCCCCAGCGAAGCTATCCACCACGCGCTGGCGGCCGGCGACGCCCATATGCTACGCGATATCCTGCTTAATCATGCGTGGGGACTGTTTAACCATAGCGAGCTGACGTTACTGGAAGAGTCGCTGAAAGCCCTGCCGTGGGAAAGCCTGCTGGAAAATCCGCGTCTGGTTCTGTTGCAAGCCTGGCTGATGCAAAGCCAGCACCGCTACGGAGAGGTTAACACCTTGCTGGCGCGCGCAGAGCAGGAAATGAAAGGCGACATGGAGCCGACACTGCACGCCGAATTCAACGCTTTACGGGCGCAGGTAGCGATTAACGACGGCAACCCTGACGAAGCCGAACGCCTGGCGAAACTGGCGCTGGATGAGTTACCCATCGCCTGGTTCTATAGCCGGATCGTCGCTACCTCGGTGCACGGCGAAGTCCTGCACTGTAAGGGCGATCTCACGCGCTCTCTGGCGTTAATGCAGCAAACCGAGCAAATGGCGCGTCATCATGACGTCTGGCATTACGCGCTGTGGAGCCTTATCCAGCAAAGCGAAATTTTGTTTGCCCAGGGCTTTTTACAGGCCGCCTGGGAAACTCAGGAAAAAGCGTTCCAGCTGATCAAAGAACAGCACCTGGAACAGCTGCCGATGCACGAATTCCTGGTACGTATTCGCGCGCAGCTACTGTGGGCATGGGCGCGTCTGGATGAATCAGAAGCTTCTGCCCGTAGCGGTATTGAACTGCTTTCCACTTTCCAGCCGCAGCAACAGCTACAGTGTCTGGCGTTGCTGGTTCAGTGTTCACTGGCACGGGGCGATCTCGATAACGCTCGCAGCCTGCTCAACCGTCTGGAAAACCTGTTGGGCAACGGTCACTATCACAGCGACTGGATCTCCAACGCCGATAAGGTGCGGGTGATTTACTGGCAAATGGTGGGCGACAAAAACTCGGCCGCCAACTGGCTGCGCCACACGCCGAAACCAGAATTCGCCAATAACCACTTCCTGCAAAGCCAGTGGCGCAACATCGCTCGTGCACAAATCCTGCTCGGCGAGTTTGAACCGGCTGAGATTGTGCTGGAAGAGTTGAATGAAAATGCGCGCAACCTGCGCCTGATGAGCGATCTGAACCGCAACCTGTTGCTGCTTAATCAGCTCTACTGGCAGGCAGGGCGCAAAAATGACGCCCAGCGTGTGTTACTCGACGCCCTACAGCTGGCGAACCGTACCGGGTTTATCAGCCACTTTGTTATCGAAGGCGAGGCCATGGCGCAACAACTGCGTCAGCTGATTCAGCTCAATACCTTACCGGAACTCGATCAGCACCGCGCCCAGCGCATTTTGCGTGAGATTAACCAGCACCACCGCCATAAATTCGCCCACTTCGATGAAGGATTCGTTGAGCGTCTGCTTACTCACCCGGAAGTGCCGGAGCTTATCCGCACCAGCCCGCTGACCCAGCGCGAATGGCAGGTTCTGGGACTGATTTATTCAGGCTACAGCAACGAGCAGATCGCCGGTGAGCTGGCCGTCGCGGCAACGACCATCAAGACGCACATCCGCAATTTGTACCAAAAGCTCGGCGTCGCACATCGCCAGGATGCGGTGCAACATGCGCAGAAGTTGCTGAAGATGATGGGGTACGGCGTTTAGTTAATGCCTGATACGCAACGCTTATCAGGCCTGGAATTACCTTAGCACAGCTCTAACTGGATATGATGGTCAGCAATCACCTGCATCACACCAGCAGGCGGCAGCGTGTCGGTATACACCGCATCCACCATGCTGATGCTGCCCATATTCACCATCGCGTTACGCCCAAACTTCGAGTGGTCCACCACCAGCATCACATGCCGTGAATTCTCAATGATCGCGCGTTTGGTACGAACTTCGTGATAATCAAACTCCAGCAGAGAACCATCGCTGTCGATGCCGCTGATCCCTAAGATGCCGAAGTCCAGACGGAACTGGGAAATAAAGTCGAGGGTCGCTTCGCCCATAATACCGCCATCGCGGCTACGCAGTTCACCACCGGCGAGGATTATGCGGAAATCCTCTTTCGCCATCAGCGTGTTCGCCACATTGAGGTTGTTGGTCACAATGCGTAAATTACTGTGATTAAGCAGCGCGTGAGCCACCGCTTCCGGCGTGGTTCCGATATCAATAAACAGCGTTGAGCCGTTCGGGATTTGCGTGGCAACTTTGCGGGCAATGCGCTCTTTTTCCGCCGTCTGCGTCGCTTTACGGTCATGCCACGGGGTGTTGACCGAGCTGGATGGCAGCGCCGCGCCGCCGTGATGGCGCAAAATCATGTTCTGATCGGCCAGATCGTTAAGATCGCGGCGAATCGTCTGCGGGCTGACGGAGAAATGCTCCACCAGCTCTTCAGTACTGACGTATCCCTGTTTTTTTACCAGCTCGATGATCGCGTCATGTCGTTGTGTTTGCTTCATTAGTGTTCCCTGAAATTTTGCCGGATGCGCTAACGCTTATCCGGCCTACAAAGTTCGTTTCCGCACATTCATCGTATCGGCAAACGCCATTGCCAGACCCACGGCCAATCCGGCGACATGAGCGCCATTCGCCATCGACATGCCGAATAGATCAAACCAGCCGGCAACAATCCAGATCAAAGCAAAGATAATCAAACCACGCTGCAGGAAAATACCGCTTTGCGGATCGCGCTCGCCGCGCAACCACACGTAGCCCATCAGCGCATATACCACGCCAGACAGTCCACCAAACCACGGGCCGCTAAATTTCTGCTGAACATAGCCGCTCAACAGGGCGCTGATCACGGTAATTACAATCAGTTTTCCACTGCCCAGACGCTTTTCAACCGCACCGCCGAGATACCACCACCACAACAGGTTGAACAGAATATGCATCAGCGAGAAGTGCATAAAAGCGTGGGTGAAATAACGCCAGAATTCAAATTTCAGCGAAGGGTCAAACGGCCATGCCAGCCAAAGCATCACCGCCTGGTCGCCCAGCACGTTCATCGCGATAAACACCAGCACACACGCGGCCATTACCAACCAGGTTACCGGGCCTGCGCGTTCGCGCAATGTGGCCAGGAACGGATAACGCTGGTAGTGCAGACCGCTGTCGGTCTGACCCGACTGCCAGCTTGCCGCTAGGTAGCGCGGATCGCCCGGATTCTCCAGAAATCGCGCCAGTTCAGCATGCACGCGCTCGGCCTGGGACTCATCCGCCAGCCAGACATCCGTTTGCTGATGTTGTTGAATCGTCAGGATAACGCCCTGTGTCGCCATATAATCAACAAATGCCTGCGCCACGCGGGGGTTAGCAAAAGAGGTAATCATCAACATGGTTGCTGTCGCTTATTCCACACAAAAGAGGACAGTATATATATCCTACCCGTTTCAGGCTGCATCTTTGTTAGCTTACGAACCGTATGCCACTTCTGCCGGAAAATGTCGATGCCAGGCGTCGAAGCCGCCGTCAACGCTGTAAACCGCGTCATAACCCTGCTGAAGAAGATATTGCGCCGCACCTTTACTGCTGTTGCCGTGATAACACATCACCAACACGGCGGTGTCGAAATCATGCTCGCGCATAAATGACCCCAGCGTGTCGTTCGTCAGATGAAACGCCTGCGGGGCATGACCCATGGCATAGCTTTGCGGATCACGGATATCCACTAACACCGCGCTCCCCTGATGCAGCTTCTGATGCGCTTCTTCGACATTAATACATTCAAACTGATCCATTGCTCTCTCTTCTTTATATGGCAGGTGACGCTTTTCAGACATGTTACTGCTTAGTGTACGTCCCGACGGCAGTTAAACGCCATAATGTTATATGTATCACTGTAAATTGTTTATCCGATGTTACCAATGGCGCGATTCTTTGCTATTATGCTCGATAACGAACATTAATGAGCTATAACGAAAGTGCGAGAGGCCAGCATGGAAACCAAAGATCTGATTGTGATAGGTGGAGGCATCAACGGTGCCGGTATCGCGGCAGATGCCGCTGGACGCGGTTTATCCGTGCTGATGCTGGAAGCGCAGGATTTAGCCTGCGCCACCTCTTCCGCTAGCTCCAAACTCATCCACGGTGGCCTGCGCTACCTGGAACACTACGAATTTCGTCTGGTAAGCGAAGCGCTGGCCGAACGTGAAGTGCTGTTGAAAATGGCACCGCATATCGCCTTCCCGATGCGCTTTCGTCTGCCCCACCGCCCGCATCTGCGTCCGGCGTGGATGATCCGCATTGGTTTGTTTATGTACGATCATCTGGGCAAACGCACTAGTTTGCCAAGTTCTACCGGTTTGCGTTTTGGCGCAGATTCCGTAATGAAACCTGAGATTGTGCGCGGTTTCGAATATTCTGACTGCTGGGTAGACGATGCGCGACTGGTTTTGGCAAACGCCCAAATGGTTGTACGTAAAGGCGGAGAAGTATTAACCCGCACTCGCGCCACTTCTGCTCGCCGTGAAAATGGTTTGTGGATTGTTGAAGCTGAAGATATCGATACCGGCAAAAAATACACCTGGCAGGCGCGTGGCCTGGTCAACGCCACCGGTCCGTGGGTGAAAGAGTTCTTCGACGACGGTATGCACCTGCCATCACCGTACGGCATTCGCCTGATTAAAGGCAGCCACATCGTAGTGCCGCGCGTACATACCCAGAAGCAAGCTTATATTCTGCAAAACGAAGATAAGCGTATCGTGTTTGTTATCCCATGGATGGACGAATTCTCGATCATCGGGACGACAGACGTTGAATACAAAGGCGATCCGAAAGCAGTGAAAATTGATGAAAGCGAAATCAATTACCTGCTGAAGGTCTACAACGCGCACTTTAAGAAACAGCTGGGCCGTGATGATATCGTCTGGACTTACTCGGGCGTGCGTCCGCTGTGCGATGACGAGTCTGACTCACCGCAGGCGATCACCCGTGATTACACGCTGGATATCCACGACGAAAACGGCAAAGCGCCGTTGCTGTCGGTCTTTGGCGGTAAGCTGACCACCTATCGTAAGCTGGCTGAGCACGCGATGGAAAAACTGGCATCGTACTACCAAGGAATTGGTCCGGCATGGACGAAAGAGTGCATTCTGCCTGGCGGTGACATTGGCGGCGATCGCGAAGATTACGCGGCCAAACTGCGCCGTCGCTACCCGTTCCTGACCGAGTCGCTGGCACGCCATTATTCTCGCACCTACGGCAGCAACACCGAATGGGTTATCGGCGAAGCCACCTCGCTTGCCGAGTTAGGTGAAGACTTTGGCCATGAGTTTTATGAGGCCGAACTGAAATATCTGGTCGATCATGAATGGGTTCGTCGTGCGGAAGATGCGTTGTGGCGTCGCACGAAAGAAGGTATGTGGCTGAACGCTGAGCAGCAGTCGCGTATGACCCAGTGGCTGGCGGAGTACATTGAAAAACACCAGCTGTCGCTGGCGTCCTGATAAAAATGCCGGATGCGGCTAGCGCCTTATCCGGCCTACAAGAGTGCATAAACGTAGGCCGGGCAAGCGAAGCGCCCCCGGCATCGTGTGTTACAACCGCACCGAATCGATATGCCAGATGTTTTCGGCGTACTCTTTGATCGTCCTGTCCGACGAGAAGTACCCCATGTTGGCAATATTAATCATCGACTTGGTGGTCCACTCTTCCGGGTGACGATACAGTTCATCAACCTTATCCTGGCAATCAACGTAGCTGCGATAATCCGCCAGGACCTGATAGTGGTCGCCAAAGTTAATCAGCGAATCCACCAGGTCGCGATAGCGTCCCGGCTCCTCAGGGCTGAATACGCCGCTGCCGATCTGCGTCAGCACCTGGTGCAGCTCTTCGTCTTTCTCGTAATACTCACGCGGCTTGTAGCCCTGGCTGCGTAAAGCCTCTACCTCTTCCGCCGTATTACCAAAGATAAAGATATTTTCTGCGCCCACATGCTCCAGCATCTCAACGTTAGCGCCGTCCAGCGTACCGATGGTCAGCGCACCGTTAAGAGCAAATTTCATATTACTGGTACCGGAGGCTTCGGTCCCGGCCAGAGAAATCTGTTCAGAAAGGTCGGCAGCTGGAATAATCACCTGCGCCAGGCTGACGCTGTAGTTGGGGATAAACACCACTTTCAGCTTGTCGCCAATTTGCGGATCGTTGTTGATCACTTTCGCGACGTCGTTGATCAGGTGAATGATGTGTTTCGCCATGTAATAAGCAGAAGCCGCTTTACCGGCGAAGATATTCACACGCGGCACCCACTCAGCATCAGGATCGGCCTTAATGCGATTGTAGCGGGTGATCACATGCAGCACGTTCATCAACTGGCGTTTGTATTCGTGAATACGCTTGATCTGCACATCAAACAGCGATTTCGGGTTCACCACCACGTTCAGCTGCTGGGCGATGAGCGTGGCCAGACGCTTTTTATTCTCCAGCTTCGCGCGGCGCACAGCCTGATTTACCAGTGGGTAATCGCAATGCTGCTCAAGCTCGCTGAGCTGGCTGAGATCGGTTCGCCAGGTGCGGCCAATATTCTCATCCAGCACTTCAGAGAGCGACGGGTTAGCCAGCGCCAGCCAGCGGCGCGGCGTCACGCCGTTGGTAACGTTGCAGAAGCGAGTCGGGAAAATCTTCGCAAAATCAGCAAACAGCGACTGCACCATCAGGTTGGAGTGCAGCTCGGAAACGCCGTTAACCTTGTGGCTCACCACCACCGCCAGCCATGCCATACGCACACGACGGCCGTTAGATTCATCGATAATCGACGTCCGCCCCAGCAGAGCAGTATCGTTTGGATACTGTTCCTGTAACGTCTTCAGGAAGTAGTCGTTGATTTCAAAGATGATTTGCAGATGGCGCGGCAAAATTTTGCCCAGCATATCGACGGGCCAGGTCTCCAGCGCTTCGCTCATCAAAGTGTGGTTGGTATACGAGAAGACCTGACAGCAGACCTCAAACGCATCATCCCAGCTGAACTTATGCTCATCGATCAGCAAACGCATTAGCTCAGGGATCGACAGCACCGGATGGGTGTCGTTGAGGTGAATGGCGATTTTATCCGCCAGGTTGTCGTAGGTTTTGTGCAGCTGGTAATGACGGCTCAGAATGTCCTGCACCGTGGAGGAGACTAGGAAATACTCCTGGCGCAACCGCAGTTCGCGTCCTGAATAGGTGGAGTCGTCCGGGTACAGTACGCGGGAGACGTTCTCGGAGTGGTTTTTATCTTCCACCGCCGCAAAGTAGTCGCCCTGGTTAAATTTACCGAGATTAATCTCGCTACTGGCCTGGGCATTCCACAGGCGCAGCGTGTTGGTGGCGTCGGTGTCGTAGCCGGGGATAATCTGGTCGTAGGCGACCGCGAGGATCTCTTCGGTTTCTATCCAGCGCGTTTTCTTGCCTTCCTGCTGAATGCGACCGCCAAAACGCACTTTGTAGCGCGTGTTGTGGCGTTTGAATTCCCACGGGTTACCGTATTCCAGCCAGTAGTCCGGCGACTCTTTCTGGCGGCCATCAACAATGTTCTGCTTGAACATACCGTAGTCATAACGAATACCGTAACCGCGTCCCGGCAGGCCCAGCGTTGCCAGTGAGTCCAGAAAGCAGGCCGCCAGGCGCCCGAGACCGCCATTGCCAAGACCTGGGTCGTTTTCTTCGTCGATCAGATCTTCAAGATCCAACCCCATACCTTCCAGCGCATTTTTGACATCGTCATAAATACCCAGCGATAACAGTGCATTGGAAAGCGTGCGGCCAATCAGAAACTCCATAGACAGGTAATAGACCTGACGAGTTTCCTGAGATAATTGCGCACGGTTAGAACGCAGCCAGCGCTCCACGAGACGGTCGCGCACCGCGAACAACGTGGCGTTCAGCCACTCATGTTTATTGGCAATGACCGGGTCCTTACCAATCGTGAACATCAGCTTATAGGCAATAGAATGCTTAAGTGCCTCTACGCTGAGTGTGGGCGATGCATAAGTAAATGGAGCATTCATATAGGTGATTCCTGGATATCTATTTCAAGCGATAGTAAAGCTCACGGTATGACTTCGCCGCGACTTGCCAGCTAAAATCCATGGTCATGGCCTGACGTTGTACAAACCGCCAAAGCGAAGGCCGGGACCACAATACGAAAGCACGCCGGATCGCGCGTAACAGCGACCAGGCATTACTATCTTCAAATACAAACCCACTGGCGATACCGTCCGCCAGGTTTTCCAGCGAACTGTCAGAGACTGTATCAGCCAGCCCACCGGTGCGCCGCACCAGCGGCAGCGTGCCGTACTTCAGTCCATACAACTGCGTTAAGCCACACGGCTCAAAACGGCTGGGAACCAATATCACATCGGCCCCACCCATGATGCGGTGCGAGAAGGCTTCGTGATAGCCGATCTGCACACCCACCTGTCCTGGATGTTCCGCCGCTGCGGCGAGGAATCCTTCCTGTAATACCGGATCGCCCGCGCCTAGCAATGCCAGCTGTCCACCCTGCTCTAACAACCCCGGCAGCGCTTCCAGCACCAGATCCAGCCCTTTTTGACTGGTCAGACGGCTCACCACAGCAAACAGCGGTACTTTATCGTTGACCTTAAGTCCCATCGCTATCTGAAGCTGACGTTTGTTTTCTGCCTTCTCCTCCAGCGTGTCGCGCGTATATCGCGATGCCAGCAGGAGATCGGTTTCCGGGCTCCAGATTTTTTCATCAACGCCGTTCAGCACGCCGGAAAGACGGCCTTCACGATGACGCTGCTGCAACAGACCTTCCATCCCGTAGGCAAACTGCGGCTCGGTAATTTCCCGCGCGTAGGTCGGACTGACCGCCGTAATGTGGTCGGCGTAGTACAACCCTGCCTTCAGAAACGAAATCTGCCCGTTAAACTCCAGTCCGTGCACATTAAAGAACGACCATGGCAATTGGATGTCATCCATATGCTTTGCATAAAACATGCCTTGATACGCCAGATTGTGGACGGTGAACACCGATTTCGCCGGATGGCCGCGCGCCGCCAGATACGCCGGAGCCAGACCCGCATGCCAGTCGTGCGCATGCACCACATCCGGGCGCCAGAATGGGTCAAGGCCACAGGCCATTTCACAGCCAACCCAGCCCAGCAATGCAAAACGCTGCACGTTATCGGTATACGCATACAGGTTAGTGTCGTGATACGGGCTACCGGGGCGGTCATAGAGATGCGGCGCGTCAATCAGGTAAATACCCACGCCGTTGAAATGCCCGAACAGCAGCGTGATACGTCCGGCGAAGGTATCCCGACGCGTCACTACCTGCGCATCGGGAATGCCGCGACGAATATCAGGAAACGCCGGGAGCAGCACGCGGGCATCCACGCCGTCCGCTATTTGCGCTGCGGGTAACGCCCCAATAACATCCGCCAGTCCCCCGGTTTTTAACAGGGGGAACATCTCTGAACAAACGTGTAAAACCTGCATTATCGCTCCTGTTTGATCTGCAGTTTGCGTAGCATTTCACGCGTGACCAGCACAATACCTTCCTCTGAACGGTAGAAACGACGCGCATCTTCTTCCGCGTTTTCACCAATCACCATGCCTTCGGGAATAACGCAGGCGCGGTCGATAATGCAACGACGTAAGCGGCACGAACGTCCCACCCACACTTCAGGTAACAACACTGCCGAATCAATGTTACAGAATGAATTCACCCGCACTCGCGGGAACAGAACGGACTGCACCACCACCGAACCTGAAATTATGCATCCGCCAGAAACCAGCGAGTTCAGCGTCATTCCGTGGCTGCCGGAACGGTCCTGAACAAATTTCGCCGGTGGCAGCGATTCCATGTGCGTACGGATTGGCCAGTCCTGGTCGTACATGTCCAGTTCAGGCGTCACCGAAGCCAGATCGAGGTTCGCCTTCCAGTAGGCTTCCAGCGTACCCACGTCACGCCAGTACGGCTCGGATTCCGGGTCAGACTGCACGCAGGACAACGGGAATGGATGTGCATACGCCATGCCAGCTTCGGTGATTTTCGGGATAATGTCTTTACCGAAATCGTGACTGGAGTTTTCATCGAGGTCATCTTCCGCCAGCAATTCATATAGATAATCGGCGTTGAAAACGTAGATCCCCATACTGGCAAGAGATTTGGTCGGGTCACCTGGCATAGCTGGCGGGTTGGCGGGTTTTTCAACGAACTCGATAATTTTATCGGTGTCGTCCACGTCCATTACGCCAAACGCGCTGGCCTCTTCAATAGGCACTGGCATACAGGCCACGGTGCAACGCGCGCCTTTCTCGACGTGGTCGATCAGCATGCGTGAGTAGTCCTGCTTGTAGATATGATCGCCCGCGAGGATCACCACATATTCCGCTTTATAGCGTCGAATGATGTCCAGGTTTTGGGTCACCGCATCCGCCGTACCGCGATACCAGTTTTCACCCTGCATTCTCTGCTGGGCAGGCAGCAGATCGACAAACTCGTTCATCTCTTCGCTAAAGAACGACCAGCCGCGCTGAATATGCTGCACCAGCGTGTGGGACTGGTACTGGGTGATCACGCCAATTCGGCGGATCCCGGAGTTAATACAGTTGGATAAGGCAAAATCGATAATGCGGAACTTACCGCCAAAGTGCACAGCAGGTTTGGCACGTTTGTTGGTTAAATCTTTTAAGCGGGTACCGCGGCCACCGGCCAGGATCAGGGCAACAGATTTTAATGGCAGCTGGCGCGCCAACATTACACGATCGTTCTTCTCTAAACTCACCATGACTAACTCCTTTTTTATCTTCTCTGGAACACACACAGTCCGTGCGCAGGTCCCTGCCAGACAGCCGTAAGCACCGGATTATCCTCTCCGGCAAATGGGGGAACGGCGCACCATTCCCCTTCAGGTAAAACGATATCTGTCACCTCAAGCGTGGCATTTATTGCAATCAGAAAACGGTCTGAAAGCAGGATTTGCATCTGCCTCGGGCCGTTTTGCCACTCATCCGCACTTAAGGGTTGTGCGTACTTATTCAGCCAACGAACATTGCCATCGCCCTCTTCCCACCAGCGATCACCCGTCAGTGCAGGAATTTGCTGGCGAAGATGGATCAGGGCAGCGGTAAATGTGGTTAGTCCGCTGTTTGCCTGCTGCCAGTCCAGCCAGGTCAGGGCGTTATCCTGGCAGTAAGCGTTATTGTTGCCGTGCTGGCTATGACCATGCTCATCGCCCGCCAGCAACATCGGCGTCCCCTGGGAGAGCAACAGCGTGGATAACAGCGCATGAATGCTGTCGCGCCGCCGCTCAATCAGGTCCAGCGTGCCGCCTAATCCTTCTTTACCATGATTGTCGCTGTAGTTATTGCTAGTGCCGTCGCGATTTTCCTCACCATTCGCTTCATTGTGCTTATTTGTGAAGCACACACAGTCGCGTAGCGTAAAACCGTCGTGCGCAGTCACCAGATTGACCGTCGCGCTGGGTTTGCGACCATCGCGTTTAAACACGTCGCTTGATGCGGCAAAACGCCCGGCAAACTCACCCAACGAGAGATTACGCTGGAGCCAGAAGCGTCGGGTCGCATCGCGGAAATGGTCATTCCACTCGGCAAACGGCGGGGGAAAATTCCCCACCTGATACCCGCCTTCACCAATATCCCACGGTTCCGCAATCAGCTTAACGCGTGAGAGCAGAGGACAGTTTTGGATCGCGGTAAACAGTGGCGCATCCTGACGAAACACAGGTGTACGCCCCATGACGGAAGCCAAATCAAAACGAAAACCATCCACATGGCAGGTTTCAACCCAGTAGCGCAGGCATTCACATGCGTATTCCACAACACCCGGATGGCTCAGATTGAGGGTGTTCCCACAACCGGTCCAGTTGTAGTAATCACCATCGTCCCTGATCCAATAATAGCTACGGTTATCAATTCCGCGCAGCGAGAAGACGGGGCCTTCGAGATCCAGCTCGGCACTGTGGTTCAAAACGATATCGAGAATGACCTCAATCCCCGCTTTGTGCAGCGCTTTTACCGCGTCGCGAAACTCATCAAGCGCACTCTCCGGCGAACAGGCATAGGCCGGATGCAGCGCAAACATCGCTACCGGGTTGTAGCCCCAATAGTTCGACAGCCCCAGCCGCTGAAGCCGTGGTTCGCTGGCAAAATGCGCCACCGGCAGCAGCTCCAGCGCGGTAATGCCGAGGCGCTTGAAGTAATCGATCATCACTGGATGGCCCAGCGCTTTGTAGGTTCCGCGAATCTCTTCCGGCAGCTCAGGATGCAAATACGTCAACCCTTTGACATGCGCTTCGTAAATCACGGTATTGCCCCACGGCGTGCGCGGCGGGGTATCATCCTCCCAGTCATAATGATCGGACACCACCACGCCCTTCAGCGCGATGGTGGCATTATCATGATGATCCGGTTCATTTAGCCCACCGTGCAGCAGCGGGTTATCTTTTAACTCGCCATCCACCCGACGGGCGCAAGGGTCAAGCAGCAGCTTGGCCGGATTAAACCGGTGGCCCTGCTGCGGTTGCCATGGGCCATGAACACGATAGCCATAGCGCAGACCGGGCCGGGCGATGGCCAGATAGCCGTGCCAGACATCACCGCTACGCCCCGGCAGGTCATAGCGAAGTTCGCACCCTTGCTCATCGAATACGCATAATTCAACGCGTTCAGCGTGGGCTGAGAAGAGTGTGAAATTGACACCATGGCCGTCATACGTTGCACCATGGGGGGTGGCGTTGCCGGTTGCCAGTTGCGTCATTACCCCTCCCGAACCAGCCAGATCGTTGCCAACGGCGGTAACGTGAGGCTCAGTGAGTGCTGACGACCATGGCTGGTGATTTCATCGCTGTGCACCGCACCGCCATTGCCGGTATTGCTACCGTGGTAATGCATCGAGTCGGTATTGAGGATCTCACGCCATTTGCCTGGCTGATTGATACCGAAGCGATAGCCGTGGCGGGGCACAGGCGTAAAGTTACTGACCACGATGATTTCATTGCCGACCTTGTCACGACGCACGAAAGCCAGCACCGAACGTTCGTTGTCATCTACCACCAGCCACTCAAAGCCATAGGCGTCAAAGTCGAGCTCGTGCAGCGCTTTGTGATGACGGTAGGTGTGGTTCAGATCGCGCACCAGACGCTGTACGCCGTGGTGCCAGTTATCGCCACCTTCCAGCAGGTGCCAGTCGAGGCTGGCGTCATGGTTCCATTCACGTCCCTGCGCAAACTCGTTGCCCATAAACAGCAGTTTTTTGCCCGGGAAGGCCCACATCCAGCCGTAGTAGGCGCGCAGGTTGGCAAACTTCTGCCATGCATCTCCCGGCATGCGATCGAGAATGGATTTTTTACCGTGTACCACTTCATCATGCGACAGCGGCAGGACAAAGTTTTCGGTGTAGTTGTACAGCATGCCGAAGGTCAGCTTGTCGTGATGGTACTGACGATGAATCGGGTCCAGCTTCATGTAGTCCAGCGTGTCGTGCATCCAGCCGAGGTTCCACTTATACCAAAACCCTAAACCGCCCATATCCTGTGGTCTTGAAACGCCGGCAAAGTCGGTCGACTCTTCCGCCATGCTCACCGCACCAGGCACCTGCTCGCCAAGAATGCGGTTGGTATTGCGCAAAAATTCAATGGCTTCGAGGTTTTCACGACCACCAAATTCGTTTGGGATCCATTCCCCTTCTTTGCGGCTGTAGTCGCGATAAATCATCGACGCCACGGCATCCACGCGCAGCGCGTCAATACCAAAGCGTTCAATCCAGTACAGAGCATTACCCACCAGGTAGTTGCTGACTTCACGGCGACCATAGTTGTAGATCAGCGTGTTCCAGTCCTGGTGATATCCTTCGCGCGGGTCGCTGTGCTCATACAGGTTGGTGCCATCAAACTCTGCCAAACCAAAGTCGTCCGACGGGAAATGACCCGGCACCCAGTCGAGAATGACGTTCAGCCCCGCCTGATGCGCGGCATTCACGAAATAGCGGAAATCATCGCGCGTCCCGAAGCGACGGGTCGGCGCATACATGCCGGTAGGTTGGTAACCCCAGCTACCGTCGAACGGATGCTCGTTAATCGGCAACAATTCGAGGTGGGTAAAGCCCATCCACTTGGCGTAAGGCACTAACTGATCCGCCAGCTCGCGGTAGCTCAGCCAGAAGTTGTTATCGGTATGACGACGCCATGAACCCAGATGTACTTCATAGATAGAGATCGGCGCATCAAACTGATTGGCTTTTTTACGCTCCTCGCTTTGCACCACTTTTTCCGGCAGACCGCAAATAAGTGACGCGGTTTCCGGGCGCATTTGCGCTTCAAACGCGTAAGGGTCGGCTTTAATCCGCAGCTTACCGTTGGCATCGATCATCTCGTATTTATACAGCTGACCATGCTGCGCACCGGGGATAAACAACTCCCAGATACCGCTTTCTTTACGCAGGCGCATCGGGTGGCGACGGCCATCCCAGTAGTTGAACTGACCAACCACCGAAACACGCTGGGCGTTGGGTGCCCAGACGGAGAAACGCGTACCGGTGACGCCATCCATGGTATCCGCATGCGCACCCAGCGTTTCGTAAGGTCGCAGATGCGTACCTTCAGATAACAGCCAGGCATCCATATCCTGGATCAGCGGGCCAAAACGATAAGGGTCATCAATCAGATTCTGCTGTCCATGCCAGACAACGGCCAACTGATAGCGAAAGAAATTTTTACGGCGGGGAAGTACTGCACAGAAAAAACCGCGAGAGTCGAGGCAATCCAGCTTGCCGACTTTGCGTCCGGTTTTGGGTTCGATCACCCACACTTCGGTGGCGTCAGGTAATAGGGCGCGGACTTCAAGTCCAGCATCAGTTTGGTGCATACCGAGTACGGAAAAAGGATCCGCAAAATGGCCTGCAATTAGCGCATTAATCACGTCTCTATCGATACGAACGGACATGGTTGTCATCCTGTTTTATGGCGTCACCCCTTCCAACTGATTTTCGACATCAGGTAGTGACACTTTTTTTGACCTGAACGGCGCAGCACAATTGTGCATCCTCTCTGCGTCGTCCCACCTTCAGGCAACAACTTAATACCTCCGGTACTAAGTCACCCTTAAAGAATAGCCAATGCTTTATCTTACTCCTGGTAAAAAATGAAACATCTGCGCTTACTCCTGTATTACGCAAAAAAAGGGGTGATTCCTCACCCCTTGATCGTTAACAAACTATTACGCCAATTGGCGCAGCATACGGCGCAATGGCTCCGCAGCACCCCACAGCAACTGGTCGCCCACGGTAAAGGCTGACAGGAACTCCGGTCCCATGTTCAGCTTACGCAGACGGCCTACTGGCGTGGTCAGCGTGCCGGTAACGGCCGCCGGGGTTAACTCACGCATGGTGATATCCCGATCGTTTGGTACAACTTTGGCCCACGGATTGTGCGCCGCCAGCAGTTCTTCCACGGTCGGAATAGACACATCTTTTTTCAGTTTAATGGTGAACGCCTGGCTGTGGCAGCGCAGCGCGCCGACGCGCACGCACAAACCATCAACCGGGATCACGGAAGACGTGTTGAGAATTTTGTTGGTTTCCGCCTGTCCCTTCCACTCTTCGCGGCTCTGACCGTTATCGAGCTGTTTGTCGATCCACGGAATCAGGCTACCGGCCAGCGGTACGCCAAAGTTATCAACCGGCAGTTCGCCGCTGCGGGACAGGGTCGTTACTTTACGTTCGATGTCGAGAATAGCAGAGGAAGGGGTCGCCAGTTCCTCGGCCACATGGCCATACAGATGACCCATCTGAGACAGCAGTTCACGCATATGGCGCGCGCCGCCGCCGGAAGCCGCCTGATAGGTCGCTACGGAAACCCAGTCAACCAGGTCATTGGCAAACAGGCCACCGAGGGACATCAGCATCAGGCTAACGGTACAGTTGCCGCCGACAAAGGTCTTAATGCCTTTGTTCAGGCCGTCGGTGATGACATCCTGGTTAACCGGATCGAGAATAATGATGGCATCGTCTTTCATACGCAGCGAAGAGGCTGCGTCAATCCAGTAACCCTGCCAACCGCTTTCACGAAGCTTTGGATAGATTTCGTTGGTATAATCGCCGCCCTGACAGGTCACGATGATATCGAGCGCCTTCAGCGCATCCAGATCAAAAGCGTCCTGAAGTGTGCCGGTCGCGGTGCCACCGAACGTCGGTGCCGCCTGCCCGAGCTGGGAAGTAGAAAAGAAAACAGGGCGAATGGCGTCGAAGTCACGCTCCTCAACCATGCGTTGCATGAGAACAGAGCCGACCATACCGCGCCAGCCGATAAAACCAACATTTTTCATAGCGTTTTTTCCTGCAGAGATGTGTGCTGTGTATGCTAACCAGTATCCTACTGGCCTATCCTTCACCATACAAAAAGCAGCCAAAGTCGCAAGTGAAATTAATCAATGATAGCGAAGCCATCAGTAATGCGACTTATCCCGCTGCGCAAGCAAGCAGAAAGTCCGCGGTAATTATCAGGGAATTTGAGTTATGAATGAAATCATTTCAGCGGCAGTTTTATTGATCCTGATTATGGATCCGCTCGGAAATCTGCCCATTTTCATGTCCGTATTGAAACATACCGAACCAAAACGCCGTCGCGCGATTATGATTCGCGAGCTGTTCATTGCGCTGTTGGTGATGCTGATATTCCTGTTTGCGGGCGAGAAAATTCTGGCATTTCTTAACCTGCGTGCAGAAACCGTATCGATCTCCGGGGGCATCATTTTGTTCCTGATCGCCATTAAGATGATTTTCCCCAGCGCCACCGGGAATAGCACCGGGCTTCCGGCTGGTGAAGAGCCATTTATCGTACCGCTGGCGATTCCGCTGGTCGCCGGTCCGACAATCCTGGCCTCATTAATGCTGTTGTCGCATCAGTATCCAAACCAGATGGGGCATCTGGTGATTGCGCTGCTGATCGCCTGGGGCGGTACATTCGTGATTTTGCTGCAGTCTTCGCTGTTTTTACGTCTGCTGGGAGAGAAAGGGGTTAACGCGCTGGAGCGCCTGATGGGGCTGATTCTGGTGATGATGGCAACCCAGATGTTCCTCGATGGCGTGCGGATGTGGATGAAGGGGTAACCGTTTTGAAGCTGGAGAGCATGGCATTTCAGAGAACGATTCCGTTCACGTTATGTTCATTGCTTCTCTGAGATCTCGTCACCAGTGAACGTGTTAAGGGGGCTACGCAGCCCCCTTAACAATCCCGGCTCCCGGCAGGAAAATTGCCACTTCGTGGTTCCCTCCACTTATTCCTCCAGGCTACCGGGCCGGGCGCGAGGCAGCGTCCATGCAAAACGCGCCCTGAACCCGCATCCCTGCGGGTTCTCCCGGCCTTACGGAAACGCGTCGGCAATTTTCAGCCGGACCAGCCCACACCTGACCACCTGAGCTTTTACTTGAATACCTGTGAACAGCAAAACGGATATAGCTGAAAGCCAGAGCGCTGAAGCGACACCCTGGTCCGGCTGAAAATCGATGAGGTGTTGACGGCTGACCGGGTCTGCCCGCAGGGATGCGGGCAGAGGGGACGGCCTGCATGGATGCAGGCTCGGCCCCGACCCGACAGGCAGACGGAATAAGACGAATAACTCGCGCAGCGACGATTTTCCCGCCGGGAGCCTGGGTTGCAAGGGAGGCGGCGGTGAGCCTCCCTTGCACGTTCACGGGCATCAGCGCTTCAGAGAAATGACACCACTGAGGTGAACGGAACCCTGAGCAATAATCACATGTTCACCCTACATGCTTAACTGAACGGCATTGCACTGTAATACCAGGTATTCCTTATGCTTTTAAACCGCTGAGAAAACGTATTTTCATTTCTGCGAAGCGCCTTCCGGAATGCCCCCTTGTCAGCATCGCGGATTAGCATTATCTTCTCGCTGCACCTGCAAAATCAGGTGCCAGAATTAGCCTTCTGAACTCCTTCATCGGTGACGCAAGTATTTTTGTGTCGCACGCTTAGGTACACTCCAATGGTGGACCGGGCGGGGGCGTCGCAAGACGCGCCGGTATCCGATGAGGCCGGTAAGGCTAACCCTGTTCGGCTCCACCTCCAGTGAGATTAGCCTCTCCAGTGGTGGATGAAAATCACTCATCGGAGGCTGCCCTATGGCAACGACCCCTCTCTTTTCACACTCTTTATTTACCCTGCCCTTTAGCCATGCCACGGACTTCACCGAGTTGGCGGATAACTGTGAGCGTTTTGTCGAAGGGCTTGTTGAATGTCATGACCCGGTTGAAAAACTGGCGATGTGCGCGCGCCTGTCGGCCTGTCTGGCACTATTGCAACCAACCTTAACGGAGCCTGTACCGCAGCATCTACAGGCCAGCCTGACGGTAGAAACCTTACCGACCCGCACTCCCCTCTTTGAACCCGAACCAGATCAGATGGGGCGTTACTGCCAGCTTTTAACGCATTTGCTGATGAGCAAAACGCTTTCTGATGATATGGAGCGGGTGGCGGGTGATTTGCTGCAGGATTTGGTGGATTATTTCGCCGACACACTGAAAGCGCCGCGCTGGTTGAAAACCGAGGATGGGGTGATGGTGCTGTAAAAAAGCCGGGTGGCGGCTTCGCCTTACCCGGCCTACGGTGTCGATATGTGCTCGTTTCCAGGCCCGGTAAGCGCAAGCGCCACCGGGCAATGCCATCAGCTCAACAGCTGGAAGGCAATCATACCGACAATCGCGCCGACCGTACCGAGGATGGTTTCCATCATCGTCCAGGTCTTCAGAGTTTGCGCTTCAGTCGCACCGGTAAATTTACCGAACAACCAGAAACCAGCGTCGTTAACGTGGCTGACCACGATAGAGCCGCCCGCGATACAGATAGACAGCGCCGCCATCTGGGCACCGGAGTAGTTCAGTTGCTCAATCACCGGCATCACCAGACCGACCGCCGTTAAGCAGGCCACTGTCGCGGACCCCTGAATGATACGCACCGCCGCCGCCAGCACGAAGCAGGTGATAGCGATCGGCAAGCCCATACCGGTTAACGCTTCGCCCAGTGCAGGACCAACGCCGGAATCTACCAGTACCTGTTTGAACACGCCGCCCGCACCAATCACCAGCAGAATAATCCCCGCTGGCTGAAGCGCATGGCCGCAGATTTCCATCACGCGGTCTTTTGGCATGCCCTGGCGCACCGCCAGACCATAAATCGCCACCAGACAGGCAACCAGAATCGCGGTAAACGGATGACCGATAAACTCGAACCATTCGTAGGTTGAAGAACCGACCGGAACAAAGCGTGCAGCGATGGTTTTCAGACCAACCAGCACCAGCGGCAGCAGGATAAGCGATAAGCTGAAGCCAAAGGAGGGCATTTTGCCTTCGCCCAGATGCGGCTCGGTAATGTCTTCCGGTACGTGCAGCTCAACGTAACGGCTGATGAAGTTACCCCACAGCGGCCCGGCGATAATCATGCCCGGAATCGCGGCGCACAGGCCAATCAGGATCATCCAGCCAAAGTCGGCGTGCATCTGAGAGGCCAGCAGCATCGGCGCAGGCCCCGGCAGCAGGAACGCTGCGGCAGCCGCCACGCCCGCAAACAGCGGAATGACCAACTTAACCAGGTTAGTACCGGTATGGCGCGCCATTGAGAACGCTACGCTAATCAGCAGCACAATCGCCACCTCAAAGAACAGCGGCAGCGCGCAAATCAGACCGGCCAGGCCAATCGCGTAATGTGCGCGGCTATGACCGAAGGATTTCAGCATTTTGACGGCAATCTGATCGACCGCGCCGGTCTCATGCAAAATCTTGCCGAACATCGCCCCCAGCGCCACCACAATCGCCAGGAAACCGAGCGTGCCTCCCATCCCTTTTTCCATGGTCGCCGCGATTTTATCGAGCGGCATACCGGAAAAGAGACCTGCACCAATGGATACCACCATCAAAGCAACGAAGGCGTGCATACGCGCCTTCATCACTAAAAACAGCAGTAATAAAACGGACCCTACTGCTGTTAAAACAAGCGTTAATGTGCTCACTACTTACTGCCTTGGTTAATAACCTCAATGGTGCTGGCGACCACACCGTCCAGTGGTTGATCGATATCGACCACCAGTACATCGTTTTCATTCGCACCCGGTTCTTCCAGCGCTTCAAACTGGGTAACCAGCATCTGCGTTTTGAAGAAGTGGCCTTTACGCGCCTTCAGACGGCTTTCAATAACGTCAAAATCCCCTTTCAGATAAATGAAAGAGAGGTTCGGGTTACCGTCGCGCAACTGGTCACGGTAGACTTTTTTCAAGGCAGAACAGACGATCAGCGAAACTTTATTGGTACGCTGCATCGCGAAGGCGGCGTCATTCAGCGCCTGTAACCACGGTTTACGGTCGTCATCGTTAAGTGGCTCACCGGAAGCCATTTTCATGATGTTGCTGCGCGGATGGAGAAAATCGCCATCAAGAAACGCGGCCTGCAGTTGATGCGCCACTTCGCTGGCGACAGCAGATTTACCGCTGCCCGATACGCCCATCAGAACGTAAACGTGGTGATCATGATTAGTCGTGCTCAAAGCGTTGCCCCCACTGGTACAAGAATCAGGAAATTGTTACGGGTAACTGTTATCGGTAACATTGTCCAGCCGGATAAATAGAGAAGCAATATCCATTCGTGCTCGAAGTGTATAAGTGTGAGCTACTTCAAACTTGTTGGCTTAAATAGATCCGCCCGGTGACAAGGTGAAACCTAAATCTAACATTTTAGGCGTGACTGCTTCACCACGAATGCGCGCCAGCAGGCGTTCTGCGCCAATGCTGCCCATCCGTTCACGTGGCGTGAGCACACTCGCCAGACGCGGCTCCATCACCTGCCCGATGTCGTGACCGTGGAATCCGGCAATCGCCATGTCATCCGGGATTTTCAGCCCTAAACGCTGGCATTCGAAAGCCGCCCCTACCGCCAGGTCATCGTTGGTACAGAAAACGCCGTCGAGCTGCGGGTATTCGCGTCGCGCCTGACGGATGAGTTCAATACCGGAGGAGTAGGAAGAAGACTGTTCCACCATCACGCTGTACGGCACCAGGTTGGCATCGCGCATTGCCTGCTCGTAGCCTCTCTGTTTGATGATAGTACGTTCATCAAGACGAGCGCCAAGATAGGCTACATGACGGTGCCCGCGGGCGATAATAGCGGCAGTCATCTGACGCGCGGCTTCGAAGTTGTCGAAACCGACGGCGATATCCAGACACGGAGACTGGCTGTCCATCAGCTCAACCACCGGGATACCGGCAACTTCAATCATTTTCAGCGTACGGGGCGTATGGCTACGTTCGGTGAGGATCAGGCCATCGATATTCCACGACAGCATCGATTCCAGGCGCTCTTGTTCCATCTCAGGCTTATAGCCGTAGTGCGCGAGCATAGTTTGATAACCATGGGCGTCGGTGACGGCCTCAATGCCGCGTAGCACTTCAGCAAAAACCTGGTTAGTGAGAGACGGTAACAGCACGCCGATAGCGCGGCTGGTGGCGTTAGAAAGGATATCAGGAGCGCGATTGGGAATATAACCCAGCTCATCAAGTGCAGCGGCAATTTTGCCCCGCAGCGCCACGGAGACCTGCTCCGGGTTACGCAAAAAGCGACTGACCGTCATTTTGGTCACGCCCACGCGGTCGGCTACATCCTGAAGTACGGGTCTTTTCTTTTTCATCGTCCTGAAGCGTTAAAAAGGGATAGATTCCCCCAGTTTACCACGGACGTGCGTGAACCTTTGCAGAGAAAAAAAGGAGTTTTTATTGTGATAAATACACAAAATCATTCGAGTTGCATCAAGGCGGCGACGCAGTGACAAATTCGTCAGGAACGAATTTGAACAACCGAAGGTTGCCTCTGGTGAGGGACAAGGATGTCCCTCATTAAATCCCCGGGAGCGTACATTAAGTACGCGACCGGGGTGAGCGAGGAAAGCCAACACAGATGCGGCTTGAAGGATGACGTGTATTTTTAGACTGGCGGCAGGTCAAACAGTAACACTTCACTGTCGCTGTCGGCATGAATAGAAATTGCCTGTTCATCCCAGATTGCCAGACCGTCGCTGGTGGTCGCTTTGGTGCCGTTAATCGTCACGTTGCCTTTTACCACCTGGATCCAAACGCGGCGTTCCGCGGCAATCTGATGCACCGACTGCTCATCTTTGACCAGCGCCCAACGGTACAGCTCCATATCCTGGTACACTTTCAGTGAACCATCACGGGCATCCGGCGACAGCACCAGTTGTTTACCCTGAGCGGCATCGAAACGACGCTGTTCATAGCGCGGAGTAATACCGTTCTCCTGCGGCATGATCCAGATCTGATACAGATGCAGCTTCTCAGTATTGCTCGGGTTGTACTCCGAGTGACGGATCCCCGTCCCGGCGCTCATAATCTGAAACTCACCGGCCGGAACCTGCTCTTTGTTGCCCATGCTGTCCTGATGCTCCACCGCGCCTTCCAGCACGTAGGTCAGGATTTCCATGTCTTTATGGGGGTGAGTACCAAATCCCTGACCTGCATCGATCACGTCATCGTTAATCACGCGCAGTGCCGAGAACCCCATAAAGTTCGGGTCATAGTAGTTGGCAAAAGAGAAGGTATGCCATGAATCAAGCCAGCCATGATTAGCGTGGCCACGGTCGTTAGCTTTGCGTAAGTAGATCATTGTGTTCACCCCCAGATGTTTTCGATGGAGTAAGTGTGGACTCAATCCGTCTGGGATCATAGAGGGTGAAAATTGACTCCTCTGTTCAAAAAATATGAACAAGCCCAGAGGAGTCTGTGCAGGCTATTTGGCGAGGGTTATCGTGGCAGGCGTTGCCTGTTCAAAGGCGCGTTCGAGGATCTCCAGGTTGGTAAGAACTTCAGATTCCTTGACGTAATTAGGCGCACCGGTGGTCAGCGTCTGGTACAGCGCGTCATACACGCGACCGTAATCCCCCACTTCCGGCTTTACCTCTTCTTTTACCGTGATGCCGTCATCGTTGACGTACTCTAGCATCCCAATGGAATCATCAGCAGCGAAACCTGGCTCACCCGGCATGATATTGGCCTTCAGGCTGCTTTCCTGCTGGTCGATGCCGTACTTCACAAACGAGCCTTTGGTGCCATGGACGATAAACTTCGGATAGTCGATTTTCACCAGATGACTGGTTTTAACAATGGCTTTCAGGTCGCCGTAAAACAGCTGCGCTTCAAAGGTATCGTCCGGGTTCGCTTTGTTGCGCAGACTGCGAATGTCATAGGCTACATGGTCAGGACGTCCGAACAGCGAGATAATCTGATCCATGGTGTGTACGCCCAGACCATAAAACGCGCCGTCCTGCGGCAGTCCCGGCTTGGTTTCTGCTTCAGGACGGTAGTAATCGAAATGGCTTTCAACCTCAACAATCTTGCCGAGCTTGCCGCTCTCAATGGCTTTTTTCGCGGTGAGGAAGCAGGAGTCAAAACGGCGATTCTGATACGGCGTAACGGTCAGTCCTTTGCTTCGCGCCAGTTCGAACAGCTCTTTTGCTTGCGCAAGCGTCGGCGTGAAGGGTTTCTCAACCAGCACATTTTTACCCGCTTCCAGCGCGCGTTTAGCATATTCAAAATGGCTGTCAGCATGGGTACAGACGATCACCAGTTTCACCTGCGGATCGTTTAAGATCTCGTCGAGGTCGCTGGTGAAGTGAATATGCGAATACTGCGGCGCCTGCTCTTCCGGCCTGGCGTTGCGGCGGAAAATGTGCGCGACGTGCCAGCTATTTTTGCGGTTGAGGACGTACGGCAAATGGTAGCGGGTGGTGCTTTTACCAAAACCAATAAATGCGCAGTGTAAGGTCATGAGACGATCCTTTTGAAGGTGATTGTCTACACCATAGCGCAAAGCGGCTGGAGACTGAATCCATCCTGTCATCGTGCCGGATGCGGCGTTGCCTTATCCGGCCTACCGCATTATACAGCCAAAAGATCGGGCGTAAGTGGCGTAGGCAGATTATTCACGGCCTGCGCGCAGCAACCGGAGCGTACACAGAGTACGTGAGGATTGCGAGCACAGCCTGGGATTATGCTGGCAAGCAAACTAGCCCGAAACCCAGCCAAAAAAAAAGCCAGCAAAAGCTGGCTAAAGTAATACTGGAAGCAATGTGAGCAATGTCGTGCTTTCAGGTTCTCCGTAGGGGTTCCCCTGAACGCAGAGCAATAATAATCATTCTCATTCGCACTTGTCTACTTCTTTTTGCAAAAAAATGCAGTTGACGGATTTTTCTTTCTCAGCGAGTGTAAATGCACAATTAACCCTGCAGGAGATAAGGAATGAGTGAGATAGTGATACGCCACGCTGAACCGAAAGATTACGACGCAATTCGTCAGATCCACGCCCAGCCGGAGGTGTACCACAACACGCTACAGGTTCCTCATCCTTCTCTCGAAATGTGGCAAGCGCGGCTAACCGAGCAAGCCGGTGTCAAACAGCTGGTTGCCTGCATTGATGATATCGTCGTGGGGCATCTCTGTATTGAGGTCGCGCAGCGCCCGCGCCGCAGCCACGTGGCCGATTTTGGTATCTGCGTGGATGGCAGGTGGCACAATCGTGGCGTTGCCAGCGCGCTGATTCGTACGATGATCGACATGTGCGACAACTGGCTGCGCGTCGAGCGCATTGAGCTGACAGTATTTGTTGATAATGAGCCTGCTGTAGCAGTATATAAGAAGTACGGCTTTGAAATCGAAGGCACCGGTAAGAAATACGGCCTGCGCAACGGTGAGTATGTTGATGCCTACTTTATGGCGCGCGTGAAATAAATTTAAGGGCGAGCCTTATCGCCCTGCTTATTGAAAGGACGCAATAGTGAAAAAGTTTCTTCCCCTGGTTTTGCTGGCCTCGCTCTCCCCTGCTTTTGCCACTACCGTACAAAATCTCGATTCCGTAGCCAGTGCCATCCAACATCCTGAAGGTAAACAGATTTTTGCTGAGCAAATGGCAGGAGCAACCCCTGCGAAAGGATTTGGTGAGCTTCCTCAGGGCTTATCTGAAAAGCAGTGGATTGCATGGGTTGCGCCGAATGAAGATCCTGGCAACCTGATCCTGACCGGTGCTAAATCTTGGGGAAAAGACGGTAAATATATTGGCATTGCCTGTTTCGCCGATAATAAGGCTGACGCCGAGCAAGCAAAAAAATACGCGGATTACACCTGCCCGGAAAACTACAGCAACGGGCGCGCCAATAAATTATATCTCGGCGTTTTTTCCTGGCAGAATCCACAGCTAACGCCGATTGCACGCTCGGAAAAACCGTTAAACCAGCTCTCAGAGTGGAATAAAGCTGCTGAAAAAGAGAGCGATGATGAGTCCGTCAGACCGCTGGCTTATTATACAAAGCTGGATCTGGCACCGTACCGGATAGCACCCGATACCCTGGCATTCGGGGTGCGGGGTGGATACTCTGATGCGTATTCCGGCGGCGGCGCATTTTATGAAGTGCTGGAACTCTACACCATCAAAGACAGCAAGATAATCAACGTGTTTTCTGACCTTGTTTATTACTATTCGGACATCGCCGGAGACTGGAATAAAGACGGCACAAGGCAGCACGACATCAGCGAAAGTAAGTACATTCTCAAAATGCGCTCGGCAAAGACGCACGGATTTTATGACTTAGAGCGCGTTAGCCTACAGGATAAAAGCAGCCAAATATTCCGCTGGTCCGAATCACTGCAGCGATATGCGCCATAACCTACCGGTCAGGCCTACATCGTTCAGAACGCTGTAGGCCATTGATACGGGTCAATTAACATCAGCAAACCCTCCATTAATAACTCCAAATTATTGAATGTATAAATTCTTATCTCATACATTATTTATATTCAGATTCCCCTCAATAAAATTCACTTAAAGTGAAACGTTTTATTTCTGCTATATACGAACGACATTAGAAAGCGTAATAAAAACAAAGAGCAAAATTACCATTTTTACGACAACAAGTAATAAAAGGATAAGGATGTCATGAGTGATATCGTCTATCTGATGGTTTCAGGACAACATCAGGGCGCTATTTCTGACGGATGTGGAACCAATGCATCCGTGGGTAACCGCTGGCAAATAGGGCACGAAGACGAAATTTTTACTTTTTCGCTGTCTAATAGTATAACCAGTACTGGTAGAGGTTCACATTTTCACGGACTGCAATTTTGCAAACTGATAGATAAAAGCACCCCATTGTTTGTAAATGCTATTAACAACAACGAGCAGTTGTATATGGAGTTTTATTTCTACCGCATCAATAGGTTCGGTAGATGGGAGAAATATTATTATATTCAACTGCGGGGAGCATTTCTATCAGCCATTCAACACCAATTCAGCGACAATAATTTAGACACAGAAACAATAACCATCAACTATGAATATATCCTCTGCAAACATCTTATTGCCAACACTGAGTTCAGCTACCTGGCGTTGCCCGAGAACTACAACCGCCTGTTTATCCCTCGCCCAAAAACACCCGTAGACAATGGCCTCAAAACGTTAAACAGCAAAGAGGTTGACAGACTGCTTGCCGCCGGAGGGATCTACAACGGGAATATCGACGGCTTCAGGGAAACGGCGGAAAAGTTGGGGGGCGATGCGATTAAAGGATATGATCAAGTCCTGAATGAAAAAACTACAGGTGCGTTACTTGCAGCAAGTTCAATTTTGTTAGCCAGGCGTTCAAGTTTTGATTATTATCATGAAATTACCATCTATCTTGGAAAACTAAGAGGCGAACCCAAATTACTTTCTGGCGTAATCGTAAAAGAAATAAATTACACCCGAAGAAACCCAATAGAAGCAGCAGCATTACGAAAGGAATTCGATAGTACTATAAGGAAAAAGTTTATTATTGACCTTGCAAAAAAACCTACTTACAAAAATAGATTTAATTCAGAAGATTTTTTAAGAATGAGTAACGGAAATGTTCCTCATAACTATAGTGTTCACCATAAATTACCATTAGATGATGGAGGAACAAATAGCTTTGATAATTTAGTACTTACAAAGAACGAACCCTATCACAAAATATTTACCAATATGCAATCCAATGTAACAAGAAAAATGTTACCCGGCGAAAGCAAAACAATACTCTGGGCAATCCCTTCAGGTTCAATTTACCCACTTAAGTAATATTTCAGGATTAAAGATAAAATGAATATTGAAGCCCTCCTTGTTGAATTAAAAATCATGATGGATAGCTTTGCTTACCCTATAGAAGATGCCATAAAAAGTTCATTTATTGAAAGCATCACAAAAAGAAACTCTAAAACTGAAACATCACCGATACTCGAACAATTATGTGATGAAGTCTGCATATTATGCTCTAATCAACCTGATTATTTAACATTCTTAGAAACAATGGATGGGTTTGAGTATAACGGATTAAGAATTTTCAGTCTTTCAATACCAGAACCTTTAGTTAAGAACTTATTTCTAGTGAACGAATTTTATAGAAATAATGATGACTATATAAACCCTGATCTTGCAGAACGATTAGTCATTGGTGATGATAGTATTTCGTTATTCACCTATGATACTAAATCCTGTCTTTTTGAAATTAGAGATAACATCGGCACTGACAATGTATTTGGAACATTTAAATCCTTTACTGAATTTTTAAATGAAATATTAGATACTGTTCGCTAATAAAAACAAGGGCGCATAATGAGAAAAATACCTTTAAATGCTTTAGAACAAAAAGCAAAAAAAACACGAAGCTAAGTTTACTTGTGTACGATTAACTATGATAACTGAAACAGAGCTTAACGTCCTGAAAGTTATGGCTGAAAAAGATATTAACTGGAACTGGATGAATCTGGATCGCACGCTATCTATGAAAAGAATCCCGGGATTCAGTAATGTCGTTAATATTGTGAATAAATTGGCTAGCGAGGGATTGGTAAATATCGAGGACAGCGGGCATAAGTCCATGCCTTACTATCGCGTATCTGAAAAAGGGTACAGGCTAATAAAGAATACAGATGCTGACAATAACGAACCATAACCACGTGAAGAATAATGCTGTTGAACCGACAAGCCCTCTCCCATCGAAGAGGGCCGTCATCCTTAGTATCCCGCCGATAAGTCATCCACGGAACGCGGGTCGGACGCACCATACAGTGCGCCATCCGGTCCAACCATAATGCTCTGCGTGCTGCCCATCGCCTCTTTCAGCGCTACTTTCTGTCCTTTTTGCTCCAGCAGCTTGATTGTATCCGGGCTGAAGCCCTTCTCGATGCGCAGTTCATCTGGCAACCATTGATGATGGAAGCGCGGTGCGTTGGTCGCTTCGGCGACGTTCATCCCGTAATCAATGCTGTTGACCACCATTTGCAGTACGGTAGTGATGATTCGGCTTCCACCTGGGCTGCCGGTAACCAGCCAGGTTTTCCCGTCTTTTACCACGATAGTCGGCGACATCGACGACAGCGGACGCTTCTTCGGTCCAACCGCGTTGGCATCACCGCCCACCAGTCCATAAACGTTCGGCACGCCCGGCTTAGCGGAGAAGTCGTCCATTTCATTATTCAGCAGAATACCGGTGTTACCCGCCACGATGCCGGTCCCGAAGGTGGTATTCAGGGTATACGTTACCGCCACGGCATTGCCGTCTTTATCCACTACCGAGAAGTGCGTAGTCTGGTTGCTTTCATACGGGGCGAGTTTGCCCGGTTTGATCTGGCTGGAAGGCTTAGCTTTGTTGATATCAATCTGATCGGCAAGCGTTTTAGCATAGGCTTTGTTGGTCAGCGCTTGCCACGGCACTTTCACAAAATCCGGGTCGCCCAGATATTCTGAACGGTCGGCGTAAGCATATTTCTCCGCTTCAGCCATGACCTGCATGGCATCGGCGCTGCCAAACCCGTACTTCTTCATATCGAAGTTTTCGAGAATATTGAGGATCTGCACGATGTGAATACCGCCAGAGGACGGCGGCGGCATGGAGAAGACCTGATATCCGCGATAGTCACCGCCGATCGGCGTGCGCTCCACAGCTTTATAGCTGGCTAAATCCTCTTTGGTCATCAGCCCGCCGTTCTTCTGCATTTCCCCGGCTATCTGATCGGCAATCGCCCCTTTATAAAACGCATCCGGGCCATTCTCGGCAATCATTTCCAGGCTTTTCGCCAGATTCTTTTGCACCAGCTTGTCGCCCTTTTTCAGCGGCTCGCCGTCCTTCCAGAAAATGGCTTTGCTGTTCTCGTGATTAGGGAGCACTTCGCTGCCATAGGTTTTCAGATCGTCGGCCAGCGCGTCATTAACCACAAAGCCCTCTTCCGCCAGCTTCATCGCCGGGCGCACCACTTTGTTCAGCGGCATCGTGCCGTATTTCTCCAGCGCCAGCGAGAAACCCGCCACGGTACCCGGCGTACCGGATGCCAGATGCGACGTCAGCGACTTTTTCGCATCGGCGTTGCCCTGCTCATCGAGGAACATGTCACGGGTCGCGCCAGCAGGCGCCATTTCACGAAAATCGATCGCGGTGGTGTTACCGTCTTTGGTACGCAGTAGCATAAAACCACCGCCGCCCAGATTGCCCGCTTGGGGATGCGTCACCGCCAGCGCATAGCCAACGGCCACGGCGGCATCAACGGCATTCCCACCCTGTTTAAGAATGTCCACACCAACCTGGGTAGCTAAAGCATCCACAGAGGCCACCATCCCTTGCTTAGCACGTACGGGATGGAACACATCTTCCTCGACTCCGTAAGATACCGGCGGTGGCGCAGCTGGCGCGGCAGCAACGCTAAAACAACTTCCTGAGAGCAGAGCAGCAATGGCTACCCGGCGTAAAAACGTCGGTTTTATCATCGTTATTCTCCAGATGTATGGGGGTCGGCCCCCACTAAGCCTGGTGCATAACTCTGAAATAATCATCGTAACGGCGAGAAAGGAGTAAACTTAAGAGATCCCCGAGAGGAGAAAAGCGATGAAACGACTCTTACTTTTAGCCATGCTGTTGCCGTTTGCAGGCTTTACACAGCCCATCAACACCATGAATAACCCGAACCAACCCGGTTATCAGATCCCGAGTCAGCAGCGTATGCAAACCCAAATGCAAACGCAGCAAATTCAGCAGAAAGGGATGCTCAACCAACAGTTGCAAACGCAGACGCGTATGCAGCAACAGCATCTGGAAAACCAAATTAACACCAACTCCCAGCGGGTCCTTCAGTCTCAGCCAGGCGAGTTGAATCCCAGCCAGCAGCAAATGCTGCCCAACAGCAACGGTGGGATGTTGAGTGGAACCCGTAACCCGGACAGCTCTCTGAATAAGCAACATATGCTGTCAGAGAAAAAGAACGGCGACATGCTGAAGCCCTCCAGCACGCCGCAGCCTAACGTTCCGTTAAAAACGATTGGGCCTTAAAAAGGTTGGAAATCCGGACCAATCGTATCAATGGCATCGGTACAGATGCAGTCCACGCCCCAGCGCAGCAGTTCCGCCGCGCGCTGGGGTCGGTTGACGGTATATACCAGAATACGTAGCCCCGCATCACGCAGCGCATCCACACGCGCTTCATCCAGCAGTTTGTGATTAAGATGAATAGAGACGCAGCCAAGCCGCGTGGTCAGCTCGCGCCAGTCCTCGCGCCATTCATCAAGCAGCAAGCCTCTCGGCAGTTCAGGTACCGCCTGCTGCGCCGCTTCAAGTGCATCAATTTCAAAGGATGACAATAGTGGCGGCGTCATTCCCGCCCACAGCTCCCGCGCGGCCAGCGCCACGACTTTGCCAGTTAACGTTCCGGTGCCGGTTGTGGGTTTAATTTCAATATTCGCCATCATACCGTGCTGACGGCAGCGCTCGGCCACTTGCGAGAGCAGCGGCAGCGGTTCACCTTTAAACTCACCGCTAAACCAGCCGCCGGCGTCCACGCGCAATAAATCCTGCCAGTTCAGCTCGCCTGCCACGCCCCAGCCGTTGCTGGTTCGCTCCAGGTTGTCATCATGCAGTAAGAAGATCTCACCGTCTTTCGACAATTTAGCGTCAAACTCGATCATGGTATGCCCGTATCGCGCCCCCACGTCGATCGCCGCCAGGGTGTTTTCCGGGGCCAGCTTACCGCCGCCACGATGGGCGACAATATGGGGGTAAGGCCAGTTACTCATACGCGTTGTCCTGTTTCGCCATCAAAAAGATGCAGATGATTTTCCGGCAGATGCAGCCACAGCGTGCTGCCTGCCGTTGGGCGATGCTGATGCGCCAGTCGCACCACCAGCTTTTGCTCGCCCCAGCGTCCGTGTGCCAGGTTATCTGCGCCCAGCATTTCCAGTGTATCAACAACCAACGGCACGCCGCCTTCGGCCTGCGAGCTTAGCGCAATATGCTCTGGGCGGATACCCAACGTCATTTTACGCCCAATAGACTCTCTCGCGCTTCTGCCGATGGGTAGCGTCATGCCGCCCTCCAGTTCAAAATGGGTGCCCGAGGTACTGATGCGCCCGTCCAGCAGGTTCATTGCCGGGCTGCCGATAAAACTCGCCACAAAGCGGCTGGCAGGCTTTTCATACACCTCAACCGGTGTACCTATCTGCTCGGCAATGCCTTTGTTCATCACCATCACCCGTTGGGCGAGGGTCATCGCTTCAACCTGGTCGTGCGTCACGTATAGCGAAGTGGTTTTCAGGCGGCGATGCAGATGTTGTAACTCCAGACGCATCTGTACGCGCAGCTTGGCATCGAGGTTAGAAAGCGGCTCATCGAACAGGAATACCGCTGGGTCGCGCACAATAGCGCGCCCCATCGCTACGCGCTGGCGCTGACCGCCAGAAAGTTCGCGCGGACGACGTTTAAGCAGCTCACCCAGCTCGAGAATACGCGCCGCCTCATTTACCCGCTCAGCAATGTGCTCCTTGCCCATCCCGCGGATTTTCAGCCCCCAGGCCATGTTTTCTTCCACGCTCATATGCGGGTAGAGCGCGTAGTTTTGAAAGACCATCGCAATGCCGCGATCCTTCGGCTCCATCTCGGTGACGCGTTTATTATCAATCCAGATATCGCCACCGCTCACCCGCTCCAGCCCAGCCACCATCCGCAGCAGCGTAGACTTTCCGCAGCCGGATGGGCCAACCATCACGATAAATTCCCCGTCCGCGACGTCCAGCGTCAGCGGTTTAATCACCTGGGTTTTGCCGTCCCAGCTTTTGGTTACTGCCTGTAGTTTTAAACCAGCCATTTTTATTTCTCACTATCGACCAGACCGCGTACGAAGGCACGCTGCATGGCTAACACGATGATTACCGGAGGGATAAGCGTCAGCAGCATGGCAGCCATTACCTGGTTCCACTGCGTGGTGCCTTCACCGGTGGCGATCATGCCTTTGATACCCGCCACCGTAGTGCCCAAATTGACGTCGGTAATAATTAACAACGGCCACAAATACTGGTTCCAGCCGTAGATAAAGGTGATAACGAACAGCGCCGCCAGATTGGTTTTTGACAGTGGTAGTACGATATCGCGGAAAAAACGCATCGGTGACGCACCGTCAATTCGCGCCGCCTCAACCAGCTCATCCGGCAGGGTCATAAAGAACTGTCGGAACAGGAAGGTCGCAGTAGCCGATGCCATCAACGGCAGCGTCAGACCCGCATAGCTGTCGAGCATTTTCAGGTTGGCGATAACCTCCACTGTGGGGAAGATTCGCACCTCAACCGGCAGCATCAGGGTGATAAAAATCATCCAGAAGAACAGGTTGCGCAGCGGAAAACGGAACCAGACGATGGCGAATGCGGAGAGCATGGAGACGGTGATTTTCCCTACCGTAATACTGAACGCCATGATGAAGCTGTTAAGCATCATCAACCAGAACGGCGCGCTGTTGACGCCCACACCGTTGACCCAGATGTATTTCATGTTCTCCAGCAACTGCGTGCCGGGAACCAGCGTCATCGGCGTTTCAAACACCGCTTTGTTGTCCAGCGTCGCCGCAACAAACGCGACGTACAGCGGAAACAGGATCACCATGATCCCCATAATCAACATGGCATGGCTGAATATTGTCAGCCCACGACGGTTCTCAATCATTGGTAACGCACCTTACTTTCCACATAGCGGAACTGCACCACCGTCAAAATAATGACCAGGAACATCAGCACCACCGATTGTGCGGCGGAAGAAGCCAGATCCAACCCGACAAACCCTTCACGGTAGATCTTATAAATCAGCGTGGTCGTCGCCTGCACCGGCCCACCCGCCGTGGCGGCATCAATAACCGGGAAGGTATCAAAGAAGGCATAAACCAGATTCACCACCAGCAGAAAGAAGCTGACCGGGGCTATCAACGGCAGCGCCAGCTTAAAGAAGCGGCGAACCGGCCCTGCGCCATCAATCGCAGCAGCTTCGATCAGCGATCGCGGGATAGACTGCAGTGCGGCAAAGAAGAACAGGAAGTTGTAACTAATCTGCTTCCAGACCGACGCGAACACCACCAGAAACATTGCCTGACCGCTGTTTTGCGCATGGTTCCAGTCATAGCCAAACTCACCGAGAAAATGGGTAATCAGCCCACGTCCTGGGTTAAACAGGAAGATCCACAATACGGCGGCGACGGCGGGCGCAACGGCATAAGGCAACAACATCAGCGTCTGGTAAAAACGGCTGCCGCGCACCACGTAATTCACCAGCGCCGCAAAAAATAACGACACCAGCAGACCGCTTACCGTGACTAACGTACTGAACTTAATGGTGGTCCAGAATGAGTCGAGGTAGTACGGGTCATGAAACAGCGCGACAAAGTTTTCCAGTCCGACAAACTGGCTGGAAAGACCAAACGGATCAACGGATTGTAGCGAGTACCACAGCGCTTCACCGGCGGGCCAGATAAAGAAAATAACGGTGATAACCAGCTGCGGAGCTACCAACAAATAGGGAAGCCAACGCGAGCGGAATACCGGACGGGATGAAGACATGTAGGTTCTTTTCCTGGAAGGTGCCGGATGGCGGTGCAAGCACCTTATCCGGCCTACAAACTACGAACTTGTAGGCCTGATAAGCGCAGCGCCATCAGGCACTTATACACTTAAGACTTGGTCGATTGCTCAAAGCGGCGCAGTAACTGATTGCCACGCTCAACGGCGGCATCCAGTGCCTGCTGCGGGGTTTTCTTCCCGGTCCAGACGCTTTCCAACTCTTCATCCACAATAGTGCGGATCTGCGGCATATTGCCCAAACGCAGCCCTTTGGTGAACGGCAACGGCGGCTTGTTCAGCATCTGGCGGGTGGCAATATCAGCCCCAGGGTTCTTCTCATAGAAGCCCTGCTCACGGGTCAGGTCGTAGGCAGCGGTGGTGATCGGCAGATAGCCGGTCTTCTGGTGCCATTCGGCAGCAATTTCAGGCTTCGCCAGGAAGTTGAGGAACTGCGCCACGCCTTCGTAGGTTGCTTTGTCTTTGCCCTGCATCACCCACAGGCTGGCCCCACCGATAATCGCATTCTGCGGCGCGCCCTTCACATCGGCATCGTACGGCATCATCCCGACGCCATAATTGAATTTAGCGTAGTGGCGGATGTCGGCCAGCGAACCGGAAGAGGCGGTGGTAATGGCACAATCCCCGTTGTAGAACTTCTCAGTGGATTCGTCCTTACGCCCGAAGTAGCTGAAATCCCCTTTTTTGTTCAACTCTTCCAGCAGAGCGATGTGTTTCACCTGTTCCGGTTTATTGAACTCCAGCACCGCGTCAGTACCGTCAAAGCCATTGTTTTTGGTTGCTACCGGCAGACCGTTCCAGGCGCTGAAGTTTTCAATCTGAATCCATCCCTGCCAGCCGCTGGCGTAACCGCACTTCATACCTGCGGCTTTCAGCTTCGCGGTGTACTCCGCCAGATCCTGCCAGGTTTTAGGCGGCTGCTCAGGGTCTAAACCGGCTTTTTTGAAGGCATCTTTGTTGTAGTACAGCACCGGAGTGGAGCTGTTAAACGGCTGGGAGAGCAAGTGTCCGCTTTTAGAGTCGGTGTAGTAACCGGAAACGGTCGGTACGAACTGAGACTCATCGAAGTTAATGCCAGCCTCTTTGAATACTTCATAGACCGGTTTAATGGCTTTTGAGGCCATCATGGTTGCCGTACCCACTTCATAAACCTGCAGCAGCGCAGGCGCGTTTCCGGTACGGAAAGCAGCAATTCCTGCACTCAGGCTCTGCTCGTAGTTGCCTTTGTACTGCGGAACAATTTTGTAGTCGGGATTGGCTGCATTAAAACGTTGCGCCAGTGAATCAACTTCTTTACCCAGTTCGCCTTCCATTGAGTGCCAGAACGGGATAGTGGTGACCGCCAGTGCCTGACCTGCAAATGCCAGGCTAAGTGCCAGTCCTAAAGCTGTATGTCGTAACGATATCATCGGTTATCTCTCTTGTTGTGCCGGATGCGCGATATCACGCGTTTTATGCTCGCGGGGGTAACATGACATGCTCGAATGACAGAAAAATAACTTTTTTATTACAAAAAAAAGATAGTAAGGCGACAAACAGATGGCAAGGCGGTGAAAGCGTAGTGACAGGAAAATGCGGGGTGGTGCACAACAAAGCCGGATATCGCTATACCTTCTCCGGCCTGGATGGCGTTATCTGCTGCTCCAGCAAGGAAGATTAATCCCGACGCCAGCGTCGCTCATATTCATTCTGTAAACGCTGCTGCTCTCGCCGCTCACGTTCACGTTGGATATCCGATTTATCATCATCCCAGCCTGGGCATACCGAGCTGGTAAACACTTCGCAGGGCGAGTCGGATTGCGCTAACGGGTTGTCCGGTTTCTCTTCCCAGATAGCGGGATCGCGCGGGTCAAACGCTGGCGGTGTTGAGGCCTGGGTGGTTAGTGAAAGCGTCAAAAACAAACTGCCAATCATCATGCAGGTACCTGAACGAATCATCCTTTCTCCATGTTCATTTTTATTATTGATAACTATTCTCAATAATAACATAGAGCAATAAAAAGGGGCCACAGCGGGCCCCTTGTCTATTCAGATAATGATTAACCGCCCAGATACGCACTACGCACCGCTTCGTTAGCCAGTAACGCATCACCGGTGTCTTCCAGCACCACATGACCGTTTTCCAGCACGTAGCCGCGATCGGCGAGCTTCAGCGCCTGGTTGGCGTTCTGTTCGACGAGGAAGATGGTCATCCCCTGCTCGCGCAGTTGTTCGATAGTATTAAAAATCTGCTGGATGATAATCGGCGCCAGACCCAGCGACGGTTCATCAAGCAGCAGCAGCCTCGGCTGGCTCATCAGTGCACGGCCTATCGCCAGCATCTGCTGTTCACCGCCGGACATCGTTCCCGCACGCTGAATACGACGCTCATGCAGACGGGGAAACAGGTCATACACCCATTTGATGCGTTCCTGAAACTGGTCCTTTTCGGCAAAGAAGCCACCCATCGCCAGGTTCTCTTCCACCGTCATGCGGGAAAACACGCGACGCCCTTCCGGCACAATCGCTACCGCTTCGCGCATGATTTTCGCCGTCTGCCAGTCGGTAATGTCTTTACCATCAAAGACGATTCTCCCGCTGGTCGCTCGCGGGTCGCCACACAATGTGCCGAGCAGCGTGGTTTTTCCCGCGCCGTTAGCACCAATCAGAGTAACGATTTCACCCTGGTTGATATACAAGCTGACGTCGTGCAGCGCCTGTATCTTGCCGTAGTGGGCGTTGACTTTGTCGAACGATAACATCGCCTTATCCATATTAATCCTCGCCCCCATTATGCTTCACCTAAATAGGCGCGGATAACATCCGGGTTATTACGAATCTGTTCCGGCGTCCCATTTGCCAGCGGCGTGCCCTGGTTCACCACGTAAATACGGTCGGAAATCCCCATCACCAGCTTCATGTCGTGCTCAATCAACAAAATGGTGGTGTTGTGATGGTTACGCAGTTCAGCAATCAGCTCGTCCAGCTCTTTGGTCTCTTTCGGGTTGAGTCCAGCAGCGGGTTCGTCGAGCATCAGGATTTCCGGCTGGGTCACCATGCAGCGGGCAATTTCCAGACGGCGCTGGTCGCCATAGGCCAGGTTACTGGCCTGACGGTTGGCATGCTCCAGCAAGCCAATACGCGCAAGCCAGGTGGCCGCGCGATCCAACGCTTCACTCTGCGCGCGACGGAACGACGGGGTTTTCAACAGGCCGGAGAAGACGCCGGTTTTCAGTTGCTGATGTTGCGCCACCAACAGGTTTTCAATCACCGTCATTTCGCGAAACAGACGCACGTGCTGAAAAGTACGCACCACGCCCATACGCGCGATTTGCTGACCCGGCAGCCCTTCCAGGTGCTGGTCGCGCAGCTTAATCGTCCCACCGGTCGGCTTATAAAAACCGGTCAGACAGTTAAAGACCGTGGTTTTCCCCGCACCGTTCGGGCCGATTAACGAGACAATCTCCTGCGGTCGCAGTTCCAGTTCAACGTTGTTTACCGCCAGCAGACCGCCGAAGCGCATCATCAGGCCGTTAACGGATAATAATGGCTGACTCATGCCTGCTCTCCTTTTGCTTCCCCGTTTTTCAGCTTCAACTGTGGACGGGTCATCGGCAACAAGCCCTGCGGACGCCAGATCATCATCAGTACCATTAAACCACCCAGCATTAACATGCTGTATTCGTTGAAATCACGCATCAGCTCGCGTGACACCACCAGCAGGATAGCTGCGAGGATCACCGCAAACTGTGAGCCCATTCCGCCCAGTACCACAATCGCCAGCACAAAGGCCGACTCGGCAAAGGTGAAGGATTCCGGGCTGACGAAGCCCTGGCGCGCGGCAAACAGCGTACCGGCAAAACCGGCAAACGCGGCGCTGATGGTAAAGGCTGTCAGCTTGATGCGCGTAGGGTTTAAGCCCAGCGAGCGACAGGCAATTTCATCTTCACGCAGCGCTTCCCACGCACGACCCAGCGGCATACGCAGCAAACGGTTAATAACAAACAGCGAGAAGACCACCAGCAGCAGCGCCACCAGATAGAGGAAAATGACGCGGTCAGACGGATCGTACTTGACGTTAAAGAAGTTGCTGAAGGTATCCCAGCCGCCTTCACGGGCGGTACGGCTGAACTCCAGACCGAAAAAGGTCGGTTTCGGGATCTGGCTAATACCGTTTGGACCGCCGGTTACTTCGGTGTTGTTGAGCAGCAGGATGCGGACGATTTCGCCGAAGCCTAAGGTCACAATCGCCAGATAATCACCGCGCAGGCGCAGTACCGGGAAGCCGAGCAGGAAGCCCGCAGCAGCGGAAACCAGTCCCGCCAGCGGCAGGCAGGTCCAGAAGCCCAGACCGTAGTAGTGGTTCAGCAGCGCGAAGGTGTAAGCGCCGATGGCATAAAAGCCGCCGTAGCCCAGCACCAGCAGGCCCGAAAGTCCTACCACCACGTTTAAGCCGAGGCCGAGGATGATATAAATCATCGTCAGCGTGGCGATATCCACCGTACCGCGTGACACCATAAACGGCCACGCCACGGCAATCACCAGCAGCGCCACCAGGAACAGCTTCTGTTTAACGGTGGAGCCATCAATCGCCGGCAGAATAAACTTTGGTCCGGAGACGCTCTTCAGGCCTTTCTGGAAGGCTGGACGCAGCAGTTGGAAAAGAAAGACCACGCCAGTGCCGATAAACACCCACTGCCAGCGGATATCCGCGGCGGTATCGACTACCAGCTTGGTACCGTCCAGCTCTAACTGAACGCCCATAAAGACGCCCGCCAGGACGAAGAACATAGCGGCAGAGAGCAGCGCCATTGCAAAATGCATCGGTTTCATACTTTCTCTACCTCCGGGCGACCCAGAATACCGGTCGGCATCACCAGCAGCACCAGAATCAGCAGCGCGAATGAAACGACGTCTTTGTATTCGGTACTCAGATAAGCAGAGGAGAGCGCTTCCGCAACGCCCAGAATCAGGCCGCCGATCATCGCCCCTGGAATGCTGCCGATGCCGCCCAGTACCGCCGCGGTAAAGGCCTTCATCCCGGCCATAAAGCCGATGTATGGGTTAATTACGCCATAGAACTGACCGAGCAGCACGCCCGCTACCGCCGCCATTGCCGCACCAATCACAAAGGTCAACGCAATCACGCGATCGGTGTTAATGCCGAGCAGGCTGGCCATCTTCAGGTCTTCGGCACAGGCACGGCAGGCGCGGCCCATACGGGAGTAACGGATAAACAGCGTCAGCGCCAGCATTGCCAGGAAGGTTACGATCCAGATAACCAACTGCATGGTGGTGATGGAAGCAGAGAAGTTATCGCTACTGCCGACAGTCCACTGGCCATTAAACAGGCTGGGCAGCGCCACGTCGCGCGAACCTTCCGTCAGGCTGACGTAGTTTTGCAGGAAGATGGACATCCCGATAGCGGAAATCAGCGCGATCAGGCGCTTGGAGCTGCGCACGGGCCGATACGCCACGCGTTCAATGCTCCAGCCGTAGGCGCTGGCAATGACAATCGCGCCGACGAAGCCCGCCGCGACCAGTAGCCAGCTGGAATCGATGCCCATCATCATTAGCGCTGCGATGATCATAAAGGAGACATAGCTGCCGATCATATACACCTCGCCGTGGGCGAAGTTGATCATGCCGATAATGCCGTACACCATCGTGTAACCGATGGCGATCAGCGCGTAGGTGCTTCCCAGCGTGACGCCGTTAAACATCTGCTGCAAGAAATAGAGGAACTGCTCGGACATAAGGTAACCTTTTTAAACCCGCCCGTTTTGCACGGGCGGTGGGATAACTCGTCTTCAGGTATTACTTCGCGACGGTCGAAGAACCGTCTGCATGCCACTGGAAGACACCAAACTCAAATCCCTTCAAATCGCCTTTTTCATCCCATTTCAGCGGCCCAATCACGGTATCAGCCCCGTGTGCTTTCAGATCTTTCACCAGGTCCAGCGGCTCTTTACTACCGCTGCGATCCATTGCTGTCGCCAATGACTGGACGGCTGCATAAGTGATCCACACGTATGGTCCGGTTGGATCTTTCTTGTCAGCTTTGAGCGCATCGACGATAGCCTTATTCGCCGGATCCTGGTCATAGCGTTTTGGCATGGTTACCAGCATGCCTTCAGCAGCATCACCGGCGATGTTAGACAGCGACGCATTGCCGACGCCCTCAGGTCCCATAAACTGGGTTTTCAGTCCGACGGAACGCGCCTGGCGCAGCATTTGCCCCATTTCCGGGTAGTAGCCGCCGTAATAAACAAAGTCGATATTTTCTTTTTTCAGGCGAGCGATCAGCGCAGAAAAATCTTTTTCCCCGGCGGTGATACCGTCAAAGAAAACGATGTTGGCTTTGCCCGCTTTCAGGCTGTCCTGCACCGAACGCGCCAGACCTTCACCGTATTGCTGTTTATCGTGAATGATGGCGATACGCTGTGGCTTCACCTTCTCCAGAATGTATTTCGCGGCAGTCGGCCCCTGAGAGGAGTCCAGACCCGCTGTACGCATAATGTGAGCGTAACCGCGCTGGGTCAGTTCCGGGTTTGTGGCACCCGGAGAAATCATCAGAATGCCTTCATCTTCATAGATATCTGATGCGGGCTGCGTGGAAGATGAGCACAGATGTCCAATAACGTACTGAATACCGTCATTGACGATTTTGTTCGCTACCGCAACGGCCTGTTTCGGATCGCAGGCGTCGTCATATTCCACAGCAACCAGTTTGTCGCCTTTGACCCCGCCTTTGGCATTGATATCTTTAATGGCCTGACGTGCGCCATTAAATTCCATATCGCCCCACTGCGCGACCGGACCTGACATCGCGCCGACAACAGCGACCTTGATATCTTCCGCCATGACCGCGTGTGACATTGCCAGTGCTATCACCCCTGCGATGATTGTTTTCGCATTCCGTTTCATTACCTGAATCCCCATTCGTGACGTAATTAATATTTTGTATTTATGTGGTTAAAAAGCAGTCTGTGCTTTTTTTGAACTACACTATTTTTACCAGTCTCATTAATGGTTTAGCGCAGTTTTTTAAGCAAAATCAGGCTAAAATCTCTATTTTTCAGTCGATTAAGAAAAGATAATATTCTGCTTTTCACTATAGATAAACAAAAAAAAGCACGTTTGTCAGCATAAAATAACGGTACAAAGAGCCGAATAAAATGCTGCATTCCAGGGTATTATTCTGCCTGTTTTTCAATCTCTACGGTTTCAAACTGTCATTACCGTTGTTACAAAATTATTAATCTGGTTATTCACATAAAAAAGAGAAAGCATCCGGGCGAATTATTTCGGTACACTCATTCCATCTTTTGTGATTTGGACATGCTGTTAATGAAGCTGACCATCGTTCGTTTAGATAGCTTTAGCGACCAGGACCAGATTGATCTGGGCAAAATCTGGCCGGAATATTCCGCCTCATCGTTAAGCGTAGATGAAACGCACCGGATCTACGCCGCACGCTTTAACGAGCGTCTGTTAGGCGCAGTTCGCGTAACCCTGAGCGGCACGCAAGGTGCATTAGATTCATTGCGCGTACGCGATATCACCCGCCGTCGCGGCGTCGGGCAGTATTTGATCGAAGAAGTCATCCGGGAAAACCCTGACGTGAGTTCATGGTGGATGGCCGACGTCGGCGTTGAAGACCGCAGCGTGATGGCCGCGTTTATGCAGGCGTTAGGGTTTACAGCCCAGGAGAATGGCTGGGAAAAAAGATAAAAAAGCCGGATGGCGCTGACGCTTATCCGGCCTACATGCTGGGAGCAAAAAATAAAAAACCATCTCGCAATTTTCCAAGAATTTCACGTTGCAGGAAGGCGGCAAGTTTTGAAGTCCCCGGGAGCTTACATAAGTAAGTGACCGGGGTTGAATAACGTAGCCAACGCATCTGCAGCGCGAAAGGCGCCAGGAAAATTATTTGGCGTCGGTCGCCGTCCCGTTTGCATGCCAGTCAAACACGCCGAATTCGAAGCCTTTCAGATCGCCCTTCGCATCCCATGACAGCGGCCCCATTACGGTTTCCACTGAGTTTGCTTTCAGGTATTTGGCAATTTCAGCCGGATCGTCAGACTGGTTCAGACCGGCCTGCAAGGATTGCAGCGCGGCGTAAGTGGTCCATACGAATGCACCGCTCGGATCCTGTTTCTTGGCTTTGATCGCGTCCACAATCGGTTTGTTCGCCGGAACCTGATCGTAGTTCTTCGGTTTCGTTACCAGTAAGCCTTCTGCAGACTCACCCGCGATGTTAGACAGCGACACGTTCGCTACCCCTTCTGGTCCCATAAACTGGGTTTTCAGACCTGCGGCACGAGACTGACGCAGGATCTGCCCCATTTCCGGGTGATAACCACCGTAGTAAACGAAATCGATATTCTCTTTCTTCAGACGCGCCACCAGCGTAGAGAAATCTTTCTCGCCAGCGGTGATCCCGTCGAAGAACACCACGTCAGCGTTGGCTTTCTTGAGGTTGTCCTGCACGGAACGCGCCAGGCCTTCACCGTACTGTTGTTTGTCGTGAACGATCGCAATGCGCTTCGGCTTCACTTTTTCAACGATATATTTGGCAGCGGTTGGTCCCTGATCGGAATCCAGACCGGTGGTACGCATCACCAGGTTATAACCGCGCGCGGTCAGCTCCGGCGCCGTTGCCGCTGGGGTGATCATCAGAATGCCTTCGTCTTCATAGATATCTGACGCAGGCTGAGTGGAAGACGAGCACAGGTGGCCGATAACATATTTAATCCCGTCGTTGACCACTTTGTTAGCTACCGCTACCGCTTGTTTCGGGTCACAGGCATCGTCATATTTCACCATGACCAGTTTGTCGCCTTTCACGCCGCCTTTGGCGTTGATATCTGCAATCGCCTGCTCTGCGCCAGTAAATTCCTGATCGCCATACTGCGCTACCGGACCGGACATCGCGCCGACGACGGCAACTTTAATATCCTTAGCAAACGCCATATTGCTCAAAGACAGGGCGATACATCCTGCCAATAACGCTTTACCCTTCATATTCATCCTGACAATCCCCATTATTGTGGTTATTACGTGTGTTGTGATGTTGTTGTTCAGCACTTTATTTCGATTATTGGATAGCCACCCGTGCTTTAGCAGCATACTCTGCTAAAACATACCCGATTTTTATTATTTTGGAATAGCTAAATTTACATCCAGATAACAAATTCGTATCTGGGGAGGAGAGGAAAGGTCGTAGGCCCGATAAGCAAAGCGCCATCGGGCAAAGGTGTTGCCGGATGGCAGCGTAAACGCCTTATCCGGCCTACAAAAAACAAAACCCCCGAATTCACATTCGAGGGTTCATTGGCAATGCGCGAAGATTACGCTTCGATCGCCGCGCGCAGTTTTTTCATGGCGTTCTTTTCAAGCTGACGAACACGTTCAGCGGAAACGCCGTAGCGATCGGCCAGTTCCTGCAACGTCGACTTGTTGTCTTCGTCCAGCCAACGGGCACGAATAATGTCCTGGCTACGCTCGTCCAGACCTTCCATTGCGTGGGTCAGTTTGTTCGCGGCCTGATCTTCCCAGTTATCTTCTTCAATGCCGTCGGCAAAGTTAGAAGATTTATCCTGCAGATACAGCACCGGGGCCATCGGCTGGCTGTCAGACTCATCGTCTGAAGACATGTCAAACGTCATGTCCTGTGCCGCCATACGGGATTCCATTTCGCGCACGTCTTTGCTGGAAACACCCAGCTCGCGAGCAACCATTTCAACTTCGTCCTGGTTAAACCAGCCCAGACGCTGCTTGGTTTTACGCAGATTAAAGAATAGCTTACGCTGTGCTTTGGTGGTCGCAACTTTAACGATACGCCAGTTACGCAGAACGTATTCGTGGATCTCAGCTTTGATCCAATGCACGGCGAAGGAAACCAGGCGCACACCCACTTCCGGGTTGAAACGGCGCACAGCTTTCATCAGGCCGATATTACCTTCCTGAATCAGATCCGCCTGCGGCAGGCCATAGCCCGCATAATTACGAGCAACATGAACAACAAAGCGCAGGTGAGACAGGATCAGCGTTTTAGCTGCTTCCAGATCGCCCTGGTAATGCAGCTTTTCAGCCAGTGCCCGCTCCTCGTCAGCCGACAACATCGGCCACGCGTTCGCAGCCCGGATGTAAGATTCCAGGTTACCAACAGGGGCTAAAGCTAAATTTTGCATTTCTTTGGTCATTCAAATCCTCTCAATCTTTTCATCTGGCGCATTGGCTTAAAACTAATTAACAAAAACCAGTAGCAACAACCATGCCAGAGCTTATGAGCAACGAGAATATCATTCAATCTTTTATCAGACAGTGATTTTATCCACAAGTTCCATGTCGTAATGTGTATAGATTACGCACAAAATGTGACATCACAATGAATACGCCGGGAAGAGATCACAGGGACTCTTTCCCTGCAGAGCGAACTACTCAGTGCAGGGAAAGATTATACCAGAGATTTTTTAATCGGGGGTAAAGTGGCGTAAATGTTGAACCGTGGCAAGCCAGGCCGCCACCCAGCCAATCATTGAGCACACCAGCAGCAATAACAGGCACTCGTCGAATGATAAGCCATTGATATCAAACTTGGTTCCAAATACCTGTGCCACCTCAGTCACCGCTGACGACAGACGCATCACCAAAATTTCTGACAAAATCAGTGAAAGAAATGCACCGGAAAAACCGAGCAGTGCACCGCCGTAGAGGAACGGACGCAGGATAAATCCATCCGTCGCGCCAATCAGTTTTTGCACGTTAATGGTATCGCGTCGCGCAAAAATACTCAGACGCACGCTGTTACCGATGACGAGGAAGACCGCCGCCACCATCAGCACGCCGATCATCGCGGAAACGCGCCCGACAAGGCCCGTCAGCGCCGCCAGGCGAGCGAACCAGCTGTCATCCATTCGCACTTCATCAATACCGTTGATTTGTGCGATGCGGTCACGCAGCGTGTTCAGCGACTCCGTCCCCTGGAAGTCCAGTTTCGGGATAACAACCGCCACGGCCGGAAGCGGGTTCTCTTCCAGCATATCCAGCGCGCCGCCAAAGCCAGACCAGTTGCGGAATTCACCCAGCGCGTCGTCACGGGAAAGATAATTCACTTTCTCCACGCCCTGCTCGGCCTGCAACTGACCAACCACCCGCGCCGCCGCATCATCATCCAGCGTTTTTTGCAGGTAAACGGTGATCTGCGGAGACGGATAATACTGGCTTGCCGCATGGTTTACGTTCTTATAAACCATGTAGCACACGCTTGGCAGCGTCAGGGAGATGGCAATGACCATCACCGTCAGAAACGTCGCCAGCGGCTTGCTTTTCAGGTCCTGTAACGCGCCCTGAAACGCATAACGTACCTGCTCGTTAAAGACATTAGTTTTACGCGAGTTCGGCTTTGGCGCGGCTTTCGCACGCTTTGGCGCGTTGCGACCGCCGTCACCCGGCGCACCGCCCGATTTACGAAAGCGATCCAGTCGGCCACCGAACTGTTTGATTTGGTTAATAGCGTCACGTCTATTCATGCGCCAGGCCTCCATGCAGATGTCCATCGCTCAGAACCATTTGGCGATAGGAGCGACGGGAGATCAGGCCAATATCGTGCGTGGCCATTAATACCGTGACCCCGACGCGGTTAAACTCTTCGAACAGGCGAAGGATCCCTTCTGACAGTGCGTCATCCAGGTTCCCCGTTGGTTCATCCGCCAGCAGCACCGCAGGTTTGTTCACCACCGCACGGGCGATGCCGACGCGTTGTTGTTCACCGCCGGAGAGCTGAATCGGGAAGTTTTTCGCTTTGTCCAACAGCCCGACCTTATCCAGCGCCGCTGACACGCGACGACGAATATCGTCCCCGCTGGCACCCGCGATGATCAGCGGGATTGCCACATTGTCAAACACGGTTCTGTCCATCAACAGGTGGTGATCCTGAAAAATCATGCCAATCTGACGACGCAGAAACGGCACTTCACGGTTTTTCAAACGGCTGATGTCATGCCCGCTAAAGTAGATTTTCCCGGCGCTGGGCCGTTCAATTCCACAAATCAGCTTCAGCAGGGTACTTTTCCCCGCGCCGGAGTGGCCGGTCAGAAACGCCATCTCGCCAGGCTGCATATGGAAGGTCACTCCCTGCAGCGCTTGTCTCCCACCGAGATAGGCCTTGCTGACATGTTCAAAGCGAATCATTGTTAATCCTCTCGGGCAAAAAGTGCCTCTATAAAATCGTCCGCTTTAAACGGACGTAAATCCTCGATACGTTCGCCCACACCGATATAGCGGATAGGGATGCCAAACTGATCGGCTACCGAGAAGATAACCCCGCCCTTCGCCGTACCGTCCAGCTTGGTCAGGGTGATACCGGTTAAGCCCACCGCTTCATGGAACAGTTTGGCCTGGCTTATCGCATTCTGCCCGGTGCTGGCGTCGATAGTCAGCATAACTTCATGCGGCGCATCTTCGTCCAGCTTCTTCATGACGCGAACGATTTTTTTCAATTCTTCCATCAGGTGCGATTTATTCTGCAAACGCCCTGCGGTATCAGCGATCAGCACGTCTACGTTACGCGCCTTCGCCGCCTGGATGGCATCAAAGATGACGGACGCGGAATCCGCGCCAGTATGCTGAGCAATCACCGGGATGTTGTTACGCTGACCCCAAACCTGCAGCTGTTCTACTGCCGCCGCACGGAAAGTATCACCTGCCGCCAGCATTACCGATTTACCCTGCTGCTCAAACTGACGCGCCAGCTTACCAATAGTGGTGGTTTTACCCACGCCGTTGACGCCAACCATTAAGATAACAAATGGTGTTTTGCCATCAACGTTCAGCGGTTCGTCAACCTTCGCCAGAATCTCGCCCATCTCTTCTTTCAACAGACCGTACAGCGCTTCCGCATCTTTAAGCTGCTTACGGCTGGCGCCTTCCGTCAGATTCGCAATGATCTTGCGGGTCGTTTCTACACCCACATCAGCGATCAGCAGCTGCTCTTCCAGCTCTTCAAACAGATCATCGTCGATTTTTTTACCACGGAACAGACTGATAAATCCGGAACCGAGGTTTTCTTTTGTTTTCAGCAGGCTGCGTTTCAGACGCGCAAAGAAACCTTCTTTGGTTGGTTTTTCCTGCTCCTGGACCACCTCTTCTTCTACCGGTTCTTCTACAGCAGGTTCTTCTACCGGCACCACCATAACCGCTTCTTTAGCAGCCTCAGCGGCCAGCGCCTGTGCTTCCAGCTCTTCGTCGGTCAGTTGCGGTTCGTTTTCAGCTTCTTCTTCAGCCGCCTCAACGATTTCCACGGTTTCCGCTTCGGCCTGCCATTCTTCGGCAGAAACTTCTTCAGTTTTCACCTCTTCCGGCAGCGGCAATTCTTCGCGTTCGATAACCACCGCTGCTGGCGTTTCCACTACAGTTTCAGCAACGGGTTCAGCAACCGGCTCAATCTCCGGCTGCGCTTGTTCGGCGACAGGTTCTTCTTCCGGCTGCAGTTTTTCGATTTCCGCAACCTGTTCAGTTACTTCAACGACTTCAGCTGCAAAGGCTTGCGTTTCAGCCTCGCTACGGGTTTCCTCGACGTGCGGCTGTTCGTCAACGACGGTAGTTTCTTCAGCAACCGGTTGTTGTTCTTCATTTTTTACTTCTGTCTCGTTTTCCGGTGCCTGCTCTTTTTGACCAAAGCCCAGCCAGGAAAAAAAGCCACGTTTTTTCTCTTTCGCCATTTGCGACTACACTCCCCCGCTGTTGCTTCATGGCACAGCGTCAACGCTATGTACATAGCAGCTAAAAAAATGATGAAATAGTCTATCACTTAACTTAACTCACATCACCGCCTGGAATGACATGCTATAGGCGGATTGAGCAATAATAGAAATGAAAAAACCGAATCACTCTGGTAGCGGCCAGATCCGCATTATTGGCGGGCAATGGCGTGGCCGTAAACTCCCGGTTCCGGACAGCCCCGGCTTACGTCCGACCACCGACCGTGTGCGCGAAACGTTGTTTAACTGGCTGGCCCCGGTAATGGTCGATGCTCACTGTCTGGACTGCTTCGCCGGCAGCGGCGCGCTGGGGCTGGAAGCCCTCTCTCGCTATGCGGCAAATGCGACGCTTCTGGAGATGGATCGCGCGGTATCTCAGCAGCTACAAAAGAATCTCGCCACGCTAAAAGCCTCCCATGCCCGCGTCGTCAATACCAATACGCTGACATTTTTGGCTCAGGCAGGTACGCCGCATAACGTGGTATTTGTTGACCCGCCGTTTCGCAAAGGATTACTGGAAGAAACATTAACTCTTCTGGAAACTCATGGCTGGCTGGCAAATGAAGCGTATATTTACGTTGAAAGCGAAGTAGAAAACGGCTTACCGCCGGTTCCGGTGAACTGGTCGCTATACCGTGAGAAAGTCGCCGGACAGGTCGCCTATCGCCTGTACCAACGTGAAGCACGAGGAGAACACGATGCTGATTAACCTGGGACGCCTGCTGATGCTGTGCGTCTGGGCATTTTTACTACTGAATATTTTCCAACCCTTTCCACGCCCGCTCAACATCTTCGTTAACGTCGCACTGATATTTATGGTGCTGATGCATGGCATGCAGCTGGCGCTGCTAAAAAGCACCATGCCTAAAGATGGCCCGCAGATGACCAACGGAGAGAAAATCCGTATTTTTCTGTTCGGCGTCTTTGAGCTACTGGTGTGGCAGAAGAAGATTAAAGATCAGTTGAAGAAGTAGCTGTGATCTTTTCGCCCGGCGGCACGTTGCGGGCCGGGCTGGGCCTGCAACTCACCATCACGGTGGTAATATACCGTCCAGTTGATCTTTCAGTTTTGGAATATCTTTACTGGCTCTTGTTTTCCGCAGGTGTTTCACCTGTTCGCAAATCTCTTCGGTCCGGGTGTAATAGGTGCCAGACGTCGGGCCTGGACGCTCACATAAAACATAGTTAGTACCAAGAGGATAAAAAATAACAATAAAAGAGAGGATAGTACCAATAACAAATCCTACCCCCGCGACGTGGAAAACAATGGTAAATGTCCTGTCGAAGAATTTTGGCGGCTGCATGCTTTTCGCAAAAGCCAGATAGGCAGTGCCCAAAGTAAAGCAACCCGTCACCGGAATCATGAAAAACATGCAAAATGAACCCCAGAAAAAGTAGACGATGCTTCTGGATTCAATGAGATCGGTGAGATCCGGTACGCTGGCAATATACTCCACCCAAGTCCCCCCCCCAAAAATGAATATACAGAGAAATAAGTTGCATCTCTTCTTAATATTCACCAGATTAATATTATGCTTCATGTCAATAATTTCCGCCATAAAGGGAGCTTCTGTACCCCAGCCGTTGGATGTTCCTCTCTTCGATTCTTTGCCGTTCTTTAAGTCCCTCACGAATACACGCTATCAGTTTGTCTGATAGCTCATATTTGTTGTCCACTTCATTCAGAGACCAGGTAATAATAAAACCTAATACAACGACACCGACAATTTCTCCCCAAACCGGAACGGCGGCGCTAGAGAACAATAGAGGTACAGCTAACCCAAGAGTACTACCCACTGATTGCGAGACAAAAACACTTACAATCACCTTCGCCACATCCATCGTCACGTTTCCCAGCAATGCGGCAACGTCATGCTCGGATTTAAAGGCCAACTCAATCAACCGCCAGCATGCGGAAAACCAGATACAGAATTTGGCCCCTGACATTATGCCATTTCGAAACCCGGCGCTGCCAATGCCCACTTCAAGTACTTTAGGATGATTTATCCGGTAACGGGTTCCGTTAAGAATGCGCCGCAGAGAAGGGTAGCCCGTAATCTTCACATACAGCTTTCCCTGATAAGCATATTGCGTTGCTTTAATCCCAAGGCCTTTTAAAGTGAAGACAATCTTTCCGGCCTGTTGATAAGAAAAAAGCTTCGACAGCTTTTTAGTCGCATCAGCCGCATCTTTGATATTACCTGCATAATTGGTCGAAAAACTGACAGATTTGCTGCCCAGCAAATCATCAATCACGCCCTGCGCCTCTTCAAGCGTTAGCAGCATAATGTGTTGTGTATTGCTATTCAGATTATTTTTCAGCGTTCTGATTTCGTTCTCAATACACTGATTACGTTGCCAGTTATTTCCTCTAAGAATATCTTCACGGTGATTTCCTATCCAGTCATAATACCTTTCCATCATTATTCCTTAATAAATTCGCTCATCCCAAAGGCTGTATGCACTGGTTCCCGCCATAATGTGATCCCAGGTAATTGACTCATAGGAAAGCTCAATGACTTCTTCTGGCTGACCCGCACTGTCATCGATAGTATGAGGCACCTGTAAATGGATGCTGGATATTCTGGCATTGATAAGTTTTATCGCGTAATAACACTCATTTAAACCCGCAGGACTCGTGCGATAGAAGCTAAATTCACAGTTCAATGTTTCATTGTCAGTTATGGCTTTCCCTAATAACGGCGAGGATTTATCTACTGGCTTTATAAACGTCAAACATTGATGGTTCACATTTTGTACCCGACTCATGCCATGATTCACTGTCATGACCATTATCTGATCACGGTGGGCCGTTTGTGATTTATTTCCTATCGAATTTACCGATGCACAGCCAGCAGAAATCAATCCCTGCGCCTGCCCATTCAAGGTCAACCACATTGTATTCGCCATTTCAATTCCTTAGCCATTTAAATTACATGTTTATATTCATGCGACAACGTTGGAATAATAGGATAGTGAAAGGCGGATAGCAGAATAGTGATACAATCGATATTTTAGTCACACAAAAAAACATAATGCCAACGTTATTTTCACAGAAGAATAGATAATAACTATATTTGAATAGTGTTATATATTTCAGTTGAATTTATTATCGGCACTGGCAAGATAAATACAGTGCCGATCGGCTTTATTGCCCATGCGTAAAATCAACAAATCGCGAACCTTTGTAACTCAGCGTGCCTTTATCCCCGACCGTTAACGCGTGGTACTGCTGGGCATCCAGACGAAACGTCTGCTCCATCCCCCCGTTTTGTGGCTTAAAGCTGGCTTCATAGCGCATGCTGGTTCCTGCCGGGCTTACTTCCTGCTGACGGGATCGCCGATCGTTTAGCGGTTTTTCCCGTTTGTTACTTACCACCACCTGCTTTTGCACCAGCGGCGCCGCATCATTATCGGCTTTTTCTCGCCGCTGCTGAACAAAGCGAAACGACGCAGCGATAACGATTAAGACAATGATAACAATGAAAAAAAGTGGTGGTTTGCTCATATTATTAACCCATCAGAAAATGCGGAAATAAGCATACATCGCCTGTTATGGTGTTGTCATCTGGCTGTGTCGACCTCTACACTGGACAGTAGAGCCGTGAGCACCCCGCTTACGAAAAAATAACGAATTCAAGGAACTAAGATGCTTTGGTCGTTTATCGCTGTCTGTCTTTCCGCATGGTTGTTCGTGGATGCTTCCTATCGTGGACCTGCCTGGCAACGCTGGGTCTTTAAGCCCCTGACGTTACTCCTGCTGGCACTGCTGGCCTGGCAGGCGCCAATGTTTAACGCTATCAGCTATCTGGTGCTGGCTGGCCTGCTTGCCTCGCTGCTGGGCGATGCGCTGACGCTGTTACCGCGCCAACGCCTGCTGTACGCCGTGGGGGCATTCTTCCTGTCGCATCTGCTGTATACCATCTACTTCGCCAGCCAAATGACGCTGTCGTTCTTCTGGCCTTTGCCGTTGGTGCTGGTAGTGCTGGGGGCGTTGCTGATCGCCGTGATCTGGACGCGTCTGGAAGAGCTGCGTGTCGCTATCTGCACCTTTATCGGCATCACGCTGATGATGGTCTGGATGGCCGGTGAACTGTGGTTCTTTCGACCGACCGCCCCGGCGCTGTCGGCATTTATGGGCGCATCCCTCCTGTTCATCGGCAACATTGTCTGGCTGGGTAGCCATTACCGTCGCCGCTTCCGCGCTGATAACGCCATTGCCGCCGCCTGCTACTTCGCCGGACATTTCCTGATTGTTCGTTCGTTGTATCTTTAAAACGCTTGACTCTGGAGTCGACTCCAGAGTGTATCCTCCGGTTAATACGAAATGATTATCAACCGGAGGATGCCATGTCGACACCCGATACCCGTGGCAAAAAAGTCCCACAATTCTCTTCTTTCAAGCCAGCGCCTGCACCACAAAAGGCGGATGACTGCTGCTGCGAAGGAAGCTGCTCCACTACACCAACCGTATCCGATACCGTAATAGGTACCCGCTATTCCTGGAAAGTGGCAGGCATGGACTGCGCAGCTTGCGCCCGCAAAGTAGAGAATGCGGTCCGCCAGGTCAGCGGCGTCAACCAGGTCCAGGTTCTGTTCGCCACTGAAAAACTGGTGGTCGATGCCGGTTCCGATATCCGCCAGCAAGTTGAAAACGCGGTGCAAAAAGCAGGCTATACCCTGCGCGATGAGCACGCGACGGACGCCGCACCCGAGTCACGTTTTAAAGAAAACCTGCCGCTGATTTCGCTGATTATTATGATGGCGATTAGCTGGGGGCTGGAGCAGTTCAATCATCCCTTCGGTCAGATAGCGTTTATCGCCACCACGCTGGTCGGCCTGTATCCCATTGCCCGTCAGGCCCTGCGTCTGATGAAAACCGGCAGCTACTTTGCCATTGAAACGTTGATGAGCGTCGCCGCCATTGGCGCACTGTTTATCGGCGCGACGGCGGAAGCCGCTATGGTGCTGCTGCTGTTTTTAATTGGCGAGCGTCTGGAAGGTTGGGCCGCCAGCCGCGCCCGTAAAGGGGTCAGCGCTCTGATGGCGCTCAAACCGGAAACCGCCACACGCTTGCGTAACGGCGAACGCGAAGAGGTGGCTATCAATACCCTCCGGCCTGGCGATGTTATTGAAGTTGCCGCGGGTGGGCGTTTACCTGCCGACGGCAAACTGGTCTCCGGCTTTGCCAGCTTTGATGAGAGCGCCCTGACCGGCGAATCGATCCCGGTTGAACGCGCCACCGGCGAGAAAGTCCCGGCGGGTGCCACCAGCGTGGATCGTCTGGTAACGCTGGAAGTGCTCTCAGAACCGGGTGCCAGCGCGATTGACCGTATTCTGAAGCTGATTGAAGAAGCGGAAGAACGCCGCGCTCCCATTGAGCGCTTCATTGACCGTTTCAGCCGAATTTATACCCCAGCTATTATGGCGGTTGCGCTGCTGGTCACCCTCGTGCCGCCACTGCTGTTTGCTGCATCCTGGCAGGAGTGGATTTACAAAGGGCTGACGCTGTTGCTGATTGGCTGTCCTTGCGCTCTGGTGATTTCAACGCCCGCAGCCATTACCTCTGGTCTGGCCGCCGCGGCACGTCGTGGGGCGTTAATCAAAGGCGGAGCCGCGCTGGAACAGTTGGGTAGAGTCACTCAGGTGGCGTTTGATAAAACCGGCACCCTGACCGTCGGTAAACCACGCGTCACGGCGATTCATCCGGCAAGCGGTATTGGTGAGGCTGAACTGCTGGCACTGGCGGCAGCGGTAGAGCAAGGCGCGACACACCCGCTGGCACAAGCGATTGTCCGAGAAGCACAAACGCGCGAGCTGACTATTCCTGTCGCAAAAGAGCAACGGGCGCTGGTTGGCTCTGGAATTGAAGCGCTGGTCAACGGCGAACGCGTACTGATTTGCGCCGCTGGTAAGCAGCCTGCCGATGCCTTTGCCGGGCAGATTAGCGAGCTGGAAAGCGCGGGCCAAACGGTGGTGTTGGTGCTGCGTAACGATACTGTACTCGGCGTACTGGCCCTACAAGACACGCTGCGCGATGACGCTCGCAGCGCCATCAGCGAGCTTAATCAGATTGGCGTGAAAGGCGTGATCCTGACCGGTGATAACCCGCGTGCGGCCGCCGCCATTGCCGGTGAACTGGGCCTCGAATTCAAAGCGGGACTCTTGCCGGAAGATAAGGTGCAGGCCGTTACCCATCTTAACCAACAGTCGCCGCTGGCGATGGTCGGCGACGGCATCAACGACGCTCCGGCAATGAAAGCGGCCACAATTGGTATTGCGATGGGAAGCGGGACCGACGTCGCGCTGGAGACCGCCGATGCCGCTCTGACCCACAACCGTCTGCGTGGTCTGGTGCAAATGATTCAGCTGGCGCGGGCCACCCACGCCAATATTCGCCAGAACATTGCGATTGCGCTGGGTCTGAAGGGGATTTTCCTCGTCACCACGCTGCTCGGGATAACCGGACTGTGGCTGGCGGTGCTGGCGGATACGGGGGCGACGGTGCTGGTGACCGCGAACGCGCTGCGGTTGTTGCGTAAAGGGTAGTGCCTGTTTCTCGCCTGATGGCGCTTCGCTTATCAGGCCTACAGGTTACTCAGTCTTTATAGGCCGGAGAAGCGTTAGCGCCATCCGGCATAACAAGATTACTGGCCTTTGCGCACCAGATAGCGGTACGGCAGCGAGTCGGTCTCTTTGGCCACCAGCTCATGTTCCATAAAGGTACAGAAGCCAGGAATATCGCGGGTTGTTGCCGGATCGTCGGCGACAATCAGCAGCGTTTCACCGGCCTGCATGCCGCGTACGGTTTTACGTACCATCATTACCGGTTCCGGGCAGCGCAGCCCCTGGGCATCAAGAGTATGGTCGGGGGAAGTAAACAGGTCGCTCATCGTCGTCTCATTCATACAAAAACGGCGTTATTTTACGCTCTGTTGTGGCGTAAGCCAATCAGGTTAACGATTGCGTGAAAAACAACCATTGCAATGTGCTCTTAAAGCAGTATCATGCGACGGTTTTTTATTGGGTTCCCTCACCCCATCCAACAAAAAGGTCACAATATGACTCCGTTTACACAAACTCAGCGCGTAAAAGCGTTGTTCTGGCTATCGCTATTTCATCTGCTGGTGATCACCTCCAGCAACTATCTGGTGCAGCTTCCAATCTCCATTTTTGGTTTCCATACCACATGGGGCGCGTTTAGCTTTCCGTTTATTTTCCTCGCGACCGACCTGACCGTGCGTATTTTTGGCGCGCCGCTGGCTCGACGTATCATCTTTGCGGTTATGATCCCCGCGCTGCTGATCTCCTATGTCGTTTCATCACTGTTCTATATGGGATCGTGGCAAGGATTCGGCGCACTGCTGCACTTTAACCTGTTTGTCGCCCGTATCGCCGCCGCCAGCTTTATGGCCTACGCGCTGGGACAAATTCTGGATGTGCATGTCTTTAACCGCCTGCGTCAGAACCGTCGCTGGTGGCTGGCACCGACGGCGTCCACGCTGTTTGGCAATATCAGCGATACGTTGGCCTTCTTCTTTATCGCTTTCTGGCGTAGCCCGGATGCCTTTATGGCCGAGCACTGGATGGAAATCGCACTGGTCGATTACTGCTTCAAAGTGCTGATCAGCATTATTTTCTTCCTGCCAATGTATGGCGTGTTGCTGAATATGTTACTGAAAAGGCTGGCAGATAAATCTGAAATCTCTGCATTGCAGACGAGTTAAAGGTTCATTTTCCGAGTTGTGATAAGATGGACGAATGAGCCGTTATGGCCGTTTATCGAAAGGAAGAAGTCAATGCGCAATCTGGTTAAATATGTCGGTATTGGCCTGCTGGTTATGGGGCTTGCGGCCTGTGATAATAGCGATACAAAAGCGCCAGCCGAGGGTGCTGCCGCAGAAAGTAACGCCACCGGACAACCGGTCAGCCTGCTGGACGGCAAACTCAGTTTTTCCCTGCCAGCGGATATGACCGATCAAAGCGGCAAGCTGGGCACCCAGGCGAACAATATGCACGTATATTCTGACGCAACCGGCCAGAAAGCGGTGATTGTGATTGTTGGCGACAACACCAACGAAGATCTGGCCGTGCTGGCAAAACGTCTGGAAGATCAGCAGCGTAGCCGTGACCCGCAGCTGCAGGTCGTCACCAATAAATCTATTGAGCTGAAAGGCCACACGCTGCAGCAGTTAGACAGCATCATCTCGGCCAAAGGCCAGACCGCATACTCTTCCGTGGTGTTGGGTAAAGTGGACAACCAACTGCTGACGCTGCAAATCACGCTGCCTGCTGACGATCAGCAAAAAGCGCAGACGACCGCAGAAAACATCATTAACACGCTGGTTATCCAGTAACGGTTAAGACGATGACGCGGCCTCCGGTGACACCACCTGAGGCCGTTTTTTTAACCGCCAGGTCAGCAATAACGCCACCGCTACCAGCCCTGCCGCTGCCAGATAGATAACCGGCACACCCGCCCACGTCATGACCAGCCCGGCCAGCGGCCCGGTAACCCCCAGCGATAAATCCATAAACACCGTGTAGGTCGCCAGCGCAGCACCCTGATTTTGCTGAGGAACGGCTTTTACCGCCACCACGCCCAGCGCCGGGAAAACCAGTGAGAACCCAGCCCCGGCCAGCAGAACGCCGATTTTCGCCATCCACGGCATCGAAGCCATCCCGACCAGTAACAGCCCGACAATCTCGACGCTAAAGCAGATCATCGCCACATTCAGCCCGCCTAAACGGTTGATACCATTTGGGAACAACAAACGAGTACCAACAAACGTGCAGCTAAAAAGCGTCAGCGCGAATGCGGCGCCATCCCAGCCTTTGGCATCATAGAACAAGGTAATGAAGGTAGCGATTACCCCAAATCCGGCGGAGGCCAGGGCCAGCGCCATACCATACAACCAGACGCGCCCAAGCACCGCGCGAAATGGCAACGGTTTGCCTTTGCTGGCCTTCACCGCCGGACGAGGGAGCGCCAGCAGGATTGCCAACAGTGCCACGCCCATCACGGTCAGCGCCAGCCCCTGTAAGCCACCCCAGGCATAAAACAGAACACCCAGCGGCGCGCCTATCGCCATCGCGCCATAGGTCACGATACCATTCCAGGAAATCACCCGTCCGATGTGCATTGAGCCAACCACCCCCACGCCCCACAGCGTAGAGCCGGTCCCGGCAAAGCTTTGCCCGATCCCGAGAATCACGCGCCCCAGACATAGCAGCAGCAGACTGGCCAACGGCCAGCCGTTCGTTGATCCCGCCAGTAAATAGCCCAGGCCACTTAAAAAGCAGCCGCACAGCCCAAATACCACAATCTTCTTTGGCCCCAGCAGATCGGCATAGCGACCGGCATGTGGACGGCTCAGCAGCGTAGCGAAATATTGCAGGCTGATGACCAGCCCAGCCCAGAAAGCACTAAATCCCATTACATCATGGACGTAGCCAGGCAACACCGCGAGCGGCAGGCCGATGGTCAGGTAGCTGGCGAAGTTAAACATCACCACAGAAACAATACGCAGGTTCAGGCGTAAACCGCTAAGCGTCGGTTCAGCGACGGGTTCGGGCATGGAGGGTCACCACGTTTTCACAACAGTGTTTCATTTCTACCATGTTGCAGAGCAGAAATCAGTAGCCAGTTTAGGAATATCAGTCGCAAGCCAGCCGCTACACTTAATGCAAAAACGCAAACAGGAAGAAGACATGATAACCACCCAGCCCGATAAAACGGGTTTGCACATTTTGCTCAAACTGGCCGCTCTGGTGGTGATCCTCGCAGGTATCCATGCTGCGGCGGATATCATTGTGCAGCTGCTGCTGGCCCTCTTTTTTGCCATTGTATTGAATCCACTGGTCACCTGGTTTATCCGCCGGGGAGTCGGTCGCCCAATCGCTATTACCTTAGTCGTGGTGGTGATGCTGATCGTTCTTACGGCGTTGGTTGGCGTGCTGGCGTCGTCAATCACTGAATTCATGGACCTGCTGCCAAAATACAATAAGGAGCTAACGCGCAAGGTTCTGTATTTGCAAGAGATGGTGCCTTTTCTGAATCTGCATATGTCCCCGGAACGTATACTGCAACGCATGGACTCTGACAAGCTGATGACCTTCACAACCACGCTGATGACGAGTCTTTCTGGTGCCATGGCCAGCGTCTTTCTGCTGGTGATGACGGTAGTTTTTATGCTGTTTGAGGTGCGTCATGTCCCCTATAAGATGCGTTTTGCGTTGAATAATCCGCAAATCCACATTGCGGGGCTACATCGAGCGCTGAAGGGTGTGTCACACTATCTGGCGCTGAAAACGCTGCTCAGCTTATGGACCGGTGCCATAATCTGGCTGGGACTGGCACTGATGGGGATTCAGTTTGCTCTGATGTGGGGCGTACTGGCATTCCTGTTAAACTACGTGCCCAACATTGGCTCGGTCATTTCCGCCGTCCCGCCCATGATCCAGGCACTGCTTTTTAATGGCATTTACGAATGTCTGTTGGTTGGCGCACTGTTTCTGGTGGTGCATATGGTGATTGGCAATATTCTCGAACCCCGAATGATGGGGCATCGGCTGGGATTATCGACGCTAATCGTCTTCCTCTCTCTGTTGGTATGGGGATGGCTGCTCGGTCCGGTCGGCATGTTGCTCTCCGTGCCGTTAACCAGCGTATGTAAAATCTGGATGGAAACCACCACAGGCGGCAGCAAACTGGCGATTTTGCTGGGGCCCGGCAGGCCCAAAAGCCGGCTTCCCTGAAAAACTACCAACCGAGGTAGTTTTTATATTTTTATATGACCGTTAAAATGACGCTAACGCAGTTATATATAGAAGCTTATCTTAAATAAAGAGTGAAAGGGATTTCATTTTTTATAAAGAAAATACATAAGTCAAGATGATGGTTTCTTTACCAAAACGCATAAAAATAATGAATACCCCCCAAAGCATTTAACTTAAGCTATCTACTTAGCTTTAAAGGTTATTTTATTTGATACATTTTCTCTAAAAATCTATACTTCTCGCCAATGATGATGCTGAAAAATTTCCGTTGAAGAAAGTCTTGGGATATTACTATCCGGTCATCTCATTACCTTGCTACCAACTATATGAAATAAAATGCTAATTTAGCTTAAATATAATCATAGGCAATACAAGGTGCCCATGATTTCGGAGTTTATTATTTAACACGTATAAACGGTACTTTGATAGGGAGCTTTAATGAAACAGTATATTAAGTGGTTTGCGGCCATTGCCGTTGTCGGTGCTCTGGCGGGTTGTGCACGTACTGCGCCGATTGATCAAGTTCACACCAGTGTGAGCGCGGGGCATACTCAGGACCAGGTTAAAACCGCAATCCTGAAAGCCGGTATTCAACGCCAATGGGTCATGTCTGAAGCCGGACCAGGTGTTATTAAAGCTCGCCAACAAACCCGCGATCATGTAGCTGAAGTCCGTATCACTTATACCGCCACCAGCTATGACATCAAATACGACAGCAGCCTCAACCTGCAGGCATCTGGTGGAAAAATTCACAAAAACTATAACCGCTGGGTACGCAATCTGGATAAAGACATCCAGCTTAATCTGTCAGCCGGCGCCAATCTGTAATTATGCCTAAAGTCGGGCCGAAAAGGCCCGATACTCTTATTATCTGCCATTTAACAGGTTGTCCCCACATGTACGAACAGGATTCGCTTAGCGCACTGGATGCCATTACTGAAGCACAACGTATCGCCTTTGCCCCTATGCTTTTTCAAACCGCGTTGTGTCTGCGAAATGCGGGAGTACTCACCTGGCTAGACAAGCAAGGTAAACGCGGCGCCACGCTCGACGAAATTACCGAAAACAGCACCATCAACGAATATGCCGCCAGCATCCTGTTGGATATGGGGTTAAGTGGGCGAATCATTACCCACAAAGAAGGATATTATTACCTCGCTAAAGTCGGTCATTTTCTTTTACATGACACCATGACGCGCGTGAATATGGACTTCACTCAGGATGTTTGCTACCAAGGATTGTTCTATCTTGAAAATGCGTTGAAAGATGGAAAACCCGCGGGACTAAAAATTTTTGGCGACTGGCCAACAATCTATCCTGCGCTATCACAATTACCGCTGGCTGCGCGTGAAAGTTGGTTTGCTTTTGATCATTACTATTCAGATGGCGCATTTGATGCCGCATTGCCATATGTATTCGCCAGCGCCCCTGCAACCCTGTACGATGTCGGTGGAAATACCGGAAAATGGGCATTACGTTGTTGTCAGCATGATGACAATATTACAGTCACCCTCTTAGATTTGCCGCAACAAATTGCACTTGCCCGCGAAAATATAGAAAATGCAGGATTATCTCATCGCATAAATTTCCATGCTGTGGATATGCTTAGCGACTCGCCTTTACCTGACGGCGCTGATATCTGGTGGATGAGCCAATTCCTGGACTGTTTTTCCCCGGAACAAATTATCGCTATGCTAAGCAACGTTGCTCGGGTGATGAAACCGGGCGCGAAGCTGTGCATTATGGAGCTGTTTTGGGATGCCCAAAAATTTGAGGCGGCCTCATTTAGCCTGAATGCGTCTTCGCTTTATTTTACCTGTATGGCGAATGGCAACAGCCGTTTCTACAGCGTAGAGAAGTTTTATCACTATCTGAATCAGGCAGGTTTTCAGGTAGATGAACGCCACGACAACTTAGGTGTTGGGCATACTTTATTGATATGTCAGAAGAAAAAATAAGAAACAATCGGAACAACCGATTTACCGCGGATACGCGTTGATGAAATTTGCTTTCAACATTATTGACTGGCAGGCCAAGGCACCAGGGTTAAGCGAAACAGAACAGTGGCATGAATGGTCACGGCTTTCGCACGCCATCGATCCCACCGCGCCGTTGGCTAAGCTCCATGAGTTACCGATGATGACAGCTCGCCGCCTCAGTTCCGGCAGCAAACTGGCCGTCGATTGCGGTCTGGCGATGCTACGCCGTCATGATATCAATGCCGTTTTGTATACCAGCCGCCATGGTGAACTGGAGCGTAACTACAGGATCCTACACGCTCTTGCGACTGAGCAAGCGCTCTCACCGACCGATTTTGCCCTTTCTGTCCATAACTCTGCTGTGGGTAACTTGACCATCGCCGCAAAAAAACCGATTGTCTCCTCCTCGCTTTCTGCTGGCAGGGATACATTCCAGCAGGGGTTATGCGAAGTCATCGGGCTGTTGCAGGCGGGATATCAGCGCGTATTGATGGTCGATTTCGACGGTTTTCTGCCCGAGTTTTATCACCCACAGTTACCACCAGACATGCCAACGTGGCCGTTTGCCGTCGCGCTGGTTATTGAATCCGGTGATAGCTGGCAATGTGAAACCCGTCCACACAGCGCACAGGACGAGACAACGTTGCCGCAAAGCCTGTTGTTTTTACAACATTACTTACAAGATGCCAGGGCGTTTACCCTGCCTGGCGAACGCGTACAGTGGCAGTGGAGTCAGTGATGAACACGATGATCCTGCGGCTTAACCGGGTATGGCGACTGGTGATGACCGGTTTTTGCTTTGCCCTGTTTGGCCTCGGCGGGCTCCTCCTATCTACGATTTGGTTTAACGTCCTGCTGATCGCGGTATGGGATAAAGCCCGACGTCGGCGTATCGCCAGACGCAGTATCGCCGCCAGTTTTCGTCTCTTCTTAACCGTGGCGAAGCGGCTTGGCGTGCTGGATTACCAGATTGAAGGGCGAGACATTTTACGCAACGAACAAGGGTGTCTTGTCGTCGCCAACCACCCGACGCTGATCGACTATGTCCTACTGGCCTCGGTCATGCCAGAAACCGACTGTCTGGTGAAAAGTGCACTACTAAAAAATCCTTTTCTCGGCGGCGTAGTCCGGGCCGCAGATTATCTGATTAACAGCCAGGCTGATGCGCTATTGCCCGCTTGCCAGCAACGTCTGGAGCAAGGCGATACCATTTTAATTTTCCCCGAGGGAACCCGTACACGCCCCGGAGAAGCAATGACGTTACAGCGTGGTGCGGCGAATATCGCCGTGCGCTGCAGCAGTGATTTACGCATAGTGACTATTAACTGCAGCGAACAAATGCTGGATAAAGAAAGCCAATGGTACAACGTCCCATCTGTAAAACCGATGTTTACCATTTCAGTACACGAACGGGTTAAGATCGACCAATTTTACGACGCAAACTCACAAGAACCGGCGCTGGCCGCAAGGCAGTTGAACCGGCATCTTTTGCTTCAATTACAACCAGGTACTTTACCTCTTTCAGGAATTAATGATGCAAGCGCTTTATCTTGAAATCAAAAATCTCATTATAACGACATTGAATCTCGACGAACTGACAGCTGATGATATTGAAACCGAAGCGGCACTCTTTGGCGATGGCTTAGGTCTGGACTCAATCGATGCCCTGGAGCTGGGTCTGGCGGTGAAAAACGAGTATGGCGTGATCCTCTCAGCAGAGAGCGAAGAAATGCGTCAGCACTTCTTCTCCGTCGCCACGCTGGCATCTTTCATTCACGCGCAACGTGCCTGAGGATAGTCCGTTATGACCGAACAAAAAGCCATTTACGCAGAAGTCTCCTCGCTGCTGGTCAAGCTGTTTGAAGTTGACCCGCAAGATATCAAGCCTGAGGCGCGCCTGTACGAAGATTTGGAACTCGATAGCATCGATGCCGTCGACATGATCGTGCATCTGCAAAAGAAAACCGGTAAGAAAATCAAGCCGGAAGAGTTCAAAGCAGTACGCACCGTACAAGATGTCGTCGATGCGGTAGAACGCCTTCTCAAAGAAGCGTAATTCTCCGTGTCGGGCACACGCTCGTTGCCAGTCGTACAACTGCTGACAGGTCTACTGTTGCTGGCCTGGCCGTTTTTGATCTGGTTTGGCCTGGCGCATAACAGTCTGCACTGGTTGCTACCGTTGATGGCGCTACTCCTTTTTTTACGCTTTCGCCAGACCCGGCGACAGGCGGGGCCGCTGCGCGTCGTGACACAGGTAGTGGCGGTCGCGGGTATCACCTTGTGCATTGCCAGTTATCTGCTCAAAACGCACCAGCTGCTGCTGTTTTATCCGGTAGTGGTAAACGCCGTTATGCTGTCGGTTTTTGGTGGATCGTTATGGTCAGCAATGCCCATTGTTGAACGTCTGGCACGACTGCGCGACCCAAATCTGCCCGATGCGGGCGTGCGCTATACGCGCCGTGTGACACAAATCTGGTGCGCCTTTTTCATCATCAATGGCAGCGTTGCGCTCTTTACCGCACTGAATGGCGATATGACCCTGTGGACCACCTGGAACGGCATGGTTTCCTATCTGCTAATGGGAACATTGATGGTAGGCGAGTGGTTAATTCGCCAACTGGTGATAAAACGAGATACCCAATGAAGCAGCCCCTCACACTCGCTCAATGGCTCTGTGCCCCACGTCCGGACGACGTTCCTGTTGCGTGGCAGGAAGAGCATACCTGGACGCTTGGCCATCTGCGCCAAGATGTGGCCCAGTTGATAACATATCTGCGACAGCAGGAAGGTGAACGCTGGGCATTGTGCTTCGAGAACAGCTATTTATTCATCGTCGCGCTGCTGGCAACGCTCCATGCCGGCAAAACACCGGTGATCCCAGGACATTGTCGCGTTTCGTTGTTAAACGAGCAGCACTTGCTGTTTGACGGCGTACTGAGCGATAAAGCGATGGACTGGCAGGGAACGCTGCGGGTGGTCAGCTCCGCCATGACATCCGTGGCTCACGACATCACGTTCCCAGCAATACGCAGTGACGCCTTTGTGGAGCTATTCACTTCCGGTTCGACCGGCCAGCCGAAACGCGTGATCAAACCGATCGCTCGTCTGGATAGCGAAGCGGCATTGCTCGCTACACGCTTTGCCGATCGTCTGGCAGGTTGCCGGGTGGTCGCGTCAGTGGTACCGCAACATCTGTATGGCTTGACGTTCCGTATCTTTTTGCCGATGGCCTTAGGTCTGCCGCTGCACGCGGCGATGCTTTGGTATGCCGAACAACTGGCGGCGCTGAGCGCTGAGCATCGGTATGCGTTTATCAGCAGCCCGGCGTTTCTGAAACGCCTCGACCACAACCTGACACCGCCGCCGGTCGAACTGATTCTGTCTGCGGGCGGCATGCTGCCCTGGCAGGACGTCACGCAGGCTGCTGACTGGCTAAATGTCTGGCCCGATGAGATCTACGGCAGCACTGAGACCGGGATCCTTGCGTGGCGCTATCGCCATCAGGATGATGTGGCATGGCTGCCCTTTCCCGGCGTCAGATTCCAGTCAGAAGACGACGCATTTCGTGTGTTTTCACCGCTAATTAACGCTGATGATGGCCTGTTACTCGATGACGTTCTGCAGTTTATCGAAAATGGACAGTTCCGCCTGATGGGCAGACGCGGGCGGGTGGTCAAAATTGAAGAGAAACGTATTTCACTCAGCGAAGTGGAACAACGTTTACTGGCACTGGATGGTATCTGTGAAGTCGCGGCATTGCCGGTCTCACGTGGAGGACGTCAGGGCGTTGGCGTCCTGCTGGTACTGGATGACGAAGCCCGGCAACGCTGGCTTGAGTGCGGTGGTAAACCGCAAGAACTGACCTGGCGACGTTCGCTGCTGCCCTGGCTGGAGCCTGTCGCGGTTCCCCGCTACTGGCGGGTGATTGATGAGATTCCGGTCAACAGTATGAACAAGCGTGTCTATGCGCAATTACAGGAGTTATTTCATGAAACCCCATGAAATCGAGCGCCATCAGGCACTGCCTCATCAGGCTGAGATTGTTTTACAACTAGACCCTTCTCTGTTTTGGTTCAGCGGGCATTTTAGCGTGCAGCCACTGCTGCCGGGCGTTGCACAGCTGAACTGGGCGATGGATTACGCCACCACGCTGCTGGCCCCTGGCTGGCGTTTTCACAGTATTCAAAACGTGAAGTTCCAGTCGCCGTTATTGCCAGAGGCCACCGTCACCCTGAGTCTGAGCTGGCAGGAAGCGCGTCAGATGCTCTCTTTTAGCTACCAGCGCCACGACGGTGACGTGCGCCATACCGCCAGCAGCGGGAAGATTCGGTTATGCCGCTAACCTTTTCCCCGTGCGTGTTGATCCCCTGCTACAACCACGGCGCGATGATGTCGGACGTGTTGGATCGTCTTCAGCCGTTCAATCTCCCCTGCATTGTGGTGGACGATGGCAGTGACGAGACTACACGAGATGAACTGGCACGCCTGGCGGCAGAATACAGCAATCTGACGTTAATTCGCCTGCCCATCAACGCAGGCAAAGGAGCGGCGGTTATTCGCGGAATGCAGACGGCGGCAGATGCCGGGTTCAGTCATGCCGTGCAAGTCGATGCCGACGGGCAACATGCCATTGAAGATATTCCCAGGCTGCTTGCATTGGCAAAAGAACATCCGACAGCACTGATTTCCGGGCAACCGATTTACGATGATTCGGTTCCTCGCTCGCGCCTGTACGGTCGTTGGGTAACCCATATCTGGGTGTGGATAGAAACGCTCTCGTTGCAGATCAAAGACAGTATGTGCGGCTTCCGGGTGTATCCGGTGGCCCCCACGCTGCAACTGGCACAGCGCGTAACGCTCGGCAAACGGATGGATTTTGATACTGAAGTGATGGTGCGCCTCTACTGGCAAGGCAACACCAGCTATTTTATCCCCACGCGAGTCACCTATCCGCAGGACGGGCTATCCCATTTCGACGCGCTTAAAGACAATTTGCACATTTCATTGATGCACACTCGCCTGTTCTTTGGCATGTTGCCACGCATCCCCTCCCTGCTTTGTCGTCGTTCATCGACACACTGGGCGCAGCAACAGGAAGTCAAAGGGTTGTGGGGAATGCGCCTGATGCTACTGGTCTGGCGTGTACTGGGTCACAAAGCCTTCTCCCTGCTACTGTATCCGGTCGTCGGCGTATACTGGCTCAGCGCTTCAACTGCCCGAAAAGCCTCTCAACGCTGGATTAGCCGCGTAAGGGCGCAACTGATCACACGGCGGATGCCAGTACCGCCAAACCTGACCAGTTATCAGCATTTCCTGCGTTTTGGCGGCGCGATGCTGGATAAGATCGCCAGCTGGCGTGGTGAGCTGCACTTCGGTCGCGATGTGATTTTTGCACCAGGTGCAGAAACGACGCTGAATATCAGCGATCCTCGGGGAAAACTACTACTGGCTTCACATCTTGGCGATGTCGAAGCCTGTCGGGCACTGGCCCAGCTACAGGGCAGTAAAACAATCAATGCGCTGGTATTTAGCGATAACGCCCAACGCTTTAAACAAATCATGCAAGAGATGGCCCCGCAGGCTGGATTAAATCTGCTCCCGGTGAACAGTATTGGCCCAGATACTGCCATTCTGCTCAAAGAGAAATTGGAGCGCGGTGAATGGGTAGCCATCGTAGGCGATCGCATCGCAGTCAATCCCCAACGCGGCGGCGAGTGGCGCGTGTGCTGGAGCCGCTTTATGGGGCAAAACGCGCCATTCCCACAGGGCCCGTTTATTCTCGCGTCTATTTTACGCTGCCCTGTAGATCTGATTTTTGCCCTGCGCCAGCAGGAGAAACTCCACATCTACTGCGAACCGTTTGCCGACCCGCTGCTCTTACCGCGTGCCACACGACAACAGGCATTACAGAATACTGTCGATCGCTACGCCGAACGCCTTGAGCACTATGCGCTTCAGTCGCCCCTAGACTGGTTTAACTTTTTCGATTTCTGGCAACTGCCGGATACCAATGACAAGGAGTAAAGGGTGCTTAACGATCCCCGCTTTACGGCTGAAGTCGAGCTAACTATTCCGTTTCACGACGTCGATATGATGGGCGTAGCGTGGCATGGTAACTACTTCCGTTACTTCGAGATTGCCCGTGAGGCACTGCTGAACCAATTCGATTATGGCTATCGGCAGATGAAAGAATCCGGCTATCTGTGGCCCGTGGTCGACACTCGGGTGAAGTATCGCAATGCGCTGACTTTCGAGCAGCGTATCCGTGTACGCGCCCAAATTAAAGAGTACGAAAATCGCCTGCATATCGGCTACGAAATTTTTGATGCCGAAACAGGTAAACGCGCCACAACAGGCTACACCATCCAGGTCGCCGTCGACGAAAAAAGCCGTGAACTGTGCTTTGTCAGCCCGGATATTCTGTTTGAACGGATGGGAGTGACACCATGAAATTATGGCCATTGCTCGTGCTGCTCGTCAGCCCTTTCGTCAGTGCCCTGACGCTCGACTCCCTACAACAGCGTTTTACCGAACAACCGGTGGTTCGCGCCCACTTCGATCAAACCCGGACGATAAAGGATCTGCCGCAGCCGCTGCGATCTCAGGGCAAGATGTTGATCGCCCGCGACCAGGGGTTGCTGTGGGATCAAACGTCCCCGTTCCCCATGCAACTGCTGCTGGACGACAAACGGATGGTTCAGGCAATTAACGGTCAACCACCGCAGACCATTACCGCTGAGAATAACCCGCAAATGTTCCAGTTTAATCATCTGCTACGGGCGTTATTCCAGGCGGATCGTAAAGTGCTGGAACAAAACTTCCGCGTGGAGTTTGCAGACTTAGGAGAAGGTCGCTGGACGCTACGCCTGACGCCAATCACCACACCGCTGGATAAGATTTTTGCGACGATTGATTTAGCCGGAAAGACTTACCTGGAGAGTATTCATCTCAACGATAAGCAGGGGGATCGCACCGATATCGCGCTTTCCCAACACCAACTAACGCCAGCGCAACTGACCGATGACGAACGCCAACGCTTTGCCGCCCAGTAAACGCCCCGCGCTGTTATGGGGAGTCGTCTGCCTGCTCCTGCTGGGCATCTTTCTGACGCTGCTACCTCAGGCCCGCCTTAACAGCAGCGTGCTGGCCATGTTGCCAAAGCAGACGCTGGGCGCTATACCTCCGGGTCTTAACGAGGGATTTATGCAGCGCCTTGACCGTCAGGTGGTCTGGCTAGTGAGCCCCGGTAAGCAACCGGACCCAGCTATAGCCCGGGACTGGCTGGCTTTACTGCAAAAATCGCACGCGCTAGCCCAGGTAAAAGGTCCAATGGATGCCGACAGCCAGCAAGCCTGGGGGGCATTCTTCTGGCAACATCGTAACGGCCTGATAGATAACGAGACCCGCGCCCGGCTGCAAAACGGCGGCGAAGCGCAGGGCCAGTGGATCCTGTCCCAACTTTACTCCGCATTCTCCGGCGTCAGTGGCAAAGAGCTACAAAACGATCCCTTCATGCTGATGCGAGGCTCGCAGCTGGCCATGGCTAAAACCGGGCAGCGTCTGCGCCTGATGGACGGCTGGCTTGTCACCCAGGATGAGCAAGGCAACTATTGGTATCTGTTACATGGCGAGTTGACCGGCTCATCGTTTGATATGCAACAGACGCATCAATTGGTCACCACGCTGAATACGCTGGAGGGTGAGCTCAAAGCCCACTATCCACAGGCTCAACTGCTGTCTCGCGGGACGCTGTTCTATAGCGATTACGCCAGCCAGCAGGCGAAACAAGATATCTCTACCCTCGGCATAGCCACTGTGCTCGGGGTGATCCTGCTCATCGTGGCTGTATTTCGTTCGCTGCGTCCGCTGCTGCTGTGCCTGATTTCGATTGGCATTGGTGCGCTGGCGGGGACCGTCGTCACGCTGCTGATTTTTGGCGAGCTCCATCTGATGACGCTGGTGATGAGCATGAGCATCATCGGTATTTCCGCCGACTATACGCTCTACTATTTGACCGAACGGATGGTGCACGGTGCGGAAACATCGCCATGGCAAAGCCTTGCCAAAGTGCGCAATGCCCTGCTCCTGGCTCTACTCACCACCGTAGCGGCTTATCTGATTATGATGCTGGCCCCCTTCCCCGGTATTCGCCAGATGGCGGTATTCGCGGCGGTAGGTCTGAGCGCCTCCTGCCTGACGGTCATTTTCTGGCACCCGTGGTTGTGTCGTCGGTTGCCGGTACGCCCGGTGCCGGCAATGGTACTCATGCTACGCTGGCTTGCTGCATGGCGGCGGAATAAGAAATTATCCGTTGGCCTGCCGGTGGCGCTGGCGTTGTTCTCGTTGGCAGGTATGGCGACGCTACGCGTAGATGATGATATCTCCCAGTTACAGGCGCTGCCGCAGGGTATTCTTGCTCAGGAAAAAGCGATTACCGCCCTGACCGGGCAAAGCGTCGACCAGAAGTGGTTTGTGGTGTACGGCAAATCCGCTCAGCAAACGCTGGAGCGGCTGGAAACCTTTATCCCCGCGCTGGAACAGGCAAAAAAAGATGGTTTACTCAGCGGATATCGCACCATTCCGCTCAATTCACTCGCCCAGCAACAGCAGGATCTGTCTCTGCTAAAAGATGCCGCGCCCGCCATCACGAAAGCCTTAAACAACGCCGGTCTGGCAACGGTGAACCCCGATCTTAGCGCCATGCCCGTAAACGTCGATGCCTGGCTTGCCAGCCCGGCCAGTGAAGGCTGGCGCTTGCTATGGTTGTCTCTGGCTGATGGCGAAAGCAGCGTACTGGTTCCCGTTGAAGGGGTGAAACAAAGTGATGCATTAAATACGCTCAGCGCGAAATATTCCGGCGTGGCGTGGGTGGATCGTAAGAGCAGCTTTGACAACCTGTTTGCCCTTTATCGCCATATTCTGACCGGTCTGCTGTGCATTGCGCTGGCGGTGATTGCCTGTGGCGCCGTCATTCGGCTTGGCTGGCGTAAAGGCTTAATTAGCCTAGTCCCCTCAGTGCTGTCTTTAGGTTGCAGTCTGGCGGTGCTGGCCCTGAGCGGTCATGCGCTCAACCTGTTCTCGCTGCTGGCACTGGTGCTGGTACTGGGAATTGGCATTAACTACACGCTGTTTTTCAGTAATCCACGCGGTACGCCACTGACATCGCTGCTGGCTATCACGCTGGCAATGATGACCACGCTCCTGACGCTCGGCATGCTGGTCTTTAGCGCCACTCAGGCAATCAGCAGTTTTGGCATTGTGCTAGTGAGCGGTATTTTCACCGCCTTCCTGCTGTCACCGCTGGCGATGCCAGGAAAAAAAGAGAAAAAAAGAAGATGATTAAACAGACATTCTGGCGCACCGCTGCGCTCGTCGCCACGTTGCTGCTGGCCGGTTGCAGCCACTCGCAACCGGAACAGAAAGGCCGCCCGCAAGCCTGGTTAGAGCCGGGGACTCGTGTAACGCTACCTGCCCCGGGGATTTCTCCCGCGGTGAATTCACAACAGCTACTAACCGGAAGTTTTAACGGCAAAACTCAGTCACTGTTGGTCATGCTCAATGCTGATGACAAGAAAATCACACTTGCCGGGCTATCATCAGTCGGCATTCGCCTGTTCCTCGTGACTTACGATGAAAAAGGACTGCACACCGAGCAATCGATCATCGTTCCACAATTGCCGCCAGCCAGCCAGGTGCTGGCTGACGTGATGCTCAGTCATTGGCCGATTAGCGCCTGGCAACCGCAATTACCCACAGGCTGGACGCTCGTCGATACGGGTGACACGCGTGAGCTGCGCAATGCCCGCGGCAAAGTGGTCACGGAAATCACGTATCTGAATCGAAAAGGAAAACGCGAACCGATCAGCATTGAACAGCACGTTTTTAAATACCACATCACCATTCAATACCTGGGTGACTGAGATGATCTACATTTCTGCCGTTGGCATGATTAATGCGTTGGGCAATAACACTGATGAAATCGCAGCCAATCTCACTCGTGGCATAGCGCCGGGAATGCGCCCGCGCACGGGCTGGCTGCAAGGACACCCATCCGCCGTGTTAGCAGGCGTTGACGGTGAGCTGCCCGCTATTCCTCAGCACTTTAGCGCTCATCGTTCGCGCAACAACCAGCTATTGCTGGCAGCCCTGATGCAAATCCAGCCGCAGGTGGACGACGCTATCGCCCGATTTGGTCGCGATCGTATTGCTGTTGTTCTCGGCACCAGCACCTCCGGCCTGGATGAGGGTGACGTTCACGTAGATTTGATGCTCAACGGCAAAGAGAGCACTGACTGGCGCTATCCGCAACAGGAACTGGGCGATCCGTCGCGTTTTCTTAGCCACTGGCTGGCGCTGGATGGCCCGGCCTTTACGCTCTCAACCGCCTGCTCGTCCAGTGCAAGAGCTATCATGAGCGGACGTCGTTTGATCGAATCTGGTCTGGTCGATATCGCCATTGTCGGCGGTGCGGATACGCTAAGCCGAATGCCAATCAACGGATTCCACAGTCTGGAATCACTCTCCCCAACGCTGTGTCAGCCGTTTGGCCGCAACCGTTGTGGGATCACCATTGGCGAAGGCGCCGCATTGATGGTATTAACCCGCGAGCCACAGCCTATCGCGCTCCTTGGCGTCGGCGAATCCAGCGACGCGTACCATATTTCGGCTCCCCATCCACAGGGGGAAGGTGCCATTCGCGCCATCGGCCAGGCGCTTAACGACGCAGGAATGACGCCGGAACATGTGGGCTATATCAATCTGCACGGTACCGCCACACCGTTAAACGATCAGATTGAGTCCAACGTCGTGAGCGCGCTATTTGGCGAAACGGTCCCGTGCAGTTCAACCAAACACCTGACCGGGCACACGCTGGGCGCTGCGGGGATCACCGAAGCAGCGATCAGTATGCTGATTCTGCAACGCGAACTGCCGCTGCCACCGCAGGATTTTAGCCAGTCGCCACGCGATGAAACATTGCCACCCTGCGGCATCATTGAACAGCCGCAGCCGCTGACTCGCCCGGTTATCTTGTCTAATTCGTTTGCCTTCGGTGGCAATAATGCCAGCATCCTGCTCGGGAGAACCTCATGAGCCACTTTTTACCACCGGGTGATTATTTACCGCATGATGCGCCGATGCTGCTTCTTGAAGAGGTCGTCAGTGTGGCGGACGAAACCGCCACCTGCCACGTGATGGTATCAGCAAACAGCGTACTGGCCCCTTTTCTCGACCTTGATGGCAATCTGCCTGGCTGGTTCGCACTGGAACTGATGGCGCAGACCATTGGCGTCTGGTCTGGCTGGCACCGCCAGCAACAAGGTCAGGCGAGTATTACGTTAGGCATGGTACTGGGCGCACGTGAGTTAGTCTGTGCTACAGGTGTTCTGCCTGCCGGGAAGACGCTGAGCATCCATGTCAAATTGCTGATGCAGGATGCACGATTCGGTAGCTTTGAATGTGCCATCCAGGCAGAAAACGAGACGCTGGCAACCGGTCGAGTCAACACCTTCCAGCCGACATCAGAAGAAATTAACACGCTATTTCAACAAGGAGCGTCCACATGAGCCGTTCAGTTTTAGTTACGGGTGCCAGCAAAGGTATCGGTCGCGCCATCGCCAGACAACTGGCCGCGGACGGTTTTGTGGTCGGCGTACACTATCATCGCGATGTGCAAGGAGCACAAGAAACGCTGGATGCTATCCTCACCGCTGGCGGCGCAGGGCGCCTGTTGACATTTGACGTTGCCAATCGTGAGCAGTGCCGTGAAATACTGTCGCAAGATATTGAGGCAAACGGCGCATGGTACGGTATTGTCAGCAACGCTGGAGTCACTCGGGATGCCGCTTTCCCTGCGCTCAGTGATAACGACTGGGATTCGGTGATCCATACCAACCTCGACAGCTTTTACAACGTCATTCATCCGTGCATTATGCCGATGATCAGCGCACGCCAGGGGGGCCGTATCATCACATTGTCTTCGGTTTCGGGCGTGATGGGCAACCGCGGTCAGGTCAATTACAGTGCGGCAAAAGCCGGAATTATTGGTGCCACCAAAGCGCTGGCTATCGAACTGGCAAAACGCAAAATTACCGTAAACTGCATTGCACCGGGACTCATTGATACCGGGATGATCGAGATGGAAGAAGCCGCATTGAAAGAGGCGATGTCGATGATTCCCATGAAACGAATAGGTCAGGCTGAAGAAGTGGCCGGGCTTGCCAGTTATTTAATGTCGGATGTGGCGGGCTATGTAACTCGCCAGGTGATTTCCATCAATGGAGGGATGTTATGACACGTCGTGTCGTGATTACAGGCATGGGCGGCGTCACCGCCTTTGGGGAAAACTGGCAGGCTGTCTCCGCCAGGTTATTGGCATATGAAAATGCGGTACGCAAAATGCCGGAGTGGCAGGTTTATGACGGACTGCACACACTGCTGGGAGCGCCGATCGACGACTTCACTCTGCCGGAACACTATACCCGCAAGCGAATTCGCGCCATGGGGCGCGTATCGCTGATGTCCACCCGCGCAACAGAGCTGGCGCTTGAGCAGGCCGGGCTGATTGGCGATCGGGTACTGACTAACGGTGAAACCGGGATCGCTTATGGTTCATCAACCGGTAGTACCGGTCCAGTGAGCGAGTTCGCGACCATGCTGACCGAGAAACACACCAATAACATCACCGGCACGACCTACGTGCAAATGATGCCGCATACCACTGCCGTTAACACCGGATTGTTTTTCGGTCTGCGTGGGCGAGTCATCCCGACATCCAGCGCCTGCACATCCGGTAGCCAGGCAATTGGTTACGCATGGGAAGCCATTCGACACGGCTATCAAACGGTGATGGTCGCCGGCGGCGCAGAAGAACTGTGTCCTTCCGAAGCCGCCGTGTTTGATACGTTATTCGCAACCAGCCAGCGCAACGACGAGCCGAAAACCACCCCATCCCCGTTCGATGAAAAACGCGATGGTCTGGTCATCGGAGAAGGTGCAGGTACGCTAGTGCTGGAAGAGCTGGAACACGCTAAAGCACGCGGAGCAACGATTTATGGTGAAATCGTTGGCTTTGCCACTAACTGCGATGCAGCCCATATCACCCAGCCGCAGCGCGAAACAATGCAGATTTGCATGGAAAAATCGCTGAATATGGCAGGTATTAGTGCCCGGGATATCGGCTATATTTCAGCGCACGGAACCGCAACCGATCGTGGTGATGTTGCAGAAAGTCAGGCAACCTCTGCAATTTATGGTGATAATGTTCCGCTATCCTCGCTTAAAAGCTATTTTGGACATACCCTTGGCGCTTGTGGCGCACTAGAGGCCTGGATGAGTCTGCAAATGATGCGTGAAGGCTGGTTTGCGCCTACGCTAAATTTGAGCCAGCCAGATGCCAATTGTGGCGCGCTGGATTACATTATGGGTGAAGCCCGCAAGATTGATTGCGAGTTTTTGCAGAGCAACAACTTTGCGTTTGGCGGCATAAATACTTCTATCATCATTAAACGTTGGCCGTGATATGTACCGGATCGTTCTTGGGAAAGTTTCTGTTTTAAGCGCTGGTGCACTGCCTGCCGCACTGAGTGAGCAAGCGCCGCAAGGTGCTCGCCGTGCGCGCTGGCTGGCAGGTCGCGTGCTGCTTTCCCATGCCCTTTCGCCATTACCGGACATCGTCTATGGCGAGCAAGGAAAACCGGCCTTTTCTGCTGACACACCGCTGTGGTTCAATCTCAGCCACAGCGGTGATGATATCGCCCTGCTGCTCAGCGACGAAGGGGAAGTCGGCTGCGATATAGAAGTCGTTCGCCCGCGCGATAACTGGCAAACGCTGGCAAATACGGTATTCAGTCTTGGTGAACATGCCGAAATCGAGGCTGAACGCCCGGAGCAACAGCTGGCGGCGTTCTGGCGCATCTGGACGCGTAAAGAAGCTATCGTGAAACAGCGCGGCGGTAGCGCCTGGCAAATCGTCAGCGTCGACAGTACCGCGCTAACTTCCTCACTCTCCGTCAGCCAGTGCCAGCTCGATACCCTGAGCCTGGCGGTGTGCACCCCCACGCCGTTTACCCTGACCGCAGACGCCGTGCTGCGACTGGAAGCCTTAGCGTAAATTTTCCGGGAAGTTTTTCGGCAGCTCGCTCGCCGCACAGGCAATAACGTCATCATTGTTCGCGCCGCAGTCACGTACGAAAGTGATGGTCGCGAACTCATCAATCACCTCGGTGGGATACGCCGGGCCGGCATCGCGGTACGACATCATCAGCGGAATATGGTCATTCTGGAAGCAGACCGTTTTTTCCGGATTATTGATCACCCAGCGAGGGAAAAAGATGGTGCCGTGAAAGAGTTTGTCACCCAGGTTTACGATCAGACTGACGTCGGTCCCGGTCGGTTCGGTCCACGAAATTTTATAAACGCTCTCCCCCACCCGCACAATATAGGCCCGCTGATCTTTCACCCAACGATTCCCCACAATACCGCTGTGAATGCGGTAATCCAGGGTAGTGTCGTTTTTCACGTAGATCTCGTAATTCCAGCCATTATCGTAGGTATAGACCAGATGTTTGCCGACAAATCCGCTTAAATCATGTTTATCAAACGCGCTCATATTCGTTCTCCTCTTACTTGATGCGAGGATCTTAACGCTTCAAAAATTGGATGAATAACGCTATGTTTGCATCAAATCCATTCAATTATTAGATGAGTTATGCACAAAACAACCCTCGAGCAGTGGGCCCTATTGGAGAAAGTGGTGGAGCTGGGCAGCTTCGCTAAAGCGGCGGAAGAGACCAACCGTAGCCAGTCTTCGGTAAGCTACAATCTGGCACTGTTACAGGAGCGACTTGGCGTAACGCTGCTGACCCCGGAAGGGCGCAGGGCTGTCCTGACACCGGCCGGAGAGCTATTGCTCAATCAGGTCAAACCGCTACTGAAGGCCTTTTTATGGGTGGAAACCCGGGCTGCAACGTTACAAAACGGTACGCGAACGCGGCTGGATTTGATGGTAGATAGCATCTTCCCACGCAAACGCCTGTTTGCCATTCTCAAACAGTTTCAGCAGGCCTGGCCGCAAACGCAGGTGCGTCTGACCGAAGTCCTGGAGAATGGCGATGCTCGACTGGCAGCACATGCCGATGCGGACGTAATGGTCCTGACCCGGCGTCAGGATGTCACCGGACGCGGCGAATGGCTGATGAATATTGACTTCGTGGCCGTGGCCCACCGCGATCACCCACTCTGCATGCTGGATGCGCCGCTGAATGAAGACGCATTACGCGCCTGGCCGCTAATTCGCATTGCCGATCGCGATAACCCACAACAACCGGCGCGTAATGCCTGGACCTTCTCGACCATTGATGCCGCGATTGATGCAGTGATGTATCAGGTCGGTTACGGCTGGCTGCCTGAGGAACGTATTCAGACGCAGCTTGATCAGGGGCTTTTACGCCCACTGCCGTTAAGCCATGGTGCTCGTCGCGCCACGCCTTTGCATCTGATCGTTAAAGATACGCTCGCTCCGCTGGATGAACAGGTCAGTACCCTCCTGCGTTTATTACGAGAGCATTAACCTTTTCCCCGGATGCCGGACGTGTGTTACAAAATACGCTATTCCCCTTACTCCCTGTGCGCCAACGCGCCACATGAAAGGTTAACTGCAGATGCAACGAGTCACCATTACCCTCGATGACGATTTACTGGAAACGCTCGACGGCCTGAGTCAGCGCCGTGGCTACAACAACCGTTCCGAAGCGATACGCGATATTCTGCGTGGCGCACTGGCGCAGGAAACTACCCTTGAACACGGCACCCAGGGCTTCGCGGTGCTCTCGTATGTTTATGAGCATGAGAAGCGTGATCTGGCCAGCCGTATTGTTTCTACCCAACACCACCACCACGATTTATCGGTCGCCACGCTGCACGTGCACATCAACCATGACGACTGCCTGGAAATCGCCGTGCTAAAAGGCGACATGGGCGATGTACAGCATTTTGCCGATGACGTGATTTCCCAGCGCGGCGTGCGCCACGGCCATCTACAGTGCCTGCCGAAAGAAGAGTAATTGCCTGTTTCGTTGCGGGATGCCGGATGGCGGCTACGCCTTATCCGGCCTACGTCCGTTACCGTTTGTAGGCCAGGCAAGCGAAGCGCCCCCGGCAATAATGATTACGCCATCGTGCCAATCGTCTTTCTGAAACGCAGCAGTGCAATCAGGAAGAACGCGCTACCAATCGCCAGCAGCGTCAGAAACTGCGGCCAGACAATGCTAAACCCGGCTCCGCGATAAAGTATCGCCTGCGCGAGACTGACAAAATGAGTAGTCGGCATGGTCAGCATAATGTCCTGCACCGCCTGCGGCATGCTTTCACGCGGTGTGGAGCCACCTGAAAGCATCTGTAACGGCAGCAGCACCAGAATCATCAGCAGCCCCAGCTGCGGCATAGAGCGCGCCAGCGTGCCCATAAAAATGCCGATCGAGGTGGTGGCGAACAGGCTCAGCGCCACGCCCAGCATAAACAACGGTATCGAACCTTCAATCGGTACGCCGAGCACGCCTTTTACCATCAGCATCAGCGACAGACCGGAAACCACCAGCACCACCAGCCCCATCGACCAGATTTTTGCCATCATGATCTCAAACGGCGTCACCGGCATCACCAGCAGATGTTCAATGGTCCCGTGCTCGCGTTCGCGGATCAACGCCGAACCGGTCAGTACAATCGCCAGCATAGTGATGTTATTGATGATCGCCATCACCGCGCCAAAGCGAGCGGGTTCCAGATTAGGGTTAAAGCGCATGCGCATTTCCAGCGCCACCGGCGGCTCATTGTTATCGCGGTAACGCGCCACAAAGCTGTTCACCTCGCCGCTGATGATATTCTGGATATAGCTGTTGCCGGTAAACGCCTGGCTCATGCGCGTGGCATCGACGTTAACCTGTATATCCGGTTGTCGTCCGGCCAGCACATCACGCTGAAAATCAGGCGGAATGTTTACGGCGAAGGTATAGCGCCCGGCGTCCAGCCCGGCATCCATTTCATCGGCAGTGATCATCTCCGGCGGTAAAAACCACGGGCGATAAAAGCTGTTCACAATCCGATTCGACAACTGCGACTGGTCCATATCGGCAATAGCAATCGGTGCCAGATGCAGCGAACCCGGCAGGACGGTCGCGGAAGAATAAACCGAAATCGTGAAGGCGAAGACGATCAGCGTCAGCATCGCTTTGTCACCCAGCAGGCTGCGCAACTCTTTGATGCCGAGGTTATAAATATTGCGTAATCGGCGCATCACCCCTCCTGTTTTTTCAGCAGTAATACGCTCAGACCAATCACCACCGGAATGGCTACCGCCAGCGGAATAAACAGCTGCCAGAGATCGGTCAGATCCAACGCTTTAGAGAACGTTCCGCGCGCGATGGTCAGAAAATGGCTGGTCGGATAAATTTCACCAATCCACCGACCCGGCCCTTCCAGCGAGGCAACTGGATCGATCATTCCGGAAAACTGCGTCGCCGGGATCAGCGTAATAATCGCCGTACCAAAAATGGCCGCGATCTGGCTTTTCATAAACGTGGAGATTAACAGCCCCAGCCCGGTGGCAATGGTGACGTACAGCAGCGCAGCCAGCGTCAGGGTCACAAAGCTGCCCTTATGCGGAACGCCGAATACAAACACCGACAGCGCGCACAACAGCAGGAAGTTCAGCATGCCCAGCACGATGTATGGCAACTGTTTGCCGAGTAAAAACTCGCTGCGGGTCGTGGGCGTAACGTACAGATTGATAATCGACCCCAGCTCTTTCTCACGCACCACGCTGAGGGCGCTGAGCATGGAAGGGATCATCATCAACAGCAGTGGGATCACTGCCGGAACAATCGCCGGTAGACTCTTCACATCCGGGTTGTAACGATAGCGAGTTTCAATGGTCATCAGCCCGTTTTGCCCGCTGGCATTTGGCTGGCGCGCCATCACATCCTGCAGCCAGGTCTGGTGCATCGCCTGCACGTACCCCCTGACCGTTTCAGCGCGGCTTGGCATTGCGCCATCGACCCAGACGCCAATCTTCACCGGCGTTCCACGCGCGATATCGCGGCCAAAATTTGGCGGAATTTCAATTGCTACCGCAACTTCGCCTGAGCGCATCCGTTTGTCCAGCTCGTCATAACTGGTGAGCGGCGGTTGCTCGATAAAATAGCGCGATCCCGCCAGATTCAGCGTCCACGCCTGGCTGCTGACGGTCTGGTCGCGGTCGAGCACCGAAAAACGCAGGTTTTCCACATCCATGCTGATGCCGTAGCCCATGATAAGCATCAGGATCACCGTGCCCATCAGCGCCAGCGTGGAGCGTACCGGATCGCGCCGTAGTTCCAGCGCTTCACGGCGGCTGTAGCTGAACAAGCGCCGCAGGCTAAAACCTTGCCGCGGCGGCTTACTGTTTTCATGCACTGTCGGGACATTGGCTGGCGCTAACTGAGCTTCCGGCGCCGGGCCTGCCGCTTCCTGCAACCAGGAGATAAACGCCTCTTCCAGACTGGCAGCTCCACGCTGTTTCACCAGTTCCTGCGGCGTACCGCTGGCCAGTACTTTTCCGGCGTGCATCAGCGACATGCGGTCGCAGCGCTCCGCTTCGTTCATAAAGTGGGTGGAGATAAAAATGGTCACTCTGTCCTTGCGCGACAGATCAACCATCAGTTGCCAGAACATATCCCTCGCTACCGGATCGACCCCGGAGGTCGGTTCATCAAGAATGAGCATCTCCGGGCGATGGATCACCGCCACCGCCAGCGACAGGCGTTGACGGATCCCCAACGGCAGCGCACCGGGCAGCGCATCTTCGACATCGGTCAGCGAAAAGCGCTCACTCATCTCCTGCACTCGCCCAGGGATTTCTGCTTCGGGGATATGGAACAGCCGCGCATGTAGTTCGAGGTTTTGCCGGACGGTCAGCTCGCTGTAGAGCGAAAATGCCTGCGACATATAGCCTACCCGGCGGCGGGTATCGATATTCTTCGGATCAACCGCTTGTCCAAACAGCCACGCCTCGCCTTCGCTTGCGGGTAGCAGTCCGGTGAGCATTTTCATGGTGGTGGATTTACCGCAGCCGTTGGAGCCGAGAAAACCGAAGATTTCCCCGCGCGGAATGCGGAAGTTAACGTGGTCCACCGCCACAAATTTACCGAAGCGCATGGTCAGGTTTTTCGCCTCGATGGCAATCTCTTCCTGCTCAGCGTGATACGGCGGGATCACTACCGGTTTATGCGCCTGGCGCTGGGCTTCAGGTAACAGCGCGATAAACGCCTGCTCCAGCGTGTTGCTGTTGGTTTGCTCACGTAGCTGCTGCGCGCTCCCGGTGGCTAACACCTCCCCGGCGTTCATCGCCACCAGCCAGTCAAAGCGCTCGGCTTCTTCCATATAAGCGGTCGCAACCAGCACGCTCATGTTGGTCTGCCGCTGGCGAATGCTGTTAATCAGATCCCAGAACTGGGCGCGGGACAGCGGGTCGACCCCGGTGGTGGGTTCATCGAGAATTAACAGTTCCGGGTCGTGGATTAACGCGCAGCACAGCCCCAGCTTTTGCTTCATCCCGCCCGAGAGTTTCCCGGCAGGACGGTCGCGAAACGGTGCCAGTCCGGTGCTATTCAGCAGCTCGGTAATCCGCGCCTCACGCTCCGCTTTGTCATGCCCAAACAGGCGGGCAAAGAAATCGACGTTCTCATATACCGACAGCGTGTGATACAGGTTTTTCCCCAGCCCCTGCGGCATCCAGGCAATGCGCGGGCAGACATCCCGGCGATGTTTTGGGTCGCGCATATCGCCACCCAACACCATCACGTTGCCGTGTTCAATGACCCGCGCGCCGGAGATGAGCGACAGCAGGCTCGATTTTCCGACGCCATCCGGACCAATCAACCCCACCATACAGCGGGCAGGGATATCCAGCGTGATATTGTTCAGCGCTACCGTTTTCCCGTAATGCTGACTCACGCCGTCAAGGTGCGCCACGGGAGGAACGGGAACCAGCGCCAGATGCGTCATTGCGGCAACCTCACCACCAGGTCGTCAGGCCAGGCGCGACTTTCATCAACACGCACCCACGCCATGCCCGGCAGACCGGTTTTCACGTACTCCAGATGCTGCTGCAACAGCTCTGGCGGGATACGCGCTTTGACGCGAAACATCAGTTTCAGCCGTTCATCGCTGGTTTCGACCGTTTTCGGCGTGAACTGCGCGACACTAGCCACAAAGCTGATGGTCGCCGGAATACGCAGATCCGGCGCAGCATCCAGCACCAGACGCGCTTCTCCGCCAATCTTCAGTAAACCAGCCTGTTCGGTTGGCAAGAAGAACGTCATGTAGACATCGCTGAGATCGACCATATTCAGCACGCGACCGCCCGCGGAAAGCACCTCGCCAGGTTCAGCTACGCGGTACTGTACGCGACCATCCCGCGGGGCTTTCAGCTCGCTGTCATCAATATCAGCCGCAATACGACGTTCGGTAGCCTGCGCGGCTTCTACGCGGGTTTGCGCCTGAATGATACTGGTGCGAGCGGCTTCAATGGCGGCTTTTGCCGCAGAGACCTGCGCCTTTGCGGATTCCAGTGCAGCGCGTGCGCTTTCTGCCGCAGCCCTGTCGTCATCCAGCTGTTGCTCAGACACAGCCCCACGCTGAGATAGCGAACGGGAGCGGACGTGGCGTTTAGAGACCGACTGCAGTTCCGCCTCACGCTGTTTTACCACCGACTGCGCGGCGCGCATTTCACTTTGCCGCTGCTCTAACAGCGCCCGCGCCGCCGCCACCGCACTTTCGGCCTCTTTGATTTGGGCTACCGCTTCCAGCCGCTGCTCCTGCAGCACGCGGGTATCCATTTTCGCCAGCACTTCGCCCTGGCGAACGAACTGCCCTTCCGACACGAGGATCGTGTCAATTCGCCCGGCAATCTTGGTGGCAATATCCACTTCGGTAGCTTCAATTCTGCCATTGCTGGCTGCAAACCCCTCCGGTATTCCCGCAGGACGAAGCACCCACCATGCTATCGCGGCCACCACGACCAGAATGCCCGCCACCCACCACATCATATGACGTTTAAACTTATCCATATTCGACCCGCCGTAATCCCTGTTATCAAACGATGCGTGTCACAAAGCCCACTGAACAGCTATTCAGCGGGAGATTCCATCCGGGATAAGAAGGAATGAGAAACAATGGCCAGAGAGCAGACAGGCATGTAAGCAACCTGCGCCGCGAAGGAAGTGAATGATGAAAATGCTGTGAAATCGGGTAGTAATGTTGTCATCATCAGCGTTCCTGGCCGGAAATGAAACACGCATACTCATTACTGCTGTCTATTGAATACTAACACCTGGATTCAATATGTCTATTCGGTTGTTGTTTGTGTTGAGGGACATCCATAATGGACCAACAGTATTTACTCTGATAACCAGCCCCGAAGAACGTTGATAACGATGGGGGCATAAGGTTCCAGTTGATTGTCTTTGGGGAGACTCAGGACATTAATTAGATCGTGGAGTAATTCATCGTCTTCCAGACCTTCATCAGGATCTATTCCGTTACTAAATAGTATGGTGGCTATGGCTTGTTTGCGTATTTCAATCAGCTTTCTGTTCTTCGTTTCATCCTCTCCAAGATTAAGAACCCGAATCGCTTCCTGCGCACGAAACGTATTACCTCTGACACGACCACTGATCATAAATTCCAGTTCCGTTTCACACTCATCCATCAACGGAGTCAGTGAAAACAGCTGGGAACCGTGAGATTCATCACATTGCTTTGCTGTAGTGCAACTTGCAACAATATTATTAAAATCAAGGGATAAATGCTGGGCGTGATGTCTGGCTTGCACATGCTCATTCATAGTATCACTATTCTGACCACTGATAGGTTTACAGCAATACGCACACAGATAAAATTGTTCCTGAACACAAACCGCCCGAATATCTCGACGTTCTATTTCAGTCAAATCCTCATAAACGCCGCTCGCATTAGAACGCTTCCAGCGAGTCAAACTAGCTGGCTCATTGCTCTTCGTGATTTTTCTCAATGCGTAACTCCTGTTTGCGCAGTAATAAACGAGCTTTAGATAATTCCAGATTATTAGCAGGCAGATCCTCCATTAGCTTTTCAAGTAAACTTCTCGCTTGATTTAGCTGTTTTTTCTGAATTAAATCCAATAAATCGTTGAGTTGAGTCGCAATCTTTGCATTACGAATATCCGTATCCATCACATCCAGTAATACACTATTTGCATCTTGCCCATACAGAGAAGGAACAACACTCAACTCCCCATCATCAAGCGAATAGACCAGTACATTTTTGCAGTCGCTGATGACCAAAGGCGAATGGGTTGTCAAAATAAACTGGCAGTGAGGAAATGTTGTGGTTAACCGATCTATAATACCACGCTGCCACGAGGGATGAAGATGCATGTCTACTTCGTCAATCAGCACAACTCCTTGTCCATACAATGGATTTTCCAGGGTCGGATTCATCATCGCCAATCGACGAGCGATATCCCCAACAAGCGCCATCAGTGATTTTTCACCTTGCGACAATTGCAAGACATTGAGTGTTTCCCCGTTTTTTTCTACCGTCATATGCACCCGAGGCTTACGGCGAACCTGGAGCCCTTCAAAACCCGGCATAAATGCGGCAATTGCAGCACGTACTGCGTTTAGTTGCGGATCTCTGGCCTCTTTAGATTTATCCTGAATATCCTGCATCAATTTAATAGCGCTTTTAAGTTTTTTGAACTCCTCGCCTAAGCCTTTAAAATCAAGAGGTTCAAGTTTATCGACACGCTCATCAGCATTTTCAATATCGGCAAGTATTTGCAATCTATTTTCAAAATCCTCATCTAGAAAATCCGACAATACCGTTTTATCATTCTCATTTTCAATATCTTCTCGGGTACGGAACCACTCAAAAAACCGACTAAAATCTACGCCCTGATTAAGAGCATGGTCATATCCATCTATCTGCTGGAAAGCATGTTTATTTTTAATTTTAAGAGGGATTTCCAATACGCTTCGTTCTACCGGATAAAAGGCGATTAAAGGTAAACTGCTTTTACGATGTTGTGTTAAGAGGGTGCGGTAATAATTTGCCAAAACGGAAGCAGAATTAAGCAGGCTGGTATATTCGCCAATCATTCCACTTCTGGCTTTCGCCAGAGTCCAGTGATATTCCTTTTCTTCTGCACCGATTACCGCGGCTTTCACCGCAAGCGTAATTGCAGCAGATGTACTCTCATTAGTAATCAGATTTTCACTGAGGCTACTGCCACTCCCTTTCTCACTACGAATGCGTGATACCATCCAACTGAGTGATGTCGCCAGCGCCTGTAAAATTGACGTTTTTCCTGCACCATTATTCCCCACCAGCACAGTAACATTGGAAGGATTGTCGCTTGTAGGCGCAATTGGGACCTCTAAAGAGGTAAAGCGCCCGACATTGTGTAATGTCAACTGCGTAATTTTCATCATCCATTCCTTAAGTAAACATGAGATCGCTGGTACAGGTATCGCGCTACCGCTAATGATACATCTCTTGAGCAATGATTCATCAATCTCCAGAGTTTAATTCGCCAAATCCTGCGCACATGCCCAGGCACTCGACCATGCCCACTGGAAGTTATAGCCACCCAACCAGCCGGTGACGTCCATCACTTCGCCGATAAAGTAGAGCCCTGGCACTTTGCGGGCTTCCATCGTGCGCGATGACAGCTCGTTGGTATCGACGCCGCCCAACGTGACTTCAGCGGTACGATACCCTTCCGTACCGTTCGGCTGCACCCGCCACTCGGTCAGCGTTTCAACCAGCGTTTGCTGATCGCGTACGTTAAGCTGCTTCAGAGACACGTCAGGAATTTGCCCTAACTGCTGCAGGCATTCCACCAGACGCTTTGGCAACTGCATTGCTAAGGTATTCTTTAAGCTCTGGTTAGGGTGTGCGCTACGTTGTTCGTCGAGGAAGCTCACCAGGTCAACATCCGGCAACAAATTAATGCTGACAAATTCGCCTGGCTGCCAAAAACTGGAAATCTGCAAAACAGCTGGGCCCGAAAGTCCTCGGTGTGTAAAGAGCAGATTTTCGCGAAATACGGTGCCATCCTCGGCGGTGATAACGGAGGAGACCGACACGCCAGAGAGCACCTGAAGCTGCTCCAGCAGTGGCTTATGCAATGTAAAGGGCACCAGTCCCGCGCGCGTTGGCAACACCTTCAGTCCGAACTGTTCGGCAATTTTATAACCAAACGGCGTTGCCCCCAGACCCGGCATGGAAAGCCCACCGGAAGCGATAACCAGTTTTTTCGTGCCGACCGTCATGCCGTTCAGTTCGAGGGTGAAACCTTCATCATCCTGCACCACGCTCAGGACTTCGCTCCGTAACCGCATAGTTACGTTACCTTTTTCACACTCGTCTCCCAGCATATCGACAATTTGCTGAGCGGAATCATCGCAGAACAGCTGACCCAGCGTTTTTTCGTGCCAGGCAATACCGTGTTTGCCCACCAGGTCGATAAAATCCCACTGCGTGTAACGCGCCAGTGCCGATTTGCAAAAATGCGGGTTTTGGCTCAAATAGGCGGCCGGTTCGACATAAAGATTGGTAAAGTTGCAACGTCCCCCGCCAGACATGAGAATCTTGCGTCCTGGCTTTTTACCATTATCAATAAGCAGTACTCGACTACCTGCTTGTCCTGCCTGCGCGGCACAAAACATACCCGCTGCGCCAGCGCCTATAATAACGGTATCAAACCTTTCCACGTTGCGATCCTCTCTAAAAAGCGGGTGTGAATTGTAAAGATTCCTCAGTGGTCGCACCAGCACCAAACTACCGATAAAGGGTATTTAACTGAAATATATAGGATAATTCTTTAGTGGTGTAAAACAAAGCAGGAGACAAATCAAAAAAACTCTATATTTCACTTTGCCCGCGCCGCCAAAGTCACTGATAATGCGCCGCGTTCATGTCCTCAAAATGGCGTAACGTCCTATGCTACATTTGTTTGCTGGCCTGGATTTACATACCGGGCTTTTACTATTGCTTGCTCTGGCTTTTGTGCTGTTCTACGAAGCAATTAACGGCTTCCATGACACAGCCAATGCTGTCGCAACCGTGATCTATACCCGTGCAATGCGTTCGCAATTGGCGGTGGTCATGGCTGCGTTGTTCAACTTCTTTGGTGTTTTGCTGGGTGGTCTCAGCGTGGCGTATGCCATCGTGCATATGCTACCAACGGATCTGCTGCTTAATATGGGATCGTCACATGGCCTTGCCATGGTGTTCTCCATGCTGCTGGCGGCAATTATCTGGAACCTGGGTACCTGGTACTTTGGTTTACCTGCATCCAGCTCCCACACGCTGATTGGCGCCATTATCGGTATTGGTTTAACCAATGCACTGATGACCGGCACCTCGGTGGTGGACGCACTTAACATTCCGAAAGTTATCGGTATTTTTGCTTCGCTTATCATCTCGCCAATTGTTGGTCTGGTGGTTGCAGGCGGTCTTATTTTCATTCTGCGTCGTTACTGGAGCGGTACAAAAAAACGTGCCCGTATCCACCTGACGCCAGCAGAACGTGAAAAGAAAGATGGCAAGAAAAAGCCGCCGTTCTGGACCCGTATTGCACTGATCCTCTCCGCTATCGGCGTAGCGTTCTCTCATGGCGCTAACGACGGGCAGAAAGGCATTGGTCTGGTGATGCTGGTGCTGATTGGCGTAGCGCCTGCAGGCTTCGTGGTGAATATGAATGCTTCCGGTTACGAGATTACCCGTACCCGTGATGCAATCAATAACGTCGAAGTCTTCTTCCAGCAGCGCCCTGACCTGCTTAAACAGGCCACAGGCGTAGACCAGCTGATTCCGTCCCCGACGGACGCGGCACCCGCGACGACGACAGAGTTCCATTGCCACCCGGCGAATACCATCAACGCGCTGGAACGTGCGAAAGGTATGCTGGCGAACCTGGAAACCTACGACAAGTTAAGCGTCGAACAGCGTGGTCAGCTGCGCCGTATTATGCTGTGCATCTCTGATACCACCGATAAAGTGGTTAAGCTGCCTGGCGTAAGCGCTGACGATCAGCGTCTGCTGAAAAAACTGAAAGCCGACATGCTGAGCACCATTGAGTACGCGCCTATCTGGATCATTATGGCCGTCGCACTGGCGCTGGGTATTGGTACGATGATTGGCTGGCGTCGCGTTGCCACCACCATCGGCGAGAAAATCGGTAAGAAAGGCATGACTTATGCCCAGGGGATGTCGGCGCAGATGACCGCCGCAGTCTCTATCGGTCTCGCCAGCTACACCGGTATGCCCGTTTCCACCACCCACGTTCTCTCTTCTTCCGTTGCGGGGACGATGGTTGTTGATGGCGGCGGATTGCAGCGTAAAACGGTAACCAGCATTCTGATGGCCTGGGTCTTCACCCTGCCGGCTGCGATTATTCTTTCCGGGGTGCTGTACTGGCTCTCCCTGAAGCTTATCTAAGCGAATGCATGATAAAAAAGCGGGTCAGGAAGCTGACCCGCTTTTTTTGTATCTGTTGTTGGCATCAGTGCCAGATAATCAGCGCAACCATGCTGATTAGCACCAGGCCGCATAGCGCGCTGGTGAGAATGAACTGACCGCGAACCCGCTCACAGCGGCGAATAAATTCATCATCATGATGATCGCGGTAACGCTGAGCGTAGATATACCACACCAGACGCATCTGCTTGTTCGGTTGCCCATGCGAGGTAAAAAAGCCCCCTCCATCTACATACTGGTAAAGTAATGGATCGCAACCACGAAGTACCACTAACAGTGCGCGTAGCGAAGAAAAATAGCGCGCCATATTAACAATGCAAACGACACATAAAGCCCAGAATAATGCAATGGTGCTTATCATACCTCCTCCCCGGCGACCCGCCCACGGAACTCCTTTCCGGGACTACCGCTCCCCGATACCCTGCCAAACCATTCAATGAAGAGTGCAGCCGAAACCGTTCGTGTTAGTATCACGCATCCGAACGCCTCTTTAGATAGTGTAGGAGATTAGTTAATTTTTTTGCCATAAGGTTAATCGCTATCAATGCAATTAACTAAAAAATTTGTTTAACTATTTGGCAAGCAAGGCGGATTGACGGATTATCCTGGTCGCTATAATGTAAGGATAGTCCTTATATGGTACGTTTTTACGACTGGGCTAGCCCCGCGCACAAGGTTCGCAGGACGCGGATGACGCGGCGGCATATAACGCCAGCAGGCTAGTCATCGACAACTTATGGAAGGAGTAACACTATGGCTTATAAACACATTCTTATCGCGGTTGATCTTTCTCCGGAAAGCAAAGTTCTGGTTGAAAAAGCGGTTTCTATGGCGCGACCTTACAATGCTAAAGTCTCCCTTATCCACGTTGACGTAAACTATTCCGACCTGTACACCGGGCTCATCGACGTGAATCTGGGCGACATGCAGAAACGCATTTCTGAAGAAACCCACCACGCGTTAACCGAGCTGTCCACCAATGCAGGCTACCCTATCACCGAAACCCTGAGCGGTAGCGGCGACCTGGGTCAGGTTCTGGTTGATGCCATCAAAAAATACGACATGGATCTGGTCGTCTGTGGTCACCACCAGGATTTCTGGAGCAAACTGATGTCCTCCGCGCGCCAACTGATCAACACCGTCCACGTCGACATGTTGATTGTTCCGCTGCGTGACGACGAAGAAGCATAAAATGCTTGCCGCCGGAAGTTAACCCGGCCCACTGCAAGTCGTTAAGCCTGTAAACGCCCGCCTTCGCGGGCGTTTTTGTTTTTATCACTCGGTCACAATTAGTACATCAATCCAACAAATAAATCATAATTAGTGTGATCAACTAATTGGATCGAAAACTATCTCTATAATACTCTACCCTTGCGGCCAATAACCGCAGTCTATAACAAAATAAGACTTTTTCGGCGCGTTTAAGCATACGCGTTCATACTTTTCGGGATGGCTTTGAAAGGCGATGGAATATGAATAAAACTGCACCTACGGGCTTGCTGCAGCAACCTCGTCCGTTCTTCATGATCTTCTTTGTGGAATTATGGGAACGATTTGGCTATTACGGCGTACAGGGCATCCTGGCGGTATTTTTTGTTAAGCAGCTCGGATTTTCACAAGAACAGGCATTTGTCACCTTTGGTGCCTTTGCCGCACTGGTTTACGGCCTGATCTCGATCGGCGGCTACGTCGGCGACCACCTGTTAGGCACCAAGCGCACGCTGGTACTCGGTGCCATTGTGCTGGCAATCGGCTACTTCATGACCGGGATGTCGCTGCTTAAGCCGGATCTGATCTTTATTGCTTTGGGTACCATTGCCGTTGGTAACGGGCTATTTAAAGCCAACCCGGCAAGCCTGCTGTCAAAATGCTATCCCCCGAAAGACGCCCGTCTGGACGGTGCTTTCACCCTGTTTTACATGTCGATTAACATCGGTTCGCTGCTGTCACTGTCGCTGGCGCCGGTGATTGCCGATAAGTTTGGCTATGCTGTGACTTACAACCTGTGCGGAGCCGGACTAATCGTCGCGCTGCTGGTCTACTTTGCCTGCCGCGGAATGGTGAAAAATATCGGCTCTGAGCCAGACCATAAGCCACTGAACTTCCGTAACCTGCTGTACGTGCTGGCCGGTACGGTAGTGATGGTATTTATCTGCGCCTGGCTGATGCACAACGTGCAGATTGCCAACCTGGTGCTGATCGTCCTGTCGATTGCCGTGACCATCATCTTCTTCCGTCAGGCATTCAAACTGGATAAAACCGGGCGCAACAAGATGTTCGTGGCCTTTATCCTGATGCTGGAAGCGGTGGTGTTCTACGTGCTGTACGCGCAGATGCCGACATCGCTAAACTTCTTTGCGATCAATAACGTACACCATGAAATTCTTGGTTTCGCCATCAACCCGGTGAGCTTCCAGGCGCTGAACCCGTTCTGGGTGGTACTGGCGAGTCCGGTACTGGCCGCAATCTATACCCGTCTGGGCAACAAAGGCAAAGATCTGACCATGCCGATGAAATTTACGCTCGGTATGTTCCTGTGCTCATTGGGCTTCCTGACGGCCGCCGCTGCCGGGATGTGGTTTGCCGATGCACAAGGGCTGACGTCGCCGTGGTTTATCGTGCTGGTGTATCTGTTCCAGAGCCTGGGTGAACTGCTGATTAGCGCCCTGGGACTGGCTATGGTCGCCGCTCTCGTGCCACAACACCTGATGGGCTTCATTCTTGGGATGTGGTTCCTGACACAGGCCGCAGCCTTCCTGATGGGGGGTTATGTCGCTACGTTCACCGCCGTACCAGAGAACATCACCGACCCGCTGCAAACGCTGCCTATCTATACCAACGTCTTCAGTAAGATTGGCCTTGTCACCCTGGCCGTAACAGTTGTTATGGCGATTATGGTGCCATGGCTGAACCGCATGATTAATACGCCGAGTACCGAGCAATAACCTTCAGTGCCGGATGGCGGCTATTGCCCCTATCCGGCCTACATTCAACATGCCCGATCGCCTTGCGCTATCGGGCATTTTCACTCACTACCCTTTACGCGTGTCTATCCACTCCTGCACTTCCACCACAAAAGTGTCCGGTGCTTTACGGTACATTTTGCGCGCCAAGTCCAGAATCGTATGCTGGCCGAGCGCTTCTTCCATTCGCTGCTGAGCCATGTCCATTACCGAACGCACACCACAAATGCCTTCACAGGCCCACTCGGGTGGATGCTCCTCAAATACCGCCAGCCGCTGGCGAATTTCACGACATTCAAAGATGCGCTTATCGCCATCAATAGCATTCACCACATCCAGCACCGTGATGTGTTCAGCGGGTTTAGCTAACTGGAAACCGCCACCTTTGCCTTCAATGCTGCGCACCAGACCCGCTTTGGACAGACGGGTGAAAATTTTTGCCAGATAGTCATACGGTACGCTTTGCAGTTCGGCTATTTCCCGCACGCTCATATCCCGCGCGTCGCCCTTACTGTCGACCATACACATCAGGCTATGAATGCCGTACTCAACTCCCGAACTGTAGAATGCCATTCTCTTATCTCAGCCAAAATGAATCTGAGTTTATTGTAGCTTTTTCATCTCATTCATTCCAGACAGCAAAGTAACCCCTTTTCACAACAGAACTTTAAATTCATATTTATCAATCAGATAATCAAAAAACATCACCCTTTGAGGCAAAAAGGATCTCGATCGCATTGCAATTCCTAACTACGACAAATAAAATCCGAGTAAATAATTCGTAGTCACCAGTGAGAAAACCCAATGCGTAAACAAATTCTGATCGTGGGCGCCGGCTTTGCCGGTATGTGGGCAGCATTAAGCGCCGCACGACTGGCGGATAAACATCAGCAGGCAATTGATATTACAGTAATTGCGCCACAACCGGAGCTGCGTGTCCGCCCACGCTTTTATGAAAGCGCCGTTCATACGCTGGTCGCACCACTGCAACCGTTGTTTGACGTTACCGGCGTCAACTTCCTGCAAGGTCACGTCGAGCAAATCCACCCGGACTCTAAAGAGGTGAGCTGGAAAGATGCCAACGGTGACACTCATCTGCGTCGCTATGACCGCCTGGTGCTCGCCAGCGGAAGTCACGTAAACCGCGACGCCGTCGCCGGTGCTGCCGAGCACGCGTTTGACCTCGACCAACTCGAGAGCGCCGCTGTACTGGAGCAGCACATTAATAATCTGGCATTACAACCGGAAAGTGAGGCTCGTAATACCGTGGTGGTCTGTGGTGGTGGTTTCACCGGGATAGAGATGGCGCTGGAATTACCGGGTCGTTTGCGCGAAATATTGGGCGCTGATGCTAAGACCAGAGTTGTCGTAGTTGAACGCGGTGCTCAGCCGGGCGGACGCTGGAGCCAGGAATTACGTGACGTGATTATCGAAGCCTCTGCTGAACTGGGCGTCGAGTGGCTGGTCAATGCGGAAGTAGAGTGTGTGGATGCCTCCGGCGTCACGCTGAAAGATGGGCAGGTGATTGCCTCTCAGACGGTTATCTGGACCGTCGGCGTGCAGGCTAATAACCTGACAGCACAGATTAATGCCCCGCGCGATCGCCAGGGCCGTCTGCATGTGAATGCTAATCTGCAGGTTGTGGGTCACGATGATATCTACGCCACTGGCGATGTGGCCTATGCCGCCACCGACGACAAAGGCAACCATGCGTTAATGACCTGTCAGCACGCTATTTTGTTGGGTAAATTTGCCGGTAATAACGCTGCGGCAGATCTGTTGGACGTAGCGCCATTGCCATATCGTCAGGAAAACTACGTCACCTGCCTGGATCTTGGTGCCTGGGGTGCGGTATATAGCGAAGGATGGGATCAGCAGGTGAAACTGACGCGCGCAGAAGCGAAGAAGCTGAAGGTGTCGATTGTCAGCGAGCTGATTTACCCACCGAAAGCAGACCGAGCAGTAGCATTTGAGATTGCCAACCCGCTGGCACCATTTGTTTAATAGGTTATGCCGGATGCGGCTAACGCCTTATCCGGCCTTGTATTATCCTCTCTGTGCAGAGAGGGCCGGCCAGTTCTCCCTGCCATGCCGTCCGCATGCCGTATCCGGCCTTAGGTTAACAACCTGTATTGTAGATTTATGCAGCGGACTGCCGTTCTCCACAAGTGACAAACCGGACAGTATCATGGACCGGTTTTCCCGGTAATCCGCATTCACAAGGTTGGTCTCACTATGGAACAGGAACTTCATTTTATCGGTATTGACGTCTCTAAAGCCAAGCTGGATGTCGATGTGCTGCGTCCCGATGGCCGTCACCGCAGTAAAAAATTTGCGAACACCCTGAAGGGCCACAATGAACTCCTCCACTGGCTCAACAGCCATAACGTGGCGCCGGCGCATATCTGTATGGAAGCCACCAGTACGTATATGGAAGACGTGGCCGCCCATCTCAGTGATGCCGGATTCACCGTCTCCATCATCAATCCTGCCCTCGGCAAAGCCTTCGCACAGAGCGAGGGGCTGCGCAGCAAAACCGATGCCGTTGATGCCCGCATGCTGGCAGAGTTTTGCCGTCAGAAGCGCCCGGCAGTCTGGGAAGCTCCGCATCCGGTTGAACGGGCGTTACGGGCACTGGTGCTGCGCCATCAGTCACTGACGGATATGCGTACGCAGGAACTGAATCGCCT
>NZ_JAOWHT010000025.1:0-22047 GCF_030332445.1 Citrobacter sp. Cpo126
AGGCGATTCAGTTCCTGCGTACGCATATCCGTCAGTGACTGATGGCGCAGCACCAGTGCCCGTAACGCCCGTTCAACCGGATGCGGAGCTTCCCAGACTGCCGGGCGCTTCTGACGGCAAAACTCTGCCAGCATGCGGGCATCAACGGCATCGGTTTTGCTGCGCAGCCCCTCGCTCTGTGCGAAGGCTTTGCCGAGGGCAGGATTGATGATGGAGACGGTGAATCCGGCATCACTGAGATGGGCGGCCACGTCTTCCATATACGTACTGGTGGCTTCCATACAGATATGCGCCGGCGCCACGTTATGGCTGTTGAGCCAGTGGAGGAGTTCATTGTGGCCCTTCAGGGTGTTCGCAAATTTTTTACTGCGGTGACGGCCATCGGGACGCAGCACATCGACATCCAGCTTGGCTTTAGAGACGTCAATACCGATAAAATGAAGTTCCTGTTCCATAGTGAGACCAACCTTGTGAATGCGGATTACCGGGAAAACCGGTCCATGATACTGTCCGGTTTGTCACTTGTGGAGAACGGCAGTCCGCTGCATAAATCTACAATACAGGTTGTTAACCTAAGGCCGGATACGGCATGCGGACGGCATGGCAGGGAGAACTGGCCGGCCCTCTCTGCACAGAGAGGATAATACAAGGCCGGATAAGGCGTTAGCCGCATCCGGCGAAAGATGTGCCTGATGCGCTACGCTTATCAGGCCTACAAGACCGGCAACAGCGATGTAGGCCGGATAAGGCGCTAGCCGCATCCGGCGAAGGGTGTGCCTGATGCGCTACGCTTATCAGGCCTACAAAACCGGCAATAGCGATGTAGGCCGGATAAGGCGTTAGCCGCATCCGGCGAAAGGTGGGCCAAATGGCGCGCAACTGGCTGCAAGAAATTATTCATCGTGTAATTTGCGAGCGACATTCCTGAACGAATCCATCCCTCTTGTCGATTCCCTCTTTTCTCCATACGGTTGAGGAAAGGGGGAAACATGTCCAACTATCGACGAAATTACATCAATGGGGGAACCTGGTTTTTTACGGTAAATCTGCAGGACCGTCGAAGCCACCTTCTGACAGACAACATTCACGCGCTTCGGTGTGCAATCGCTGCGGTCAAAAAGGTTAGGCCTTTTCGCATCAATGCGTGGGTCGTTTTACCCGAGCATATGCATTGTATATGGACGTTACCTGGCAATGATGCGGATTATTCCTCTCGCTGGCGGGAAATTAAGAAGCATTTCACCCACTCATTGTCTTCCCGACATATCTGGCAATCTCGCTTTTGGGAGCACACCATCCGTGATGAACATGATTATCGCCAGCATGTTGATTATATTTACATTAACCCTGTGAAGCACGGCTGGGTAAAACAGGTACAGGACTGGTCTTTTTCAACATTTCATCGTGATGTGAGGCACGGTTTGTACCCGCAAGATTGGGCAGGTGAAATCATGGATTTTAATGCGGGTGAACGTGCCTGATGCGCTACGCTTATCAGGCCTACAACACCGGCATACCGATGTAGGCCGGATAAGGCGTTAGCCGCATCCGGCATTTTACGACGCTTGCGGTAGCCAAAACCCTTCACAGCATTTGAGCCACGCCTGGGCGCTGTGCGACAGATACACGCCTTCGCGCCAAATCATACCCAACTGCCAGCGTAAGTCGCTCTCCAGAGGGATCCAGCGCAACGTTTGCTTATCCAGCCGCTGGCAAATCGGCTCCGGTAAAATGGCAATCCCAACTCCGGCTTGTACCATTGCCGCCAGAAAATCCCACTGCCCGCTGCGCACCGCGATGCGGGGTTTGACGTTGTGTTGGCTAAACAGCTCAAGCAATTGGCGGCTCAACGCGAAATCTTCGTTGTAGATAAGCAGCGGATGTTCCGCCAGCGCCTCGGGGGGAATGGATTCGCACGTTGTCCACTGGCCGGAGCGAGGAACCAACACGCAGAGTGGATGGCTAAAAAGCGGTAAGGTTGCCAGACCGCTCTCTTCTTCAACCGGCAGCGCGGTCATCGCGACATCCAGGTCACCGTTCATTACCGCCTGCTGAACGGTTAAGCCGCCAAATTCAGAGACCTTCAGCTCCACGCCGGGATAGCGCTGGCGAAACAGGCCGATCGGCCCAGCCATTAACATCCCCACCATGGGCGGGATACCGAGGCGCAGCACGCCCTTGTTGAGGTGATTTATGTCACTGAGTTCCGCTTCAAGCTGGCGAAACTCGGCAAGGATCGCCAGGCCACGTTCGAAAACGACCTGCCCGGTGTCGGTTAACAGCAGTCGCCGACCGTCGCGGATTAACAGCGTGCAGTTAAGCTCGTCTTCAAGGTTCTTCAACATCTTGCTGATGGTGGGCTGGGTGACAAAAAGCTTCTCCGCTGCGCGGGTAAAGCTCTGCTGACGAACCACCTCAACAAAATATCGCAGCGTTCTGATATCCATGATTATTCCTTAAGACTATGCCTGCAATGAGTTTAATTCATTTCAGTCCTGGACGGGGGCTCTCTATACTGGCGCTCTCTATTTTTTAAGGACATACCCTCATGGCTGTGGCGATAAGCCGCGTGACGCCTGCTGTTATTCATCGACTCCAGATTCCCGTTCAGGTTCTGTTGTATGCAGGTCTCTTTGTATTTGCTCAATATCTTGTCTCCTGGCTGCATCTGCCGCTTCCTGCCAACCTGGTCGGGATGGTGCTGATGCTGGCGTTAATTGTCTGTCGGGTTATCCCGCTGAACTGGATTCGCGCAGGTGCTCGCTGGTTACTGGCTGAAATGCTGCTGTTTTTTGTTCCGGCGGTGGTCGCCGTTGTGAACTACACGCAGCTGTTGCTGGTTGATGGCTGGCGTATATTTGCCGTGATTGCGATCAGTACGCTGATGGTGCTCGGCGCAACGGCGTGGGTGGTGGATAAAGTGTATCGCTATGAAATGCGCAGGCTAAACCGTGAGTAATTTCCAGTTAAGCGTGTTGTGTCTGGTGATTACGCTGGGTATCTACTTTGCCAATAAGCGCCTGTATCGCCGTTTTCGTAAATTACCCCTAATGCCATTAGTTCTCACCCCGGCCCTGCTGGTGCTGATGCTGGTCTTCGGCCATATCTCCTGGCAAAACTATATCGGTGAATCGCACTGGTTGCTGTGGTTGTTAGGCCCAGCGACCATCGCGTTTGCTGTTCCGGTGTATGACAACCTTGCCGTGATTAAGCGTCACTGGATGTCGCTGACGGCGGGCGTGGTAACGGCAACGCTGGTGGCCGTCACCAGTTCCGTATGGCTGGCGCGCCTGTTTATGTTGCCTGATGAGATCCAACGCAGTCTGGCGGTGCGCTCCGTCACCACACCGTTTGCGCTGGCGGCGGCAGAACCGTTGGGCGGGCAGCCGGACCTGGTGGCATTGTTCGTGGTGGTGACCGGCGTATTTGGTATGGCGGTCGGCGATGTGCTGTTTTTACGGCTTTCCATTCGTGAAGGGATGGCGAAAGGCGCAGGATTTGGCGCAGCATCGCACGGTGCGGGCACGGCACGCTCTTATGAACTCGGTCAGCAGGAAGGGGTCGTTGCCAGCCTGGTGATGATGCTTTCCGGCGTGGTAATGGTGCTGGTGGCACCGCTGGTGGCGAGGCTGATGTTCTGAGGAAAGATATATTCCTCCGGCCCGAAAGCCGGAGGAGAAGGGAAGTTAGTGCGCGCGACCTTGTTCTACGCCGTACCCGGTCTGGGAACGGATGAACTGAGCACGGAACTGCTCGCGTTCGCGGTTGCCTTCTTCTGAGTTGTCGGTGGCAGAGAAGAACCAGATCCCGAGGAATGCTACGCTGATGGAGAACAGCGCCGGATACTCATACGGGAAAATGGCTTTTTCGTGACCGAGGATCTGGACCCAAATCGTTGGACCAAGAATCATCAGCACCACTGCCGTCAGCAGGCCTAACCAGCCACCCAACATTGCGCCACGCGTGGTCAGTTTCGACCAGTACATAGAGAGCAGAATGATGGGGAAGTTACAGCTCGCCGCGATGGCGAACGCCAGGCCGACCATGAAGGCGATGTTCTGGTTTTCGAACAGCACGCCGAGCACGATGGCAATCACGCCCAGCACCAGCACGGTGATTTTCGAAACCCGCAGCTCTTCACGTTCGGTGGCGCCTTTGCGGAACACGTTGGCGTACAGGTCGTGAGACACTGCCGATGCGCCCGCCAGCGTCAGACCGGCAACCACCGCCAGAATGGTGGCAAACGCCACGGCTGAGATGAAGCCGAGGAACAGGTTACCGCCCACCGCATTCGCCAGGTGAACCGCCGCCATGTTATTACCGCCAATCAGCGCGCCCGCAGCATCTTTGTACGCCGGATTTGCACCTACCAGCATGATTGCGCCAAAGCCGATGATAAAGGTCAGGATATAGAAATAACCCATAAAACCGGTGGCGTAGAACACGCTCTTACGTGCTTCACGGGCATCGCTAACCGTGAAGAAGCGCATCAGGATGTGCGGCAAGCCCGCCGTACCAAACATCAGGCCGAGACCTAACGACAGTGCGGAGATTGGGTCTTTTACCAACCCGCCCGGGCTCATAATGGCTGAACCTTTCGGGTGTACCGCCATCGCTTCGGTGAACAGATTATTGAAGCTAAAGCCGACGTGCTTCATCACCATAAAGGCCATAAAGCTGGCACCGAACAGCAACAGTACGGCTTTGATGATCTGTACCCAGGTGGTCGCCAACATGCCGCCAAACAAAACGTACATCATCATCAGCACGCCAACCAGTACGACAGCGATGTGATAGTTCAGACCAAACAGCAGCTCAATCAGCTTACCTGCACCAACCATCTGCGCGATCAGATACAGCGCAACCACCACCAGGGAACCACAGGCGGACAGAATACGGATTGGCCCTTGCTTCAGACGATAAGACGCAACGTCTGCAAAGGTGTAACGACCCAGGTTACGCAAACGCTCAGCAATCAGGAACAGGATAATTGGCCAGCCGACCAGGAAGCCGAGTGAATAGATCAGCCCGTCATAACCGGAGGTAAAGACCAGCGCGGAAATCCCGAGGAACGATGCCGCCGACATATAGTCGCCCGCAATCGCCAGCCCGTTCTGGAAACCGGTGATGTTACCGCCAGCGGTGTAATAGTCATTGCGCGAACGTACGCGCTTTGACGCCCAGTAGGTAATGCCGAGCGTAAAGATGACGAAAATCAGGAACATAATAATCGCCTGCCAGTTGGTTGGCTGGCGTTGGACTGCACCGCTAATAGCATCCGCCGCGTTTGCGGCGAAGGGCAGCGTGGCGGCAAGCGCCGTCAGGACTCTCTTCATGATGCTTTAACCTCGTGCAAAACTGCATTGTTCAGGCGATCGAATTCACCGTTTGCCCGCCAGATGTAGATCCCGGTCAGGATGAAAGAGATGAGGATCACACCGACTCCAATCGGAATACCGCGGGTGACGCTGGTTCCAGCGTGTAGCGGAGTACCCAGCCAGCCCGGCGCAAAGGCAATCAATAAAATAAAGCTGATATAAACTGCCAGCATGATGATGGACAGAATGGTGGCAAACCGTTGCCGTTTTTCTACTAACTCCCTGAAACGCGCACTGTCTTCTATCCGCTGATAAATTTGGTCATTCATCACAGAGCTCTCCAGAGGTCCCCCTGCGTCTTTCGTGCTACAGGTTCGTTGGCCGCACTCGCCCACCCCAGTCACATAGTGAACTATGCTTTTGGGGATGTGCTCGCTTGCCGCCTTCCTGTAACACGAAATCCTTTGGGGGAGGTTTTTTATATTTCCCTCCCGGTGAAGAGAGGGTAGGGTCAGATTTGTAGGCCGGATAAGACGCTTTCGCGTCGCCATCCGGCATTTTCAGGACTTTGTTATGATGGCATCGCGATGGCCTGCTTCTCTTCGAGCAGTTTCTCCACGACGCCAGGATCGGCGAGGGTCGAGGTATCGCCCAGATTGCTGGTATCGCCCGCCGCGATTTTGCGCAGGATGCGGCGCATGATTTTGCCGGAGCGGGTTTTCGGCAGTGAGTCGGTCCAGTGCAGCACGTCTGGCGTTGCCAACGGACCAATTTCTTTACGCACCCAGTTGCGAACCTCGGCGTACAACTCAGGTGACGGCTCTTCACCGTGATTCAGCGTGACGTAGGCGTAGATCGCCTGGCCTTTAATATTATGCGGAATTCCCACCACCGCGGCTTCGGCAATCTTCGGATGCGACACCAGCGCCGATTCGATTTCAGCCGTTCCCAGACGGTGGCCAGAGACGTTCAGCACATCGTCCACACGTCCGGTAATCCAGTAATAGCCATCTTCGTCACGGCGCGCGCCGTCGCCGCTGAAGTACATATTCTTGAAGGTAGAGAAGTAGGTTTGCTCAAAGCGTTCGTGATCGCCAAACAGCGTTCTCGCCTGGCCTGGCCACGAGTCGGTAATCACCAGGTTGCCTTCGGTCGCGCCTTCCAGTGGATTACCTTCGTTATCGACAATCGCAGGCTGTACGCCAAAGAATGGACGGGTTGCAGAACCGGCTTTCAGCTCGGTAGCGCCCGGCAGTGGGGTGATCATGAATCCCCCGGTTTCGGTCTGCCACCAGGTATCGACGACCGGACATTTTTCGTTGCCGATCTTCTTCCAGTACCACTCCCACGCTTCCGGGTTGATCGGCTCGCCAACGGAACCCAGGATACGCAGCGACGAACGGTCAGTACCTTCAATCGCTTTGTCGCCTTCTGCCATCAGTGCGCGAATGGCGGTCGGTGCGGTATACAGAATATTGACCCGGTGCTTGTCCACAACCTGTGACATACGCGCAGGCGTTGGCCAGTTTGGTACGCCTTCGAACATCAGCGTGGTTGCGCCGCAGGCCAGCGGGCCGTACAGCAGGTAGCTGTGTCCGGTTACCCAACCCACGTCAGCGGTGCACCAATAGATATCGCCTTGATGGTAATCAAACACGTACTTAAAGGTGGTTGCAGCGTAGACCAGATACCCGCCGGTAGTGTGCAGCACGCCTTTCGGCTTGCCGGTTGAACCGGAGGTATACAGGATAAACAGCGGATCTTCCGCGTTCATCTCTTCCGGTTGGTGTTCTGAGCTAGCTTTCTCGATAAGATCGGACCACCACAGGTCACGGCCTTCCTGCCACTCCGTTTTACCACCGGTACGTTTGAGGACGACCACATGTTCAACGGTTTTCACGTTCGGGTTTTTCAGCGCATCATCGACGTTCTTTTTCAACGGGATAGCGCGTCCGGCACGTACGCCTTCATCGGCGGTGATCACCAGGCGTGAATTAGAGTCGATGATACGTCCGGCGACGGCTTCCGGTGAGAAACCACCGAAGATGACAGAATGCACGGCCCCAATGCGGGCACAGGCCAGCATGGCAACCGCAGCCTCTGGCACCATCGGCATATAAATGGCCACCACGTCACCTTTTTTAATGCCTAAATCCAGTAGCGTATTGGCGAAACGGCAGACATCGCGATGCAACTCGCGATATGTAATGTTTTTGCTTTGGGTAGCGTCATCGCCCTCCCAGATAATGGCGGTACGATCGCCGTTTGCCTGCAGATGGCGGTCAAGGCAGTTTGCGGCCAGGTTTAGGGTGCCGTCTTCGTACCATTTAATAGACACGTTGCCTGGTGCGAAGGAGGTGTTCTTCACCTGGCTGTACGGCTTGATCCAATCAAGAATCTTTCCCTGCTCGCCCCAAAATGTGTCGGGTTCGTTAACGGATTGCTGGTATTTCTCTGCGTACTGCTCCGGATTTATCAGGCAACGATCCGCAATGTTTGCGGGAATAGCGTGTTTATGTATTTGGCTCATGGCTTTTGTTCTCCTTGTAGGATGTTAATAATATGTCTCATAAACGTTAAATGTAGGGGCTTTGAGAGTTTTGTTTAGTATTTGCGCGGCAGATCACGCAATAAACGAATTGTGCAAATTAGCGACAAACTGAATTTTGAAGGGAACTAGCAAAAATTGATTAAATCTCGCGATAACATGCAGTTATCTAAAGGATTGTTGAAAAGGTGATCTGTCTCTGAATTAGACAAAAGAGTGAGAGATTAGAGGGGTGTTATAACTCTAAAGTGGTATTTTACATACACTTACAATTGATTAAAGACAACATTTTCAGTGTGGTTTCTTGTTACAAATAGGGTGGAGCAATGTCATGACAGTATTCGTGTGGTTGCTGTTGTGGAAAACAATAAAAGAACCGCCATTGCAGATAATGGCGTCATCTGGATGAGACCCCTATGGCAAGGATAAAATCACGCGTACGCCGTTTCTTCAGCCTGTTATTACCTTTATTATTTATTTCTGCTGTTCACGCTGAACAAACTTCTGTACCTGCAAAAACCGTCACCGTTGAAGCGAAGAATGAAACCTTCGCACCTCAGCATCCCGATCAATATCTCTCCTGGAAAGCCACGTCTGAGCAATCAGCCCGTGAAGATGCACTGGCAGAAGATCCGCGTCTGGTGATCCTGTGGGCGGGATACCCATTCTCGCGCGATTACAACAAACCGCGGGGACACGCGTATGCCGTGACCGATGTCCGTGAAACCTTACGTACCGGCGCACCAAAAACGGCAGAAGATGGTCCGTTGCCGATGGCCTGCTGGAGCTGTAAAAGCCCGGACGTAGCGCGTCTTATCCAGAAAGACGGTGAAGATGGCTACTTCCACGGTAAATGGGCGCGCGGCGGTCCGGAAATTGTTAACAATCTCGGTTGTGCGGATTGCCATAATACCGCGTCACCAGACTTCGCCAAAGGCAAGCCAGAACTGACCCTGTCGCGTCCTTATGCAGAACGCGCGATGGAAGCGATCGGCAAACCGTTTGAGAAAGCCGGTCGCTTTGACCAGCAATCCATGGTCTGCGGCCAGTGTCACGTGGAATACTACTTCGACGGTAAAAACAAAGCCGTTAAGTTCCCGTGGGACGACGGCATGAAAGTCGAGAACATGGAGAAATACTACGACAACATTGCTTTCTCTGACTGGACCAACTCCCTGTCTAAAACGCCGATGCTGAAAGCGCAGCACCCGGAGTATGAAACCTGGAGCGCGGGCATTCACGGCAAGAACAACGTGACCTGTATCGACTGTCACATGCCGAAAGTGCAAAACGCGGAAGGCAAGATCTATACCGATCATAAGATTGGTAACCCGTTCGACAACTTCCCTCAGACCTGCGCGAACTGCCACACCCAGGACAAAGCGTCCCTGCAAAAAGTGGTCGCCGAGCGTAAACAGGCTATTCATGACCTGAAAATCAAAGTTGAAGATCAGCTGGTTCGTGCGCACTTCGAAGCGAAAGCCGCATGGGAAGCGGGCGCGACTGAAGCGGAAATGAAGCCGATTCTGGAAGATATCCGTCACGCACAATGGCGCTGGGACCTGTCTATCGCCTCACACGGCATTCATATGCACGCCCCGGAAGAAGGCCTGCGGATGCTGGGTAGCGCAATGGATAAAGCCGCCGACGCGCGTACCAAACTGGTCCGTCTGCTGGCGACCAAAGGCATCACGCATGAAATTCCGTTGCCGGATATCTCGACCAAAGAGAAAGCCCAGGCGGCGATTGGTCTGAACATGCAGCAAATCAATGCTGAGAAGCAGGACTTCATCAAAACGGTGATTCCGCAGTGGGAAGATCAGGCGCGTAAAAACGGTCTGTTAAGCCAATAACCCCATTTCGCCCCGCAAGGGGCGGATAACTCAACGGAGTGAATATGAGCGTATTACGTTCGTTATTAACTGCTGGGGTGCTGGCGTCAGGCTTGTTATGGAGCCTGAGTGGAATCACTGCCACGCCAACGCCGCAGGAGTCGGATCAACGCTGGACGGTTACCCAACAGCGTAATCCGGATGCCGCCTGTCTGGACTGTCACAAGCCGGATACCGAAGGCATGCATGGTAAGCATGCGGAAGTCATCAACCCGAATAATAAACTGCCGGTCACCTGCACCAACTGTCACGGCCAGCCGTCACCGAACCACCGTGAAGGGGTGAAAGATGTGATGCGCTTTAATGAGCCGATGTACAACGTGGAGCAGCAGAACAGCGTCTGTATGTCCTGTCACCTGCCTGAGCAGCTGCAAAAAGCGTTCTGGCCGCACGATGTCCACGTAACCAAAGTGGCGTGTGCCAGCTGTCACTCACTGCATCCGAAGCAAGACACGATGCAAACGCTGAGCGATAAAGGACGGATCAAGATTTGCGTCGATTGCCATAGCGATCAGCGTAACAATCCGAACTTTAACCCGGCGTCGATTCCGTTGCTTAAGGAGCATCCATGAGTTGCTCTCGTCGCCAGTTTATCACCGGCGTCGGCGCGCTGGTGGCAGTGAGCGGGACGGCGGGGCGCGTTGTGGCGAAGACGCTGAACATCAACGGCGTGCGTTACGGTATGGTACATGATGAGTCATTATGCATCGGCTGTACGGCCTGTATGGATGCTTGTCGCGAAGTCAACAACGTGCCGGAAGGCGTATCGCGTCTGACGATTATTCGCAGTGAGCCGCAAGGAACGTTTCCTGATGTGAAGTATCGCTTCTTCCGTCATTCGTGCCAGCACTGCGACCACGCTCCCTGCGTTGACGTCTGCCCGACGGGGGCATCGTATCGCGATGCCGCCAGCGGCATTGTGGATGTGAACCCGGACCTTTGCGTTGGCTGCCAGTACTGCATTGCCGCGTGTCCTTATCGCGTGCGCTTTATCCATCCGGTGAGCAAAACGGCGGATAAATGCGATTTCTGCCGGAAAACCAACCTGAAAGCGGGCAAACAGCCCGCCTGCGTTGAGTCATGTCCGACGAAGGCGCTGACGTTTGGTAATCTGGACGATCCCAACAGCGATATCTCTCGTTTGTTGCAGCAGAAAACGACCTACCGTTACAAGCTGGCGTTGGGTACAAAACCGAAGGTCTACCGCGTTCCCTTTAAATTTGGGGAGGTGAGCCAATGACATCCGCTTCTGCATTTCATTTTGAATCACTGGTGTGGGACTGGCCCATTGCCATCTATCTGTTCCTGATAGGTATCTCTGCCGGACTGGTCACGCTGGCGATTCTGCTGCGTCGCTTCCATCCGGAGGCGGGCGGTTCGGACAGCACGCTGCTGCGCACTACGCTGGTGTTAGGGCCGGGGGCGATTATCCTCGGTCTGTTGATTCTGGTGTTCCACCTGACGCGGCCATGGACTTTCTGGAAACTGATGTTCCACTACAGCTTCACTTCGGTGATGTCGATGGGGGTCATGCTGTTCCAGTTGTACATGGTGGTGTTAGTGCTGTGGCTGGCAAAAATCTTTGAAAAAGAAGTGATTGTCCTGCAACAGCGCTGGCTGCCGCGGTTAGGTATCGTGCAGAAAGTATTGACGCTGATTGCGCCGATCCATCGTGCGCTTGAGACGTTAATGCTGGTGCTGGCGGTCCTGCTCGGGGCGTACACCGGCTTTCTTCTGTCGGCGCTGAAATCTTACCCGTTCCTGAATAACCCGATCCTGCCGGTGCTGTTCCTGTTCTCTGGGATCTCCTCCGGCGCCGCGGTGGCGCTGATCGCCATGGCGTTACGCCATCGTAGCAACCCGCACAACACCGAAGCGCACTTTGTGCATCGCATGGAAGTCCCGGTGGTATGGCTGGAGATCTTCCTGCTGGCGGCGTTCTTTGTTGGTCTGGCGCTGGGCGATGACGGCAAAATGCGCGCGCTGGCGGCGGCACTGGGCGGTGGATTCTGGACCTGGTGGTTCTGGCTTGGCGTGGCTGGGCTTGGGCTGATACTGCCGATGCTGCTAAAACCCTGGGCCAACCGCAGTTCGACGTTTCATGGCGTGCTGGCAGTGTGCGGCGCCAGCCTGACCGGCGTACTGCTGCTGCGTTTTTTTATACTCTATGCGGGTCAGCTAACCGTTGCGTAAGGTGATATCTGGACGTTCTCCTTCCTGAAGCCGGTTTTCTGGCGCTGTTATTAAGCCTTGGGGTCAACGTGTTGACCCCGCTTGCCGTGCTGGTGGGTGTCCGCCAGCGCTGGAAAGGGGTGATGCGGCTTGCAACGGTGGGCGTGTGGGCGCAATTTACCCTGCTACTGCTGGCTTTTGCCATTCTGGTAATCTGCTTTTTGACCAGCGACTTTTCGGTGGTCTACGTTGCTCAGCACAGCTACAGTCTACTGCCGTGGGGATTAAAACTGGCGGCGGTGTGGGGCGGTCATGAAGGATCGCTGCTGCTGTGGGTGCTGTTTCTTTCCGGCTGGAGCGCGCTGTTCGCTTTACGCTATCGGCGTGATACCGACGCGCTGTTTCCGCTGACGCTCAGCGTCCTTTCAATGATAACGGCCCTGCTGCTGCTGTTTGTGGTGGTATGGTCCGATCCGTTCGTGCGCATCTTCCCGCCTGCCATTGAAGGGCGCGACCTTAACCCGATGCTGCAACATCTCGGGTTAATCCTCCATCCACCTCTGCTGTATCTGGGTTACGGTGGTTTGATGGTGGCGGCAGGTGTGGCGCTGGCCTCGCTGCTACGTGGTGACTTTAATGCGCAGAGCGCCTGGGTGTGCTGGCGCTGGGCGCTGCCCGGCTGGTGCGCGCTGACGCTGGGGATTATCCTCGGCTCCTGGTGGGCCTACTGCGAGCTGGGCTGGGGCGGCTGGTGGTTCTGGGACCCGGTTGAAAATGCCTCCTTATTACCCTGGCTTTCCGCTAGCGCGCTGCTGCATAGCCTGTATATCACGCGCCAGCGCGGAATCTTCCGCCACTGGTCGCTGCTACTGGCGATCGTCACGCTGATTTTATCGCTGCTTGGGACGCTGATTGTACGTTCCGGCATTCTCGTTTCGGTGCATGCTTTCGCGCTGGATAACGTTCGTGCCGCGCCGCTGTTTGCGCTGTTTACCGTGTTGAGTCTGGCGTCGCTCGGGCTGTACGCCTGGCGGGGCCAGCAAGTCCGGCAGTATGCGCGTTTTGGCGGCTGGTCGCGCGAGATGCTGATTCTGGTTGCGCTGCTGCTCTTTAATGCGGTGCTGCTGATTGTGTTGATTGGCACGCTCTACCCGATGATTTACGGGCTGTTCGGCTGGGGACGGCTCTCCGTAGGTGCACCGTACTTTAACCGCGCTACGCTGCCCTTTGGCCTGCTGATGCTGCTGGTTATCGTGCTGGCAACGGTCAGAAGCCGCAACGTGTCTTTCCGCATCCAGCTTCCGGCACTGCTGGCGCATGCCGGGGTGCTGGTGTTTGCGGCGGGGATCGTCTTTTCCAGCGGTAGCCGTCAGGAGATAAGCCTGAACCTGAGCCCTGGGCAGCAGGTTGAACTGGCGGGTTACATTTTCCGTTTTGAGCGTCTCGACCTGGAAGCCAAAGGTAACTACACCAGTGAAAAAGCGCAGATCACGCTGTGGCACAATGAGAAACGTATTGGCAGCCTGCAACCTGAAAGGCGCTTCTATGCCGCGCGCCGTCAACAGATGATGGAGCCGGGGATCCGCTGGAATCTGATGCATGACTGGTACGCGGTAATGGGTGAAAAAACCGGACCTGACCGCTATGCCATGCGTTTGTACGTGCAGACCGGCGTGCGCTGGATTTGGGGTGGGGGACTATTAATGGTCTTTGGCGCGCTGCTGAGCGCGTGGCGAGGGAGAAAGCGTGATGCGTAAATTAATTACAACGTTGCCGGATGGCGGCGTAAACGCCTTATCCGGCCTACAGGTAGCGCGAACCGTAGGCCGGATAAGCGCAGCGCCATCCGGCAAAAAGTTTTTACTCTTAACGCTCGTCCTGTTTTTCATCACTTTCGCTACACATGCCCAGGTTGTGGATACCTGGCGCTTTGAAAATCCGCAACAGCAGGAACAAGCGCTGTCCATTGCCAGCCAGCTTCGCTGCCCGCAGTGTCAAAACCAAAACTTGCTGGAATCCAATGCGCCGGTAGCGGTCAGTATGCGCCATCAGGTTTATAGCATGGTGGCGGAAGGGAAAAGCGAAGCTGAGATCACGACATGGATGACCGAGCGTTACGGTGACTTCGTTCGTTATAATCCGCCGCTGAATGAGCAAACGCTGCTGCTGTGGGCGTTGCCGTGCCTGCTGTTATTGCTGGTAGGTGTGGTGGTCTGGCGAGTGAGAAGACGTCAGCATACGGAGGAAGGTGAACAATGAACCAGTCCGAACCGCTGTTACGCCCAATGCCTGTGAAGCGGCTGACCGCTGCGGCGGTGCTGATGGTTGTGGCCTGCATTGGAGGCTACTTGTTGACGCCAAAATGGCAGGCGGTTCGTCAGGAGCAAACGAGACTGGCAGACCCTTTACATGCTTTCTCCGATGAAAATGTTCAGGAAAAACAGTTGCTTTTGCTGCAATCGCAGATTCGCGCTAATCCCCAGGACGGCGTGAAATGGGCGCAACTCGGGGAGTACTATCTTTGGCAAAACGCGTATCATAATGCGCTGCTGGCCTACGAACAGGCGCTGCGTGTCGGCGGTGAAAATGCTGAGATCTATTCAGCGATGGCAACGGTATTGTATTACCAGGCCGGACAACATATGACGCCGCCCACTCGCGAGATGATTGATAAGGCTCTGGCGCTGGACCCGGCAGAGGTCACCGCGCTGATGCTGTTAGCCTCAGATGCGTTTATGCAGGCAGACTACGCCCGGGCTATTTCAGTGTGGCAAAAGGTTATGGATTTAAATTCGCCTAGGGTGAACCGGGCACAGCTCGTTGACTCTATTAATATGGCGAAGTTATTGCAGAATCGGCAAAAATAAATTTGTTTTTTTTGTGATTTGTATCATTTGGCCTGTTTAAAAAACAGGCAAACGAACAAATGGGCGAAAAAAACTCACACCATGACTTCTTCATTTTTGAACATATTAAAATTCTTTTATAACAAAAAGTTATTCATCAATACCGCGATAAAATTGCATTTTTATGCATAAAATCAGCCAAAAGCCCTGTTCTTAGAGGGTTGCGCGGAATGCCATGCAGATGATAATGATAATAAGCGTTAAAAAACTCCATAAACGAACGCAACACAATTCATACCCTTTCAGTATGTACTATTCCCACACACCGCATGTGGAATAGCGCTCCATCGAGGAAGTCCGTTGTTATGAAAAATTTGAAAGTCAGCCTGGCATGGCAGATTCTAATCGCCATGGTGCTGGGCATTCTGCTAGGGAGTTACCTGCATTACCATAGTGACAGCCGTGAATGGCTGGTTGTAAACCTGCTGTCACCGGCGGGCGATATCTTTATCCATCTGATCAAAATGATCGTTGTGCCCATTGTCATCTCTACGTTGGTTGTCGGTATCGCCGGAGTCGGTGATGCAAAACAGCTGGGCCGCATTGGCGCCAAAACTATTCTCTATTTCGAAGTGATCACCACCGTGGCGATTATCCTTGGGATCACGCTGGCTAATGTGTTCCAGCCGGGTTCCGGGATTGATATGTCGCAACTGGCGACCGTGGATATTTCGAAATATCAAAGCACGACTGCAGAAGTACAGAGCCACGCGCATGGTTTGATGGGGACAATTTTGTCACTGGTGCCGACCAATATCGTCGCCTCGATGGCAAAAGGCGATATGCTGCCGATTATCTTCTTCTCGGTGCTGTTCGGTTTAGGTTTGTCTTCCCTGCCAGCCACTCACCGCGAGCCGCTGGTTACCGTGTTCCGCTCTATTTCCGAAACCATGTTTAAAGTGACCCACATGGTTATGCGTTATGCGCCAGTCGGCGTTTTCGCGCTGATTGCCGTTACCGTCGCAAACTTCGGTTTTGCCTCCCTGTGGCCGCTGGCGAAGCTGGTGCTGTTGGTGCACTTTGCCATCCTGTTCTTCGCGCTGGTGGTGCTGGGGATTGTCGCGCGTATCTGTGGTTTGAGCATTTGGATCCTGATCCGCATTCTGAAAGACGAGTTGATTCTGGCTTACTCTACCGCCAGCTCCGAGAGCGTACTACCGCGTATTATCGAGAAGATGGAAGCCTATGGCGCACCGGCTTCAATCACCAGCTTTGTGGTGCCGACCGGCTACTCATTCAACCTTGATGGTTCAACGCTGTACCAGAGTATTGCCGCGATCTTTATTGCGCAGCTGTATGGTATCGACCTGTCGCTGTGGCAGGAAATCGTGCTGGTGTTGACGTTGATGGTGACCTCGAAAGGGATTGCGGGCGTGCCGGGCGTATCATTCGTGGTGCTGCTGGCAACGCTGGGCAGCGTGGGGATCCCGCTGGAAGGCCTGGCGTTTATTGCTGGTGTTGACCGTATCCTCGACATGGCGCGTACCGCGCTGAACGTGGTGGGTAACGCACTGGCGGTGCTGGTTATCTCCAAGTGGGAACACAAATTTGACCGCAAAAAAGCGCTGGCCTATGAGCGCGAAGTATTAGGTAAGTTTGATAAGACCGCCTTGTAGGCCGGATAAGGCAACGCCGCCATCAGGCAACCTGCTCCGGGTTGCCTGATGGCGCTACGCTTATCAGGCCTACAACGACTACCCGTTGGTTAACTTATCAAACTCTTCGCAGCCGGTATCGAATCCTTCCGTACAGCTCAGATTCAGCCAGTGCAGTGCCTTCTGTTTATTCTTCACGATAAAACCCTGCTCACCGTTTAAGAACATCATCCCGGCCCAGTATTCGGAATAACCGGTGCGGGAAATGGCAGAGCTACGTTTGAAATACCACGTCGCTTTCTCATCGTCTGCGGGAATACCCACGCCGTTGGCGTAAATCAGCCCAAGCAGCATTTGCGCGTCGACGGCGGAGTCGTTTTCCAGGTCCTCGGAGGCGTTTTGCAGCAAGGTAATGGCTTTGGGGTAATCGGTGTGTCCAGCCTGAGTGTTGACCAGAATACGCGCCAGCGTAATTTCCCCAGTTTTACTGCCTGCCTGGGTCGCTTTTTCCGCCAGCGTTTTGGCCTGGGGGTAATCCAGACTGACCGGATTGGTAATCTTAATTTGTGCCAGCAATGCGTAAGCATCGGCATCACCATTGTCGGCGGCTTTTTGCGCCCAATATTCCGCTTTACCCAAATCGCCTGAGCTAAACCAGGTATCAGCGAGGAAATATTGTGCACGTCGGTCTCCGGACTCGGCGGCTTTCAAAAACTGACTACCGGGCTCTTCGGCATGGACAAAGCATGTCATTAACACCATCAAGGCGAAAAGTCGTTTCATCTTATATTTAGATTTAGTGTAGGGAATGAACAGTATAGAGAGATTATATGCATAAAAAAACGGCCTCCGAATGGAGGCCGTCAGGGGAAGCTTAACCCATCGCGCTTTCGCGCAGGCTGGCTTTCAGCTTGGTGTACTCATCAATGACATACTGCTCGGCAGCGCGCTGATCGGCAATGCGTTCAACGTTTACAGCACAGTACTTGTACTCCGGCGTTTTGGTAATCGGACTTAAGTTCTCGGTTACCAGTTCATTACATGCGCCAATCCACCACTGGTAGGTCATGTAAATCGCGCCTTTGTTTGGACGATCGCTGACTGCCGCACGGGTAATGACCCGGCCTTTACGCGAGTTCACCCACACCAGCTCTTCATCCTGGATGCCCAGGCGTTCTGCGTCGGCGGTGTTGATCTGGGCATAGCCCGGTTCATCCGCCAGCGCGGCCAACGCCGCACAGTTACCGGTCATCGAACGGCAAGAGTAGTGGCCGACTTCACGCACTGTAGACAGTACCATCGGGTACTCCTCAGTGAGTTTGTCGATTGGCGCTACCCAGTCGCAGGTGAAGAACTGCGCCAGGCCGTTCGGGGTGTCGAACTTCTCTTTGAAGAGATAAGACGTACCCTGGTCGGCTTCTGAGGTGTCGCGGCAAGGCCACTGGATATAACCCAGTTCGCCCATTTTCTCGTAAGTGGCACCGTAGAAATCCGGGCACAGATGACGCAACTCGTCCCAGATTTCCTGGGTGTTGTTGTAGTGCATCGGATAGCCCATACGGGTGGCGATTTCACTGATAATCTGCCAGTCCGTTTTCAGATCCCACTTCGGCTCAACGGCTTTAAAGAAGCGCTGGAAGCCACGGTCAGCTGCGGAGAATACGCCTTCATGCTCACCCCATGACGTAGACGGTAAAATAACGTCTGCGGCAGCGGCAGTTTTGGTCATGAAGATATCCTGCACGATGACCAGTTCCAGATCCTCAAAGCCTTTGCGCACTGCGGAGAGTTCAGCATCGGTTTGTAATGGATCTTCACCCATGATGTACGCCGCGCGTACTTCGCCATGCGCTGCACGGTGCGGCAGTTCGCTGATGCGATAACCGGTATGAGCAGGCAGACTTTCCACGCCCCAGGCTTTAGCGAACTTCTCGCGGTTAGCCGGATCTTTCACATACTGATAGCCCGGATAAGTATCCGGCAGCGCGCCCATGTCACATGCGCCCTGAACGTTGTTCTGCCCACGAACCGGGTTAACGCCCACGCTCGGCTTACCGAGGTTGCCGGTCAGCATTGCGAGGCTGGTCAGTGAACGCACGGTTTCCACGCCCTGATAGAACTGGGTAACACCCATGCCCCACAGGATGGCCGCGCTTTTCGCCGTGGCATACATACGTGCAGCCTGACGAATATCCTGCGCGCTAACGCCAGTGATATCTTCGACGGACTCCGGCGTGTAGCCTTCGACGATCTTGCTGTACTCTTCGAATCCTTCCGTACGGGAGGCGACGAACGCCTGGTCATACAGTTTTTCTTCGATGATGACATGACCCATAGCGTTGAGCAGCGCGATGTTCGAGCCGTTTTTCAACGCGATGTGCATGTCGGCAATACGCGCGGTTTCAATTTTGCGCGGATCGCAGACGATGATTTTCGCCCCGTTACGTTTAGCATTAATCACGTGATTCGCCACGATCGGGTGGGAATCCGCCGGGTTGTACCCGAAGATGAATACTAAATCTGTGTTATCAATTTCATTGATAGCATTACTCATTGCGCCGTTACCGACCGATTGGTGCAGACCTGCAACCGATGGGCCGTGTCAGACGCGAGCGCAGCAGTCAACGTTATTGGTACCAATAACGGCGCGCGCGAATTTTTGCATTACATAGTTGGTTTCGTTACCCGTACCGCGAGATGAACCGGTCGTCTGAATAGCGTCCGGGCCATACTTCGCTTTGATGGCGCTCAGACGACTGGCGACGTAATCAAGCGCTTCATCCCAGGAAACGGATTCCAGTTTGCCGCCACGCTGGCGACGGATCATAGGGGTTTTCAGACGAGGGGTCAGGATCTGGGTATCATTGATAAAATCCCAGCCATAGTAGCCCTTCAGACACAGGGTACCTTGGTTGGTTTTCCCCTGCGCCGCTTCAGCCCGGACGATTTTGCCGTTATCGACCACCAGGTTGATTTTGCAACCTGATGCGCAATATGGGCAAACCGTGACGACTTTTTTCATCGGTCTCGCTCCAGTTAATCAAATCGCGCATACGCGCTTGTCGTTTTTGTTATGCATCTTTTATGCCATGTTTTTATCAGGGGCATTAGTCGATATTACGGGCGAATTTTGCGCAAAACCCTGACGAAAAACAGGCTGTCGTCATATTTGACGTGACGAATCTCCAATACGTGACGCCCCGGCAGTGTGACCGAGGTTATGTTTCCCGCACATCCTTGTGCCTTATCGCTGTCACTCTGTGCAGAATCAATCACACTCATTTAAGTTGGCCAGAAATGGGGAAAAACAATGAAGCCAGCCATACTGGTTGTGGATGATGACATCGCTGTCTGCACGCTTTTACAGGATGTGCTGAGCGAACACGTCTTTACGGTGACCGCCTGTCACACCGGGCAGGAGGCGCTGCGCTGCATTGAAACTCAGCCGGATATCGCTCTGGTATTGCTGGACATGATGTTGCCCGATATCAACGGTCTGATGGTGTTGCAGCAGGTGCAAAAGATGAGACCCGGATTACCGGTAGTCATGCTGACGGGCTTAGGCAGCGAGTCGGATGTGGTGGTCGGACTGGAAATGGGGGCTGACGACTATATCGGTAAGCCGTTCAATGCGCGGGTGCTGGTGGCGCGGGTAAAGGCGGTGCTCAGACGCGTTGGCGTGTTAACGGCAGAAAGCGGCTGCCCGCAAACCACGGGGCTTTCTTTCAATGGCTGGCATCTCGATACCGCCGGTTGCCAGTTACATAATCCCCAGCAGTTGAAGGTGGAGTTGACGCAGGGGGAATACAGCCTGCTGTTGGCGCTGGCCCAAAATGCCCGCCGGGTGCTGAGCCGGGAACAGCTGCTGGAGCTGACGCGCAGCGACAGCGTTGAGGTGTTTGACCGCACTATTGACGTGTTAATCATGCGGCTGCGGCGAAAAATAGAGAACAACCCGCACCAGCCAATGTTGATCAAAACCCTGCGCGGGCTGGGTTATGTGTTTGCCGCCGACGTGCAGCATCACGATAAGGCGGCGTGATCGTGTGCAGTTGCCGGATGCGGCGTAAACGCCTTATCCGGCCTACAAAAACGATAACGACCCCGTAGGCCTGATAAGCGTAGCGCATCAGGCGTCAGCCATTTCTGCTTTCAACTCTGCCAGCGTCTTCGCGCCATCTATCGCATTCGCGCACAGCAAACTTGCCCGCGCACAGGCGTGTGCCAACCTGACGCTGTCCGTCAGCGACCAGCGCTCATGACAGCCATACAAAAATCCAGCGCAAAACGCATCTCCCGCTCCGACGCTGCCAACGATCTCCTCCTGCGCCAGGTACTGCGACGGGATCCAGACGCCCGGCAGATCCGGCGCTTCACCCCAGGCACCTTCCGGACAGTGGATCACCACCCGCTGGCGTACACCTGCATTCAATAATTCGCGTGCGGCGGTGGCGATGTGCGCAATATGCAGTTCGCCGTTGGGCTGGCGGATCTCCAGCCCGCTGAACTCCCCGGCTTCCAGCTCGTTAATCACCAGATAGTCGAGATGGCGCAGGGCTGGCATCACCAGCGGTTGATAGCGCGGGTCGCCCTTACGTGAGACCAGATCCAGCGACGTTTCAAAGCCGTTGTCGCGCATTTGCGCCAGCAGCCGTGCGCTACGCGTCCCGTACTCCTCATCCGGCATGTCCAGACTGTCGAGCAGCAGCAGATATCCCAGATGGAAGATTTTCATCGAGGTATCCAGTTGCTCAAACGCAGGCAGATCGAGTAGCCGATTGGCCCCGGGCGAGTGGAAAAAGGTGCGCTGACCGCTGGGATCGGTCATCACCTGCGACATCGACGTGGGGGCGAATGTGGTGCGCTGCACGTGTTGGCGATTAACGTGATACTGCTCCAGCATCGCCATGATGTAGTCGCCGTCGCTGTCCTGACCGATTAACCCCACCGCCTGCAACGGCAGCCCAGTGTGCATTTTTGCCAGCGTCAGCAGCACATTAAGCGGCGCACCGCCCGTGGCGCGTTCGCTACGGGTGATTTCCGCCAGCCAGCCACGTTCCGGCCACTGCACAATTTGATGCACGTGATCGACCAGCATGTTGCCTGCGGCGATAACGCCTTTGCGTTCCATCAGACCCGTCCCGCGCTGCCAAAAATGCGCATCTGTTCCGAAACGGTATCGGTAATGGCCTCTTCAATGCCGAGCAGCAGTTCGGCGAATTCGTCGTACAGCGGCTGGCGATTCGCCATCCGTGTTTCTACCGCCGACAGCGCCGCCTGCGACATGCCGGTATAGAAGTTGATTTTGTGAATGCCGAGTTCAATCGCGCGCTTGAAATCGTCGTCGCTGATACCGGAGCCGCCATGCAGTACCAGCGGGATTGCCGCCTGCTGGCGAATGGCGTCCAGACGCGGGAAGTCGAGCAGCGGTTCGCCTTTGTATTTGCCGTGGGCATTGCCAATGGCGACCGCCAGCGCGTCAATCCCGGTTCTGTCGACGAAATCACGCGCCATCATTGGGTCGGTAAATAGCGACTCGTCGGCATGACCGTACAGCGCGCCGCCCTCATCACCGCCCACCGCACCCAGTTCGGCTTCCACCGACACGCCGACGGC
>NZ_JAOWHT010000026.1:0-176027 GCF_030332445.1 Citrobacter sp. Cpo126
AGGCGATTCAGTTCCTGCGTACGCATATCCGTCAGTGACTGATGGCGCAGCACCAGTGCCCGTAACGCCCGTTCAACCGGATGCGGAGCTTCCCAGACTGCCGGGCGCTTCTGACGGCAAAACTCTGCCAGCATGCGGGCATCAACGGCATCGGTTTTGCTGCGCAGCCCCTCGCTCTGTGCGAAGGCTTTGCCGAGGGCAGGATTGATGATGGAGACGGTGAATCCGGCATCACTGAGATGGGCGGCCACGTCTTCCATATACGTACTGGTGGCTTCCATACAGATATGCGCCGGCGCCACGTTATGGCTGTTGAGCCAGTGGAGGAGTTCATTGTGGCCCTTCAGGGTGTTCGCAAATTTTTTACTGCGGTGACGGCCATCGGGACGCAGCACATCGACATCCAGCTTGGCTTTAGAGACGTCAATACCGATAAAATGAAGTTCCTGTTCCATAGTGAGACCAACCTTGTGAATGCGGATTACCGGGAAAACCGGTCCATGATACTGTCCGGTTTGTCACTTGTGGAGAACGGCAGTCCGCTGCATAAATCTACAATACAGGTTGTTAACCTAAGGCCGGATACGGCATGCGGACGGCATGGCAGGGAGAACTGGCCGGCCCTCTCTGCACAGAGAGGATAATACAAGGCCGGATAAGCGCAGCGCATCAGGCATAGTGGATTGAGGTTATTGTGTAAAACCGTTCTGCATACAAATCTGCGCGCTGGTTCTCAGCGTAAAGGCGACTTTGTCTGGGTACTGGCTGTAATAGTTATGCTCTTCTTCCAGCCCTTTTGCCTGCGCCAGACGTACCGTTTCCAGCGAGCAGGTACGGTAGATCAGGTCTTTATTCATATTGGTCTGCTTCTCGCGCTGTTTATCTGCGGACAGCGCCAGCCAGCTTTCGGACAGTGAGTAATCGTAGACCACCCGATTTCCTTTCGCCTGCACGTTCTCAATGGTAATGAATTCGTCGATTTTCAGTCTTGGCTGCCCACGCATTTTTTTCTTATCTTCTGCGGCGGCATATTGGGCCAGCGCATGAATATCCATACTGGCTATTTTCTGTTTATAAGCATCTACATAAGCGGTAGGTTGCTGATAATGCTGAGCGTAAGCGTTTCTTAATTCCCCGTCATTCATCGTACAACCTGCCAGAAACAGAGGTAATAGCAGTGCCAGTTTTATTTTAGTCATGATGTTATCCCGTTCATTATTTTGATCCCAGTCGCCCATAACAAAATAGAAAAATTATTACAGATGATATTTAAGGTTGTATAAACGAGAGCGCGATGGCACAAGTTCAATTGTCTTAAAATGGCAGGACAGGCGGGAAACCCTGCCAGAATTGGCAGGGTTTTGAACATACTGATAAAAAAATTAATGGCCGATCATCTTTGCCTTCGGGATCAGCTGGAAATACATATGATCAGGCACTGGTGTATCCCAGACATTGGCATAAACGGCATAACCAATGGTGGCAAACAGAATGCCAAGCACCAGTAGCGTCATGGCAACACCTGATAGCGTCTTCTGTCGCCATAACGGTTTACCGTTGTCTTGCGCCCCCGGCGGTGTTTGCAGTGAGAAACTCAGCGTTGAGGCCACCGGGCAGGATTCAACGCAGGTCATGCAGCCAGTGCATTCCACGGTACGCACCTGAATCAGTTTGTCGACCGGGATATGCGACGGGCAGTTTTTCGCGCATTTTCCGCAGTCGATGCAACTGTCTGCGTTACGGCGGATTTTAAACGGCGAGAGCAGCGAGAACAGACCGAGCAGCGCACCATAAGGGCACAGATAGCGGCACCAGGCATTGCGAATAAACAGGCTCAGGACACTGATAACGACAACAAAGATGAGCGTAGCGGAGCCAATATGGCGAAAGAAATCGAGCATCTTCACGTCGATAATCATGCCATAGGCCGACATTAGAAAATACTGAATCCCCTGTGCAGGCATCGACAGGGCGATATACAAAAAGAAACTCAGCAGCAAATACTTCAGACTGAGCAGCGGGATATCCAGCCAGCGCGGCAGCGTGAAGTTGCGACCAAATACTTTTTTCCCCAGATTGCCGAGCAGTTCGGACAGCGTGCCCACCGGGCATAACCACGAACAGAAGGCTTTTTTTAACAACAAACTAATCAGGATAAACGCAACTAACAGCAGCATGGAGGCGGCATGGATAGGCGGAAGAAAACCAGTCTCCAGCGTATAGCGGATATTCATCAAACCCGCGATTGGTAGCCATCCCTCAATACCACCAGGCCTTGGAATATAGACGCTGGTGCCGGCGGTTTCGAAATAGCGGACCCAGTAATAGAACGTTACGCCAATATAAATATTAATAGCCAGCAGGAGAAACTGGGTGGCTTTTCGCCAGCTGCTGGCGTTGCGCCAGTCATTCCACGGCAGTTTGCCTCCGATCGTGCCTGGACGGCGCTGCCAGCGCGTTCTTTTCTTCCCGTTCATGGTTTTATACTATCCCTCATATTTCCCCTTCTGCATTCAGAAGGCGTCATCACCGGGATATGCTAGCGCTATTCAGATTTGGTGTATTTGATTTGCATCTTATTACGTGGCTGTTATTTTCATCATGCCAATATGCCTGAATAAAAATAACAGCTCGATATTTATCGCAAGTCAGATAAATACCCTGAACGGGGTATTTATTTCTCTGCAGGGCAATGGTTATTCCTGATAAACCTCAACGCGGTCGCGACCATTACTTTTTGCCTGATAAAGTGCGCGATCGGCTTTATCAACCAGCTGTTTGTAGTCGGGATGATAATCATATTCGGCAATACCGATACTGACGGTAATAGAAAACGTTTCTGTCGCAGAGGCTGCCATGCGCATCCCGGCAATTTTCATACGCAGCGTTTCCAGAATAATACTGGCCTGCGATTCATCTGACTCGACGAGCAGGATCATAAATTCTTCACCACCGTAGCGGAACACGTAATCGCTGCTACGGATATGATCATAAATGACCGCTGCGACATTTTTGAGCGTCAGATCGCCGGTATTATGCCCGAAGTTATCGTTAATTTGCTTGAAGTAGTCGATATCCAGCATCGCCAGGCTAAAAGGCTTCCGCGCATGTAACGCTAACGAAATCTCACGCCGCATGATGGTCGGAATAAAGCGGCGATTAAGCAACTGGGTCAGCGAATCTTTACCATTTTCCTGCTTAACCAGCGCCTCAAACATTGAAGCGAGCAGGAAATGGATTTTTGCCGACAGCTGGCGAACATCCTGTAATAAGCTCATTCGCTCGGGTTCTGTCGGCTGATGCTGAGGTGACAGGGTGGTCGTCAGACGGGTGTCGATCTCTGCTATCAGCGACTCCATTTCTTTCAACAGATTGCTATTGCCAAGAATATGTTTTCCCTTATGTGAGAACCACATACCAAAATCAGAGTTCGCCAGAAACACCATTTCACCGAAAGGCATTCCGGTGGCAATGTTATAGATAAACTGGTTTTCCCAGTCAGTAAACGAACGGATTTGCCGCTCACGCTCGACGTTAACGTCATCGTAAATGGTCTGCAGGCGATACTGCTCCTGAGTATGCAGCGAGTTTTGATGGCTTGGGGAATAGGAGACGGTCATGGCCTCCAGTGCAGTATCCATTGCCAGACTGCTGAAACAGATAGCATTGCTCAACAGGGAAGACGAGTCGTCAGCTTTGGTTTTCAATACCCGATACAGCTCATCCTTGAGCTTACGCGCGCCGCGGTTTACCAGATCGATGGGCAGACCGATACGGGCATGCACCACGCCAATTTTGCGTTGTTTGGCCAGCAGCTGCGGTAGATCTTCGTGCGCGCTGCCGAGCACGCTGCGTAACCAGTCAAACATACTACCACTGAGGCGGGTACTGACCTGTTCTGTATTAAGGAACAATGCGCTCTGGGCATGGGAGAGCATATAGTCATAAAAAACGGTCACTAAATGGCGGATCTCTTCATCGCTTAACGATGTGAGGAGCGTGTGAACTTCAGGCGATGTTTGTCGTATCAGCGCCTGCCATTCTGTAAGGAGTAATGTGTCGTTTACCGGTTCAACCTGTTCCATCTCACTGCCACTCAACCTGCGATTAAAAATTCAGGCGGTATTACGGACAATTACCTCACGATGGTCAAGTTAAACTCTCTTATCGATGGCTAATACCTTCATAAATAAGTCTTAGCGCGAAAACACCTATTATTGCGCCAATCACCCGGCTGGCAACACGTTGGATACGACCATACGCCCGTCGCACGGCAGGCAAAGAAAATGCCTGGCTGAGAAATATACGCCAGATAACGGAAGACAACACAATGCCTGCCCAAGCCATCAGTCTGGCCCACGTAGGTGTGTCTGCGCTTAAGGTGACCGAGAAGATACTAATAAAAAACAGCACGGTTTGCGGGTTTGATAAATCTGTTAGTAATCCACGGCGGAAAAACACATACCAGGGGGCGGAAAGCGGCTGCTGTAGCGTGGGCATTTGCGGCGTGGCCTGATGGCGGATGCTGTTCCAGGCAAACCACAGCAGATAGGCGCCGCCGACAATCTTAATCAATGAAAATATCTCTTCACACTGGGTGATTAGCGTTGCCATACCAAAGAGCCCAAGGCCGGAGTAAAACGCATCACCTAAGGCAACACCCAGACCGGTCATCACACCTGCGCGTCGTCCGGATGCCAGGCTAGTTTGTACTACCACAAACAGGTTTGCGCCGGGGTTAAAAAAGGTTAAAACAAAGAGGCTGATGGTAAGAACGACGGCGTGCAGAGGTTCCATAGACAACATTTCCATTAGTAAGCGCTTAAGTGACAGCTAACACTATAATTTTAGTGTGTTCATCATTCTGCGTATTCACTCACACTGCGCAGTGAAACGCGCTGAGATTTGCAAATGACTTCATAGATTATTTTGTGCAAACCTGGCGCGTCAGATAACGCGACGGCACAGGTTTTCTGTTATCAACGATTCGCAAAATCTCTTTATATTTCCGCCTGCTCTGGATCTTTTTGCCAGGCTGAACTACTTATTAATCATCCTTGACTCGCATGTCGAATGTTCAGGGGTCGATGATGGCATATATAACAAAATCTGGAGCTTTTATATGAAAACTGGAATTAAAGTACTTATTGGTGCGTTAGCTTTTGTTGTGACCAACGCGTACGCCGCGGAATTTATGACGAAGGTTGAGTTTGAAAAGGTTGAGTCTCAGTATACAAAAATCGGTGATATTTCAACGAGTAATGAAGTCTCTACTTCGGATGCTAAAGAAGACCTTCTGAAGAAAGCTGAAGAGAAAGGTGCTGACGTGGTGGTATTAACCTCCGGCCAAACGGATAACAAAATCCATGGCACAGCGAATATTTACAAGAAAAAATAACGCGCTACTGTAAAAGACACGATACCCGCCGGTCATTGTACCGGCGGTTTTTCTTTTAGCCTGCGCCAGAACGTGGTTCTGCTAATTCCGAGATACCGCGCGGCGGCAGTTTTGTCACCATCAAATTGTGCCAACACCTGTTGCGGCGTCAGCAATGACGATGCTTGCGGTGAGTCTGCAACAATGGCCAGTTCCGGTAACAGCTGCTGTAAAAAATCTACGTTCAGCTCTGGCTGCGGTTCGACGCTTAAAAACAGTGCCAGACGTTCCATCATATTACGCAGTTCGCGGATATTCCCCGGCCAGCCATAATTAAGCAACGTCGGCTGACTTAACCCCAGCCCCTTGCGAACAGGCTCAGAAAACGGCACGTCCAGTTCCGCCAGCGACTGTTTTAAAAAGCCTTCCGCCAGTGGCAGGATATCGGGCAACCGTTCGCGCAGCGGCGGCAGCTTGAGGCGTAAAATGCTCAACCGATAAAACAGATCGGTACGAAATTCCCCCTGCTTCATCTCCTGTTCCAGATTACAGTGCGTGGCGCTAATCACCCGGACATCGACCGGAATCGGCTGATGTCCACCGACCCGGGTAACCTCTTTTTCTTCCAGCACACGCAGCAGTCGGGTTTGTAACGGCAGCGGCATCTCGCCTATCTCGTCAAGAAACAGGGTTCCGCCGTGAGCGATTTCAAACAGGCCCGCGCGTCCCCCTCGGCGAGAGCCGGTAAAGGCGCCATCCTCATAGCCGAACAGCTCCGCTTCCAGCAATGACTCGGTGATTGCCCCGCAGTTGACGGCAACAAACGGCGGTGAGGGTTTACCGCGCCGATTCTCCTGACGGGTGAAAAACTCACGGTGAATGGCCTGTGCGGCCAGCTCTTTACCCGTTCCTGTTTCGCCCTGAATGAGGACCGGCGCACGCGAACGGGCGTACAGCATAATGGTGTGCCGTACCTGTTCCATCTGCGCAGAGTGACCGCGCATATCTCCGAGCGCGTAGCGAGTGCGCAACGTATCGCCAGAGGCGTACTGACCGTTTCTGCGTAATGTCAGGCGGGTCATATCCAACGCATCGACAAAGGCCTGGCGCACGGTGGCCGCCGAATAGATAAAGATGCCGGTCATGCCTGCTTCTTCTGCCAGATCGGTAATCAACCCCGCACCAACTACCGCTTGTGTACCGCCAGCCTTCAGCTCGTTGATTTGCCCACGAGCATCTTCCTCGGTGATATAGCTACGCTGTTCAAGCTGCAAATTGAAAGTTTTTTGAAACGCGAGAAGCGCCGGGAGGGGTTCCTGATAGGTAATGATGCCAATTGACGAGGTGAGTTTTCCCGCTTTTGCCAGTGCCTGTAGCACGTCGAATCCGCTGGGTTTAATCAGGATCACCGGAATAGACAAACGGCTTTTCAGATATGCGCCGTTGGAGCCCGCCGCAATGATGGCATCGCAACGCTCGGTAGCCAGCTTCTTACGGATATAGGCCACCGCTTTTTCGAAACCAAGCTGAATGGGGGTGATGGTCGCCAGGTGGTCGAACTCCAGACTGATGTCGCGAAACAGTTCAAACAGGCGGGTGACCGAGACTGTCCAGATAACCGGTTTGTCGTCGTTCACTCGCGGCGGTAGATGCGTATCTGCCATAACTAACCCCAAAAATTAAGGAACCGAGTAGTAGGGTTTAGTTGTGTTTCATAAATGTTGCAATGAAACGTGAAGGAACGTTTCATGAAACGATAGCTGACACGCTTTTGTGCAACAAAAATAGAAACATTGGATTTAATCTGTTGTTTTAAAAGATAAAAAATTAAATCGAAGAGAAAATAAGCTCCCTGGCATACCCCTTGCTTTAGAAATATCAACGAACGATAACAAGTTGATAACAAGAGGACGGGATATGTCTCTACACTCCCCAGGGCTGGCGTTTCGCGCTGCGCTCACTAAAGAAAACCCATTACAAATCGTTGGCACCATCAACGCCAACCACGCTCTGCTGGCTCAACGTGCCGGGTATCAAGCGATTTATCTCTCCGGCGGCGGTGTCGCTGCGGGGTCGCTGGGTCTGCCGGATCTCGGCATTTCTACCCTTGATGATGTGCTGACTGATATTCGTCGCATTACGGATGTTTGCCCGCTGCCATTGCTGGTGGATGCGGATATTGGTTTTGGATCGTCTGCATTCAACGTGGCGCGTACCGTCAAGTCGATTTCCAAAGCGGGTGCTGCTGCGCTGCATATTGAAGATCAGATCGGCGCCAAGCGCTGCGGTCATCGCCCGAACAAGGCGATCGTCTCGAAAGAAGAGATGGTCGACAGGATCCGCGCAGCCGTTGATGCGCGCACCGATCCCAACTTTGTGATTATGGCGCGGACCGATGCGCTGGCGGTGGAAGGGCTAGAGGCTGCCATCGATCGTGCCCAGGCGTATGTCGAAGCGGGCGCTGACATGCTGTTCCCGGAAGCCATTACCGAACTTGCGATGTACCGCCAGTTTGCCGATGCGGTACAGGTACCAATTCTCGCCAACATTACTGAATTTGGCGCCACACCGCTGTTTACCACCGATGAACTGCGCAGCGCGAACGTTGCGATGGCGCTATACCCGCTGTCAGCTTTCCGCGCCATGAACCGCGCGGCGGAGAAGGTTTACAACGTGCTGCGTCAGGAAGGTACGCAAAAGAACGTTATCGACATTATGCAGACGCGCAACGAGCTGTATGAAAGCATCAATTACTACCAGTTCGAAGAGAAACTCGACGCGTTGTACACAAAAAAGTAACCGTCGTAGGCCGGATAAGGCGTAGCCGCCATCCGGCAATAAATTAGTACCCTACATATTACAATAATGACGAGGACAACATGAGCGACACAACGATCCTGCAAAATAGTACCCATGTCATTAAACCTAAAAAATCGGTTGCGCTGTCAGGCGTCGCTGCCGGAAATACTGCCTTATGTACCGTGGGTAAAAGCGGTAACGATCTGCACTATCGTGGCTACGATATTCTTGACCTGGCACAACAGTGCGAATTTGAAGAAGTTGCGCATCTGCTGATTCACGGGAAATTACCCACCCGCGATGAGCTCACCGCCTATAAAAGCAAACTGAAAGCGCTGCGCGGATTGCCCGCTAACGTGCGTACCGTACTGGAAGCGCTGCCTGCCGCCTCGCATCCGATGGACGTGATGCGCACTGGTGTTTCCGCGCTGGGTTGTACGCTGCCGGAAAAAGAAGGACATACCGTCTCCGGCGCACGCGATATTGCCGACAAACTGCTGGCATCGCTCAGTTCTATCCTCCTGTACTGGTATCACTACAGCCATAACGGCGAGCGTATTCAGCCGGAGACCGATGATGATTCTATTGGCGGTCACTTCCTGCATTTGCTGCATGGTGAAAAGCCATCACAAAGCTGGGAAAAGGCGATGCACATTTCGCTGGTGCTGTACGCCGAGCACGAGTTTAACGCTTCCACCTTCACGGGGCGTGTGATTGCGGGAACTGGCTCTGATATGTACTCCGCGATTATCGGTGCGATTGGCGCACTGCGTGGGCCGAAACACGGCGGCGCGAATGAAGTGTCGCTGGAAATTCAGCAGCGCTACGAAACGCCGGATGAAGCCGAAGCGGATATCCGTAAACGCGTTGAAAACAAAGAAGTGGTGATTGGCTTTGGTCACCCGGTTTACACCATCGCCGACCCGCGCCATCAGGTGATCAAGCGAGTGGCGAAACAGCTTTCTCAGGAGGGCGGTTCGCTGAAAATGTACAACATTGCCGACCGTCTGGAAGAGGTGATGTGGGAAACGAAAAAGATGTTCCCTAACCTCGACTGGTTCTCGGCAGTCTCTTACAACATGATGGGCGTCCCCACTGAAATGTTCACACCGCTGTTCGTTATCGCCCGCGTCACCGGCTGGGCGGCGCACATCATCGAACAGCGCCAGGACAACAAAATTATCCGTCCTTCCGCCAACTATACCGGCCCGGAAGATCGCGAATTTGTCCCGATTGAAAAACGTTGCTAATGCAAAACCTCTAAAGATAAAAAAACAGGAAATGTACCCTATGTCTGCACATATTTCGAACGTCCGCCCTGAATTTGACCGTGAAATCGTTGATATCGTTGATTATGTCATGAACTACGAGATCACCTCGAAGGTGGCGTATGACACCGCGCATTATTGCCTGCTTGATACCCTTGGCTGTGGCCTGGAAGCGCTGGAATATCCGGCCTGTAAAAAACTGCTGGGGCCGGTTGTACCGGGTACCGTCGTCCCGAACGGTGTGCGCGTACCGGGTACCCAGTTCCAGCTCGATCCGGTGCAGGCGGCGTTTAACATCGGTGCGATGATCCGCTGGCTGGACTTTAACGACACGTGGCTGGCCGCAGAATGGGGTCATCCTTCCGATAACCTCGGCGGTATTCTGGCGACGGCTGACTGGCTGTCGCGCAATGCGGTGGCGGTGGGTAAAGCGCCGTTAACCATGAAAAAAGTGTTAACCGGAATGATTAAAGCCCATGAAATTCAGGGCTGTATCGCGCTGGAAAACTCCTTCAACCGCGTCGGTCTGGATCACGTCCTGCTGGTAAAAGTCGCTTCCACGGCGGTGGTTGCCGAGATGCTCGGCCTTAACCGGGATGAAATTCTCAACGCCGTCTCGCTGGCGTGGGTCGACGGTCAGTCGCTGCGTACCTATCGTCATGCGCCGAATACCGGCACGCGTAAATCCTGGGCGGCTGGCGATGCCACCTCACGTGCTGTGCGTCTGGCGCTGATGGCGAAAACCGGTGAAATGGGATATCCATCTGCACTGACGGCGAAAACCTGGGGCTTCTATGATGTCTCTTTCAAAGGCGAATCTTTCCGCTTCCAGCGACCGTACGGTTCGTACGTGATGGAAAACGTGTTGTTTAAAATTTCCTTCCCGGCAGAGTTCCACTCGCAGACCGCGGTAGAAGCGGCGATGACGCTGTACGAGCAGTTACAGGCTGCAGGTAAGACCGCTGCCGATATCGAAAAAGTGACCATTCGTACACACGAAGCCTGTATCCGCATCATCGATAAAAAAGGCCCGTTGAATAACCCGGCGGATCGTGACCACTGCATCCAGTACATGGTGGCTATCCCGCTGCTGTTCGGACGCTTAACGGCGGCAGATTACGAAGACGGCGTGGCGCAGGATAAACGCATTGATGCACTGCGTGAAAAGATTAACTGCTTCGAAGATCCGGCCTTTACTGCCGATTACCACGACCCTGAAAAACGCGCCATCGCGAATGCCATCACGCTTGAATTCACCGACGGCTCACGCTTTGAAGAAGTGGTAGTGGAATACCCAATTGGCCACGCGCGCCGTCGTAACGACGGTATGCCGAAGCTGGTCGAGAAGTTCAAAATTAACCTGGCGCGTCAGTTCCCGACCCGTCAGCAGCAGCGCATCCTGGATGTCTCCCTGGACAGAGCCCGCCTGGAGCAGATGCCGGTCAATGAGTATATGGACCTTTATGTAATCTAAACCTGCGTGCGGCAAGGCGTAAGTTCAACAGGAGAGCATTATGTCTTATAGCGAGTTTTATCAACGTTCTATTACGCAGCCGGAGTCGTTTTGGGCCGAACAGGCCCAGCGTATTGACTGGCAGCAGCCGTATACGCAGGTGCTGGATCACAGCAACCCGCCGTTTGCCCGCTGGTTTTGCGGCGGCAAGACCAATTTGTGTCATAACGCCATCGACCGCTGGGTGGAGAAACAGCCTGACGCGCTGGCGCTGATTGCCGTTTCTTCAGAAACTGAAGAAGAACGCACGTTTACCTTTCGTCAGCTGTACGACGAAGTGAACGTGGCGGCGGCAATGTTGCTGTCGCTGGGCGTACAGCGTGGCGATCGGGTACTGGTTTATATGCCGATGATCGCCGAGGCGCACATTACGCTGCTGGCCTGCGCGCGCATTGGGGTGATCCATTCGGTGGTGTTCGGTGGCTTTGCCTCGCACAGCGTGGCGGCACGCATCGACGACGCCCAACCGGTGATTATCGTTTCGGCGGATGCCGGCGCGCGCGGGGGCAAGATCCTGCCGTATAAAAAGCTGCTCGATGATGCAATCAGTCAGGCGCAGCACCAGCCGCGTCATGTGGTATTGGTCGATCGCGGTCTGGCGAAAATGGCGCGGGTAGAGGGGCGAGACCTCGACTTTGCCGCGCTGCGCCAACAGCATCTTGGCGCGCGGGTGCCGGTGACGTGGCTGGAATCGAATGAAACCTCCTGCATTCTCTATACCTCCGGGACAACCGGTAAACCGAAGGGCGTCCAGCGTGACGTTGGTGGCTACGCGGTCGCGCTGGCGACTTCAATGGACACCATTTTCGGCGGTAAAGCGGGCGGTGTGTTCTTCTGCGCGTCGGACATCGGCTGGGTGGTTGGGCATTCGTATATCGTGTATGCCCCACTGCTGGCGGGGATGGCGACGGTGGTGTACGAAGGGCTGCCAACGTATCCAGACTGTGGCGTTTGGTGGAAAATTGTTGAGAAGTATCAGGTCAGCCGGATGTTCTCCGCCCCAACCGCCATCCGCGTGCTGAAGAAATTCCCGACCGCGCAAATCCGCAATCACGATCTCTCCTCGCTGGAGGTGCTGTATCTGGCGGGTGAGCCGCTGGATGAACCGACCGCCAGTTGGGTAACGGAAACGCTGGGCGTCCCGGTTATCGACAACTACTGGCAGACTGAATCCGGTTGGCCGATTATGGCGATCGCCCGCGGGCTGGACGACCGCCCGTCGCGGCTGGGTAGCCCAGGCGTGCCGATGTACGGCTATAACGTGCAGTTGCTCAATGAGGTAACCGGTGAGCCCTGCGAAGCGAATGAAAAGGGCATGCTGGTGATTGAAGGGCCGCTGCCGCCGGGCTGTATCCAGACTATCTGGGGTGATGACGCGCGGTTTGTGAATACCTACTGGTCGCTGTTTTCTCGTCAGGTGTACGCCACCTTTGACTGGGGTATTCGCGATGCGGACGGCTATTACTTCATCCTTGGCCGTACGGATGATGTCATCAACGTGGCCGGGCATCGGTTGGGGACGCGTGAGATAGAGGAGAGTATTTCCAGCTATCCGAACGTTGCCGAAGTGGCTGTGGTCGGCGTGAAGGACGCGCTGAAGGGGCAGGTAGCGGTCGCGTTTGTCATTCCGAAACAGAGCGACAGCCTTGAAGATCGCGACATCGCACATTCGGAAGAGAAGGCGATTATGGCGCTGGTGGACAGTCAGATTGGTAATTTTGGCCGCCCGGCGCACGTCTGGTTTGTATCGCAGTTGCCGAAAACGCGCTCTGGCAAAATGCTCAGACGGACGATCCAGGCGATCTGTGAAGGCCGCGATCCCGGCGATCTGACGACCATTGACGATCCGGCGTCGCTGCAGCAAATCCGTCAGGCGATCGAAGAGTAACATCGTGTGATGCCCGGTGGCGCAATGCTTACCGGGCCTTTTAGTATCGTAGGCCGGATTAACCACATGAGTGGTGCATCCGGCAAAGAGGCTTTTACTGCGCGACGCTTTCGCGACGACGCCGCAGGGAAAACGGTCCCGGACCGCTAAGGGTAAATACGGAAATCAGCGTGAAGCTCAGCGCAATAATCCCCAGCACCAGATAAGCTCCCTGGAAACCAATACTCTCATACATTTTCCCGGCCAGAACTGACATGAAAATCATGGCTAACTGTTTGAAGAAACAGAAACACACCAGATAAATCGTGGCCGAGAAACGTACTTCGAACTGGCTGGTGATGTACTTGAAGCAGCCGACGATCAGGAACGGTATCTCAAACATATGCAGCGTTTTGAGAATAACGACCTCCAGTGCAGTGGTGGCGAATGACGAGCCAATAATCCTTACCGACATAATCGTGCCGGCCAGCAGCAGGGCGTTCTTTCCGCCGATTCGGTTCACTATCAGCGGTGCAAAGAACATGATCGAGGCGTTGAGTAATTCTCCCATCGTCGTGACGTAGCCAAACACGCGGGTACCCTGTTCACCGGTGGCAAAGAATGAGGTAAAGAAGTTGGCAAACTGCTGGTCAAACACATCGTAAGTACAGGAAACGCCGACCACATACAGGGAGAGGAACCAAAGTTTCGGCTGTTTAAATAACTCCAGCGCCAGCTTCAGGCTGAATGCCGAGTTATTGGCGCCTACCGCATCCGCGACTTTTGCAGAAGAGGGGGCATCTGTTTTTGAAAATAACAGCAGCAATGCCAGAATGACCGCACAGCCAGAACCTAACCAGAAGACGAATTGGTTATTGATGGTGAACATAATTCCGGCAATCGAGGCGCACAGCGCCCAGCCCACGCAGCCAAACATGCGCGCGCGACCAAATTCAAAGTTGCTTCTGCGGCTGGCTTTTTCAATATAGGCTTCAATCGCTGGGGCACCGGCATTGTAAATAAATCCAAGGTAAATCCCGCCGACAATTGAACCCAGTAAAATATTAACCTGCAATAATGGGCCAAATACGTAAATAAAGAACGGGGCAAACATTACCAGCATGCCGGTAATTACCCACAGCAGATGTTTACGCAGGCCAAGCTTATCGGACAGTAGCCCGAAAATTGGCTGGAACAACAAGGAAAACAGTGAGATACAGGCGAAGATGATGCCGGTATCGCCTTTGCTGATATGGTTTACATCGTGTAACCAGATAGGGAAGAAGGGGAAATACGCACCCATAATAAAAAAGTAAAAGAAGAAGAAAAAGCCGAACATCCAAAAGTTAGTGTTTTTTAAATAATACATAACAGACTTCCTATAAATGCGGGCAGGTATCAACCTGCCCTGCTTATATTATTATTTTTGGCCCCAGACGAACTGGAAGTGGTAGCGTCCGGCGCTCAGCTGGAATTCCGGCGACACGGAAGGACTCCACGAATCATCGCCGCCGACGCCCATATGGAAGCCATCAATATTGAGCCAGGTGCCCGCCTCAGGTTGCAGCAGATGGCGGTGGCTGGTTTCCATCAGTTGCTGCTGGCTAAAGCGGCTGATGTTGAACAGGAAGTCTCCGCGCCACTGGTGCGCACCGTAGTACAGTTCGCGCGTACCGCAGCGCAGACCGTTTTCGCTCGGGAAAACATACGGGGTGTACATCTCATCAAGCGACAGATCCCAGCGATCGAAACAGGCGGCGCCCAGACGGTCCGGGTAGTTCTCATGCGGGCCGAGACCTAACCAGTTCACTCGCTCCGCAACCTGCGCCAGCTGGCAGCTCAGGCCGATGCGGGCCGGATGTGGCGTACTGCTGGCAACGTCGACATCCACCGTTACCTGCATTTCACCATTGCCGTCAATACGGTAGCTTTTTCGGCTGATGAACAGCGTTTCGCCCTGATACTGCCACGCATGTTCGGTGGCGATCAGTACCGCGCTGCTCAGCGTATCGGCAGCACAGTGCAGTAACGTTGCTTCAGCCTGATAGTGACCGGCGGCCTTCCAGCGTTCAACCCAGGCGTTAGGGTCGATGCGGGTTGACTCGCTCACGCCGATGTCGTTGTCCAGCGGCGCGCGGGTGAACTGGTCAATAAGCGGGCTTACCAACTGGGCTTCATCGCTAATCCAGTATTGTGTTAGCAGGCCGGACTGACGATCGAATTGCCAGCGTGTGTTGTTGGCCAGCACGGTAAAATTGCTCTCACTAACATCCAGATGTGGTGCGCTGCTGGCGTGTGATGGACGTACCAGGCTGAGCTTCTCTTCCAGCTTCCACTGTTGCCAGGCGCTGATATGCCCGGCTTCTGACCATGCGGTTGCCTGAGGCTGCTCTACGCGCACCGTCAACCACAGTTCGCCTGCGGTGTCCGGCATCGGAACGTTCGGCAGGGTAATCACCTGGCGGCCCTGTGGGGCGATATCCAGAACGATTTCTCCGGCGGCCAGCGGGTTGCCGTCAAGGGCAATCGACCAGTGCAGAACTTCGTTATCGCTGCGGCGGAACAGATATTCGCTGGTCACTTCAATCTGGCGTTCAGCGCCCGGCAGTAACGTGAACTGGAAAAACTGCTGTTCATGCTTGGCCTCATATAACGCCGGATGTGGAGTGCGATCGGCGAACACCAGCCCGTTCATGCAAAACTGACGATCGTTAGGCGTGTCGCCAAAATCGCCACCGTAGGCTGACCATGCTTTGCCGTTCTCATCATATTTGGTCAGCGACTGATCCACCCAGTCCCAGACAAATCCGCCCTGCAGGCGCGGATACTGACGGAACGCTTGCCAGTATTTGGCGAAGCCGCCAAAGCTGTTGCCCATAGCGTGGGCGTATTCACAAAGGATCAGCGGACGCTGTTCGCCGGGCATCGACAGCCACTTTTTAATCGACCATTTGGGTACTGCGGGGAAGGGCTGATCCTGATCGACGCGGGCGTACATCGGGCAAATAATGTCGGTGGCGGCAGTATCAGCTCCACCGCCCTCGTACTGCACCGGACGTGACGGGTCTTCTGATTTTATCCAGCGGTAGAGCGCGTCGTGATTGACGCCATGGCCGGATTCATTGCCCAGTGACCAGATAATAATGCTCGGGTGGTTGCGATCGCGCTGCACCATGCGCGTGACGCGCTGGCTCATGGCAGGCAACCATGCGGGATCGTCGGTGAGGCGATTCATCGGCACCATGCCGTGGGTTTCAATGTTGGCTTCGTCGACCACATACAGGCCGTAACGATCGCACAGGGTGTACCACAGCGGATGGTTCGGGTAATGGGAACAGCGCACGGCGTTGAAGTTATTCTGCTTCATCAGGATGATGTCTTGCACCATCGTCGCCTCATCTATCACCTGGCCGTTGACCGGATGGTGCTCATGGCGGTTGGTACCGCGAATCAACAGCGGCTTGCCGTTTAACAGCAACAGGCCGTTTTCGATACAAACCTGACGAAAACCAACGTCACAGGCTTCCGCTTCAATCAGTACTCCGCCTGCGGTGTGTAACTGCACAACGGCGCGGTACAGATTGGGCGTTTCGGCACTCCATAGCGCCGGTTTTTCGACGTTCAGACGCAGAGTCACCCGGTCATGATAAGCGCCGCGCTCATCAATGATCTCACTGCCGAGCGGTGAGGTCGTTTCGCGGGTGAGCGTTTCACCTTCCCACAATTGCAGGGTGACGCGTAAATCTTCGCTCTCGTTGCCACCCACTCTGACTTCCGCTTCCAGCGTGGCGCGGCTGAAGTCGTCATTAAAACGGGTATTAATGCGCAGGTCGCGGATTTGCGTAGTGGGCTTATGCAGCAGGGAGACATCGCGAAAAATACCGCTCATGCGCCACATGTCCTGGTCTTCCAGATAGCTGCCGTCGCTCCAGCGCAGCACCATCACAGCCAGACGGTTTTCGCCGCGCAGCAGATAATCGCTAAGATCAAACTCAGACGGCAGACGGCTATCCTGACCGTAGCCGACCCAGCGACCGTTGCACCACAGATGAAACGCGGAATTGACGCCGTCAAAAATAATGCGCGTCTGGCCTTCCTCTAACCACGCGTCTTCAACATTAAATGTGAGCGAGTAACATCCTGTCGGGTTCTGTGCCGGAACGTACGGGGGATTCACCGGGATTGGGTAGGTGACGTTGGTATAAATTGGCGCATCATAACCGGCCATCTGCCAGTTAGAGGGGACGTTGATGATGTCTGCCTGTGGCAGATCGCTTGTCAGCCAGCTTTCTGGGACAGCCTCCGGCGCGGCAAACCAGGCAAATTGCCACTGGCCATTCAGCGAGCGTAACTGACTCGAACGCTGATTGGTACGTGCATCATCCGCTGAGCGCCAGCTACAGAACGGCGGATGTGCTTCCAGCCGGTTGAGCTGCGTGACGCCGGGATTTTCCCAGTCGCGGCGGGCCAGAACAGCGGAGAGTGAATCTGTGTTCAGGTTCATAACGGTATCCTGTTTGAATTTGTTACTCGCTCACAATTTCAATCAAAATACGAACAAGCGCTCCTTGCTGTAAAGGATAGGGCGTTCAATAAGTGAACTGACTCACACAATTGTTATGCGTTCACAATTTGGGGGTGAGCTGAGAAACTTGCCGCGCCAGCTGGATCAGTGAATCAGCCAGCGCCTGGGGAGTGGTGGTTTGCGTATCGGGAGGCAGAACCGTTTTGCGCTTGACCAGGGTGACGGGAAGCAGTTGGTTACCCACGCTGGAGCCGCCACGGGGGAGTTGCAATAGCCTGTCGACGCTGGTTTCACCCAGCAACGGAAAATCCTGCCTGATGGTGGTCAGCGGTGGGATGTAACAGGCGCTGTCTTCGGTGTCATCGTAGCCAATTACCGATATATCCTCTGCAACCCGCAGACCGAACTCGCTGATTGCCCGCATCGCGCCCAGCGCCATTTGATCGTTAGCGACCAGCATGGCGGTAGGGAGGTTACCGTTATTCAGCATGTGCATCGTTTGCTGAAAACCAGACATCGCGCTCCAGTCGCCTTCCAGCTCCACAACGGGTTGTAGCTGGTAATGTGCCAGATACTTGTGCCAGCCCGCATGCCGAAGCCTTGCCGAAACGGAAGTGTGCGGCCCGCTCAGCAGGGCGATCCGTTGATGTCCGTGCTGCACCAGATGTTCAACGCCAAGGCGCGCGCCGTCGTCATGAGAGAAAATCACGCTGTTAATTGGCGTCAGGTCAGAGACATCGAGAAACAGCACCGGCACCGTACCGCAGGCAGCGGCCACGGCAATGGCATCTTCTTCATCCAGCGGATAGTTGATGATAAGCCCGGTTACGCGTTGAGAAAGCAGATTGTGGACCGCGGCTTTACAGGACTCAACGCCGCTGCGCTCGACCATGGCGATCACCACGCTGGCACCGGACTGGTCGGCGCGGGATTTTATGGCAGCAACGATTTGTGAGGGGGCGTGCAGAGCTAGGTTTGCCGTCACAACGCCAATCAGTGGCGTCTGTTTGCCAGCCAGCTGCTGTGCAACGCGGTTAGGAATGTAATTGAGTTCCGCCATCGCGGCCTCAACTTTCTGTCGGGTTTTTGCGGAAACGTGGCTGGCCTGGTTCACGACGCGAGAGACGGTCTGGTAAGAGACACCTGCATGGTCTGCCACATCGTATAGCGTTACCGGTTTCACGTTTATCACCCCTGTCATGACGTTATCTGTGCGCTATGATGCCACAGCGGGACGGTTTTGGGGTATTTGCGCATGAGTTCTGCGAGGCGCATTCCAGGGTTTGAGGATAGCGTGATGAAGGATTTATCGCCGTTATACCTAACAGAAGAAAAAAGTGAGGATATTGTGAGCGATTCTGCGGCAAAAAATATTCTGTCCATCTACCGACGCCATGCGGATGCTTTTGCCAGCCAGCGCTCGCGCACCTTGTTCGAGAAAAGCTGGCTCGATAAATTTATTTCCGTGATGGGCGGGCAGGGCAGCATTGTGGATATTGGCTGCGGCAACGGTCAGCCGATCGCCGGTTATTTTATCCAGCAAGGTTTTCAGCTTACCGGCGTTGATGGTTCCCCGGCGATGCTGGCGCGGGCCCGAAACACTTTTCCCGCACAGCGCTGGCTGGAACAGGATATGCGCGAGTTGGCACTCAATGAGACTTTCGATGGTCTGATCGCCTGGGACAGCTTTTTCCATTTAACTCAGCAGGACCAGCAAAAGATGTTCCCGATTTTTGACCGCCTCAGCCATCCCGGCAGCGCGCTGATGTTTACCAGCGGTACGGACAACGGCATCGCGATGGGGCAATTTGAAGGTGAGCCGCTGTTTCACGCCAGCCTCGCACCGGATGAATACCGCGCACTGCTGTCAGCACACGGTTTTGCGGTGGTCGAGATGGTGATGGAAGATCCGCACTGCACCGGGCACACCATCTGGCTGGCGCAAAAAAGAGGCTAATCGCCGCGAAAGGTTTTACGCCATTCAGCCGGGCTAACGCCAAAGTGGGATTTAAAATGCTGGCGCCAGGTGACGGGCGACTGAAAACCAACCTGTTCTGCGATGCGTTCAACGGGTAACTGGCTGGACTCCAGCAACGTCTGGCTACGGCGCAGGCGCTCGGCAATCAACCATTCGGCCACGCTTGACCCTGTGGCCTTCATAAAATGACGGGTGAGGGTGCGACGGCTCATCATCACCCGTTGCGCCAGCTCGTCAAGATTATGCGGTTCATGGAGATGCTGGCGCAAATAGTCGAGCAGGACGTTGATGCGCTGATCTTTGGTATTTTTCGCCACCGGTTGCTCGATAAACTGTGCCTGGCCGCCCTCGCGATGTGGCGGCACAATCATCCGTCGGGCAATCTGATTCGCCACCGTGCTGCCAAAACGCTGGCGGATGACGTACAGGCAGCAATCCAGCGCAGCGGCGGTGCCTGCCGAGGTAATAATACCGTCGTCATCCACGTACAGCGCGTTGATATCCAGATGAGCTGCCGGAAAGCGGGCCTGAAAATCCTGCTCGAACTCCCAGTGCGTAGCCGCCCGTTTGCCATCCAGCAGACCGGCGTAGCCGAGGACAAACGCACCCAGGCATAACCCAACAATCTGCGCGCCGTTTTGTCGCGCACGATTGAGCGCATCAAGCAGGCTTTGTGGTGGCCGATGTGCCGTGGTACCCCACCAGGGGATCACCACGATGTCGGCGGCCTCCACCGCTTCATAGCCGTAGGCTGCGTTAATGGAGAAGCCATCCTGCGAGGAAACGATACCCGACTGTTCTGCACACAGTTGCACCTCAAAACGCTTTTTCGCCGTCACTTTGTCACTGAAAATAATACACGGCACCGAGAAGTGAAACGGGCTGAAATCTTCCACGGCAACAATGGCGACGTTAAGCGGTTGCATACGAGTCCTCTGTGGAGTTTAAAACGTCAGGGTTTCGCCATCTTCCGGCACGTTAACGAATTGCGCAATCTGGTTGTCGCAGGCGTACTCTTTCAAGGCCGCGCGGGTCAGCAGACAGTGGTTAATCGCCTCCATGTGGGTCGCCACAATTTGTGTTTCGGGCAGCGTGAAGTGGGTTTTTAGCACATCTTCCGCGCCCATGATAATTGGGCCAAACCCGATAACGTGAGCAAAGCCTGCGTTCAGAATGACCACGCCTGGCTGGAAAGTCCGCATGTTGGTTTCCACCTCGTCGCGCCAGATGGTGTCCCCGACCAGATACAGCGTTTTTTCCGCCGGATGCTGGAAGATAACTCCGCAGGCATCACCCAGACGCTCAGCCATTTGTGGGATGGCGTAAGCGCGATCCGAACCGTGCTGGCCGGCGGTTTTACGCAGGGTGATATCACCAAGCGCAGTGTTTTGCGTCAGTACGGTCAGTTGCGTGAAACCTTGTTCCCGCAGTACCTGCGCATCGCGATCGTTTTGCACATAAATCGGTTTGTCTTTCGGCACGACACGAGCCGCGGCTTCATCCCAGTGGTCTTCATGCAGATGGGTCACGATCAGCGCATCAACGTTGAGCAGGGTGTCGATATCGACAGGCAGATCAACGGTCGGGTTGCGGATCTCGGCGCGTGCCGTACCGGCAAAGCCCGGATAAGTGCCTTTTGCCGCCAGCATAGGGTCGATCAGAAAGGTTTTGCCACCAAAAGTGATGTGCTGCGTAGCGTTACGGATTTGCGTGATGTTCATGGTGTTTGCTCCACGTGTTGGGTCAGTGGTGTCATCGTAGAGTGTTGTCCAGAAGATGAATGTGGGCAAATGGGCGACTAGCGATGGGATTGGGCCAACTGCAGATGACAGATATCAATTATGTAATTAAAGTAAATTAATATTTCCTTGGTGGCTCGTTATTTAATAAGCAGCCATTATATCGAACTGAATAAGAATGCTGTTATTTAAATACGGAAAGGTTTATTAAATGCGAAGTGGTGCCGGAAAACATTATTGATATATGTAATGCATAGTGACCAATAAAACAGATCGCGAACCATGAAATAAGAATGCTATCATTCACACCAGACGCGGCAGGCAACTGCTGGCACCCGCATTTACCCCGGAGCAACTGATGAACAACGACATTCCGCTTAAATATTATGATATCGCCGACGAGTACGCGACCGAGGCCGCAAAGCCGGTGAGCAACACAGAACGTGACGCGCTGGCGCACTACTTCCAGCAGCTGATCACTCGTTTGATGAACAACGAAGAGATCAGCGAAGAAGCGCAGCAGGAGATGGCTACCGTGGCAGGTGTCGACGCTCAGCGTATCGATGATATTGCGGAGTTCCTCAATCGTTGGGGTAACGAGTAGCCAAAGACATGGCCTGTGTTTTACACTGCGCGCAAATTGAGTAGGTATACTCTACAAGTAATAGGTTTAATCAGGCGGAAACAGCAATGAACGGAACAATCACAACGTGGTTTAAAGATAAAGGCTTTGGATTTATCAAAGATGAAAACGGCGACAACCGCTATTTTCATGTGATTAAGGTTGCTAATCCTGAGCTGATCAAGAAAGACGCGGCGGTGACTTTTGAGCCCACCACCAATAACAAAGGCTTGTCTGCCTACGCGGTAAAAGTCATACCAGACAGCAAGTACATCTATATCGCAGGCGAGCGTCTGAAGCTCACCTCGATCAAGTCATTCCTGGTCTACAGCGAAGAAGTCCCTGTAGAGACCCGTATCGACAAAGAAAATGCTGTGCTGTCTGTCGGCGTGCTGATGAACAGCATCCGACCGAAATCAGACGTCAAGCCTGGTGAAATGCGCACGCTGAAAAAGCTGGCCATCACTACCTTCCAGGGCACGACGCTGATCTTCTCGGAAGATGAAATTGACATCGACGCGACGGTGAAACTGCTTAAAGTCTGAAACCCTTCAGACTGAATAAAAACCGGAACGCTGCTCTTTTCAGGAGCGGGTTTCGGTTTTTTTTTGATATGTGTAATTTACGTGATTCAGGTATGTAGTGATAAAATTAGTAGGTAGCAATCCGTTTCTGAATAGGTATATATTATCCGTATTAAATAAATATGATCGCCAACTATTTGCAGATTAGTAGCGCGGTTAACTAATAGTGATTCACCGGTATAACTAATGGGGTAATATAAGTGATTTTTAAAAAAATATGGAAAGCTATATCTTCTGAATATATACCATCGGCCATTTGCTTTTTTCTCCTTGCAAAAATGGATTATGAAATAATATCTATCTGGCCACAGAATGAATCGGTTGATGACAGAATTAAACTTTCTTTACTATTCATTCATTTGGTGATGATTTTAGTGATGTTTACTCCGATAATTAATCGGTTTTTGTCACGAGTAGACAATGAGAAACTTGAAAAGTTTATAGCTCTTCCGCAGAAAGATAAAAACATCACATACATCGATTATTATGATTTTCTGAGCGGGCTTGCTTTATCAGCATTTTACTTATCTATCCTTATTTTTACAATGAAGAGTATTTACGAAGAAGCAGGATGGATAATTTCTGGTATTTATATATTTACAATGTTTGTGTCTTCTATTTCTATTGCTGCATTGTCATTGCTTAGATTTATCTGGTTATTTACAAAGTTTAATAATTATATATATTGGTTTATTGTTTTACTTGCGAGCAGTATGTGTATGGCAGTTATTGGTGCCGCGATGAAAATGGCCTCGTAAAAATGCGCTTAATATCTGGAACAGTGATGATTCCGTTTTGTAATCCGTGGGATGCATTGTTGCAAAGCTTAAAGCCTCTTTTGAAGAGGCTTTAAGCCCTCAGCGACCAGGGAAGTAAAAGACTGTCTTTCCTGGTGTTGAGCATTCTGCCAAAAACATAATTAACAGTATTCCAACTACTTTCTTCATTATCACGAGACTGCCGGATTTACCACGTCATCCATCAGTATGTAACGTGCTTCCTGGCGCGTGTATTGATCGATTAATGGTACAAGTCGCTGGAAATGCTCGCTGGCACAATGTTCATCGAGAGCCGCGTGGTTTGGCCATTCTTCGATAAAAATAAAATGCCCCGGATCTTTTTCATCAATATACAGGTCGTAAGCAATGCAGTGCGGTTCTTTCTTCGTTGCCGCTATTAGCTCACGATACAACGGGAGAACAGTTTCAATATACTCAGGTTTGATGAAATCCTCAGCAATGACCTTTAACATGCAGCCTCCTGGCAGAAAACGAATGCACACTATGTAATGAAGATATTTTTTGGGCAAGAGGTCACAGAGTTTTATCGGCCGGTTAGTGAGTTATGCCAGCTATCAATCAGATAATCCGCATAACTGTGATCCATCTCACCTCCCGGCAACCAAAATCTCCTGCGATTCGACGCCGTCCTCTATCTGTTTCGCCACCTTTTGTAAGGCCGGAAGATGCTTTTCCGCGGCCTGTTCGATGGTCATGGCGCTGGCCATATACACCAAATTCAGGCAGCCGATCACCCGCTGTTCGCTGCGGATGGGGACGGCGATAGAAGCGATTTTCTCCTCCTGATCCCAACCGCGAAAGTTCTGCCCAAAACCGTCTTTTCGCGCGCGGGTCAAAATGGCATTGAGCTTCAGCGGCTCGCGCGCAAGCTGGAACTCTTCTCCCGATCGGGAGGCAAGCATTTCAATCAGTTCCTGCCGTTCATTCTCCGGGCAAAATGCCAGCCAGGTAAGGCCGGATGCGGTTTTCAGCAGTGGCAAACGACGCCCTACCATCGCCCGGTGAAACGACAGACGGCTGAAACGGTGGGTGGTTTCACGTACCACCATCGCGTCCACATCCAGCGTGGAAACGTCGGTCGGCCAGATGACCTCGCGCAGCAAATCTCCCAGCAGCGGGGCGGCGAGTGCAGAAATCCACTGCTCGTCACGAAACCCCTCGCTGAGCTGGCGGACTTTAATGGTTAAGCGAAAGCTGTCATCGGACAGGCTGCGCCGGACGTAACCCTCATCCTGCAGGGTTTCCAGCAGCCGTCTGACCGTGGTGCGATGCAGGCCGCTTAACTCAGCAAGCAAGCCAACACTGGCCCCACCATCGAGCCGGTTTAACATATTTAATAACATTAATCCGCGCGTTAATCCGCGTACGGTTTTGTACTCAGTGCTCTCGTCATTTTTCATATTCATTGACAAATCTACAGGTAAAACAACGTTGTGCACTTAGTGCACATCCTGGCATGTTTTGATTGTAGCGCAAAAACTCGCTTCTATACTGACCGCACAACAAAAAATTATTCACATATTTTTAACAAAACAAATTGCGCCTCACCAGGGTCCGCAATTGCGTTTTGTCCGAGTCGTGAGGTTCTGAAATGACAACAAAAAACCCGGATATCCAACCCGCTGTGCAGCATACCGCGCAGGTGGCGATTGCCGGTGCTGGTCCGGTAGGGCTGATGATGGCCAACTATCTTGGGCAGATGGGCATTGAGGTGTTGGTAGTGGAGAAGCTCGACACGCTGATCGACTATCCTCGCGCCATCGGCATTGATGATGAAGCGCTGCGCACTATGCAGTCTGTGGGGCTGGTCGAGAACGTTTTGCCGCACACCACGCCGTGGCACGCGATGCGCTTTCTTACCCCGAAAGGCCGCTGTTTTGCTGATATCCAGCCGATGACCGACGAATTTGGCTGGTCGCGCCGCAATGCTTTTATTCAGCCGCAGGTGGACGCGGTGATGTTGGAAGGGTTGTCGCGTTTTCCCAACGTGCGCTGCCTGTTCTCCCGCGAACTGGAGGCCTTCAGCCAACAAAACGGCGAAGTGACGCTAAATCTGAAAGCGCCAGACGGTCAACGTGAAACGGTGAAGGCTCAGTGGCTGGTGGCCTGCGACGGCGGCGGCAGCAACGTCAGACGTTCTCTGAACGTGCCGTTTGAAGGTAAAACCGCGCCGAATCAGTGGATTGTGGTGGATATCGCCAACGATCCGCTCAGCACGCCGCATGTGTATTTGTGCTGCGATCCGGTGCGCCCGTATGTCTCTGCCGCGCTGCCGCACGCGGTGCGCCGTTTTGAGTTTATGGTTATGCCGGGGGAAACCGAAGCGCAGCTTAGCGAGCCGCAGAATATGCGCCAGTTACTGAGCAAAGTGCTGCCGAACCCGGACAACGTCGAGCTGATCCGCCAGCGCGTGTATACCCATAATGCTCGTCTGGCCGAACGTTTTCGTATTGACCGCGTGCTGCTGGCGGGCGATGCGGCGCACATTATGCCGGTCTGGCAGGGGCAGGGATACAACAGCGGCATGCGCGATGCTTTCAACCTGGCATGGAAACTGGCGCTGGTGATTAACGGTAAAGCCGACGATGCGCTGTTGGATACCTACCAGCAGGAACGCCGCGACCACGCCAAAGCGATGATCGACCTCTCCGTGACCGCTGGCAACGTACTTGCGCCGCCCAAACGCTGGCACGGCGCGGTACGCGATGGGGTTTCCTGGCTGTTGAACTATATTCCGCCGGTCAAACGTTACTTCCTTGAAATGCGGTTTAAGCCGATGCCGCAGTACCACGCCGGGGCGCTGGTGCGTGAAGGCGACGCGAAAACTTCACCGGTCGGCAAGATGTTTATCCAGCCGAAGGTGACGCTGGAATCGGGCGAAGTGACGTTGCTCGACAACGTCATCGGACCGAATTTCGCGGTGATTGGCTGGGGCTGTAACCCACTATGGGGCATGAGCGAGGCGCAGATCCAACAATGGCAGGCGCTGGGGACGCGTTTTATCCAGGTCGTGCCGGATACGCAGATACATACCGATCAGGATAACCACGACGGCGTTACCCGCATAGGCGATACGCAAAACCGCCTGCGCGCGTGGTTTGCCCAGCACAACGCCGCGCTGGTAGTCATGCGCCCGGACCGCTTCGTGGCCGCCATCGCCATTCCGCAAACCCTGGGCAGCACCCTGAATAAACTGGCGTCGGTGATGACGCTCACTCGCGCTACTGCCGACATTCCTGTTGAAAAGGTTGCCTGATATGCACGCTTATCTTCACTGTCTTTCCCACTCGCCGCTGGTGGGCTATGTCGACCCGGCACAGGCTGTGCTCGACGAGGTTAACGGCGTGATCGCCAGCGCTCGGGCACGTATTGCGGCGTTCGAACCTGAACTGGTCGTGCTGTTTGCCCCCGATCACTACAACGGATTTTTCTACGACGTGATGCCGCCGTTCTGTTTAGGCGTTGGCGCTACGGCGATCGGCGATTTTGGTAGCGCGGCGGGGGAATTACCGGTGCCGACAGATCTGGCTGAAGCCTGCGCCCACGCGGTAATGAAAAGCGGTATCGATCTCGCCGTGTCCTACAACATGCAGGTCGATCATGGCTTCGCGCAGCCGCTGGAGTTTTTGCTCGGCGGCCTGGATAAGGTGCCGGTGCTGCCAGTGTTTATTAACGGCGTCGCCACGCCGCTGCCGGGCTTTCAGCGTACCCGCATGCTCGGTGAAGCGATTGGCCGTTTCGCCAGCTCGCTGAATAAGCGCGTGCTGTTTTTAGGCTCCGGCGGGCTATCGCACCAGCCGCCGGTACCGGAGCTGGCGAAGGCTGATGCCCATATGCGTGACCGCCTGCTCGGCAGCGGCAAACAGTTACCTGAAAACGAGCGCGAGCTGCGTCAGCAGCGGGTGATCAGCGCCGCCGAGAAGTTTGTGGTCGATCAAAACACGCTACACCCGCTTAACCCCGTCTGGGATAACCGTTTTATGACCCTGCTTGAGCAGGGGCGTTTGCAGGAGCTGGACGCGGTCAGTAACGAAGAGCTGTCCGCGATGGCGGGCAAATCAACGCACGAAGTTAAAACCTGGGTTGCCGCCTTTGCCGCCATTTCTGCCTTTGGCAACTGGCGCAGCGAAGGCCGTTATTACCGCCCGATCCCGGAGTGGATCGCCGGATTCGGCTCCCTGAGCGCCACTACGCAGAACTAAAACAGAACTGAATATGCAGGAGAACATCATGACTTACCAACCGCAAACCGAAGCCGCTACCAGTCGTTTTCTGGAGGTGCAGGAAGCAGGCGAAACCCTACGCGTGCATTTCAATGACTGTGGGCAGGGCGAAGAGACCGTCGTGCTGCTGCACGGATCCGGTCCTGGCGCGACGGGCTGGGCAAACTTCAGCCGCAATATCGATCCGCTGGTACAGGCCGGATACCGGGTGATCCTGTTGGATTGTCCTGGCTGGGGTAAAAGCGATGGGATCGTTAACCGCGGTTCGCGATCCGATCTCAACGCCCGCATCCTGAAAAGCGTGGTCGATCAGTTGGATATTCAAAAAGTCCACCTGCTGGGTAACTCGATGGGCGGTCACAGCGCTGTGGCGTTTACCCTGAGCTGGCCGGAGCGCGTGGGCAAACTGGTGCTAATGGGCGGCGGAACGGGCGGCATGAGCCTGTTTACCCCGATGCCGACCGAAGGTATCAAGCGCCTGAATCAGCTGTATCGCGAGCCGACCATCGAGAATCTGAAGCTGATGATGGAGATCTTTGTCTTCGACACCAGCGACCTGACCGAGGCGTTGTTTGAGGCACGCCTGAATAACATGCTGTCGCGTCGCGATCACCTGGAAAACTTTGTCCAGAGCCTGGAGGCCAACCCGAAACAGTTCCCGGATTTCAGCCCGCGTCTGGGTGAAATCAAAGCTCAGACTCTGATTGTCTGGGGACGCAATGACCGCTTTGTACCGATGGATGCCGGTCTGCGCCTGCTCTCCGGAATTGCCGGTTCTGAGCTGCATATCTACCGCGACTGCGGGCACTGGGCGCAGTGGGAACATGCGGATGCCTTTAACCAACTGGTGCTGAACTTCCTCGCACGCCCTTAAGGAACGGACATGACGAATCGTAATCTTGAGCAGCTAGCCGCCGATTTACGTCAGGCTGAAGAAAAAGGGGAAGCCATCGCCCCGCTGCGTGAATTGATTGGTGTGGATAACGCCGAAGCGGCCTACGCCATTCAGCGCATCAACGTACAGTACGACGTGGCGCGCGGGCGTCGCGTGGTCGGGCGCAAAGTGGGGCTGACGCACCCGAAAGTGCAGCAGCAGCTGGGTGTCGATCAACCGGACTTCGGTACGCTGTTTGCTGATATGTGTTATGGCGATAACGAAACCATCCCGTTTTCCCGTGTGCTGCAACCGCGTATTGAAGCCGAAATTGCGCTGGTGCTGAACCGCGATCTGCCCAATACCGACACCACTTTTGACGAGCTTTACAACGCCATAGAGTGGGTACTTCCCGCGCTGGAAGTGGTCGGCAGCCGTATCCGCGACTGGTCGATCAAATTTGTTGATACCGTGGCGGATAACGCCTCCTGTGGCGTGTATGTGGTCGGCGGTCCGGCACAGCGTCCGGCAGGATTAGATCTGAAAAACTGCGCGATGAAAATGACGCGCAACAACGAAGAGGTCTCCAGCGGGCGCGGCAGCGAATGCCTGGGACATCCGATCAACGCCGCCGTCTGGCTGGCGCGCAAAATGGCCAGCCTCGGCGAGCCGCTGCGTGCCGGAGACATTATTCTCACCGGAGCGTTAGGCCCGATGGCGGCGGTGAATGCGGGCGATTGTTTTGAAGCCCATATCGACGGTATTGGTTCAGTCGCCGCCACCTTTTCAGCGGCGGTTACAAAAGGAAGTCAGTCATGAGTAAGCGTAAAGTCGCCATTATCGGCTCCGGCAACATCGGTACCGATTTGATGATAAAAATTCTGCGTCACGGCGTGCATCTGGAAATGGCGGTGATGGTCGGTATCGATCCAGAATCTGATGGCCTGGCGCGTGCCCGACGCATGGGCGTTTCCACCACCCATGAAGGGGTGACAGGGCTTATCGCCATGCCGGAATTCGCTGATATCGACATTGTGTTTGACGCCACCAGCGCAGGCGCGCATGTGAAGAACGACGCTGCGCTACGTGCCGTTAAACCAGGCATCCGCCTGATCGACCTGACGCCCGCGGCAATCGGTCCTTACTGCGTGCCGGTGGTGAATCTGGCAGCCAACGTTGATCAGCAGAACGTCAATATGGTGACATGCGGCGGACAGGCAACCATCCCAATGGTGGCGGCAGTTTCTCGCGTGGCAAAAGTCCATTACGCCGAGATTATCGCCTCGATCGCCAGTAAATCGGCGGGGCCGGGTACCCGCGCCAATATCGACGAGTTTACCGAAACTACCTCGAAGGCGATTGAAGTGGTCGGCGGCGCGGCAAAAGGCAAAGCCATTATTGTCCTTAACCCGGCCGAGCCGCCGCTGATGATGCGTGACACGGTGTATGTGCTGAGCGAAGCGGCCTCTGAGGTTGAAGTTGAAGCGTCGATTAATGAGATGGCGGCGGCGGTGCAGGCCTACGTGCCGGGCTATCGCCTGAAACAGCGTGTCCAGTTTGAAGTCATCCCGGAGGATAAACCGGTGAATCTGCCGGGTATCGGCCAGTTCTCTGGGCTGAAAACCGCGGTGTATCTGGAAGTGGAAGGCGCGGCGCACTATTTACCAGCCTACGCGGGCAACCTCGACATTATGACCTCCAGCGCGCTGGCGACCGCTGAGAAGATGGCGCAGTCCCTCGCTCGTCAGGCAGGAGAAGCAGCATGAACGGTAAAAAAATCTATATCTCTGACGTGACCCTGCGCGACGGTATGCACGCCATTCGGCATCAATATTCGCTGGGGAATGTGCGCCAGATAGCCAAAGCGCTGGACGACGCACGGGTTGATTCTATTGAAGTGGCCCACGGCGACGGTTTACAAGGTTCCAGCTTTAACTACGGCTTTGGTGCGCACAGCGACCTGGAGTGGATTGAAGCGGCGGCGGACGTGGTGAAGCATGCCAAAATTGCCACGCTGTTGCTGCCGGGTATCGGCACTATTCATGACCTGAAAAATGCATATCAGGCCGGCGCACGGGTAGTGCGCGTGGCGACCCACTGCACTGAAGCGGATGTGTCGGCCCAGCATATTCAGTATGCGCGTGAGCTTGGCATGGATACCGTCGGCTTTCTGATGATGAGCCATATGACCACACCGGAGAACCTGGCACAGCAGGCGAAGCTGATGGAAAACTACGGCGCGACCTGTATTTATGTAGTCGATTCCGGCGGCGCAATGAACATGAGCGATATTCGCGCCCGCTTCCGCGCACTGAAAGCGGTGCTGAAGCCGGAAACAGAAACCGGAATGCATGCGCATCACAACCTGAGTCTTGGGGTGGCGAACTCCATTGCCGCGGTAGAAGAGGGGTGTGACCGTATCGACGCCAGCCTGGCCGGGATGGGCGCAGGCGCGGGCAACGCGCCATTGGAGGTATTTATCGCCGCTGCGGATAAGCTTGGTTGGCAGCACGGCACCGATCTCTACGCACTGATGGACGCCGCCGACGATTTAGTGCGCCCACTACAAGACCGCCCGGTGCGGGTGGATCGTGAAACGCTGGCGCTGGGCTATGCCGGGGTGTACTCCAGCTTCCTGCGTCATTGCGAAGTGGCGGCAGCACGTTATGACCTGAGCGCAGTAGATATTCTGGTGGAACTGGGCAAACGTCGGATGGTGGGTGGCCAGGAAGATATGATCGTCGACGTAGCGCTGGACCTGCGCAACCGCAAATAAAAATGATTACGCGGCTGGCAACGTATCAGCCGCGATTCACCTGCATCGTGACCTCAGAGGGACATCTTATGACGACCCGTACCCCCGCATCTTACCGCCTGACGTTGACCGTTGGGCTTTGCTTTTTAGTTGCCCTGATGGAAGGGCTGGATTTACAGGCCGCCGGTATCGCTGCCGTCGGTATCGCCCACGCGTTTGCGCTGGATAAAATGCAGATGGGCTGGATCTTCAGTGCGGGCATTCTCGGGCTGCTGCCCGGCGCGCTGGTGGGTGGCATGCTGGCTGACCGCTACGGCCGCAAGCGTATTCTCATTGCCTCTGTGGCGCTGTTCGGCCTGTTCTCGCTGGCGACGGCGATTTCCTGGGATTTCTCATCGCTGGTTTTTGCCCGTCTGATGACCGGTGTCGGGCTGGGCGCGGCGTTGCCGAATCTGATCGCGCTGACCTCCGAGGCGGCGGGCCCGCGTTTTCGCGGTACGGCAGTGAGCCTGATGTACTGCGGCGTGCCGATTGGCGCGGCGCTGGCGGCGGCGCTTGGGTTTAGCGGTCTGGCCTCCGCCTGGCAAACGGTGTTCTGGGTAGGCGGGGTGATCCCGCTGTTGCTGGTGCCGCTGTTGATGCGCTGGCTGCCGGAATCACAGGTTTATACCCAACAAACGCAAGTGGCCGCCGCACCGCTGCGTGCCCTGTTTGCGCCAGCGACGGCGAGTGCCACGCTGCTGCTGTGGTTGTGCTATTTCTTCACCCTGCTGGTGGTGTATATGCTGATCAACTGGCTGCCGATGCTGCTGGTGGAGCAGGGCTTTCGACCATCGCAGGCGGCAGGCGTAATGTTTGCTCTGCAAATTGGCGCGGCCAGCGGCACGTTAATTCTCGGGGCGTTAATGGATAAACTGCGCCCGGTGGTGATGTCGCTGCTGATCTACACCGGGATGTTGGCTTCACTGCTGGCGCTGGGTACGGTGTCGTCATTGAGCGGCATGCTAATGGCGGGATTTGTGGCCGGGATGTTCGCCACCGGCGGGCAAAGCGTGTTGTATGCGCTGGCGCCGCTGTTTTACAGCACGCAGATCCGCGCCACAGGTGTGGGCACCGCCGTCGCAGTCGGGCGTCTGGGAGCGATGAGCGGCCCGCTGCTGGCAGGGAAAATGTTAGCGCTCGGTACCGGAACGGTAGGGGTGATGGCGGCTTCTGCGCCGGGCATTTTGCTGGCAGGCCTGGCGGTATTTATTCTGATGAGCCGCAAATCGCAGATGCCGATCCCGGCCAGCGGTGCTTAAGCATTCATCCGGTTGTGTGAGTGGGGAGATTTGGTTCCTACTTCCGGGTGAACGCCGTCAGTCAACTGTGTTGCCAAAGTTTAGATAAAACATGGCAACGGAGGCGTTATGAGCTGGCGGCCCTTTTTGTATCTGATTATTAATCCCCACCCGCTATTAAGCGCCCGACGCGGTCATCTGCGTCTGGTGCAGGGTTGACTTTGCATTCTGTTAACAAACGCGGTATAACAAACCTTCTTTGGATGTTTAGATGTCCATACGTTTAGAAGGTTATATGCAAACAACACAACAAAATGCGCCACTGAAGCGCACAATGAAAACGCGTCACCTGATTATGCTTTCCTTGGGCGGCGTGATTGGCACAGGATTATTCTTCAATACCGGGTACATCATCTCCACCACCGGAGCGGCGGGAACGCTGCTGGCCTATCTGATTGGCGCGCTGGTGGTCTGGCTGGTTATGCAGTGTCTGGGCGAGCTGTCGGTCGCGATGCCGGAGACCGGGGCGTTTCACGTTTATGCCGCGCGCTATCTTGGTCCGGCTACCGGGTATACCGTGGCCTGGCTCTACTGGCTGACCTGGACCGTGGCGCTGGGTTCGAGCTTTACCGCCGCCGGATTCTGTATGCAGTACTGGTTTCCACAGGTGCCGGTATGGGTCTGGTGCGTGGTGTTCTGCGCGATTATTTTTGGTCTGAATGTTATCTCCACGCGCTTTTTTGCCGAAGGGGAGTTCTGGTTCTCGCTGGTCAAAGTGGTCACTATCATCGCCTTTATCATCCTCGGTGGGGCGGCGATTTTCGGCTTTATTCCGATGCAGGATGGCTCGCCCGCGCCGGGGCTGAGTAATATCACGGCGGAAGGCTGGTTCCCGCACGGTGGCTTACCGATTTTGATGACTATGGTGGCAGTGAACTTTGCTTTTTCGGGTACCGAGCTTATCGGCATTGCCGCCGGTGAAACGGAAAACCCGCGCAAAGTTATCCCGGTAGCGATTCGTACTACCATCGCGCGACTGATTATTTTCTTTATCGGCACCGTGTTTGTGCTGGCAGCGCTGATCCCGATGCAGCAGGCGGGCGTGGAGAAAAGCCCGTTTGTGCTGGTGTTTGAGAAAGTAGGAATCCCGTACGCCGCTGATATTTTTAACTTCGTGATCCTGACGGCTATTCTTTCTGCAGCGAACTCCGGGTTATATGCCTCCGGGCGCATGCTGTGGTCGCTGTCGAATGAACGTACGCTACCGGCCTGTTTTGCGCGAGTAACGAAAAACGGCGTGCCACTGACGGCGCTGTCGGTCAGTATGCTCGGTGGTGTGCTGGCGCTGTTTTCCAGCGTGGTGGCCCCGGACACGGTATTTGTTGCGCTGTCGGCAATCTCCGGGTTTGCGGTGGTAGCGGTGTGGCTGAGTATCTGCGCCTCGCATTTTGTTTTTCGTCGCCGTCATCTGCAACAAGGTAAGGCATTGAGTGAATTACATTATCGCGCGCCGTGGTATCCGCTGGTGCCAGTATTAGGTTTTGTGCTGTGCCTGGTGGCCTGTGTAGGGCTGGCATTCGATCCAGCGCAGAGAATTGCGTTGTGGTGCGGGTTACCGTTTGTTGCGTTGTGCTATGGTGCTTATTTCCTTACTCAACCCCGAAACGCAAAACAGGAGCCAGAACATGTCGCAGAATAATCCGTTACGCGCTCTCCTTGATAAACAGGATATCCTGCTGCTGGATGGCGCGATGGCGACGGAGCTGGAAGCGCGAGGGTGTAACTTAGCCGACAGCCTGTGGTCAGCCAAAGTGCTGGTAGAAAACCCGGAGCTTATCCGCGAAGTGCATCTTGATTACTACCGGGCGGGGGCGCAATGCGCGATCACTGCCAGCTATCAGGCGACGCCGGCGGGCTTCGCCGCGAGAGGTCTGGATGAATCGCAGTCGAAAGCGCTGATTGGCAAAAGCGTGGAGCTGGCGCGTAAAGCCCGTGAAGCGTATCTGGCAGAGAACCCGCAGGCGGGAACGCTTCTGGTGGCGGGATCCGTCGGGCCTTACGGCGCGTATCTGGCGGATGGCTCTGAATACCGTGGCGATTATCATTGTAGCGTTGAGGCATTTCAGGCGTTTCATCGCCCGCGCGTGGAAGCCTTGTTGGATGCCGGGGCCGATCTGCTGGCCTGCGAAACCCTGCCGAATTTCGCCGAGATTGAGGCGTTGGCTGAGCTGTTGACCGCATATCCGCGTGCGCGGGCGTGGTTCTCATTTACCCTGCGCGACAGCGAGCACCTGAGCGACGGTACGCCGCTGCGTGACGTGGTTGCGTTGCTGGCGGGTTATCCGCAGGTGGTGGCGCTAGGCATTAACTGCATTGCGCTGGAAAACACCACCGCTGCGTTGCAGCATTTACACGGTTTAACGGCGCTGCCGCTGGTGGTGTATCCGAACTCGGGCGAGCAGTACGATGCCGTGAGCAAAACCTGGCATCATCACGGTGAGCATTGCGCGCAGCTGGCGGATTATCTGCCGCAGTGGCAGGCCGCTGGCGCACGGTTAATTGGCGGGTGCTGTCGCACCACGCCTGCGGATATCGCCGCGTTAAAAGCGCGAAGCTGAGAGTTTATCGGGTCTACATCGTTCACTGTAGGCCTGATAAGCGCAGCGCATCAGGCATTGCTGGGTGGCGGCACAAGCGCCTTAGCGGGTCTACAGTTAATGATGTGACGATAGGGCTATTGTGATTTTAGGTAACAGACCACATTAGCCAGTAGCCGCTCCTAAAGCAAATCCAAACGTTTTTGTGAGTGGGTTATTACCTGCTGCTAAGTATGGGTGGATTGTTGATCAGATTTATGGTGCATTGAGAAAATAAATATACTAAAGCCCTCCAAGTGTGGAGGGCTTTGTTTCAATAATTAAAAAATATCAGGGCCAAATAAAATATTAAGAAATATAAAACAAGCAAATGCGATAAAACCTAGTAACCAAAATACAGCTTCAACTTTAAAACCTATTGTTAATTCCCTTGGTAAGTTTCTGATAAAATTATAGGCCTCGATACTCATATCATGATTTGTAACTCTATTATAGGGATAAATTAAGCTCCCCATAATAAAACCGATCTTTGCATGATATATGGCAGGTGATCCAATTAAACTAGCTCCTTTTGTCATTCTTGCTGTTTGAGGAAGACAACCAAATTTATTTTCATATAGTGAAGTTATTTTTTTATAATTTTCACTATTAATAATGTATGACATGAAAATTAGAATCAAAAATATAAAAATAAGTAATGTAATTAATGTTACATTAATTTTTTCAAAATTTTCCATTAAATATTTTTTCATATATAAGCATACCAGCCTCTTCATTGAAAGTGTCAGGATCATGTATGAACTCATCTGAGTTTTCAATTTCGTTATATATTACTTTCCCCAACGATTCACCAGCATTTTCTCCAAGCTTTTCTGCAATTTTTCCCCCGGCAATACCTGAACCAATACCTACGACTAAACACAACCCAGCACCAGTACCTCCAACTTCTGATGTGAGTAGTCCCATTGCCCACATACATGCGCTTCTTCCGATAACTCCTCCAGCAGTTCCTCCAAATGCACTCACTGTTTGTTTACCACCAAATTTGCTATATTCTATTATAGTCGCTTTTCTACATTCATTTTCACGGCCTTTTGCGCAAGCCTCATAAACGTTAGTTGTATAACTCGCAAAATCTAGACCAATACCGACATAGCCTGTTGTTCTCATTACTTTTAAAAGTTTGGCAGATTTTTCTATGTAGCTTGCATAACCTTCAATATCTTTCACACCTGTTTGATCCCACTTATGCATAATGGATTTTGTGGATAAACCCAATGCGTCTTTTATTTGTTCGTATTGTTTTAAATTCAATTGTTCTTTTGAAAATTTATTCAAAATACCATCTAGCTTTTTAAATAACCTTTCTCTCTGACCAAAAAACTCCTCTCCAGAAATGCGTCCAGAATTTTGGTTATATGTTTTTTTATAAAGTTCCTGAATTTCGTTCAGTATTTTATTTATTTCTTCATAATAACCTCCTCCAGCATCTTTTATATAACCAAAAACATCTCCGCTTTGTCCTAAAGCATCGCTGTATATATTAGACGAAAACATATCTATTGAAGTTCTGTTTTCATACAGTAATTTAGCTTCCTCAGTAGTCAGCGGTTCCAGTGCTTTATCAATTTTATCCCTTGCTGTTTGTATTTGCGCAATTTTTTCAGGTGACTGGGATAGTGGGTCAGCAACAACTAAGATTGAACCGGGCTTTTTCTTTTTTTCCGGATTCAACTGATGATATAACTCTTTTACTCCTGATGGTGGACTAACCATTAATTCACATTCATATAATTTTGGTGTCGTCAATTCTGGTACTACACAAAAGCCCGGTTCAACTGATTGTCTGGACTCTGGACTTTGTCTTGTTGCGTGAACTGGTGGTGGTGAATTTTGAGGCCTGTTTGCTGCTTCATAGCTTGCTAAAATATAATCATCATATCTGTAGGTAATATTCAAATGGGGTATAAATCGACATTGGCAAGGACATGTACCTCTGCTATGTGCTGAACCTGCCAGCAGGCATATGATTTCTGTCTCGTATTGAGACATATCACGCCCCATTATTAAGTAATGATTATATAATTCATTACTTACTCTAGTTCGGAATCGGAAATTAGATGTTCTATGTGAAAAAATATTTTCTTTTTCATTATTAAGAATTATTCTTTTTCTCAGGTTTATCGTTCCCCCCGCGCTTCCGACAAATCTACAACGTTCATTTACCTTTTCAGAATCCCGAAGATAATCGGGTTGACGCTTATACAAAGATGTTCCTTCTTTGAGTCGCTTTATCCTTGATGATGGAGGTTCTACTTTTCGCCCCTCCGAATCAATATTATTATCCCAGGAACTTACGCGTGTTTGACGAAATAAATCTTTCCCTCTTTCAATCCATGAACCTTTCGGTACGCCACCTTTTATTTTATATGTTTTGCCATTAACTCCGCATACGTATTCATCCATTTCATATACTATTTCCATTCCTTCGACAGTATGGCATTCCTTACTCTTTAATATAAATCCACCACAACTCGTTCGATCTCCCGGCGATAATAAAAAACCTTCAGAACGCTTATCACAAGATCTCATAATTAAAGTTCCCGCAAATAATAACAACGTTTATATCAGTCTATTTTTATTTATTTTATTGTGATGTCAATCTCGTTTTTTCAAAAAAATTCTGAATATTCATATTGAAGATTCAGGGTGTAAATGTCATGGGGATGATTCATTTGTTCAGTGTGTTAAAGCTTTTGTTCCTTTTCAATTATCAATTGAATCTCAGTAACTCTATTATTTGCAGGCTGATTAACAATATTTTTCTCATTTTCAGTAAAATGAAGTATTCCTGATAATGTTTTAAGAAACTTCTTGTATCACTTATTAAAAAATAGACTCCAGATTTTTTTGCAAAATCATTCACTGGTGCTGACTAATATGAGGAACTTAACCCAACACTAAGTTTTAATGCACGATTAAGAGGTTTTGTTATTTTTGCATTATAGGCATCTGGTTGCTTTTCGTAATTGCATAACAGCGGGTGATGTTGTTACTGTAAAATCGTATGCACCCATTTTGGAGATTTCATAACTGTTAAATCAATCGTAAAATCATAGCATTACGATTGATTTGCGATTAAGTCATAGGCAATCATTTTGAACGATGTAGGCCTTACCCGGCCTACAAAGCCACAAAACGTTATGCCGCATCCGCCAGAACAAACATGCCGTACGGATGGATTTCGAGATAATACTGTTCGCCGACGTCCGGTTGCAGACGCGTAGCGTTGACCTGCAATAAAATCTCCTGCCCGTGCCATTCCACCGTCACTTCATACTGCGGCCCCATATAGGCGACATGGCGGATCACGCAGCGCTGGCTCTCCTCGCCGCGATCGCTGAGCGTGATCGCTTCCGGGCGCACACCGACCATCCCTTCGCCCTGTGTACCAAAGTGCAGCGGGCGCGGCAGATGATAGCCGTAGATATCAACGTATCCGTCGCTGAAGGTAGCCGGGAACAGGTTGGCATCGCCCATAAAGCTCGCCATAAAGCGGGAGGCGGGCTGGCGGTAAAGATCCTGCGGTGAGCCGATCTGCATGATGTGTCCCTTGTTCATCACCAGCACGGTATCAGAAACCGCAAAGGCTTCGCTCTGATCGTGGGTGACGTACAGCGAGGTGATATCAAACTGCTTTTGCAGCTCGCGGATCTTGTCGCGCATGCTGCGACGCAGGTTGGCGTCGAGGTTACTCAACGGCTCATCAAACAGCAGCACTTTCGGCTTGAGGATCAGCGCGCGGGCCAGCGCCACGCGCTGCTGCTGACCGCCGGAGATCTGATCGACAAAGCGGTCTTCGAATCCTTCCAGATCCACCATCGCCAGCGCCTCTTTGACGCGGGCTTTCAGCTCTGCGCGCGGTACACCGAGCATTTTCAGGCCATAACCGACATTCTCTCCCAGCGACATATGCGGGAACAGGGCATAGGACTGAAACACCATGCAGATATCGCGCTGCTGAATAGAGCGATGGGTGACGTCTTCGCCATCAATGAAAATTTGCCCTTCGCTCGGTTTTTCCAGCCCGGCAACCAGGCGCAAAATAGTGGTTTTGCCGCAGCCGGATGGGCCGAGCAGCGTCACCATTTGCCCCTGCGGGATGGTGAGGTTGATATTGTCGATTACCGTATTACTGCCAAATCGTTTAGTGACGTTGCGCAGTTCAACGAAATTTTTCTGAGTCATAGTGCGCTCCATTACGCCTGGTTTTTGGCTTTTGAACGGGAGGTACGTGATTCACCGATCAGCCAGTCAAAGATGAAAATAATCGCCAGCATCACCACGATCAGAATGGAACCGTAGGCAATCGCTACACCGTATTCGCCATCTTCCACGCGGTTCAGGATGTAGGCCGTCGCTACGCGGGTATCCGGCGTGACGAGGAACACGATGGCGCTAACGGTGGTAATGGCGCGCACAAAGCTGTAAATCAGCGCCGAGAGGATCGCCGGGCGCAGCAGCGGCAGCAGGATGTGCGTAATGGTACGCAGGGAACCGGCGCGCAGGCTGAGTGAGGCTTCATCGAGCGATTTATCGATTTGGCCCAAGCCCGCGATGCCTGCGCGGATACCGACCGGGACGTTACGCATCACCATTGAGATAATGACAATCGCCGCCGTACCAGTGAGGTACACCGGGGCGCTGTTAAAGGCCAGAATATACGACACGCCCGCGACGGTGCCCGGAACGGCAAAGCACAGCATGGTGGTGAATTCGATGGTCTTCTTGCCTTTAAACTGCTGGCGCACCACAATCCACGCGATCAGCAGGCCGAAGATCGCGGTGATCGGCGCGGCAATCCCGGCATAGAGCAGGGTGTCGAGCAGTGAAGGCCACGCGCCGTCGCTCATCCCCTGACCGAACAGTTTGGTAAAGTTCGCCAGCGTCAGGGTGTAGTCCACGCCCCAATTGACGGTGAAGCTACCGTAGAAAATGCTGCCGTAGAGCAGGGCGTTAAAGGCAATCCACACTGCCAGCAGCGCGACCACACTCCATACCAGCGTTACCGGCAGCGGCTGTACGTCGCCCCGGTAGGATTTGCCGGAAACGGTGACGTATGAGCGTTTACCAATCCACATATACTGCACGCAGAACACCAGCAGCGAAAACAGCAGCAGGAAGGCACCCAGCGTACTGGCGGCCTGGTAGTCAAGCTGCGAACCGGTGATGTAGAAGTAGATTTGCGTTGCCAGCACGTCGAAGTTACCGCCGAGCACCAGCGGGTTACTAAAGTCAGCCAGCGACTGCACGACCACAATCAAAAAGGCGTTAGCCAGTGCGGGTTTCAGCAGCGGGACAAACACGCCGTTAAAGGTCTGCCAGCGGCTGGCACGCAGGGTGTATGACGCTTCTTCCAGCGACGGATGAATGGTTTTGATTGCTCCGTCGAGGATCATAAACGCCATCGGCGTAAAGGCCAGAACCTGCGCCAGCCAGATGCCGGTAAAGCCATACAGCCAGTTGGTGTTGGTTAAACCAAACCACTCGACCATAAACTCGGTGATGTAACCGGAGCGTCCCATCATCAGCGTGACGCCTAAACCGACGACAAACGGCGGAGTGACGATCGGCAAAATCGAGAAGATACGTCCGATTATGGCGCTACGTCTGGCGATACGGGTGGTGTAGATAGCCAGTACGAGACCAAAGAAGGTACAGCCGACGCCGACGGCAATCGACAGCATAATCGAGTTGAGGATCACCTGAATGATATGTGCCTGCGACAGCACATTCATAAACGCCAGCGGGGCAAATTCCCCGGCGTCGTTGGTGAACATCGGAATGAAAATGGCGATGCTTGGCCAGACGATAAAAATACCGATCAGCGCGACAATCGCGGTAAGCGAGCCGATGACGAAACGGTCACCGCCCAGCCATTCGAGGCGGGTGAGTGCCAGGGTCATGATTGCGCCAAGCGCGACAAACAGCACGATGGTGGCATAGCCTAAGCCGCGACCCTCAAGGGCGGCGCTGGCGACAATAAAGGCCATACAGAAAAATGCCCAACCCGCGTCAAGATAATGGCGGCTGCGCTGTTCGCGCCTGGCTTCATGGAATGGGCGCACCAGCAGCAGGCTTGGCAGCAGATACCACAGCCAACTGATATTGAACTGCGACCAGCCGTAGGCGGCGAGTATTTCTTCCCGCGTTGACTCCAGCAGACCGTAGTCCAGGCTCCAGCTCGGCAGCAGGGCAAACGCCAGCCAGCCGAGCAAAACCCAAAGAAATATCGCATCCCGTTTTTTCACGGGATGGAGTGCAAGTGTGTGTGACATAGCGTTTCCGGTAATGTAGGCCGGGTAAGGCGTTTACGCCGCACCCGGCAAATGAACGCAACGTGGGCTTATTTACCCATCTTAACTTCGCTAACCCACTTATTGATCAACGCCTTACGTACGTCAGTCGAACCGTACTTATCCATGTCGTAATTGATAAGCTTCAGGTCGTCGAGCTTCAGCGAGTTAGGAGAGGTCTCGGCAGTGGTGTTGGTCAGGATCTGATAGGATTTGCCTTTCTTCCACGCCAGCTCCTGCGCGTCTTTCGACAGTACCCAGTCAACGAACAGTTTGGCGTTGTCGACGTTGCGCGCACCTTTCAGGATGCTGACGCCGCCGATTTCATAGCCGGTGCCTTCGCATGGAGAAATCAGCTCCAGCGGTGCGCCCTGTTCTTTTTCCAGCGAATAGTCGTGCAGGAAGCCAATGCCGATAGCCGTTTCGCCGCGGGCGGCGTTACGCGCCGGGGCAATGCCGGATTTGGTGTATTGAGAGACGTTGGCGTTGAGCTGTTTCAGGTAATCAAAGGCCTGATCTTCACCCCACAGTTGAGCAAAGGTCGCCAGCGCGGTGTAGGCGGTACCGGAGCTTTGCGGGTCAGCAATCTGGATTTCGCCCTTGTATTCCGGTTTGGTCAGATCCTTCCAGCATTTTGGCACCGGCAGGTTTTTCTCTTTCAGGCGCTGGGTATTAACGCCAAAGCCCAGAATACCGACGTAAACCGCCGAAGAGAGATTACCTTTGACCTTCGCGGGATCGCGGAATTTCTCCATGATCTGTTCGAGGTTTGGTGATTTATACGGCTGCAGCAGACCCATTTCACCGGCCTGGGATTGCGGATCCAGCGTACCGCCGTACCACACATCCGCCTGCGGGTTTTTCTTCTCGGCATCCACTTTCGCCAGCGTACTGCCTGAGCCGTTGCGAATGAATGAGGTTTTCACATCATATTTTTCACCGAAGGCTTTGGTTTCGGTTTCGCACATCTCGTTGGTGGCGCTGCAATACACCACCAGACGGCCCTGCGCCTGGGCTGCGTTGCTGAAGGCCGCCAGCGTCAGAGCGGAAGCAATCAGGGTAGAGGTAAGCGTCAGTTTCATTGTTTTATCCTTTGACTGAGAGAAGGGGTAATGCCCGCAATGAGCAACGGCATCAGCAATAAACCCATAAAGACAGCGGCAACCGAGAGCAAACTGAACATTCCCGACCAGCCGTAATGTTCTATGACCAACGACAGCGGCCAACCCGCCAGCGCGGCCCCCAGATAGGCGAACAGCCCGAGAAAACCGGTAATTGAACCTGCCGCTGCTTTGTGTCCGCATTCAACGGCTGCGAGGCCAATTAGCATCTGTGGGCCAAACACAAAAAAGCCCACGGTAAAGAAACACACTGCCAGTAGCGCGTAGTGGTGCACTGGTGCCAGCCACAGTGCGGCGACGGAAACCATCAGCCCCAGCGTGAACAGCAAAATCATCGGCGCACGTTGACCGCTGAACAGCAGATCCGATCCCCATCCGGCAAACAGCGCCCCCAGCAAGCCGCCAACTTCAAACAGCATCACCGTGGCATTGGCGCTGAGCAGATTCACGCCGTGGCTTTCGGTCAGCCAGATGTTGCCCCAGTCGTTGAGCGCAATGCGGATCAAATAGACCAACACATACGATACGCCGAGCAGCCAGATCATCGGGTTTTTCAGCATGGTGGTACGTAACATTTGCCACAGCCCCATCGGCGGGCTTTGCTGCTCCTGACGTAGCTCCAGCGGGTCATGCCGCCATTCCCCAACCGTGGGTAATCCTTCTTCCTGGGGCGTACCTTTCAATTGCAGGGTGAGCCAGATTCCCAGTGCCATACTGATTATCCCCGGTGCCAGCATGGCCGCCTGCCAGCCCCACCAGTGGGCGGCAAAAGCGCTAATTAGCGGGATAATGGCGCCACCGATGTTGATTGACATATTCCAGCAGCCCCACCAGAAGCCACGTTCGTTGCGCGAGTACCAGTGGGTCAGTAGTCGGGCACAGGGTGGCCAGCCCCAGCCCTGAAAAAATCCGTTCAGCGTCCAGACCACCAGCAGCAGCGTCAGCGATTCACCAAAGGCGAACAGCACGTTTAAAACGCCGGTAGCAAACAGACCAACCCCCATAAATGCGCGCTGTCCGTGGCTGTCGTGCCACAGCCCGGCGGTGAATTTCGACAGACCATAGGTCAGATAAAACAGTGAGCCAAGCAAGCCGATATCGCCTTTATCCAGACCCAGATCCGTTTGCAGCGCCGGGAGGACATAGTTAACGCTTTTGCGCGTCAGATAAAACGCGGCGTAACCAATTACCATACACATCAGCAGCCGGGGGCGTAGCGCCCGGTATTGTTGGTCTGTTTCGCTGGCTGAGCGTGTATGCATGGCAGTCTCCGTTTGTGCTGACTATAGGAAAGTGAAAGCAAAAGGGGATGAGAGAAAGTCCGCAGTGACTAAGACTTTTTCCTGGTTAGCGGCTGGTTTGTTGCAAATTTGTGGGCAGGTTAACAATTACTCGCGTGCCGTTGTTTGATTCGAGCGTCAGTTCACCGCCAAGGGCGCTCACCCGCTCACGCATCCCCTGGATACCGAAACCGGGAATTTTTTCTGGCAGAATACCAACGCCGTTGTCAGCGACGTCCAGAAACAAGCAATGTTCCCGCTGGCGCAGCGTAATCGACACATCGCTGGCATCGGCATGTTTGCAGACGTTATTGAGTAACTCCTGCAACAGGCGATACAGCGTGAAGCGCACCGTTTCGTTTTCTGGCGTATTTTCTAGCTGATAATCAAAGCGGCAGCGAATACCCCGTTCAGCAAAAGCAAATTCATTCACCAGATGATGTAGTGCATCTTTAAAAGACAGTTCATCGAGCGCGGGGGGGCGCAGCTGGCGCAGCAACTGACGGGTGGAGTGGTGAATACGCCGGGCCAGGTCGTTGATTTGATTCGCAGCCTCAAGCGTTTGCTCACGACCCGGTGCACGTTTGACCAGTTGCGACTGAATTTGAATGGCGGTGATGTTCTGACCAATTTCATCGTGCAGTTCCCGCGCCAGGCTTTTGCGCGTGTTTTCTTCGGTGCGGATCAGCTGTTCGGTCAGTGCGCGACGCGCCGCCAGTTCGGTTTCCAGACGCTGGCGATAATGGTGCAGGTTTTGCGCCAGATGCTGCTGGCGGCTGATGGCGATCCCCAGCCCTATACCCAGCAGAGCCTGGGTGGCGAGGAAAATCTCCAGCTCCAGTAAGTTACTGAACCCAACACCGATTTGCCGGGCGATGGTGATCATCATACTGCCGAGCAATCCGGACAACACGCCGCCCTGCCAGCCAAATTTCCACGCCATCACCACGTTCGGTAAGAACACCACGATCAGCAACAGGCGCTCGATCTCCGGCGACAGTACCATCTGAGTACCGATGCCAATAATAAAAAACAGGCTACACCAGATGATAAGCGAAGTGCGCAGCGGGGGATTGGTGGTATCCAGCCCGAGCAGATGATAGCGGTGCTGCTGGCGCAGAAATTCATAGATCAGATAAACAAACGGCGTCAGCAACACGCCGCCGGTAAACGACGCCAGGCCAATCAGCGTTGCCGGGCTCTGGATAAACGGTGAAAGCAGGGCTGTATTGAGCAATGAGGTGAGCGTTACGGCGGCCAGCAGCAGCGTTAAGCGTTGCCAGTAAAGGGGAAAGCGGTGCCAGTATGACTGGCCGATGCTCGCCGGAATCAGGCTAATTAACGGAGCAGCCAGCAGGATATAGCCATTCAGTAATTGCTCGCTGTGCAGCCAGAACAACATCAGCACCGGCGGCAGCACCAGCGCGGGCCAGTAACGGCGAGAAAGCAGGATTAACAGCGCGAGATAGACGCCATGTGGCAGGAACAATGCCGCCTGCTGTCCATTGTGGGTCAGGTAAAATCCCAGCGTCCACAGCATCAACCAGCCCGATCCCCAGGCCAGCAGAATAAACAGGGAGATCACCCAATGACGAAGGCTACGCGACATTAATGCCCCGTCAATAGTTGGTGGTCGAGGGCAAAATGCACCAGATCGATGGTGCTGTGGCATTGCAGTTTGCCCAGCACGTTCGCCCGATGAACGTGCACCGTCTTGTGGCTGAGGTCGAGCTTGAAGGCGATCTCTTTTACGCTGTCACCTTTAACCAACAGATCAAACACTTCACGCTCGCGCGGGGTCAGAACCTCCAGGACCTGCGCGGGTTGCTCGCCGCCGCGTAGTGCACGCAGCGCATCGGCGCACAGGTAATGGCCGCCCATGCCTACTGAGCGTACAGCCTGCACCAGTTCTTCCGGGCCGCAGCGTTTGGTCAGGTAACCGCTGGCGCCTGCGTCCAGCGCGCTTTGCACAAACGTGGGCGAGTCATAAATGCTGAGAATAATGGCGCGAAAACCGGGCTTCTGCGCCCGCAGTCGTTTTAACAGGCTCAGGCCATTTTCATCCGGCATGGCGATATCCATTACCGCGACGCTGACATCATCATGCAGAAGTGCAGGCCAGGCCTCCGCCGCGCTGCTGTACTGACCGGTAACGTTCAGATCGTCTTCGAGACTGAGTAATTGCGCAAAGCCGGAACGCACCACCACATGGTCATCCACCAGCACAACATGAATCATGATATTGCTCTCTTGCTGACAATGGCCTCTATGATGCCTGCCAGCGCCGCGCTGGCAATCATCGTGGCGCGGATATGTAACGAATGTAACAAAATCGCAATAATTTACAGCGAGTGTAGGCCTGATAAGCGCAGTGCATCAGGCATTGATTGCGGATGGCGGCGCAAGCGCCTTATCCGGCCTACGTTCTGTAATGAGCGAAATAGCTAACTATTGCCGCTTTTTTTCTAAAAACGCTTTGTTCTTAGCCAGAATTTTTAATTCCTTTATCAAAATGTGCCGCAACGAAATACTGCCTCCATAACAAGACAGGGGAGCAGACAATCATGGCTATTTCATCGCGTAACGCACTTCTTGCCGCACTGGCATTCATCGCATTTCAGGCGCAGGCGGTGAACGTCACCGTTGCTTATCAGACCTCCGCCGAACCTGCCAAAGTGGCGCAGGCGGACAACACGTTTGCCAAAGAGAGCGGGGCGACCGTTGACTGGCGCAAATTCGACAGCGGGGCGAGTATCGTTCGTGCGCTGGCGTCCGGCGACGTGCAGATCGGTAATCTTGGCTCCAGCCCGCTGGCGGTCGCTGCCAGTCAGCAGGTGCCTATTGAGGTTTTCCTGCTGGCATCAAAGCTCGGCAATTCTGAGGCGCTGGTGGTGAAGAAAAACATCAGTAAACCGGAAGATTTGATTGGCAAACGCATTGCCGTGCCGTTTATTTCCACCACCCATTACAGCCTGCTGGCGGCGTTGAAACATTGGGGGATTAAACCCGGCCAGGTGGAGATTGTGAACCTGCAACCACCGGCGATTATTGCCGCATGGCAGCGCGGAGATATTGATGGTGCGTATGTCTGGGCACCTGCGGTCAACGCGTTGGAAAAAGACGGAAAGGTGTTAACCGACTCCTCGCAGGTTGGCGAGTGGGGGGCACCGACGCTGGACGTGTGGGTAGTGCGCAAAGATTTTGCCGAGAAGCATCCTGAGGTGGTGAAAGCCTTTGCCAAAAGCGCTATCGATGCCCAGCAGCCTTATATCGCTAATCCTGATGAATGGCTGAAGCAGCCGGAGAATATCAGCAAACTGTCACGTTTGAGCGGCGTACCGGAGGCGGATGTTCCGGGGCTGGTGAAAGGTAACACTTACCTGACACCGCAACAGCAAACCGCTGAGCTAACCGGCCCGGTGAACAAAGCGATTATCGACACCGCGCAGTTCCTTAAAGAGCAGGGCAAAGTCCCCGCTGTCGCGACGGATTACAGCCAGTACGTGACCGATCGCTTCGTGCAATAAATAAGGAGGCGATGATGCTGCAAATCTCTCATCTTGCCGCCAGCTACGGTGGAAAACCGGCGCTGGAGGATATCAACCTGACGCTCGATAGCGGTGAACTGCTGGTGGTACTCGGGCCTTCCGGTTGCGGGAAAACCACGTTGTTAAATCTGATTGCCGGGTTTGTGCCGTATCAGCATGGCAGCATCACGCTGGCGGGTAACAGGGTTGATGGTCCGGGGGCAGATCGCGGGGTCGTGTTCCAGAACGAAGGACTGCTGCCCTGGCGCAACGTGCAGGACAACGTGGCTTTTGGGCTGCAGCTGGCGGGCGTGGACAAGCCGCAGCGTCAGCGTATTGCTCTGGAGATGTTGCAGAAAGTCGGGCTGGAGGGCGCGGGAAAACGCTTTATCTGGCAACTTTCCGGTGGACAACGTCAGCGCGTCGGCATTGCCCGGGCGCTGGCGGCCAACCCGCAGCTGTTGCTGCTGGATGAACCCTTTGGTGCGCTCGACGCCTTTACCCGCGAGCAGATGCAAACCCTGCTGCTGAAGCTGTGGCATGAGACTGGCAAACAGGTGCTGCTGATTACCCACGATATTGAAGAAGCGGTGTTTATGGCGACAGAACTGGTATTGCTGTCCCCAGGACCAGGCCGGGTACTGGAACGTCTGCCGCTCAATTTCGCCCGTCGCTTTGTGGCCGGAGAGTCGAGCCGCAGCATTAAGTCCGATCCGCAGTTTATCGCCATGCGCGAGTACGTGTTAGGTCGTGTCTTTGAACAACGGGAGGCATTCTCATGAGCGTGGTGATTAATGATAAACCCCGTCGCCAGCGGGTGCTGAACTGGCGCTGGCCGTTCTCGCGGCAGATTACCTTAAGCCTTGGTACGTTGGCCGTCATTCTGGCGGTGTGGTGGACGGTGGCGGCGCTGCAGTTAATCAGTCCGCTGTTTTTACCGCCGCCAGGACAGGTTTTACAAAAGCTGATCGTCATTGCCGGGCCGCAAGGGTTTATGGATGCCACGCTGTGGCAGCATCTGGCGGCGAGTCTGACGCGTATTGTTATCGCGCTGCTGGCGGCAGTGCTGCTGGGCGTTCCGGTTGGGATCGCGATGGGGCTGAGTCCGACGATGCGCGGCATTCTCGATCCGATCATTGAACTGTATCGTCCGGTTCCTCCCCTGGCCTATTTACCGCTGATGGTCATTTGGTTTGGCATCGGTGAAACCTCCAAGATCCTGCTGATCTATCTGGCGATTTTCGCCCCTGTGGCGATGTCGGCGTTGGCGGGGGTGAAAAGTGCGCAGCAGGTGAGAGTGCGCGCCGCGCAGTCGCTGGGGGCCAGCCGTGCGCAGGTGCTGTGGTTTGTTATTTTGCCGGGGGCATTACCGGAGATCCTCACCGGGTTACGCATCGGGCTTGGCGTGGGTTGGTCGACGCTGGTGGCAGCTGAACTGATCGCTGCCACGCGAGGGTTAGGATTTATGGTGCAGTCAGCCGGTGAGTTTCTGGCAACGGATGTGGTGCTGGCAGGGATCGCGGTCATTGCCGTTATCGCATTTATTTTAGAACTGGGTCTGCGCGCGCTTCAGCGTCGCCTGACGCCCTGGCATGGAGAAGTACAATGAGTGAACGTCTGAGCATTACCCCGCTGGGGCCGTACATTGGCGCACAAATTACCGGCGCGGATTTAACGCGTCCATTAAGCGATAATCAGTTTGAACAGCTTTATCATGCGGTATTGCGCCACCAGGTGGTGTTTCTGCGGCAGCAGGTGATTACGCCACAACAGCAGCGGGCACTGGCGCTGCGTTTCGGCGATCTGCATATTCACCCTGTCTATCCACATGCCGAAGGGGTAGAGGAAATTATCGTACTGGATACCCATAACGATAATCCGCCGGATAACGACAACTGGCACACCGATGTCACCTTTATCGACACGCCGCCTGCCGGGGCGATTCTGGCAGCAAAAGAGCTGCCATCGGCCGGGGGAGACACTCTATGGACCAGCGGAATTGCCGCTTATGACGCATTGTCTGAGCCGTTTCGTCAGTTGTTGAGTGGCCTGCGGGCAGAGCATGATTTCCGTAAATCGTTCCAGGAGTATAAATACCGCAAGACACCAGAAGAGCATCAGCGCTGGCTGGAGGCGGTCGCTAAACATCCACCGTTGCTACATCCGGTGGTGCGGACCCATCCGGTAAGCGGTAAACAGGCACTGTTTGTGAATGAGGGATTTACTACACGAATTGTCGATGTGACGGAAAAAGAGAGCGAGGCGTTACTGAGCTTTTTATTCGCCCATATCACCAAACCGGAGTTTCAGGTGCGCTGGCGCTGGCAGCCCAACGATGTGGCGATTTGGGATAATCGCGTCACACAACATTATGCCAATGCGGATTATCTGCCGCAGCGGCGTATTATGCACCGGGCGACGATCCTCGGGGATCAGCCTTTTTATCGGGCGGGGTGATTGTTGGTGGGGTTTTACTTATCGGGCCTGGAACTGTCGGCCCGATAAGGTGAAGTCGCCATTCGGCAACAAAGTGGTTAGCGCAGGATTTTTTTCTCAGCCAGATCCAGTGCGAAGTAGCTGAAGATCAGATCCGCGCCAGCGCGTTTGATCGAGCCTAAGCTTTCCAGAACCACTTTCTCTTCATCTATTGCACCTGCCATCGCCGCGAATTTGATCATCGCGTATTCACCGCTGACCTGATAAGCGCCAATCGGCAGCTCGGTGCGCTCGCGGATATCACGCAGAATATCGAGATACGCGCCAGCCGGTTTCACCATCAGGCAGTCTGCGCCCTGGGCTTCATCCAGCAGCGATTCGCGAATCGCTTCACGGCGATTCATCGGGTTCATTTGATACGTTTTACGATCGCCTTTCAGCGCCGTGCCTGCGGCTTCACGGAACGGGCCGTAGAAAGAAGAGGCAAACTTGGTGGAGTAGGACATGATCGCAGTATCGGTGAAGCCCGCGGCGTCCAGAGCCTGGCGAATCGCCTGTACCTGGCCGTCCATTGCGGCGGAAGGGGCGATGAAATCTGCGCCCGCTGCTGCGGCAACGACTGCCTGCTTGCCGAGGTTAGCAAGGGTTAAGTCGTTATCAACGCCGTGTTCGCATAATACACCGCAGTGACCGTGCGAGGTGTATTCACAGAAACAGGTGTCGGACATGACGATCATTTCCGGTACGGTCTGCTTACAGATACGCGACATGCGCGCCACCAGACCGTCTTCTTTCCAGGCATCGCTGCCGGTCTCATCGGTGTGATGAGAAATCCCGAAGGTCATGACCGAGCGGATGCCTGCATTAGCAATACGTTCGATTTCGCGCGCCAGGTGTTTCTCTGGTATGCGCATCACGCCGGGCATGGCGTCGATAGCTTTGTAATCGTCGAGTTCTTCTTCAACAAAGATCGGCAACACCAGGTCATTTAAGCTGAGTGTTGTCTCTTCAAACATAGCGCGCAGCGCAGGGGATTTGCGCAGGCGACGAGGGCGTTGGATTAGGTCTGTCATGGTATGCCTGATGTTTGTGGAATCGAAGGCCGTAGTATACCCGAACCTGAGGGCGAGGGGTTTACGAAAGTTGGCGTTATGCCGAGGTTATGGTGATGTTACCAATGCTTGGTATTATGTGTTATCTCTATTTTTGCAATTATGACTATTTTAAATAGTGATTAGTTTTATGGTGAATTTAGTTTAATTTGATTTTTAATTAAGTGGCGGGATTTAACGGTATTTATTTGCTGACGTTTGATTTTTAAGTTAATCATAAGTTCAATATATTGTTTTGCCAATGGTTTTACATGTAACTGTCTAAAATAAAAATGATTTTTACGTTTGTTTTCTGTTTCGAATAATTTGCATATCTATTGTCCGTAATCGGACTTAAGCCAAAGAATAATTGAACCTTTCCTTTGTGAAACCGCATAATCTTCCCTGCGAAACATAAAATGTTTTCTTTGCATTGATAATTGATGGATCAACTATATTACGTCCCTGAGGAGGGATGACAAATGCACACTTGGAAAAAGAAACTTGTAGTATCACAATTAGCATTAGCCTGCACTTTGGCAATCACTTCTCAGGCGAATGCTTCAACTGATATCTCTGGGACCACCTACACAACGTTTGCTCATTATAATGACGCATCCTATGCGGATGGCGTCTATTATGATGGATATGTTGGTTGGAACAATTACGACACCGATAGTATTTATAACGGTGATATTTATCCGGTAATCAATAACGCCACTGTCAACGGCGTTATTTCTACTTATTATCTGGATGATGGACTGTCAACTAACAGCAATAACAATAGCCTGACGATTAAAAACAGCACCATTCACGGTATGGTGACATCCGAATGTATGACCACGGATTGTACTAACCGTACGGGTACTGACTATTACTACGATCGCCTGGCGATGAACGTCATCAATTCAACTATCGATGACAACTACGAACATTATACCTACAACGGTACGTATAATGACGCAGCTGACACACACGTTGTCGACGTTTATAACCTGGGTACAGCTATCACGCTGGATCAAGAAGTTGATCTGTCTATCTCCGCCAACTCTCATGTCGCTGGCATAACCCTGACTCAGGGTTACGAGTGGGCAGATATTGACGATAATACCGTCAGCACTGGCGTAAACAGCAGTGAAGTATTTAACAACACTATCGCTGTCAGCGATTCTACTCTGACCTCTGGTTCATGGACTGACGAAGGCACCACCGGTTGGTTTGGTAACACCAGCAATGCAAGCGACTACAGCGGCTCTTATACTCCAGACGATATTGCGTTAGCGGTTATTGCTAATCCAAATGCGGATAACGCGATGCAGACCACCGCAACGTTTAACAATTCCACGCTGATGGGTGACGTGCTGTTCTCCAGCAACTTCGATGAGAATTTCTTCCCGAACGGTGCTGACACTTATCGCGATACCGATGCTGACCTGGATACCAATGGTTGGGACGGTACTGACCGTCTGGATCTGACTCTGAACAACGGCAGTAAGTGGGTCGGCGCGGCAATGTCCGTGCACCAGGTTGACACCGATGGTGACGGAGTTTATGACAGCTACGATGCGGGTACTGAAGCCACCGCTACGCTGATCGACATCACCGCTAACAGCCTGTGGCCGGATTCAACCTACGGTATTGATAGCGACACAACTTCTTATGACGAAAATGGTCATGTAGTGGGCAACGCTGTCTACCAGAGCGGCCTGTTCAACGTCACGCTGAACGGTGCTTCACAGTGGGATACCACCAAAACTTCCCTGATTGATACCCTGAGCATCAACAGCGGTTCTGTCGTCAACGTGGGTGATTCTGAGCTGGTTGCTGACTCTATCTCTCTGACCGGTGCTTCTGCACTGAACATCAACGAAGATGGTCACGTTGCGACGGATACGCTGTCTATCGACAACAGTACTGTCACAATCGCCGATGATGTTTCTGCTGGCTGGAATGTGCTTGAAGCTGCGCTGTATGCAAACACCATTAACGTCACTAACAACGGCGTTCTGGATGTGGGTAACAGTACCGGTAATGCACTGCAGGTTGATACCCTGAACCTGACTAGCTACACCGACGCTTATAACCATGTTAACGCGGGTGTTTTCGACATCAACAGCACTGACTATGTGCTGAATGCTGATCTGACCAACGATCGCACTAACGATAAATCTCAGTCTAACTACGGTTATGGCGTGATCGCGATGAACTCTGATGGTCATCTGACTATCAACGGTAACGGCGATTCCGACACCTCAGGCGATCAGTCTGAAGTTGATAACTATGGTGACCACGTAGCGGCGGCAACTGGTAACTATAAAGTCCGTATCGACAACGCGACTGGCGCAGGTTCTGTTGCGGATTACAAGGGTAACGAGCTGGTCTACGTTAACGACGCGAACAGCACTGCGACCTTCTCTGCAGCTAACAAAGCTGACCTGGGTGCTTACACCTATCAGGCACAGCAGCAGGGTAACACCGTTGTTCTGCAGCAGATGGAACTGACAGACTACGCGAACATGGCGCTGAGCATTCCGTCTGCTAACACCAATATCTGGAACCTGGAACAAGATACCGTTGGTACTCGTCTGACTAACGCGCGTCATGGTCTGGTTGATAACGGTGGTGCATGGGTTAGCTACTTCGGTGGTAGCTTCGATGCAGATAACGGCACCATTAACTACGATCAGGATGTTAACGGCATCATGGTCGGTGTTGATTCCAAAATTGATGGTAACAACGCTAAGTGGATTGTCGGTGCTGCAGCAGGCTTCGCGAAAGGTGATATGAGCGACCGTACCGGTCAGGTGGATCAGGATAGCCAGACTGCCTACATCTACTCTTCTGCTCACTTTACCAACAACATCTTTGTTGACGGTAACTTAAGCTACTCTCACTTCAACAACGATTTGACTGCTAACATGAGCAACGGTCAGTATGTTGATGGCAGCACCTCTTCTGATGCCTGGGGCTTTGGCTTGAAACTGGGTTATGACCTGAAACTGGGTGACGCAGGTTACGTAACGCCATACGGCAGCGTATCCGGTCTGTTCCAGTCTGGTGATGACTATAAGCTGAGCAACGACATGAAAGTTGACGGTCAGTCTTATGACAGCATGCGTTATGAACTCGGTGTCGATGCAGGTTATACCTTCGCTTATAGCGACGACCAGGCGCTGACCCCGTACTTCAAACTGGCCTACGTTTACGACGACTCTAACAACGATTCTGACGTAAACGGCGACTCTATCGACAACGGTGTAGAAGGTTCTGCGGTACGTGTTGGACTGGGTACTCAGTTCAGCTTTACCAAAAACTTCAGCGCATACACCGATGCTAACTACCTCGGTGGTGGCGATGTTGATCAAGACTGGTCTGCAAATGTTGGTGTTAAATATACCTGGTAAGACATCTCTTGTTGTTAAAGAAAAGATAATCTAACTCAGAAAAATGCCCGTCACGGATTTGACGGGCATTTATTGCAAGGGATGCCCAAATGTTGTCTGCAAATAAACCGCTTGTGGAATTTGGTAAGCTTGATAAATGTTTGTCAAAATATGGCAAACACTTTGAGTGTGATAACGATAAAGAAATAATTTATTCCAGTGATATAAACAGTGACGATACCTTTATCATTTTAAATGGTGTAATTTCCCTGAGGCGAGGGGAGAATGTGCTGGTCGGTATTGCGCAGGCACCGTTTATTATGGGGCTTTCAGATGGTGTGATAAAAACAGATATACAATACAGATTAATCACGGAAAGCGATTGTACGGGATACCATCTACCCGCCTCGCAAACAATTAATATAATTGAAGAGTGCCAGCTTTGGCGTGAAGCTTTTTGTTGGTTGGCATGGCAAAACTCCATGCTTGAATTACGCGATCTGCAGTTGATCGGCAACAACTCCTACGATCAGATCCGCGCGACATTGATCTCTATGACGAAATGGGATGAAGCCCTTCGTTCACGCATCGGCGTTATGAACTATATTCACCAACGCACACGAATTTCACGCTCGGTTGTCGCTGAGATTCTCGCAGCATTGCGTAAAGGCGGTTACATTGAAATGAATAAAGGCAAACTGGTATGCATTAACCGTTTGCCTTTTGAGTATTGAATCAGGATGCAGGAATGACCTGTGGCTTGTACCCGCTCAACTCTGCAACCAGTTCGTTGATACCGTCGCTCATATTGGTAAAACGGGTCAGCGGAGAGCGCGTCACTACGACAAATGCCCCAACGTTTTGCTGTGGGATCATCGCCATATAGGTAATGAATCCACCGCCGCCACCGGTTTTTTGAATAATTCCCGGTCTGCCATTCTTCGGCGCCATGTAGACCCAGCCCAAACCAAGCGCATCGGCTCTGCCTGGAACGTCCATTCCCACCACTTTAGTTAACTGCGTACGCTGGTAAATCAGCGTCTGCATCCGGTCGGCCTGCTGGCTACGATGATAAAAGTCAGAAGAAAGATACTGCTGCATCCAGCGCATCATATCGCCAGGCGTTGAATAGACGCCGCCGCTGCCCATCGCTGCCAGCGTATTGTTACAAGGACTGGCACCTTTTTCCGCGACCATCAGGCGTCGACACTGATCGGGGGACGGCGTAAAGGTGGTGTCTTTCATCCCCAGCGGGCGGGTGATTTTTTCTTCAAACAGCTGCGGATAAGGCTTACCGGACGCGGTACCCAGCGCATCGGCCAGCAGGTCAAACGCCAGGTTGGAATAAGAAGCCTGCGATCCTGGTGCGGCTTTAAGCGTAGCCGTTGAGAGATAGCTCCAACGCTGCTCGCGGGTTGGCCAGACAAACACCGGGCGCTTGGCCGCGCCGCCAGGCTGTTCGCGCGGCAGTGCGCTCGTATGCGTCGCCAGATTCACCAGCGTAATTGGTGTTCCTTGATAAGTGGGTACGCGTGCGCCAGGAGGTGCATATTTACTCAATGGATCGTTGAGTTTGACCGTGCCCTGATCGAGTAATTTCACCAGCATTTCGCTGGTCATTAATTTGGTAATTGAGGCAATGCGGATTACGGAATCCAGTTGCGGGTGAACATTATTGCCGGGGCGTGTTTCACCAAAACTGCGAAATACACGCTGATTACCATCAATCACCACGAGCGCCATCCCCGTAGCACCACTGCCGTAAAATATATGGTCGGCATAACGATCAACGATATCAGAGGCGAAGACCGGATCGGTTATAGGCTGTGCCGCCTGGACAGATGTCAATGACGCCGCACACAGCGCGGCAGAAAAAAGCAGACTACGTTTCAACGGTGGTGTCCATGAGTTAGAGAAAGTGAAAAAGGATGTCGTGCGTATGCGTATTTATACTACTCATCGGCGTATTGCAAAGCGCTTATCAACCAATGATAGTGGGAAAAACGTAACGATGAGTAAACACAGGAGTTTCCTGGATTGCGGATGTTCGCTTTTGTGATCTCACGCTGTGATAATCTGCACATACTGGAACGTTGTCGAGTGTGAAAACCACAGAAACAATTCTTCATAACCGAGGTGCGAACTAAGTGCCTCGGTTTTGGTCACAATTGTCGGTTTCAGCTTGTGTTTTTGGGCGTAAGCCGTCTGGCCTCCGCACTCTACGGTGGCAAATGCACAGCAGTCGTCATAACGATAAGAAGTTAGCAGGAGAGCACTATGTTTAAGTCTTTTTTCCCAAAGCCGGGGCCGTTCTTTATTTCGGCATTTATTTGGGCACTCGTCGCCGTTGTATTCTGGCAAGCAGGTGGAGGAGCCTGGGTTGCACATATTACCGGCGCGTCGGGAGACGTACCTATTAGCGCAGCGCGTTTCTGGTCGTTGGATTACCTGATTTTTTATGCGTACTACATTCTTTGTGTCGGGGTGTTTGCGCTGTTCTGGTTTCTCTACAGCCCACACCGCTGGCAGTACTGGTCTATTCTGGGCACATCGCTGATTATTTTTGTGACCTGGTTTCTGGTTGAAGTCGGCGTCGCCGTCAACGCCTGGTATGCGCCATTTTATGACCTGATTCAAACTGCGCTCAGCGCACCACACAAGGTGAAGATTGAGCAGTTCTATCATGAAGTGGGCGTTTTTCTCGGCATTGCGCTGATAGCCGTGGTCATTGGTGTGATGAACAACTTCTTCGTTAGCCACTATGTGTTCCGCTGGCGTACCGCGATGAACGAACACTATATGGCGCACTGGCAGCATTTGCGTCACATCGAAGGCGCAGCGCAGCGTGTGCAGGAAGACACCATGCGTTTTGCTTCTACGCTGGAAGATATGGGCGTCAGCTTTATCAACGCGATTATGACGCTGATTGCCTTCCTGCCTGTACTGGTAACGCTCTCAGCCCATGTTCCTGACCTGCCGATTGTTGGACATGTGCCTTATGGCCTGGTGATTGCCGCGATTGTCTGGTCGCTGATGGGAACCGGTTTACTGGCCGTGGTCGGGATAAAGCTTCCCGGGCTGGAGTTTAAAAACCAGCGCGTGGAAGCGGCCTATCGTAAAGAATTGGTCTATGGCGAAGATGATGGCAACCGTGCGACGCCACCGACGGTGCGTGAACTGTTCCATGCGGTACGGCAAAACTACTTCCGTCTCTATTTTCACTATATGTACTTCAATATTGCCCGTATTCTTTACCTGCAGGTTGATAACGTTTTCGGCTTGTTCCTGCTGTTTCCGTCGATTGTTGCCGGTACGATTACGCTCGGCCTGATGACGCAAATCACTAACGTGTTTGGCCAGGTGCGCGGCTCGTTCCAGTATCTGATTAACTCCTGGACAACGTTAGTAGAACTGATGTCTATTTATAAGCGTCTGCGCAGCTTTGAACGAGAGCTTGATGGTCAGGATATTCAGGAAGTTACCCATACGCTGAGTTAATAATAAGGAGATGTTATGTCGACGGTTTCCCGTCTTTACCCCTTGTCTGGTCTGGCAGCACTGGTGCTGGTGGGATGTAGTAGCCAACCTGCGCAGCCGCTAAAAAAGGGGGAGAAAGCCGTCGATGTGGCGAGCGTGGTGCGCCAGAAAATGCCCGCCAGCGTGAAAGACCGGGACGCATGGGCGCAGGATTTGGCAAAGACCTTTGAAAGCCAGAAGCTGGCACCAACGGTTGAAAATATCTGTTCGGTGCTGGCGGTTGCGCAGCAGGAGTCAAACTTCCAGGCCGATCCGGCTGTTCCTGGTTTAAGCAAAATCGCCTGGAAAGAGATTGACCGTCGCGCAGAACGCATGCATATCCCGCTGTTTGTCGTGCATACCGCGCTAAAGATTAACTCGCCAACGGGGAAAAGCTACAGCGAGCGTCTGGATACGGTGAAGACGGAAAAACAGCTTAGCGCCATCTTTGATGATTTCATCAACATGGTGCCGATGGGGCAGACATTGTTCGGATCGCTTAATCCGGTACATACCGGTGGTCCAATGCAGGTCAGTATCGCGTTTGCTGAGCAGCACACCAGCGGGTATCCGTGGAAAATGGCGGGGACGGTACGTCAGGAAGTGTTTAGCCGCCGTGGTGGGTTGTGGTTCGGTACGTATCATCTGCTCAACTACCCGGCGAATTACAGTGCGCCAATCTTCCGCTTCGCCGATTTTAATGCCGGATGGTATGCGAGCCGCAATGCAGCTTTCCAGAATGCGGTCAGTAAAGCCAGCGGAGTGAAGCTGGCGATGGACGGGGATCTGATTCTCTATGGCAGCAGTGAGCCGGGCAAAACGGAGCTGGCGGTACGTAAACTGGCCGGGAAGCTAGGGATGAGCGAGAGTGAGATCCGCCGTCAACTGCAAAAAGGTGACAGCCTGGCCTTTGAAAAAACCGCATTGTACGAAAAGGTTTATAAGCTGGCGGAAGCGAAGACCGGGAAAACGTTACCCCGTGAAATGCTGCCGGGCATTCAACTGGAAAGCCCGAAGATCACGCGTAATCTGACTACCGCATGGTTTGCTAAACGGGTGGACGATCGTCGGGCGAAGTGTATGAATCAGTCATCTTTATGATGACGGTGACGCCAGCGCATGACCGCCGCTATGACGCCAAGAATCAGGCTTCCGGCCAGGAAGGGGATCAGTCCAAAGAGGGTACCGACGCCTAAACCGATTTCAACCCGCGGGCGTCCTGTCTCCTGCATTTGCAGCTGCATCAGTTCTTCATAGATGCCGGGCGCGTGGGCCAACAGATTTAAAATCTGTGCACCCGCCCAGAAGCAAAACAGCACAAATACGGCATACGCAATGTTGCCGGGCAGGGAGGAGGGATCCCGATGCTTGCCCTTAAACAGGGATTTTGAGAGCGTAAAATCAGCCATAAAGACCTCCGGAAATAACCTGCTTTTTTTGACGTAATGCCTGGAACTGAGAGTGAGTCTGACAGGTGATCGGCAATGTCAATATCAGAATGATGGTAATTTCAGGTAGAGATTATTCCTGGATTTCGGTTTTTTGTTGGCGGTCACAATTATGTAACCTTAAGTTAAACTGAGTTACATTTAAGAAATTCCGCACAGGCCACAGACGCCCTCGGGGAAATGTGCGAGGATGCCTTACTGTGTTGTATTTCCACCGGAGCTGTTATGAACCTGCCTGTAAAAATCCGCCGAGACTGGCACTACTATGCTTTCGCTATTGGGCTTATCTTTATTCTGAATGGCGTGGTGGGGTTATTAGGTTTTGAAGCGCAGGGATGGCAAACTTATGCGGTGGGGCTGGTGACCTGGGTGATTAGCTTTTGGCTGGCCGGATTAATCATCCGCCGCCGCGTTGAAGATGATGAAGCAAAGGATGCCCAATAGCTCTATCAGGCATCCTGACGGGTTTACATACTGGTTTTCAGCGCGCTATCCGCAGCATGGCGTTCCAGCGCCAGTTCGATCAGGCGAGTGATCAAATCGGTATAGCCTAAACCGCTCGCTTGCCACAGTTTCGGATACATACTGATGTTGGTAAAGCCTGGCAGCGTGTTGATCTCATTGATCACAACGTCGTTTTCAGCAGTTAAGAAGACGTCCACGCGCGCCATGCCGGCACAGCCCAGAGTCTGGTAGGCCTGAATGGCGATTTCGCGGATCTTATCGTTAATCTCTGGCGCAATTGCTGCCGGAACGACAACTTTGGCACCGTTATCGTCAATGTATTTAGTGTCGTAAGCGTAAAAATCGCTGTTCAGCACGATCTCACCACAGGTACTGGCCTGCGGATGATCGTTGCCCAGTACCGCACATTCGATCTCGCGGCCTTTGATCCCTTGCTCCACAACGACTTTATGATCGAATTCAAATGCCAGCGCGACGGCCTGATCGTATTGGGCTTCGCTGGTTACTTTACTGACGCCAACGGACGATCCCTGGTTGGCCGGTTTTACAAACAGCGGCAGACCCAGGCGGGATTCCACTTCGGCAAAGCTGATGCTGTTGCGATTCGCGCGAGTGAGCGTAATAAATGGCGCGATGTTTAACCCGGCATCACGCAGCAGACGTTTGGTCACGTCTTTATCCATACAGGCAGCAGAACCCAGCACATCAGAACCGACAAACGGCAGGTTCGCCACGCGCAGCATGCCCTGCAGAGAGCCATCTTCACCCAAAGTACCGTGTACGATTGGGAAAATAACATCGACCGTCGGCAGCGGTTGACCGTTTTGTGCATCGATCAACTGGTGCTCTTGTTTACCCGGTACCTGCGCCAGGCTGGTCTCAGAAGGTCGCAACGCAATATGCGCCGGATCGTCTGAATTGAGCAGATAGTTACTGGCATCGCTGACGTGCCATTGCCCTTGTTTATCAATACCTAACAGCACAACGTCAAAGCGAGTCTTGTCGATGGCATCGACAATATTTTTTGCCGATTGCAATGACACTTCATGTTCCGCTGATTTACCACCAAATACGATTCCTACCCGCAACTTTGCCATCTTAAAAACCCATTCCATGAATGCAAAGCACATACATTACCACGACAAAACGCAGGTTTCCTCGGCTTCTGGCAGATTGTTTTGGCGAATGACAGGGGATTAGAAGGGGACAGACACGCAGATCGCGCGGGAAGCACAATCCCCTGTTTATATTATGGGTTTGATGTGAGCTATATCACAAATATGATGAGCGGGAAGATAAAATCCTAAACTGTGATTTATCGCACCTGTAGACCCTTATTCGGCTAAGTAATTTGTTAAGCTGCTCGCAGTTTTCAGCTACTTATCGTTATGAGTCCTTATGGAATCCTGGAGAGTTAACCTTATTTCCGTTTGGTTCGGATGCTTTTTTACCGGACTGGCGATTAGCCAAATCTTGCCTTTTTTACCACTCTATATCTCCCAACTGGGCGTGACCTCGCATGAAGCGCTATCAATGTGGTCCGGATTAACGTTCAGCGTCACCTTCCTGATTTCAGCCATTGTTTCTCCGATGTGGGGCAGTCTAGCCGACCGCAAAGGACGCAAGCTGATGCTGCTGCGGGCCTCACTGGGGATGGCCATTGCGATTTTGCTACAGGCATTTGCCACTAACGTCTGGCAGCTTTTTCTGCTGCGCGGGGTGATGGGGTTAACCTCCGGCTATATTCCTAATGCGATGGCGCTGGTTGCGTCCCAGGTTCCACGCGAGCGCAGCGGCTGGGCGCTGAGTACGCTCTCTACGGCGCAAATTAGCGGCGTCATTGGCGGACCGCTGATGGGAGGCTTTATCGCCGATCATGTTGGCTTACGGGCGGTATTCTGTATTACCGCCGCCTTACTGGTGGTGAGTTTTCTGGTCACACTGTTCTTGATCAAAGAGGGCGTTCGCCCGACGATTAAAAAAAGCGAACGTCTGAGTGGGAAGGCCGTGTTTGCCTCGCTTTCGCATCCGGCGTTGGTGATCAGCCTGTTTTTTACCACCATGGTGATTCAACTGTGTAACGGCTCAATTGGGCCTATTCTGGCGCTATTTATTAAATCAATGGTCCCGGACAGTTCGAATATTGCTTTTCTCAGTGGGCTGATTGCCTCAGTACCGGGCATTTCTGCTCTGATTTCCGCGCCCCGACTTGGTAAATTAGGCGACCGTATTGGTACTGAGCGGATTTTAATGGCGACGTTAATCTTCGCGGTGGTGCTGTTTTTTGCCATGTCGTGGGTTACCACGCCGTTGCAGTTGGGAATTCTACGTTTTCTGCTCGGCTTTGCTGATGGTGCGATGTTGCCGGCGGTGCAGACGCTGTTGGTGAAATACTCCAGCGACCAGATAACCGGACGCATCTTTGGCTATAACCAGTCATTTATGTACCTTGGCAACGTCGCAGGGCCATTGATGGGGGCAACGGTTTCGGCAATGGCGGGGTTCCGTTGGGTGTTCATTGCTACAGCAAGCATTGTGCTTATCAATATCTGGCAACTGGCTATCGCGTTGCGACGTCGGCGCGCGGCTCGTTGAGGTCCTGATTAACAACGCTGCTTGTCAGCGTTGTTAATCCATAATTGTGTATTATATATTTGTGTGATTATTAATTTTCTTACCTTTTTATATTGAATCATTCTGCTTCAGGACTCATTTTCCCTTATTTTGTGTTGTGATTGTTTTCGCAAATCGTTTTATTTCTTATAAAAATACAACTTTCATCCTCTAGGCAGTCGTGAGCCTTAATGATAACGTGACCCATATTTTGTTAAGGGAATAGGCAAATGAAAAACCTCGTCACTGAGTTGTTACTTAAGCTCGCGCAAAAAGAAGAAGAATCGCAAGATCTGGCGGCACAGGTCGAAACGTTAGAGCGGGTAATCATCGAAATGCTGCGCAATATGGCGTGGAACGATCGGCAAATATTTATTCGTCAAATTGAGGGGGCGCTGGCTGGCGGAAACCGCATGCCCGCGTTTCTGACGAACATACATAATGCTGGTGAGTGCGTACCAAAAGCGTTGTGATCCATCTGTGGTGGGGTAACCACAAATTATCATAAAAGTGTCACATCAAATACTTATAGTCGCTTTGTTTTAATTTTACCGTATTTATACATGGAGAATATAAAGTGAAACAAAGCGCTCTGGCTATTGCCCTGTTACCTTTGCTGTTTACCCCGGTTATTAATGCAGAAACATCTACTGTAGCGGTTATGGATAATCGTGCTGCTCAGGGAGATATCACCACGCCGGGTGGCGCTCGCCGATTGTCTGCCGATCAAACGGCAGCTCTGCGCGAATCCCTGAACGATAAACCGGCCAAAAATATAATTTTACTGATTGGCGATGGGATGGGCGACTCCGAAATAACGGCAGCGCGAAATTATGCTGAAGGCGCGGGCGGCTTTTTTAAAGGTATTGATGCTTTACCGTTGACCGGACAATACACACATTATGCGTTGGATAAGAAAACGGGCAAGCCCGATTATGTGACAGATTCAGCAGCATCTGCGACAGCATGGACAACCGGCGTGAAGACCTATAACGGGGCGCTGGGTGTGGATATTCATGAAAAAGATCACACCACGATTCTGGAAATGGCCAAAGCGGCAGGTCTGGCGACAGGCAACGTTTCCACGGCTGAATTGCAGGATGCCACGCCGGCCGCACTGGTTGCCCATGTCACTTCGCGTAAATGCTATGGTCCGAGCGTGACGGCTGAAAAATGCCCGACGAACGCGCTGGAAAAAGGCGGTAAAGGGTCAATTACCGAACAATTATTGAATGCTCGTGCGGATGTTACGTTAGGCGGCGGAGCAAAGACTTTTACTGAAACCGCTACGGCAGGTGAGTGGCAGGGTAAAACGCTGCGAGAACAAGCCCAGGCCCGTGGTTACCAGATGGTGAGTGATGCCGCGACGCTGGCGGCTGTTAGCGAAGCGAATCAGGATAAACCGCTGTTGGGTCTGTTCTCAGACGGTAATATGCCAGTGCGTTGGGAAGGGCCGAAAGCGTCTTATCACGGCAACCTGGATAAGCCGGTAGTGACCTGTACGCCAAATCCAAAACGTAACGACAGCGTGCCAACGCTGGCGCAGATGACGGATAAAGCGATTGAGCTGTTAAGCAAAAATGAGAAAGGTTTCTTCCTGCAAGTAGAAGGCGCGTCGATCGATAAACAAGATCACGCCGCTAACCCGTGTGGACAAATTGGTGAAACGGTCGATCTGGATGAAGCGGTGCAGCGTGCACTTGCCTTTGCGAAGAAAGATGGCAACACCCTGGTTGTGGTAACCGCTGACCACGCGCATGCCAGCCAGATTGTCGCACCGGATACTAAAGCACCCGGTTTAACGCAGGCGCTGAACACTAAAGATGGCGCGGTGATGGTCATCAGCTATGGCAACTCTGAAGAAGAGTCCCAGGAGCACACCGGCAGCCAACTGCGTATTGCAGCCTATGGCCCTCATGCGGCGAATGTGGTTGGCCTGACCGATCAAACCGATCTGTTTTACACCATGAAAGCCGCGTTAGGACTGAAATAAGCTGACACCCGACGGCAATACTTTTGCCGTCGGGTGGTATTTTTATCGTTAGCAGCCAAACTTACCTGTGTGTCGTCGTTCAGAAAAGGATGGTGCTATGAAAATTACATTATTAATGACGTTACTCTTTGGCCTTATTTTTTTAACTACCGTCGGTGCTGCCGAGAAGACGTTAACCCCGCAACAACAGCGTATGACCACCTGCAATCAGCAGGCCACGGCGCAGACCTTAAAAGGGGATGCGCGTAAGACCTATATGAGTGATTGCCTGAAAAACAGTAAATCTGCGCCTGAGGAAAAGAGCCTGACGCCGCAGCAGCAGAAAATGCGTGAATGCAACGTCAAGGCGACGGAGCAGTCTCTGAAAGGCGATGATCGTAATAAGTTTATGAGCGCTTGCCTGAAAAAATCTGCTTAGCACTTCCGGGTGAGCAGGTAAAATCGCTCACCCGAAATATCATACTTCCGCCACCAGACCCCTTCCTATAATTTGGGAAATTTGTTTCAGAATATTCCCAAATACGATGAATGATGAAAACTTTTATCAAAAGAAGGTCGTCCCGAATGAAGCATTTATATTGCTTCATCAAAATGACCACCAACGTTCCGGTCTGCGATTTGCCCGACGAATCAGGCTGCCGCGAGCGGTGGGACTGGGGGGAATGTTTTTCCCTATCGCGTCGGTATTAGTTTCTCAGCCAATAACCGGAGGCTGGTGGCTTTTGCTGGTGGGATGGGCGTTTGTCTGGCCGCATCTGGCATGGCAATTGGCAAGTAAAGCTATCGATCCACTGCATAGCGAATATACCAACTTAAAAGCCGATGCCATTCTCGCCGGGATGTGGATGGGGATTATGGGGATAAACTTGCTGCCATCCACGGCGCTGTTGATGATTATCTGTATCAACCTGATGGGCGCAGGGGGTATGCGTGTCTTCATCGCAGGCGCCGTGTTGATGGTGGTTTCCTGCCTGGTGACGTTACAGTTAACGGATATTCCCGTGGCTTTTAGCAGTACGCAACTGAGTGTGCTGTTGTCGCTGCCGGTGTTAGTGGTTTACCCGTTGCTGTTTGCCTGGGTGAGTTACCAGACGCTCATCAGGCTGGCAGAACATAAACGTCGCTTACAGGTTATGAGCACGCGAGATGGGATGACCGGGGTTTATAACCGACGTCATTGGGAACTGTTGCTGCGGAATGAATTTGATAATTGCCGCCGCCATCAGCGTGATGCCACGCTCCTTATCATCGATATCGACCATTTTAAGAGTATCAATGATACGTGGGGCCATGACGTCGGGGATCAGGCCATTGTTGCACTGACCCGCCAGTTACAGATGACCTTACGCGGTAGCGATGTGATTGGTCGCTTTGGCGGTGATGAGTTTGCGGTAATCATGTGTGGCACGTCAGCGAGCAGCGCGATTGCAGCGATGTCTCGTGTTCACGAACGGCTTACCCAACTGCGTTTATCCTGCGCGCCGCAGGTTGACCTGCGCATTAGCGTGGGCGTTGCGCCGCTGACGTCTGAAACTGAACACTATCGAGAATGGTTAAAATCAGCAGATATGGCTCTCTACAAAGCAAAGAATTCCGGACGTAACCGCACTGAAGCGGCGGCCTGACGTCCGGCGGTGTTAACTCAGGAGCGGCTGAGTTTTTCCGACTGCTCCATGCACTTAATCATCGCTTCAATCACCGATGAACGGAAACCGCGTTCTTCCAGGACGCGTACCGCCTCAATGGTGGTTCCACCTGGCGAGCACACCATATCCTTCAATTCGCCAGGATGTTTACCCGTTTCCAGAACCATCTTCGCCGAACCCATTACCGCTTGTGCTGCAAATTTATAAGCCTGCGCGCGGGGCATCCCCCCCTGAACGGCGGCATCAGCCATCGCTTCGATAAACATAAATACATAGGCCGGTGCTGAACCGCTGACGCCAACGACCGGATGAATCATTGCCTCCGCAATGACTTCTGCTTCACCAAAGCAGCGGAAGATATTCAGCACATCGGCTGTTTCTTCTGGCGTGACTAAGGCGTTCGGCGTGACGGAGGTCATTCCGGCGTTCACCAGCGATGGCGTGTTTGGCATCGCGCGAATGATTTTACGGTCGTGACCCAGCGCGCGGGCCAGCTGATCGAGAGTGACGCCTGCGGCAATCGAGACGACCAGGGAATCTTTGTTCAGGCTGGAGGTAATTTCACTCAGCACCTTAATCATGATGCCTGGTTTTACGGCCCCAAAAACAATATCAGCGATTTGCGCGACTTCTTGTGCAGACTGCGCCGCATTAATGCCGTACTGGTCGTGTAGCGCGGCGACCTTATCGGGGGAAGGGGTGTAGACCCAGATTTGTCCGGGGAGAACCTGGCCGCTGGCGATCATGCCGCCAAGAATGGCTTTGCCCATATTACCGCAGCCGATAAAACCAATTTTCTTGTCCATCTTGTCACTCCCTATGGATGATATTCATTGTTTTATACCCGTCATACTTCAAGTTGCATGTGCGTTGGCTGCGTTCGCTCACCCGAATCACTTACCAGAGTAAGCTCATCGGGACTCACTCTCTTGCCGCCTGCCTGCAACCCGAATTATTTAGGGTAAATCTGGGAAAGCTAAGCTTAGCGCGGAATGAATATGTTCAGAAGGAGAAACAGCACTTTGCCTGAAAGTAAAAGCACGCGACAATGTGCGACAGCACACCAGTGGGGAGAAGCTATGACAATATGGGTGGATGCCGATGCGTGTCCGAATGTGATTAAAGACATTTTGTACCGCGCCGCTGAGCGCATGCAAATGCCGCTTGTTTTGGTGGCCAACCAAAGCCTGCGCGTCCCGCCTTCGCGTTTCATCAGCACATTACGTGTGCCTGCGGGCTTTGACGTGGCTGATAACGAGATTGTGCGTCAGTGCAGCGCCGGTGATTTAGTGATAACGGCAGATATTCCGCTGGCGGCTGAAGTGATTGAAAAAGGTGCGGCGGCGCTTAACCCGCGCGGCGAACGTTATACCGAAGCGACGATCCGTGAGCGTCTGATGATGCGTGATTTTATGGATACACTGCGTGCCAGCGGTATCCAGACCGGGGGGCCGGACAGCCTTTCGCCCCGCGACAGACAGCATTTTGCGGCTGAACTGGATAAGTGGTGGCTGGAAGTTCAGCGTAGAAAATAGAGTGTGTAATTTATTATTTACACTTTATTCATTGTGAATTCTTGTTATAGTAGGGGTTAACTCATCTCGCCATTCTTTCTGTAATTTTTTCTTTACGGTTTTGGCGATGTACTAGTTTGATGATATGATTATATTTTTAACCGCATCAGATCCCGCTTGTTGGCGGCTCTCTGGGGAAATTCTGTGATGACGCAACCTCTTTTTCTTGTTGGCCCCCGGGGGTGTGGTAAGACGACAACCGGTATGGCGCTGGCAAAGGCTATTGATTTCCAGTTCGTTGATACCGATCGCTGGTTGCAATCGCACGTGCAAATGACCGTGGCGGAAATCGTCGAAAGAGAAGGATGGGAAGGGTTTCGTGCCCAGGAAACGACCGCTCTGCAGGCTGTTACAGCTCCTGCCACGGTTGTTGCGACCGGCGGCGGTATCATTCTTACCGAATTTAATCGTCATTACATGCGCAGCCACGGCGTGGTTATCTATCTAAGCGCACCGGTATCGGTACTGGTTGATCGTCTGGAGGCCACGCCTGAAGAAGGATTGCGACCGACTCTAACCGGCAAACCGTTGACCGAAGAGGTTCAGGAAGTGCTCGCCCAGCGCGATGTTTTGTATCACGAGGCTGCGCACTATATCGTTGATGCCACCAATCCGCCTTCGCAGGTAGTGGAAGACATTCTTGGGATACTGGCGCAGGCAGCGCCACGGTTGCAGGGCGGTGTCTATACTTAATGTTCATCCAGTGAAAAGGAAGAACTATGCCGACACAACCACCTTACCCACGTCAAGCGACCATTGTTACGGTTGAAAAAGGGACGCCAGGCCAGACGGTAACCTGGTATCAACTTCGTGCCGACCACCCTAAACCGAATTCGTTGATCAGTGAGCATCCTTCAGCTCAGGAAGCGATGGATGCTAAAAAACGCTACGAAGACCCCGATAAAACCTGATATGAAGACCGCTCTGGCACGAGTCTTAAAAGTGCCAGTCCGGGCGTACATCACATTATTTTAAATTTCGCCGTATACAGTAAAAATTGAAAATTAAACAATAACAATCCAGTACTGGAATGATCTGGAATCTTTACACAATACACCGCCGATCTACTGCTACGCTTTTGAGCATTTGTAGCACAGGTCAGCGCCCGGCACTTATCCGGGATTTCACAGCAAAGTAAGAAGACGGTGGAGCAACAAATGAGTACGTCGTTGGCTATCCTCACGATTGGCGTTGTGCCGATGTGTGAGATGTTACCGCTCCTGACGGAATATATTGATGAACAGCACATTACTCACCACAGTCTGCTGGGGCAGATGCAGCGAGAAGATGTGATGGCCGAGTACGGGGCTTCACCCGGTGACGAGCTGTTATTAACGCTGCTTAGCGACCACCAACTTGCTCATGTCTCACGTCAGAAAGTGGAACGCTCGCTGCAAAGCATTGTGGAGGTTCTCGATAATCAGGGATTTGATGTGATCCTGCTGATGAGTACCGCCTCAATCACCCGTCTGACCGCCCGCAATAGTATCTTGTTGGAACCTATACGCATTATTCCCCCGTTAGTGGCTTCGATTGTCGAAGGGCATCAGGTTGGGGTCATTGTACCTGTTGCTGAATTGCTCAAAGCCCAGACACAAAAGTGGCAGGTGTTACAAACTCCGCCAGTGTACGCCGTGGCGAATCCAGTAGAAGGTTCTGAACAACAGCTGATTGATGCCGGGAAATATCTCCTTGAGCAAGGTGCTGATGTTCTTATGCTGGACTGCCTGGGGTTTCATCAACGTCATCGTGATTTACTGCAAAAGTCGCTGGATGTCCCGGTTCTGCTGTCCAATGTGTTGATTGCCCGACTGGCTTCGGAATTGCTGGCGTAATTTTGCGTGACAGGTGGAACGTCAGCCCCCTATATTGGTTCCTAACTTAATCACGAGATAGGGCCAGTTGTATGCTTCAAAGTAATGAATACTTTTCCGGCAAAGTAAAATCGATCGGTTTTACCAGCAGCAGTACTGGCCGCGCCAGTGTAGGCGTGATGGCTGAAGGTGAATATACCTTTGGTACTGCGGCGCCTGAAGAGATGACGGTAGTTAGTGGCGCACTGAACGTGCTGCTGCCAGGGGAAACCGAGTGGAAAGTGTATGCCGCAGGAGACGTGTTTAACGTACCGGGCAATAGCGAGTTTCATCTGCAGGTAGCAGAGCCAACATCCTATCTTTGCCGTTACCTGTAAGCGTAAAAATGACGAATGGCGATATTGAGTCGCCATTCGCTAAACACGGCTTAACGTTGCGCTTCGCCGCCTAATCCTTCCACCAGACTTTTAATCAGCGCCGCCAGTTCACCTGTCATCAGGATGAAATCGGCATCAAAACGCTGAGCATAATCTTCGCGGTCGATATCTTCATTCTGATCGCGCAGCTCGTCGCTGAACTTCAGGCGCTTAATGGAGCCGTCGTCACACATAACGAACTGAATGCGCTGCTGCCAGTCGAGGGCCAGCTTAGTGACCAGTTTGCCCGCTTCGATATGCACGGCGATTTCGTCGCAGACCAGATCCTGCTTTTTCGCGCGGATCACACCGCCGTCTTCAAGGATCGCTTTCAGTTCAGCTTCATCCAGCAGTTGGAAGCCCTGCGCCGTGGTGCCGGAGCGAACCCATTCAGTCAGCGTCAGCTCAATAGGGTTTTCCATCGTCAGCGGAACGACCGGCAGCGAACCGAGACTCTTACGCAGCAGCGCCAGCGTATCTTCGGCTTTTTTCGCGCTCGCACAATCAACCATGATCAGATCGTTGACGGTATCGATCCACATCATTGTCTGGCTGAAGCGGCTAAAGGCGCGCGGCAGCAATGAGTGCAGAACTTCATCTTTCAGCGAGTCTTTTTCGGTCTTCTTAAGTTTGCGACCTTGCTCAGCTTCCAGTTTGAATATTTTGGCTTCCAGCGCCTGTTTGATAACCGGCGACGGCAGAATTTTTTCTTCTTTGCGGGCGCAGATAATAATTTGGCCATTGGCGGTATGCGTTAATGCATCGCTGTGCGATCCCATCGGCGGAACCCAGCCCATTTTTGCCATATCCTGGCTACCGCAAGGGGTGAACGTCATTGATGCCAGCTGTTTTTCCATCTCTTCGGCTCGCAAAGAAACATCGCGGCTAAGACGGTAAACCATTAAATTTTTGAACCACAGCATGATAATTTCCACGGCCTTGTCGTTAAATCCAGCGGGCATGATAGCGAATTGTCGCTATGCTTGCATTGTTAATCGGGAAGAGGAGCAAACAGTGCGTATAGGTATCGATTTGGGCGGTACGAAAACGGAAGTTATTGCGCTTGGCGATGCGGGCGAACAGCTTTTTCGCCATCGCCTGCCCACGCCGCGTGATGATTATCGGCAAACGATAGAAACCATTGCCACGCTGGTGGAGATGGCGGAAAACGCCACCGGTCAGACGGGAACCGTGGGAATGGGCATTCCAGGTTCAATCTCGCCCTACACCGGGGTGGTGAAGAATGCCAACTCGACCTGGCTTAACGGACAACCTTTTGACAAAGACCTGAGTTCGCGTCTGAATCGTGAAGTGCGGTTGGCAAATGATGCCAACTGTCTGGCGGTTTCAGAAGCGGTGGATGGTGCGGCGGCCGGGGCGCAAACCGTGTTTGCGGTGATTATCGGCACTGGATGTGGCGCAGGCGTGGCACTGAATGGTCGGGCGCACACGGGCGGTAACGGTACCGCGGGCGAGTGGGGGCATAATCCGCTGCCATGGATGGACGAAGATGAGCTGCGTTTCCGACAGGAAGTCCCCTGTTATTGCGGTAAACAAGGCTGCATTGAAACCTTCATTTCCGGGACCGGCTTTGCCACCGACTACCAGCGTCTGAGCGGTAAGCAGCTCAAAGGCAATGAAATTATCAGCCTTGTTACTGCGCAGGATGCTCTTGCGGAGCAGGCGTTGAGCCGCTATGAGCGTCGTCTGGCGAAATCACTGGCACATGTGGTGAATATTCTCGATCCGGACGTCATTGTGCTGGGGGGCGGAATGAGCAATGTCGATCGACTGTATCAAAACGTTCCGACGTTGATTAAGCAGTTTGTCTTTGGCGGCGAATGCGAAACGCCTCTACGCAAGGCGCTACACGGGGATTCCAGCGGTGTACGCGGTGCGGCCTGGCTGTGGCCGCAGGAGTAAGGTTCGCGTAGCCGGGTAGCGCAGATGCTATCCGGCAGCGTGTGTCATCTGGGGTACTGCGCGCTTCAGGCGACCGTACAGCAACAGTGACGACATCGCAGAAAACGACAGCAGTGCCGCCGGCAGCGTCACGTAGTTGTAGGCAAAGCCCAGTGTCAGCATCATGCCACCGCTGTAGGCGCCAATCGCGCTGCCGAGGTTAAAGGCAATTTGCCCGCCAGCCGCACCCAGCAGCTCCCCTCCTTTAGCATTTTGCAGCAATAAAATTTGCAGCGGTGCCGACAGGGCAAACAGGCCCGCGCAGCAAATAAAGGCAAAGGTTAGCGACGCAGTTTTGATCCCGCCAAAGGCAAAGAGCAACAGCAGAGCCAGCACAATCACGAAGTCGGTTATCACCGCAATGCGCAGCGGCGTATAGCGACCAGACAGCCGACCGCTCAGCAGATTTCCCAACACCATTCCTAATCCTACCAGCATCATGATGAAGGTCATCAGCGCTTCGGAAAAGCCGGAGATGAACATCATGTATGGTTTGACGTAGCTAAACCAGGCGAAAACCCCGGCGTTACCAAACATGGTGGCGGAGAAAATGAGCCACGGGGCGGGGCTTTTCAAAAAGTGAAATTGTTCGCGCAGGTTTCCTTTTGCTTCATCGCTGATGTTGGGCACCCAAAAAGCGACCGAGACCATCACGGCGATATTAAAGACGGCAATCAGCAGGAACGTATAGCGCCAGCTAAATTCCTGACTCAGCCAGGTGCCGACGGGAATGCCAACCAGATTGGCAACGGTCATACCCGAAATCATGCCCGCGACGGCGGCGGTGACTTTTCCCGGGCGGGCGAGCTTCGACAGGATAATTGCGCCAACGCCAAAAAACGCGCCGTGCGGGAAGCCTGAAACAAGCCTGCCTACCGCCAGCATAAAATACGAGGAGGAGAGGGTGAAAATGGCGTTGCCAATCACACACAGCGTGACCAGAAACAGCAGAATATGCTTGAGCGAAAAGCGGCTGGAAAAGAGTGCAATAATGGGCGCGCCAAGCACCACGCCAAAGGCGTAAAACGAAATCATATGGCCAGCGGCAGGAATGGAGATTCCCACGTCCCGCGCCAATTCGGTGAGTACACCCATGATGCCAAACTCGGCCATGCCCAGCCCAAACGTCCCCAGGGCTAAAGAGAAAATGACTTTTTTCATACCACCTGTCATACACAGCAACAACAGCTAAGTAGGGCTAATGCTATCATATTTGTGAAGTCTGAACGAACGATTGCAATTATTCTTGAAAGCAATTATTTGCATGTTAGATGCCGATAACATACGGACTCGGAATTGTAGTCTTTTCAATATATAAAATACACTAAAATATTGTTTTATTGATGGGCGGTTTCTGGTTGGGAATGGGTTGTTGTATTCATAACGAATATGAATCGATAGTGATTTATTTTTTATATATAAAACGCATAGCTATAAATTATTTAAATATTGTTTTTCTTTGTGTGATTAATTTATTTTAACTTACTGTTTTATAATGGTATTGTTTTTTGTCTTTGTGCTATTGATGAAATAAAAATCATATTATATTATATATGCCGACCACAATATCCATTGGGTTAGAACGCATAAGATTCTATCTTTCGGACCTCTTCTGAGGACTGTTTGGGATTTTTATATGCAAAAGTCTTTGGCGGGAATTTCAGAGGCAGCATTCGAAAGATAATAAAATTTATTATAGGGAAATTTCATATGAAAAAGAAAGTACTCCTTTCTGCCTCTTTGTTGCTTGTTGCAGCTATCAATGTTGCGCATGCGGCAGACTTAACTGATGACCAGGGCACCGTCACTTTTACTGGTACCATTATTAACCCGCCTTGCCAGGTTGATACAGACAGCGAAGATGTTCAGGTACCCTTTACCCCGCTGGGGACGAACGCCTTTGCTGGTATTGGCGAAGAAGCGTCTCAGGTTCAGCCGTTTGCAATTAAACTGACTAAGTGCCCGGAAAATACTGTGGTAAACCTGACCTTTGCAGGTGATACCGCAACGGAAAATACGCAGCTGAAAGCGCTTACTGGCGGCGTTGATACCGGTGTTGGCATTGTGGTTTATGGCGCTGATGCCAGCAATGATAAAGTCGTTTTTAACGACGAAGCGAACTCTGCTTTTGCTCAAACGACCGGGGCAAGCGAAGAAAATGACCTGACGTTTAACTTCACATCAAAAGTTGTGGCAACCGTTGATCCGGCGAGTATCAAAGGCGGCGAGTTTGCCGCAACCACAACCTATACCATTTACTATCCATAAGGGATGTAGAGTGGGAGTGACGTAAGTTCAGACAGGATATGCCATAGGATAATCAGGGTATGTCCTGTAATTCTTTTCGAGATTTAGCCATAAGGGATGAATGATGAATCTCAACATTTCTGGTTTGCTGTTTTCAGCAATATTCATTCTTTTTCAAAACGCTGCTTCGGCGGGGGTGCAAATTAGCAATACGCGTATTATTTATCCTGGAGATGTGGATGAAGTTCAGGCAACGGTAAAAAACACGGGTAATGGTAATCAGCTTGTTCAGGCATGGGTTGATAACTTCGATAAGAATGATAAAAGTAAGCCTCCTCTTATTATTACTCCTCCGTTATTTAAACTTATTGGCGGACAGACGAATATCCTACATTTTATCTCAGTCGATAAAAATGACATCCTGAAAAAAGATCGTGAACAAATTTTTTGGGCTAATATCAAGTCTATCGAAGCGACGCCTAAAGTGTTATTACAACAAAGTAAGCTACAATTGGCTACCCGCAGCCGTATTAAGCTGATATGGCGACCAAAAGGATTAAATAAAAACGACGCGCAAGAAGCATACAAAAGCCTGATATTTTCTGTTTCAGGTGGACGTTTGGCTGTGGATAACCCGACGGCATACTATATTTCTTTGCATAATATGACCGTTGACGGCAAAGAGGTAAAGCCGCCGAAAGATACGCTTTCTGCTGTGTCTATGATGATTTCACCCTATTCAAAAATGATCTATTCCCTACCGGGTGGGAACGCTAAGTCTGTTCGATGGCGTGCAATCGACGACTACGGCAATGCCACTTCCGAACAGGAAAAGTCACTTTAAATTTGGCGGATAAGGATATCCACAATATGCGGCCTATCAATAATAATCATGAAATTCTCTCATTGAAATTATCAGCTATTGCCACCGCGTTGATGTTGTGTAGTCCGTTTTGTATCGCTGAATCACAAGTTGCTGATGATGAGTTTAATATTGATGCGCTACGTTTTGATTCCCCAATAGACAGCGCAGAGGCGATCCGTACTTTTTTAGACGATAATGCACTTGCACCAGGCGTCTACCTCAGTTCTGTTTATTTTAATAATCATTTTGTTGAAAAAAAGAATGTGACGTATGTGCTTAATGAAGCCCATACCGCACTCATTCCCGTGTTAAAAAAATCAGAACTGGCCGCCTATGGCGTCAATGTCAGCAAAATGCCATTGATGAAAACGATGTCTGATGACGCCACGGTTGATGATATCGGACGTTACATTGAAGAGGCTTCCTGGACTTTCTCCACTCAGCAACAACGGCTGGATATTCGTGTTCCGCAAGTTGCTGTTAATCAGGAAGTGCAGGGGTATATCGACCCTGATAATTGGGATGATGGGATACCTGCTGCACTGTTGGGTTATTACTATAGCGGCTCTAAAACACACTACAGCTCCCAGGGCTCGTCGACACAAAATTACCTGAGTTTAAACAGTGGACTGAATGTAGGGCCGTGGCGCATACGAAACAATGGAAATTACCAAAGCGGAGACGGTTGGGAAAACATTTCGACGTATATTCAGCGGGATATAAAGCGCCTGCGTAGCCAACTGACGCTCGGCGATAGCTCTACTGCGGGAGATATTTTTGACAGCCTTCCGATTCGTGGTATTCGTCTGCAAACAGATACCGCTATGCTGCCCTATAGCCAACAAGGGTTTGCGCCGGTGATCCGGGGGATTGCGAAAAGCGATGCTAAGGTGACCATTAAGCAAAATGGCTACACTCTCTATCAAACCTATGTCAGCGCAGGGGCGTTTGAAATTACGGATGTACCGCAGGTATCTTCCGGCAGTGATTTTGATATAACAATCACGGAGACTGATGGGAGCGAGCGTAGCTTCGTTCAGACGTCGTCTTCTTTACCTATCATGCAGCGACAGGGGGCATTGCAATATAGCGTTGCCGCCGGGCATTACCAAAATAATGATACATCAGAGGATCCTAATCTGGTCGAAGCGCAACTTATCTATGGGTTGCCTTATGGTTTTACCGTGTATAGCGGCGTGTTGGGCAGTGATTTTTATCGTTCCGCGGCATTAGGTTTTGGTATCGATCTTCATGATTTTGGCGCGTTTTCGTTTGATGCCACAACGGCCAGAAGCGAAGTGGCTGATAACGTCTGGCAGGGGATGTCTTATCGTGCCCAGTATGCGAAGAATATCGATACGACCAACACCAATCTTACGCTTGCGAGTTATCGTTACTCTACCCGTAATTTTTATACGTTTACGGAAACGTTAAATAACCGAACTAACGATATTGATGACGACAGTTTTTATGCTTATCGCAATACCAATAACCGTCGTAGCCGCTTTCAGGTAAATATCAGCCAGAGCCTGAATGAGCTAGGTTCTTTCTATATCTCCGGTTATCAGCAAGATTACTGGGGACTGGCGGGATATGAGCGCACGGTATCTGTCGGTTATAACCAGAACTGGGAACGGATCCGATTTATGCTCAACTATTCGTTGACGCAAACGCCAACCTCACATCGTGATGAGCAGGTTTCATTTACTGTCAGCATTCCCTTAGATAAATGGTTACCCAGTGCCTGGGCGAATTATACTTATACAGATAACCGTCATCGTAGTCAGCAACATCTGATTGGGATCAGTGGTACTGCATTGCAGGATGATAACCTTAATTATAATCTCCAGCAGTCCTGGGGGAATAATGGAATGGGGGAGAATGGAAGTATGAATGCCACCTGGCAAGGCTCATTTGGCTCTGTTTCTGGTGGGTACAATTATGACAACAACAGCCGGCAAGTGAATTATAAGTTACAAGGTGGGATTATCGGCCATGCTGGCGGGATTACTTTAGCACAGTCGCTACCTGAAACGGTGACCTTAGTCGATGCCGACGATGGACCTGATATTAAAGTAGAAAACAGTACCGGTGTATATACTAATTCCTATGGCTACGCCGTTATTCCATATGCCTCACCCTATCGAACGAATAACATTATATTGAATACAGCGAGTAACCCTCAGGTTGATATCGCGGAACCCGTCAAACAGGTAATTCCTTCGCGTGGTGCGGTCACACTGGCAACATTTTCTGCACGCACCGGTATACGTGTTTTGTTATCGCTACAACATAATGGAAATAACGTTCCTTTCGGCGCGCTTGCGGCATTGGCAGGAGAAAACGAAAAAAATTATGCCAGTATCGTGGGTGATAACGGACAGGTTTATTTAACCGGTGTATCGGCAGGCGATCGCGTTATGGTGAAGTGGGGTGAGAAAGCGACACAGCAGTGTACCGCGCAGATTGCTATTCCTGCCGATGAACTTACCAACAAAGCCGTTGCTATATTAGCGGCAGAGTGTAAATAAAGGTGAAAGTGATAATGATATCCTTCATTAGGTATGTGATTGTATTTTTTGTACTAAACTGGTCAGTGGTAAGTTATGCTTCATGTTATTATAGAAATGATACGACAGCTGCAACCTATACGGTCACCGTTCCGACTATTAACGCTCAGCGCGATGTCCCTGCAGGAACTGTCCTATGGGATAGCGGTTATCTTAGTGCTCCAAATCAATCCGATATATTTTGTAATGGGGTGCACCCAATCTATCGTGGATATGATGACTCATCATTGACGCTGGTAAATGGCGTTGAAGAATATGTTTATCAGACGAATAACCCAGGTATTGGGATTAAAATTTGGTGGTTGTCTGTTGAGAGTGGCAAAAGCTACTCACCAAGTGATGCCCGTATTTTTTATTCTCCGGCAAAGGCCGAGGGTAATAAAACATGTAATGGGTGTGAATACATAAATGTATCGGCAATGTTTGAGGTGCGATTAATCTCAACCGGGCAACCTATTACAGATACTCCCTTGCAATTATCACGATTTAGTGCTTCCCGAATATATGAATCCGCCGCCCAACTTCATATTAACTTTACCGATGCAGATGTGGTGGTTAACAGTGCCAGTTGTGTGCTTAATAGTAAGAATATTTCTGTTAATTTGGGACGTTACTTTAAAACTGTCAGTCTGAATAACCCGGGTGATACTGGTTATGCGGTTGATTTTAAAATTGATTTGACGTGCGATCCTGATACCAATGTCAATGTATTATTTTCTGGTACAACGGCAGCAGGCGATAGCACTATTCTGACATTAAATGATCTTGATTCTCCGGCGTCTGCGCAAGGTGTCGGTGTGCAAATTTTATATAACGATCGGTTAGTGACTTTTGGTGAACTCCTGCCCACGGTGAAAAATGTTGCAGAAGGGAGCGTCAACCTGCCGTTTAAAGCACACGTCATACGTTTAAATGAGAACTTGCGGGCCGGCGAAATCAACGCCACGGCGACCTTTGATATGATTTACCGCTAGCGGTTATTTTTTAAGCGTAAGAATAATATGCAGGGAATGATATTGCCGATCTTGTCGGCAATATCAATACGTCGAAAAATCAGCGTCATTCCACTCTGAAAGTGTTGTCGAGTTTGCTGTAGCCCAGCCCGTTGATTTTTTTCACTTTGATTTGCACCGGAATGCGTTCTTTCATTGCTTCGACGTGGCTGATCACGCCAATGGTTTTACCGGTAGCGTTGAGTGCATCCAGTGCGTCCAGCGCGGTATCCAGCGTTTCGCTGTCCAGCGTGCCGAAGCCTTCGTCGAGGAACAGGGAGTCAATTCGTGTTTTGTGGCTGACCAGATCGGACAATGCCAGCGCCAGCGCCAGACTCACCAGGAAGCTCTCGCCGCCGGAGAGCGTACGCGTGTCACGCACCGCATCGGCTTGCCAGGTATCGACCACCTCCAGCTCCAGCGCTTCGCTGGCCTTGCGCTGCAACAGATAGCGACCGTGTAGACGGGTTAACTGGTTGTTGGCAAGCCAGACCAGGTTATCCAGCGTCAGTCCCTGGGCAAATTTGCGGAACTTATCTCCCTCTTTCGAGCCGATCAGCGCATTCAGATAGCCCCAGTCTTCGACCTGTTGCGCGACGTTATCAATCTCCTGCATCAGCGCCTGCTGTTGCTGGCGGTTTTCAGCATCCTGCCTGAGTTGCTGGCGAATCTCTCCCTGACGAGTGGTGTTATCCCGCAGCAGTTGGGTGAGCTGCGCCAGCGTGTCGCGAAGATGTTGTGCCGTGAGCGTGAGATCCACCCCGGTTGGTTGCTGCTGTTGATGAGTCACCAGCGCCTGCTGGGCCTGATTAAGCAGCGTTTGTGCCTGTTGTTGCTGGACTTCCAGCGATTGTTTCAACTGCTCAAGACGGTTGAAGGTCTCTTCATCCAGCAGGGCGGCGATAAAGGCGTCACGATTGTCAAAGATGCTGGCCTGCAATGCGGCATCAAACTGCGCCTGAATGTCTGCGGCGCGCTGAACGTCCTGTGCTTCCTGCTGCTGCAAGGTTTGCCACTGTCCCTGTAAAGAGAGGCAATCGTCGTGCACCTGCCGCCAGTTTTCCAGCGACAGATCCTCAATGATTTCAGAAAGCGCCTCAGATTCTGGCAGCGTTTCCAGCAGCGGCGCAAGCTGGGCAATCCGGGCCTGTAACTCAGTCAGTTCATTCTGGCGCTGTTGCCACATTTGCGCTTCGTTCGCCCGTTCTCTTAGCCATGAGGAGACTTCATCCTCGGGCGGAAGGGCCAGACCATGACGGTCCAGCTCTGAGGTTAACGTTGCCTGGCGCTGGTCAATATGCTGTTGGAGTTGAGTAATCTGTTCGGTATGCGCGGCGATTTGCGCCTGCAGGGTATGACGCAAGCTTAACTGGTGAAGCTGTTGTTCGTACTCTTCCTGAGCGGCTAGCCACGGGGCAATGTCATCCTGCGGTTGTAGCGATACGTTGAGGCTGGCGGTAACGGTCAACCACTCTTTAGTAAGTGCTTGCTCCTCCTGAGAAAGCCTCTGTGCTTCATGTTCATCGCGCTGAAGTTGCTGCGTTATCGCCTCAAGCTGCCCGCGCAGGGTTGAACCCTCATCGGCCAGCGTTTTGACCTCTTTTTCCAGCGCTTCACGTCGTGCCTGATTTACGCTCAGCTCAAGCGTCTGGTAACGCTCGATAGCCGGATGTGTGGTAGAGCCACAAAGCGGACAAGGTTTGCCGGATTCCAGTAATGCCCGATGGCTTTCCAGATCTTTGATGCGGGCTTCCTGCTCGCAAATGAGTCTCACATCGGCAAGTTGCTGATTTTTATCTTTATAGCGCTGACGTTTCTCGGCAAGTACCGCGTTGCGCTGGGTCAGCTCTTGCTGGCGCTGCACCAGTGAAGCGCGTAGCTGTGCCAGCTGCTTTTGCTTCGGGGCGATTTGCCCGTGCAGATTACTGAGGCGCTGGCGTAGTGGACGAAGCTGCACATGTTGCGCCTGCGCTTCTGTCACTTCCTGCGGCGAAAGGGTCAACGTGGGAAGCTGAAGGGCATCGAGTTTACGTGTGTCGTTCTCCCGCAGCTGCTGCCACTGGCGTAGCTGGGCGCTGGCGTCGGACTGTTGCGCCAGCAGCGCTTTCCATCCTGCCAGTTCGCTACTCCATAAGCGGAAGCGGTCATGTTCGTTCAGCCAGTTGGTTAACGTCTGTTGTTCGGCGAGTATCGCGGTCGATTGCGTGTGCGCTTGCTGACGGATACGCCCGCGCAGCGCTAAGCTGCTTTGTAAGCGAGTATTCACTTCCTGAATCTTCTGGCGCATACGCTCGATAGTAGCCGTTTGTTCCTGGATTCGCTCCCAGTGAGGGCGCAATGCTCTGGCCGGCTGCGCCAGGCTCAGCGCTGCCAGCTGCGGCTGCGCGTCTTCTTGCGCCTGAAGTGCTGCCTGTAATGCCTGCTGGTGGCGGTTTATGTCCGTCTGAAGCTCATTTTGCCGAATAAGCCAGTTGAGGTGCTGTTGCTGGGTTTGTTGGCTGGTAAGGTATTGTTTTTCTTCGTCAGTAAGTACCTGCAAACTTTCCGTCAGGGACTGCACCTGCTCTGGTGCTAACAGCGCCACGCCGCTGGCCTGGGCCTGCAGTTTTTCCAGCTCCGTACGCGCCGACTTGTGCTTTTCAAACACCATGGCGGAGATTTGGCCGTAGATCTCAGTACCAGTTAACTCCTCCAGAAGCTCGGCGCGCTCTTTCGGTTTGGCATTAAGAAAGGCGGCAAACTGGCCCTGAGACAGTAGCATCGAACGGGTAAAACGCCCGTAGTCCAGCCCGGTAAGCTCGGCGGTCATCTCCAGCTTGTCTTTGACTTTATCGGCGAGGATTTTACCGTCAGCGCAGCGGGCTAGCTCTACGCGCGGGACCTGCAGGTTGCCCTCGGGCTGATTGCGCGCCCGGTTCTGGCTCCAGAATGCGCGGTAGGCTTCGCCGCGCACCTCAAACTCAACTTCGGCCAGACACTCCGCGGTATCGCGAGTCATCAGGTCGTTTTGCGACTGTGACACGGTATTCAGGCGCGGTGTTTCGTGGTACAGGGCGAGGCAAATCGCGTCCAGCAGGGTGGTTTTCCCCGCGCCCGTTGGCCCGGTAATGGCGAACAACCCGTTGCTGGCAAAAGGTTCTGCTGTGAAATCGACTTTCCATTCTCCCTTCAGGGAGTTGAGGTTCTTCAGGCGCAGGCTGAGAATTTTCATGCTTCACTCTCCCCGGCAAGCGTGTGTAAGGTTGCGCTAAACAGCTGATTCAACCGCTCACGCTGAGGCTCCTCGAGCTCTTCCAGCGCCAGGCGGCGGTCAAAAACTTCCGTTACGCTTAGCTCGCTTAACGTTTCGCGTCGTTCATTGGCCATAATACGTTCACGTTGTTCCCGACTGCGGCGCACCAATAACACCTCGACCGGTAAATCTTCGGTTAAGGCCTGGATCTTACGTTGCATGTCATGCAGATAGTCGTCGGTGGTGATTTCAATATCCAGCCATATCGGCGGCTCTTGTGGCACGTTACGCCACTGTTCAAGCTGGGCGGTAATGGCGGCTAAATCGCCTTTCAGTACCGCAAGCGGCTGGGTGACCGGTACGGTGAGATTTTCAACGGCGCTGAGTCTCCCCGCTTCGAAACTCACCAGATGTACACATTTGCTTTTGCCGCACTCGTCAAAACTGAGGGCAATCGGTGAACCGCAGTAGCGAATATGGTCCGTCCCGCCGATAACCTGCGCCCGGTGAATATGCCCCAGTGCGATGTAGTCCGCAGGTGGAAAGTTTTGCGCCGGAAAGGCGTCCAGCGTACCGATATAAATGTCACGTACGGCGTCACTTTTACTGGCGCCAACGGTGGTCAAATGCCCGGTCGCAATGATGGGCAGGTTTCGCTCGCCACGCAGCGTGCAGGCGTCCTGATACTGCTGCTGGTAATAGTCGGTGATTGCCCCCAGCAGATGCTGCTGTTTTTCTTGTCCGGTTAGCCCGGCCTGGCTGGTAATGATGTCACGTGGTCGTAAGAAAGGAACCGGACACAGGATCGCTCCCGGCGTGCCATCACGTTGCGGCAGCACCTGCGGCGCATGGCCGGCGCTGGCAACGACCGTGGTATTGAGAAACGCCAGAATATCGCGGGATTCATTGAGCGTGGCGACGGAATCGTGGTTGCCTGCCAGCACGACCAGATGACAGCCAGTTTGCTGCAAATTGACGACAAAACGGTTATACAGCTCACGGGCGTAGCTTGGCGGTGAGCCGGTATCGAAAATATCGCCCGCCACAATAATGGCATCCACCTGCTGGGATTGTGCCGTTTCCAGCAGCCAGTCGAGAAAGGCCTGATGTTCAGCGGCGCGGCTCTTGCTGTAGAAATTTTGGCCCAGATGCCAGTCAGACGTGTGAAGGATGCGCATAAGAGTTCCATGACGATAAAACAGTGGCGGGGATTATAACCTTTCAAGGACGGTAATATCTTGTCTCCGGGCTGTCATAATTCGTCTGGCTGCGTTAAACCTGGACTATCTTTTCATAAATCTGTCATAAAACTGACGCATAATGGCACCGTATTGATGGCAAACGATTTAATTATAAACAGGGCAAATCATGGCGAGACGTATTCTGGTCGTAGAAGATGAAGCTCCAATTCGTGAAATGGTCTGCTTCGTGCTCGAGCAAAACGGTTTTCAACCCGTAGAAGCCGAAGACTATGACAGTGCTGTGAACCAACTCAATGAACCCTGGCCGGATCTCGTCCTGCTTGACTGGATGCTTCCCGGCGGCTCGGGTCTACAGTTTATTAAGCATCTCAAGCGCGAAGCCATGACGCGGGACATCCCCGTGATGATGCTGACGGCGAGGGGAGAAGAGGAAGATCGCGTCCGGGGTCTGGAAACCGGTGCGGATGACTATATTACCAAGCCGTTTTCTCCCAAGGAGCTGGTGGCGCGTATTAAAGCTGTGCTGCGTCGAATTTCCCCCATGGCGGTGGAAGAGGTTATTGAGATGCAGGGGCTGAGTCTTGATCCCACTTCGCATCGCGTGATGACCGGCGAAGAACCGCTGGATATGGGGCCGACCGAATTCAAACTGTTGCACTTCTTTATGACTCACCCCGAACGCGTATACAGTCGTGAACAACTCCTCAATCATGTCTGGGGAACCAATGTCTACGTAGAAGACCGGACAGTGGATGTGCATATCCGCCGCTTACGTAAAGCGCTGGAGCACAGCGGACACGATCGTATGGTGCAGACAGTTCGCGGGACGGGATATCGTTTTTCGACCCGCTTTTGACTGACAAGAATCAGGGCCTGATGGATTAGGCCGTTTATGGAGTAAGACGTTTGCTAGAACGATTGTCATGGAAAAGGTTGGTACTGGAGCTGATCCTGTGCTGCATACCGGCATTTATCCTTAGCGCTTTTTTCGGTTACCTGCCCTGGTTTTTACTGGCGTCGGTAACGGGCCTGCTTATCTGGCATTTCTGGAATTTATTACGTTTATCCTGGTGGTTATGGGTCGACAGAAGTATGACGCCGCCACCGGGGCGAGGCAGTTGGGAGCCGTTGTTATATGGGCTGCATCAAATGCAGCTTCGCAACAAAAAGCGCCGTCGAGAACTGGGTAACCTGATTAAACGTTTTCGCAGCGGGGCGGAATCACTACCCGACGCGGTGGTGTTGACCACCGAAGAAGGCGGTATCTTCTGGTGTAACGGACTGGCTCAGCAGGTTCTGGGACTGCGTTGGCCGGACGATAGCGGGCAAAATATTCTTAACCTGCTGCGCTACCCGGAATTCACACAATATCTGAAAACGCGCGATTTTAGCCGGCCAATCAATCTGGTGCTCAATACCGGACGGCATCTGGAAATTCGCGTGATGCCCTATACCGATAAGCAATTGTTGATGGTGGCGCGCGACGTTACCCAGATGCACCAGCTGGAAGGTTCACGGCGTAACTTTTTCGCCAACGCCAGCCATGAGTTGCGCACACCGCTGACGGTGCTGCAAGGCTACCTGGAAATGATGCAGGAGCATCCGTTGGAAGGGACAACGCGCGAAAAAGCGCTGCATACCATGCGCGAACAAACGTACCGTATGGAAGGCCTGGTGAAGCAGCTGCTGACGCTGTCAAAAATTGAAGCTGCGCCGACGTTGCAGCTGAATGAGAAAGTCGATGTGCCCATGATGCTGCGCGTGATCGAGCACGAAGCGCAAACCCTGAGCCAGCATAAACATACGTTTACCTTTGATGTCGATAACAGCCTGAACGTGCGAGGCAACGAGGAGCAGTTGCGTAGCGCTATCTCGAATCTCGTGTACAACGCGGTGAACCACACACCAGCGGGAACGCACATTACCGTACGCTGGCAGCATGTGGCGTCGGGGGCGGAGTTTTGCGTGGAAGACAACGGTCCGGGCATTGCCCCCGAGCATATACCACGTTTGACCGAGCGTTTTTATCGTGTGGATAAGGCGAGATCGCGACAAACGGGCGGTAGCGGGCTGGGTCTGGCTATCGTGAAACATGCGCTGCATCATCACGACAGCCGTTTGAACATCGAAAGCGAACCAGGCAAAGGGACGCGATTTAGTTTCATGATCCCGGAACGTTTCATTGCCAAAAGTAACGGCTAAGACGTATTCGTAAGATAATCTTTCCAAAAGCCAGCGCAAGCTGGTTTTTTTTATGTGGTCAATAGATGCCTCCTGAATTTTACGACGTTTGATTGTTTTTTGTTCGAATGATTACCCATACCTTTTTCCATGAAATGGTGTTTTGTGCTAACTCTATTTTTCATATCGCTATATTGTTCTGGTTTTTGGATCCCACCTTGCTTTAAAACGTTATAAGCGTTTAAATTGCGCTCCAGGTGCTGTCATACCGACTGCATTTACGCGGTAAATCGAAAAACTATTCTTCGCCGCGCCAGGTCGGGAGTGTTTCCCGCTGGAATTGAGCAAAAATGCCGCTGTATTGTCCCCCAGGGAAAGGCAAAAATTTACTATTTTCAACACCACATCCACAGGCAGTAAGACTTTATGACCCATCAGTTAAAATCGCGCGATATTATCGCTTTGGGATTTATGACATTTGCACTGTTCGTTGGTGCAGGTAACATCATCTTCCCTCCAATGGTTGGTTTGCAGGCAGGTGAACACGTCTGGACTGCGGCTTTTGGCTTTTTGATTACGGCCGTTGGCCTGCCGGTTCTTACCGTTGTCGCGCTGGCGAAAGTCGGCGGTGGTGTGGACCGACTGAGCACGCCTATCGGTAAAGTTGCCGGTCTGCTGCTGGCGACCGTTTGCTATCTGGCCGTTGGGCCGTTATTCGCTACCCCGCGTACCGCGACGGTCTCTTTCGAAGTCGGGATTGCACCGCTGACTGGTGATTCTGCGCTGCCGCTGTTTATCTATAGCGTTATCTATTTCGCGATTGTCATTCTGGTTTCGCTTTATCCGGGCAAACTGCTGGATACGGTGGGTAATTTCCTGGCACCGCTGAAAATTCTGGCGCTGGTGGTCCTGTCTGTCGCTGCAATCGTCTGGCCAGCAGGCCCGATCAGTAATGCGATGGAAGCCTATCAAACTGCGGCGTTTTCTAATGGCTTCGTGAACGGGTATCTGACCATGGATACGCTGGGCGCGATGGTGTTTGGTATTGTTATCGTTAACGCCGCTCGCTCGCGTGGTGTTACTGAAGCGCGTCTGCTGACTCGTTATACCGTTTGGGCGGGTTTAATGGCGGGTGTGGGCTTAACGCTGCTGTATCTCGCGCTGTTCCGTCTGGGTTCAGATAGCGCGATTCTGGTCGATCAGTCTGCTAACGGCGCGGCGATTCTGCATGCGTATGTTCAGCACACCTTTGGCGGTGCAGGAAGCTTCCTGCTGGCGGCGCTGATTTTCATCGCCTGTCTGGTCACCGCGGTTGGCCTGACCTGTGCGTGCGCAGAGTTCTTTGCCCAGTACGTTCCACTGTCTTATCGCACGCTGGTATTTATCCTCGGCGGCTTCTCGATGGTGGTTTCTAACCTGGGTCTGAGCCATCTGATTCAGATCTCTATTCCTGTGCTGACGGCTATCTATCCGCCATGTATCGCACTGGTTGTATTAAGCTTTACCCGCTCATGGTGGCATAATTCTTCCCGCGTCATTGCTCCTGCGATGTTTATCAGCCTGATTTTTGGTATCCTTGATGGCATTAAAGCTTCTGCAATTGGCGACGTGTTACCGGCCTGGACCCAGCGTTTACCGCTGGCGGAGCAGGGGCTGGCGTGGTTGATGCCAACAGTCGTGATGGTGGTCCTGGCAGTTATCTGGGATCGCGCCGCGGGTCGACAAGTGACCTCCAGCGCACACTAATATCACTGACAATAAGTTTTAACCACGGGGCTATTAACATGGCCCCGTGGTTTTTTTATTGTGTTAACAGGTTAGGAATCGATGGAAAGTAATAACAAGCTAAAGCGTGGGCTGAGCACCCGGCACATCCGCTTTATGGCATTAGGTTCAGCAATTGGTACCGGGCTGTTTTACGGCTCGGCCGACGCTATCAAAATGGCGGGGCCAAGCGTATTGCTGGCCTATATTATCGGCGGTGTCGCGGCGTACATTATTATGCGTGCTCTGGGCGAAATGTCTGTTCATAACCCGGCAGCCAGCTCCTTCTCGCGCTACGCGCAGGAAAACCTCGGACCGCTGGCAGGCTACATTACCGGCTGGACCTACTGTTTTGAAATCCTGATTGTCGCCATTGCCGACGTGACAGCCTTCGGCATATACATGGGCGTCTGGTTCCCGGCGGTACCGCACTGGATTTGGGTACTCAGCGTGGTGCTGATTATCTGCGCCATCAACCTGATGAGCGTGAAGGTGTTTGGTGAGCTGGAGTTCTGGTTCTCGTTCTTCAAAGTCGCCACCATTATCATCATGATTGTCGCCGGTTTCGGTATCATCATTTGGGGGATTGGCAACGGTGGGCAACCTACCGGTATCCATAACTTATGGAGCAACGGTGGCTTCTTCAGCAACGGCTGGCTCGGCATGGTGATGTCGCTGCAAATGGTGATGTTTGCCTATGGCGGGATTGAGATTATCGGGATTACCGCAGGCGAAGCCAAAGACCCGGAAAAATCTATTCCGCGCGCCATCAATTCCGTACCAATGCGTATCCTGGTGTTTTATGTGGGGACGCTGTTCGTCATTATGTCTATCTACCCGTGGAACCAGGTGGGTACCGACGGTAGCCCGTTCGTTATGACGTTCCAGCATATGGGCATTACCTTTGCTGCCGGGATCCTCAACTTTGTGGTTCTGACTGCGTCGCTGTCGGCTATTAACTCTGACGTCTTCGGTGTGGGGCGTATGCTGCACGGCATGGCGGAGCAGGGCAGTGCCCCGAAAATGTTCGCCAAGACGTCGCGTCGTGGCGTGCCGTGGGTGACGGTAATGGTGATGACTATCGCGCTGCTGTTTGCGGTGTATCTTAACTACATCATGCCGGAAAACGTCTTCCTGGTGATCGCCTCTTTGGCGACCTTCGCCACGGTATGGGTGTGGATTATGATCCTGCTGTCGCAGATTGCTTTCCGTCGTCGTCTGCCGCCGGATGAGGTCAAAGCGCTGAAATTTAAAGTTCCGGGTGGGGTAACGACGACCGTTGTTGGCCTGATTTTCCTGGTCTTTATCATCGCGCTCATCGGCTATCATCCGGATACCCGCATTTCGCTGTACGTCGGCTTTGCGTGGATTGTCCTGCTGCTGGTCGGATGGGGATTCAAGCGCCGTCGCGAGCGCCAACTGGCTGAAGCACAGTAATATTTTTGCCGGGTAGCTTTGCGTTACCCGGCAATTTTCTCCTCCCCCGAACTCCTCCCCCAATAAACGTTAAGATGATGAGTGATCCTGCACTTCGCTATGGCAAGGTGACGTCATTATCATCAAAGGGGATACGTGATGTTGAACGCCTGGCACCTTCCGGTTGCCCCATTTGTTAAGCAAAACAAAGATCAACTGACGATTACATTATGGTTGGTGGGGGAAAATCCACCCCTGCGGGTGACGCTACGCGCAGAAAACGATAACGAAGAGATTTCGCTGGCTATGCACAAGCAGCGCAGCCAGCCGCAGCCGGGTGTGACCGCGTGGCGAGCGGCGATCGATCTCTCCAGCGGGCAGCCTCGTCGACGCTATAGCTTTAAATTACTTTGGCTCGATCGTCAGCTGTGGTTCACCCCACAGGGATTCAGCCGTTTTCCGCCTGCGCGTCTGGAGCAGTTTGCGGTTGATGTGCCGGATAACGGTCCGCAGTGGGTTGCCGATCAGATTTTCTATCAAATTTTCCCGGACCGTTTTGCCCGCAGCCAGTCGCGTGAAGCGGGCCAGGATAACGTCTATTACCACCACGCCGCCGGACACGACATCGTGCGGCGCGAATGGGACGAACCGCTTACGGCTCAGGCCGGTGGCTCCACGTTTTATGGCGGCGATTTGGACGGCATCAGCGAAAAACTACCGTACCTGAAAACGTTAGGGGTCACGGCGCTGTACCTGAATCCTGTATTTACCGCCCCGAGCGTGCATAAATACGATACCGAAGATTACCGTCATGTTGATCCGCAATTTGGCGGCGACAGGGCGCTACTGCGTCTGCGGCACAACACCCAACGGCAGGGCATGCGTCTGATTCTCGACGGCGTCTTTAACCATAGCGGCGATTCGCACGCCTGGTTTGACCGACATAATCGGGGGACAGGCGGGGCGTGCCATAATCCAGAATCCCCCTGGCGCGACTGGTATCATTTCTCAGCCGACGGCGTTGCGCTCGACTGGCTGGGATATTCCAGCTTACCTAAGCTGGACTTTTCCTCGGAAAGCCTGGTGAATGAAATTTATCGTGGTGAAGACAGTATCGTCCGCCACTGGCTGAAAGCGCCGTGGAGTATGGACGGCTGGCGTCTTGATGTGGTGCACATGCTGGGAGAGGCCGGAGGCGCACGTAACAACCTACAACATGTGGCCGGAATTACGCAGGCGGCAAAAGAAACCCAGCCAGAGGCGTATGTGGTGGGTGAGCATTTTGGCGATGCGCGCCAGTGGTTGCAGGCTGATGCAGAAGATGCCGCCATGAACTATCGCGGATTTACCTTCCCCCTCTGGGGATTTCTCGCCAATACCGATATCTCATACGACCCGCAATCCATTGATGCCCAGACCTGTATGGCGTGGATGGATAACTACCGCGCGGGGTTGTCGCATCAGCAACAGCTGCGGATGTTTAATCAGCTCGACAGCCACGATACCGCCCGCTTTAAATCTCTGCTCGGTAAAGACGTCGCACGGTTACCGCTAGCGGTGGTGTGGCTGTTTACCTGGCCTGGCGTGCCCTGTATTTACTACGGTGACGAAGTGGGGCTGGACGGGAACAACGATCCGTTTTGTCGCAAACCGTTCCCGTGGCAGCCTGAAAAACAGGACGCTACTCTGCTGGCGTTGTATCATCGGTTGGCAAAATTACGCCACCAGAATCAGGCGCTGCGCCACGGTGGTTGCCAGGTGATTTACGCCGAGGATAACGTGGTGGTGTTTGTTCGCGTGCTAAACCGACAGCGCGTCCTGGTGGCGATTAACCGTGGCCACGCTTGTGAAGTGGTCCTGCCAGCCTCGCCATTACTGAGCGTGAGTCAATGGCAGCACAAAGAGGGCAATGGCATGCTTGCCGACGATATCCTGACGTTGCCGGCGATTTCCGCCTCGGTATGGATAGGTCATTGATATAAGCGCGCAATCTCCGGGCTTGCCAGCAGCGTTTCCCGCCACCAGCGCTGTGCCAGCCCATCGCGGTTATTGCGCCATGCCATATATGCCACGTCTTTTTGGCGAAATGAGATAACCGTTTTTTCCACCAGCTCGCCCGTGGTAAGCCACGGGCTGGCAATATGGCGGGGGAGAAATCCGCAGCCCATACCGGCTCGTAGTAGCATCACCTTACTGTGGAAGTCATCGACGCGGATTTGCGCCTGTTCCTCCATCAGATTGGTTTGTAACGGATGGCAGAAGCGGGCGCTGTCGCTGATAACAATCGCCCGATGCAGGCATAACTGTTCGTTGGTCAGGCCGTCTGCTGCTGCTGCCAGCGGATGCTCAGGCGCAACGACAAACACATTGTCCAACGTGCCGAGCATTTTATAGGACCAGGCTGCAGACGTTGGCGGTTCATTAATTGCCCCCAGAATAATATCGGCTCCATTATGGGTCAGCTCCTCCCAGGAGCCCGCCAGCGTATGGTGGGTAAAACTGAGGCGAGTTTGCTTATTCAGCGCATGAAATTCATCGATAATGGGCAACAGCGCGGAGAAAGGGAAGGAGTCGTCCAGCGCAATTGCCAGCTCTTTTTCCCAGCCTGAACTCAGCTGTACCGCCTGCTTTTCGAGATCTTTTGCCGCATTCAGCAGCAAACGCCCTTTTTCCAGCATCATCTGTCCGGTATCGGTAAATTTTGCCCGGTGCCCGGAACGGTCAAGCAGCTCGATATTCAAATCGCTTTCCAGCTTCTGAATCATATAGCTGAGTGCGGCAGGGGTTTTAAACAGCGACTCGGCCGCTGCGGCAAATGAACCCTGTTTGTCGAGTGCGTCGAGAATAAGCAAAACATCCAGATTAATGCGCATAAGCAGAAAATATCCTGAAAATTAAACCCTTCTGTTGTACCGAATGAAGAAAAACAATGCCAGTGAATAAATTAGATGAGTCATGCGCATTTTTTTGATGTTGTTTAGGATATATCGCAACACAAAATTAATAGTTTCACAGGATGGTAAGTTTTCTTTAATAACTCGTTAGAAATTTCCCGCTATACTCAACAAGCTTTCTGATTCAGGATCCTGCTGCTGACGGCAGATACAGACCGTTGCCTTTTAACTTATTGATTAAGAAGGTGTGCTATGTCTATTCGGGAACTGATTGACCCTCAAAACTCTACGCTTATTTTTATTGATCATCAGCCGCAAATGTCATTCGGTGTGGCGAATATTGATCGCCAGACTTTAAAAAATAATACCGTGGCATTAGCGAAAGCCGGGAAAATATTCAATGTTCCGGTGATTTATACTTCTGTAGAAACCAAAAGTTTTAGCGGGTATATCTGGCCGGAATTGTTAGCGGTTCATCCTGATGTCAAACCCATTGAACGCACCTCAATGAACTCCTGGGAAGATGCGGCGTTTGTGAAAGCAGTGGAAGCGACCGGGCGTAAAAAACTGATTATCTCCGCGCTGTGGACCGAAGTATGCCTGACTTTTCCGGCGCTGATGGCACTGGAGGCAGGCTATGAAGTTTATGTGGTAACTGATACCTCCGGCGGCACGTCCGTAGATGCTCATGAGCGTTCTATCGACCGCATGGTACAGGCAGGTGCCGTACCCGTAACCTGGCAACAGGTTCTTCTCGAGTACCAGCGCGACTGGTCCCGCAAAGAAACCTACGACGCCGTAATGGATCTGGTACGCGAGCACAGCGGCGCCTACGGTATGGGCGTGGATTATGCCTATACCATGGTGCATGGCGCGCCGGAACGTAAAGCTTAAATACATGTCATCCTTCATGTTGCATCTTTGTTGGCTTCGCTTGCGTACCCCGGTCACTTACTTATGTAAGCTCCCGGGGATCCACAACCTTGCCGCCTCGATGCACCATGAATGATTTTGTGTATTGCTTTCCTGGCCTAAGCGGCCTGTTTCCTGTCAACAAGGAACCCTTCATGGCGCAGAACAAACATGTGACGTTGGTAATTACTCACACTCTGCTACCTGAGCAGGCGCAGCGGTATGAGCAGTGGCTGGGGAAAATCATGCCTGTAGCGGCTGAATTTCCCGGTCATCTCGGGGCGAACGTGATTCGCCCGGCAGATGGCAACAACCTGTGGAACATCATTATCCGCTTCGACACGCTTGAGCATCTGTATAGCTGGACCCAGTCCGATACGCGCCGCGTGTTGGTCGAAGAGATTGCTCCACTGCTGGCTGAAGGTGACAAAACTGAAATTCGCACCGAAGCAGCGTTCTGGTTTACGCCGCCCGCGCCCCATGTACGCCAGCCCAAACGCTGGAAACAGTTTCTGATAACCCTGCTGGTGATATTTCCCAGTACCAATCTGGTGCCGTGGTTGACCGGCATTGTGTTGCCTGCAATGAAGGGCTCGTTACTCCTGCATCTCATCAATGATGCCTTTGTGGTTGCGCTAGTGGTCTGGTTCTGGATGCCCATCGTAACCCGTCTGTTTGCCGGATGGCTGAAAAAAGCCTGACCGGTATCTCAGGAGATTGTTATGTCTCAAACTGCCACACTGATTCTGACTCACGGAAAAATTCATACTCTCGACAGGCAAAGTCCGCAGGTCGAGGCGGTGGCGATCGCCAACGGAAAGATCCTGGCGACCGGTAGCCACGAACGGGTAATGAGCTTTGCCGCCGAAGGGACGCAGGTTGTCGATCTGCAAGGACATACGGTGATCCCGGGCCTGAACGATTCGCACCTGCACCTTATTCGTGGTGGACTGAATTACAACCTGGAATTGCGTTGGGAGGGCGTGCCGTCACTGGCGGACGCGCTACGCATGCTCAAAGACCAGGCTGACAGAACGCCGTCGCCACAATGGGTACGCGTGGTGGGCGGCTGGAGTGAATTCCAGTTTGCCGAACGTCGCATGCCAACCCTCGAAGAACTGAATGAAGCCGCTCCTGATACTCCGGTTTTTGTTCTGCATCTCTACGACCGGGCTTTGCTCAACCGCGCCGCGCTGAAAGCGGTTGGCTATACCAAAGCGACGCCGGATCCGGCGGGCGGTGAGATTGTGCGTGATAGCAACGGCAACCCGACCGGAATGCTGATCGCTAAACCGAACGCCATGATCCTTTATTCGACGCTGGCAAAAGGACCAAAACTGCCGCTGGAAATGCAGGTTAACTCGACCCGTCAGTTTATGCGTGAACTGAACCGTCTGGGACTGACCAGCGCCATCGATGCGGGAGGCGGCTTCCAGAACTACCCGGAAGATTACGAGATCATTGAGCAGTTACACGCCAACAAACAGATGACGGTGCGTATTGCCTACAATCTGTTTACCCAGCGTCCAAAGCAGGAACTGGAAGACTTTGAACGCTGGACCGATATGCTCAAGCCAGGGCAGGGAACCGACTTCTATCGTGCCAACGGGGCAGGGGAAATGCTGGTCTTTTCTGCAGCGGATTTTGAAGACTTCCTTCAGCCACGTCCGGATCTGCCGGAGGGTATGGAAGATGAGCTGGAGCGCGTGGTTCGTCACCTGGTGGAGCATCGCTGGCCGTTCCGCCTGCACGCCACCTACGATGAATCTATCAGCCGAATGTTGGACGTATTTGAGAAAGTTAATCGTGATATCCCGTTCAATGGCCTGCACTGGTTCTTCGATCACGCCGAAACAATTACCGAACGGAACATCGAGCGTGTAAAAGCACTGGGCGGCGGGATTGCGGTCCAGCACCGTATGGCGTTCCAGGGAGAGTATTTTGTTGATCGCTACGGCAAAGACGCGGTTAAACATACGCCGCCGGTGGCGAAAATGCTGGCGGCTGACGTTCCGGTTGGGCTGGGGACTGACGCCACCCGCGTGGCCAGCTACAACCCGTGGACCGCGCTCTACTGGCTGGTTTCGGGCCGTACCGTTGGCGGGATGGCAATGTACGATGATAACAACCGTCTGCCGCGTGATGTTGCCCTGGAACTGTGGACGGCCGGTAGCGCCTGGTTTTCCAGTGAGCAGGGTAAGAAAGGGCGCATCGAGAAAGATCAACTGGCCGACTTGGTGGTGCTGTCTAAAGATTACTTCAGCGTGCCGGAAGAAGAGATCAAAGGTATTGAGTCGGTGATGACCGTTGTTGATGGCAAAGTGGTTTACGCCGCCGGGCATTTCACCCCGCTGGCACCACCTGCTATTCCGATTGTGCCGGACTGGTCGCCAGTGGTGAAGGTGCCGGGGCACTATCGCTCAGCGCCACCTGCTGCGGCGAAAATTGGCGCAATGGTGCAGATGCACCAGTGCTGCGGCAGCTGCGGCGTACACGGTCACCAGCATGATATTGCGCGGAAATCGGGGATTCCGGTGTCAGATGACCGGGCTTTCTGGGGCGCGCTTGGCTGTTCCTGCTTCGCGTTTTAATCGCTTATCGGATCTGCTAACAATAAAAAAGGCCCGCATTTGCGGGCCTTTTGTCGATTCATGCCAATTACAGGCTGGAAACGTTCTCGGTCAGGTATTTTGCCACGCCGTCCGGAGACGCGTTCATACCTTCTTTACCTTTTTCCCACTGTGCCGGGCAAACGTCACCGTGCTCTTCGTGGAACTGCAGCGCGTCAACCATGCGCAGCATTTCGTCGATGTTACGACCCAGCGGCAGATCGTTAACCACCTGGTGGCGAACAACGCCGTTAGCGTCGATCAGGAAAGAACCGCGCAGCGCAACGCCCGCTTCCGGGTGCTCGATGCCGTAGGCTTTCTGGATTTCGCGTTTGATGTCAGCAACCATTGCGTATTTCACTGCACCGATGCCGCCTTTGTCGACAGGGGTGTTACGCCATGCGTTGTGGACAAATTCAGAGTCGAAGGAAACGCCAACAACTTCAACGCCGCGCTTCTGGAATTCTTCGTAACGTTTGTCGAATGCGATCAGTTCAGACGGGCAAACGAAGGTGAAGTCCATCGGCCAGAAGAACAGAACGGTGGTTTTACCGTTGGTATGCTGTTTGAAGTTGAAGTTTTCAACGATCTCACCGCTACCCAGTACCGCAGCTGCTGTGAAATCCGGAGCCTGACGAGTTACCAGTACCATATAATTCTCCTGCAAAGTTAAGGGGTTTTTGGAACGCAACGCGGGCCAGTATAGAGAGTGTTCGGGAATAAGACAAAGAGGCGCTGGCAATCAATGAGACAGGTTTTGTCTATCAATCTTTTGCCGGACGGCGGCTACTGCTTATCCGGCGGGGAATGCGGGCTGCGATTAAAGGGTTTTACACCGCGCCTGTTCCATCATTTGCGGATAAAACTGCCAGAATCGTTCTTCTAACGCATCGTAATGCGTATCGAGGTCATACCATGAGTCGCGTAGGGCATCGAGCCGTGGACGGCGGCTGGCCATGCCGTTCAGGACGTTCTGGATAAAATCCATGTCCCGGTAGCGCTCAAGCCATTTCTCTGACCATATATAGTTGTTCAGATTGATAAAGCGCGGCGGCGATTCCGGCAAAATAGTGGTTACCTGGGTACGGGCATAGCGCACAAAGTCCGTCAGCGGGAAGTCAGGGGAGATTTCCGACCAATGGCGCGACAGAAAATGATCCCACATAACGTCCAGCGTAATCGGCGCGACGCGGCGCGTTTCGCTACGAAACCACTCTTTGGCTTCACGCACCTGCGGTAAGTTATCGGTCATCACGTCGATACGACGATGCATGAAGATGCCTGCTACCACATCAGGCGAGTAGTGTGTTTCCGGATTACCCCGGACAAAATCGGCCAGCAGATTGCCGGAAAGCGAGCTATCGGCAAGGTGAGCGAGATGCAAATGTGCAAGAAAATTCATAGTTAAACGTTTATCCAGAGGGGTAAAGGTTGCAGGGAGAACGCCCCGGCACTAGACTACCCGCCTCTTATTTTAGTCTGAGTCAGTGTCATGCGCGTTACCGATTTCACCTTTGAACTACCCGAATCCCTGATTGCCCACTATCCGCAAGCTGAGCGCAGTAGCTGCCGCTTGCTGTCTTTGGACGGGCCGACGGGCGCGCTGACGCACGGTACTTTCACCGATTTGCTCGATAAGCTCAACCCTGGAGACTTGCTGGTCTTTAACAACACCCGCGTCATTCCTGCGCGTCTGTTTGGTCGTAAAGCCAGCGGCGGCAAGATTGAAGTGCTGGTCGAACGTATGCTGGATGACAAACGTATTCTGGCGCATATTCGTGCCTCGAAAGCGCCGAAACCGGGTGCCGAGCTGCTGCTGGGCGACGACGAAAGTATTAAGGCGACGATGGTCGCCCGCCATGACGCGCTGTTTGAAGTTGAGTTTAACGACGAACGCAGCGTGCTGGATATCCTCAACGCCATCGGCCATATGCCGTTGCCTCCGTATATCGACCGTCCGGATGAAGACGCCGACCGCGAGCTGTACCAGACCGTGTACAGCGAAAAACCGGGTGCCGTCGCTGCACCGACCGCGGGTCTGCATTTTGACGATCCGCTGCTGGCTAAACTGCGCGATAAAGGCATTGAAATGGCGTTCGTCACCCTGCACGTTGGCGCGGGTACTTTCCAGCCGGTGCGCGTAGACACCATCGAAGACCACATTATGCATTCCGAATATGCGGAAGTGCCGCAGGATGTAGTGGACGCGGTGCTGGCGGCGAAAGCGCGCGGTAATCGCGTGATTGCGGTAGGTACCACCTCCGTGCGTTCGCTGGAAAGTGCGGCGCAGGCGGCCAAAAACGATCTCATCGAGCCGTTCTTTGGCGATACACAAATCTTTATTTATCCAGGCTATAAATATCAGGTGATTGATGCTCTGGTCACCAACTTCCACCTGCCGGAATCAACGCTGATTATGCTGGTTTCCGCATTTGCTGGTTATAAAAACACCATGCACGCCTATCATGAAGCGGTAAAAGCGGAATATCGCTTTTTTAGTTACGGGGATGCCATGTTTATCACGTACAATCCGCAGGCTATTTCTGAGCGACCGTGAGAAGGCTATCTCACTTGCCATTTTGATGTCGGGCAGTGCTCGCCATCCTCACGTACTGCGTGTACGCTCCGGTGGCTGTGCGCTGGTCGCCCCCAAACTGGCTGCGCCGATTGCGCCTTCGCCAGTGGGTTAATATATTTTTACTCCGTGGAGTGATTCCGTGGGGAAAGTTTAATCATCAGACTGTCTCTCTGATGCAGGAGAAAAAATGAAATTTGAACTGGATACCACAGACGGTCGCGCTCGCCGTGGCCGCCTGGTTTTTGATCGTGGCGTAGTAGAAACGCCTGCTTTTATGCCGGTCGGTACTTACGGCACAGTAAAAGGCATGACGCCGGAAGAAGTTGAAGCGACCGGCGCACAGATTATCCTCGGCAACACTTTCCACCTGTGGCTGCGTCCGGGTCAGGAAATCATGAAACTGCACGGCGATCTGCACGATTTCATGCAGTGGAAAGGGCCGATCCTCACCGACTCCGGCGGCTTCCAGGTGTTCAGCTTGGGCGATATCCGTAAGATAACCGAGCAGGGTGTGCATTTCCGTAACCCGATCAATGGCGATCCGATTTTCCTCGATCCCGAGAAGTCGATGGAGATTCAATACGATCTCGGTTCCGATATCGTGATGATCTTCGATGAATGTACACCGTATCCGGCCGACTGGGACTATGCTAAACGCTCAATGGAGATGTCTTTGCGTTGGGCGAAGCGCAGCCGTGACCGTTTTGATAGTCTTGGCAACAAAAATGCGCTTTTTGGCATCATTCAGGGCAGTGTTTACGAAGATTTACGTGATATCTCCGTCAAAGGTCTGGTAGATATCGGCTTTGATGGCTACGCTGTCGGCGGTTTGGCTGTCGGTGAGCCGAAGGAAGATATGCACCGCATTCTGGAACATGTTTGCCCGCAGATTCCGGCAGATAAACCGCGTTACCTGATGGGCGTCGGCAAACCAGAAGATCTGGTTGAAGGCGTGCGTCGCGGTATCGATATGTTTGACTGCGTGATGCCAACGCGAAATGCCCGTAATGGTCATTTGTTTGTGACTGACGGCGTGGTAAAAATTCGTAACGCGAAACATAAAAGCGACACCAGTCCGCTCGATGCTGAGTGTGATTGTTACACCTGTCGCAATTATTCGCGCGCTTACTTGCATCATCTCGACCGTTGCAACGAAATATTGGGCGCGCGACTCAACACGATTCATAACCTTCGCTACTACCAGCGTTTGATGGCGGGTTTACGCAAGGCTATTGAAGAGGGTAAATTAGAGAGCTTCGTGACCGATTTTTACCAACGTCAGGGTAGACCAGTTCCACCTGTGAACGTTGATTAATTTTAATAATGAGGGAATTTGAATGAGCTTTTTTATTTCTGATGCGGTAGCGGCAACAGGTGCTCCGGCGCAGGGCAGCCCGATGTCTCTGATTCTGATGCTGGTGGTGTTTGGTCTGATTTTCTATTTCATGATCCTGCGCCCACAGCAAAAGCGTACCAAAGAACACAAGAACCTGATGAACTCCATTGCGAAAGGCGATGAAGTACTGACTAACGGTGGTCTGGTGGGGCGCGTGACTAAAGTAGCAGAATCTGGCTACATCGCTATCGCGCTGAACGACACCACTGAAGTGGTTATCAAACGTGATTTCGTAGCTGCCGTTCTGCCGAAAGGCACCATGAAGGCGCTGTAATTTATTGTTTTCCCAAAGGGAACTGCCGTGTTAAACCGTTATCCTTTGTGGAAGTATGTCATGCTGATCGTCGTTATTGTCGTCGGTCTGCTCTATGCGCTTCCCAACCTGTATGGTGAGGATCCGGCTGTTCAAATCACTGGCGTGCGCGGTGCTGCCGCCAGTGAGCAAACGCTGATCCAGGTCCAGAAAACGTTACAAGAAGATAAAATCACACCTAAGTCTGTGGCTCTGGAAGAGGGTGCTATTCTCGCGCGCTTCGACTCCACTGATACCCAACTGCGCGCACGTGAAGTATTAATGGGCGTACTGGGCGATCAGTACGTCGTGGCGCTTAACCTTGCTCCGGCAACCCCGCGCTGGCTGGCTGCCATTCACGCAGAACCGATGAAACTCGGTCTTGACCTGCGTGGCGGCGTTCACTTCCTGATGGAAGTGGATATGGACACCGCGCTGAGTAAGTTGCAGGAACAAAATATCGATAGCCTGCGCAGCGATCTGCGTGAAAAAGGCATTCCTTATACTACCGTTCGCAAAGAAGATAACTACGGTCTGAGCATCACTTTCCGTGATAGCAGCGCCCGTGATGAAGCTATCTCTTACCTGAGCAAACGTCACCAGGATCTGGTTATTTCCAGCCAGGGCAGCAATGCTCTGCGTGCGGTAATGACCGATGCGCGCCTGAGCGAAGCCCGTGAATACGCAGTACAGCAGAACATCAACATTCTGCGTAATCGTGTTAACCAACTGGGTGTTGCTGAGCCGGTGGTACAACGTCAGGGTGCTGACCGCATTGTGGTCGAACTGCCGGGTATTCAGGATACCGCGCGTGCGAAAGAAATTCTGGGCGCAACCGCGACGCTGGAATTCCGTCTGGTAAATACCAACGTTGACCAGTCTGCTGCGGCATCCGGGCGTGTACCGGGTGACTCGGAAGTGAAACAATCTCGCGAAGGTCAGCCGGTTGTGCTGTACAAGCGTGTGATCCTGACCGGTGACCATATCACCGACTCCACTTCCAGCCAGGACGAATACAATCAGCCGCAGGTTAACATCTCGCTGGATAGCGCAGGTGGTAACATCATGTCCAACTTCACCAAGGACAACATCGGTAAGCCGATGGCGACCCTGTTCGTGGAGTACAAAGACAGCGGTAAGAAAGATGCCAACGGTCGTGCAGTGCTGGTGAAGCAGGAAGAGGTGATTAACATCGCCAATATCCAGTCTCGCCTGGGTAACAGCTTCCGTATCACCGGTATCAACAACCCGAACGAAGCACGCCAGCTTTCCCTGCTGTTACGTGCCGGTGCGTTGATTGCGCCGATTCAGATTGTTGAAGAACGTACCATCGGCCCAACCCTGGGTATGCAGAACATTAAACAGGGTCTGGAAGCATGTCTGGCCGGTCTGGTGGTGTCTATCCTGTTCATGATCTTCTTCTATAAGAAGTTCGGTCTGATTGCGACCAGTGCGCTGATTGCTAACCTGGTGCTGATTGTCGGTATTATGTCGTTGCTGCCGGGTGCTACGCTGAGTATGCCGGGGATTGCGGGGATCGTCTTAACCCTTGCCGTCGCGGTCGATGCGAACGTACTGATCAACGAACGTATCAAAGAAGAGTTGAGTAACGGGCGTTCGGTGCAGCAGGCCATCAATGAAGGTTATGCGGGCGCATTTAGCTCCATCTTTGATGCGAACATTACGACGCTGATCAAGGTCATCATCCTGTACGCAGTTGGCACCGGGGCAATTAAAGGGTTCGCGATTACTACCGGTATTGGTGTGGCGACGTCGATGTTTACCGCGATTGTCGGTACACGTGCCATCGTAAACCTGTTGTATGGCGGCAAGCGCGTCAAAAAGCTGTCAATCTGAGGAGTGCGAAGTGGCACAGGAATATACTGTTGAACAATTGAACCACGGCCGTAAAGTCTGGGACTTTATGCGCTGGGACTACTGGGCTTTCGGCATTTCAGGTTTCCTGCTGATTGCGGCCATCGTGGTGATGGGCGTACGCGGGTTTAACTGGGGGCTCGATTTCACCGGTGGTACGGTTATTGAAATCACGCTGGAAAAACCGGCCGATATGGACGTGATGCGCGATGCGCTGGAGAAAGCGGGCTTCGTTGATCCGCTTCTGCAGAACTTCGGCAGCAGCCACGACATTATGGTACGTATGCCGCCAACTGAAGGTGCAGACGGCGGTCAGGTGCTGGGTAGCAAAGTGTTGAGTGTGATTAACGAATCCACCAACCAAAACGCCGCGGTGAAGCGAATTGAATTCGTGGGTCCGAGCGTGGGTGCAGACCTGGCGCAAACCGGTGCGATGGCGCTGATGGCGGCGTTGATCTCCATCCTGGTGTACGTCGGTTTCCGCTTTGAGTGGCGACTGGCGGCAGGGGTAGTTATCGCGCTGGCGCACGACGTTATTATCACACTTGGGATCCTGTCGTTGTTCCATATCGAGATTGACCTGACTATCGTCGCATCACTGATGTCGGTAATCGGTTACTCGCTGAACGACAGTATCGTTGTATCTGACCGTATTCGTGAAAACTTCCGCAAAATTCGTCGCGGTACGCCTTACGAAATCTTTAACGTGTCACTGACTCAAACGCTGCACCGTACGTTGATTACGTCCGGTACAACGTTGATGGTTATTCTGATGCTGTTCCTGTTCGGTGGTCCGGTACTGGAAGGATTCTCGCTGACGATGCTGATCGGTGTTTCTATCGGTACTGCGTCTTCTATCTACGTGGCATCGGCGCTGGCGCTGAAGCTGGGTATGAAGCGTGAGCACATGCTGCAGCAGAAGGTCGAGAAAGAAGGGGCGGATCAACCGTCGATTCTGCCTTAACCCATCCAGGAGTGAAGATACTGGAATCCCGATCGCAAGGTCGGGATTTTTTTTGCCTGTGAATTAGCGACAGGTAATTATCTTTTCCTGTCGCCACACTACTGACAGTATGCTGTCAGTAGCCCTGTCATATAGTCCTCCTGAGATTACCCACACAGGCAGGAGGAAGTATGAGCAATGTAATTAATTGGTTTGAAATCCCCGTGGTACAAATGGATCGCGCCATCGCTTTTTATGAGCCAGTAATGCAGGTTTCTTTGCGCCGGGAGAACATGGACTGCGCTGAGCTCGCCGTATTTCCGCATCAGGATCCCGCTCCCGGCGGGGCGCTGGCTAAATTTGACGGTATTACGCCTTCAGCGCAGGGCGCTATTATTTATCTGCATACGGACGATTTGGCTGCAACGCTTGAACGCGTCGCCACTGCTGGCGGTCAGTGTGTGTTTGGCCCACTCGAACTGGGGCAGGACATTGGTACGATTGCGCTATTTACTGACAGCGAAGGCAATCGTGTTGGTTTACATCAACCCGCGTAATATTTTCAGCACTGAGGATTAAAATGAGCAGACGCGCCGACCGCTTGTTTCAGATTGTGCAAATCCTGCGTGGCAGGCGAGTGACAACGGCGGCGCTGCTGGCAGAGCGTCTTGAGGTTTCTGAACGGACGATTTATCGCGATATCCGCGATCTCTCTTTATCCGGTGTGCCTATTGAAGGCGAAGTGGGCAGCGGATACCGCTTAATGGCCGGGTTTGATCTACCGCCGTTGATGTTAACGCATCACGAATCAGAAGCATTGATGGTAGCGATTCGATTGCTGAAAACATGGGGTGGGGATTCACTCTCACAGGCGTTGGAATCCGCGCAGGAAAAAGTGTTGGCGATATTGCCGCCAGAGAGTCGGCGCAGAGCCGAGCAAACGCGGATTTTCGCGCCAGATTTTGGTAATCAGCCGCATTCACGCAGTGCCTTCGATCTCATACATCGCGCGGTTTCAGCACAGCAGGTGCTGGCGCTGCATTATCGCGATGAGTCCGGGAACCTCTCCTGGCGCGACGTTCAGCCGCTGGGATTATTTTTCTGGGGCGAGCACTGGCTGCTGGTTGGCTGGTGCGAGAAGCGTGACGATTATCGTTGCTTTCGCGTTGATCGATGTCTGAAGATTACGCCACTCGAAAGGCATTTTCGCGAATCGGCAGATCGCTCGCTAAGTGACTTTTTGCGTAAAGTACGCTGTGAAGACCAGCCATAAAAAAGCCAGCGGTTAAGCTGGCTTGTCTGCGAGACATTGTCTGGATTAGAAGTTGTAACCTACGACCAGGTAACCACCCCAACCGGTAGATTTCGCGCTGAAGTCGCCTTCGCCCCAGTTCAGGGTATCTCCACCTTTCCACTGGCCGCCGTTATGGAAGTAACGCGCTACGACGGAGTAGTGCCAGTGATCGTAGTTCAGCGCCAGGACGTGGCTGGACGCGATAGAGTTGCTGGTGCGGTTCGGATCATCACCCAAATCTGAGCCCCAGTCGAAGTTGGTGAAGCCGATGTAGGTCAACTGGCCGCCCCAAACCTGGGTGATCGGCACAAAGTATTTCACTTTGAAACGGTAGCCATCCCACTCGTTTTCGTTGGATGCGCCATAGTTCTGCCACTGGTATTTAGCATACACGTTCAGGGACAGACCCATCGGCAGACCGGTATCGATATCGGTACCCAGACCCATATACCAGGTGCTCTGGCGGCTGGCTTTGTTATCACCCATATCGTAGATGTAGTTGTTGGCGAAATACCATTCTTTGAACGGACCAAAGCTCAGGTCAGCACCGGTCAGTTTGTCGATGGAGAAACGCGGTTCGATTTCCATAAACAGCGGGGAACCGTCAGACCAAATACCTTTATCGTTGCCGTTACCCCAGTCGAAGGTTTTCGGAATATCGATGTAGCCATAGAAGTCAAACCAGTCTTTTTTGGCAAACGCTTCGTATTCCAGATACACGTCGTTGTTCAGTTTCGGGGAGAAACGGGTGTGATAGCTACCCACCACGTTGACACTCTGGTGCCACCAGTCGGACAGATATTGCGGTTTGTCATTTTCTGCTGCGTTGGCAGTAAAAGACGAGGAGAGCGCCAGCACTGCACCGGCTGCAAGTAATGTTTTTTTCATATGTATGCCACTGTTTGAAATCCCTTTCGGGAGTGAAAAATGCGCAATTTGCGTTTCTAAATATTTCGTAATTCTTCGGAGCCTATTATAAAAATCATTGTTCACAAAAATATGTCTTGTTTCACAGTTCTATCATTTACGTAATCGATTGCGTTCACGTTTGCGTACTTTAGGCGGCGAATTGTACTGGCTCCCATGAATGTTGCCAAGTTTTACCAGAAATATCGGTTATGTCAGGGGAGTAACAAAAAGAAGCAGAGTGATGTTGCGGAACGCACAAAACGTTCCGCAAAAAAGTTTATTGGCTAACAGGCTGGACGTCGTGGATGCGCACAAATCCTAACTGATCTGGAGTGAGGCCATTTATCTGTGACGGAATGTCTACGTCGCTGGGAGCAAGAATACTCGCCGGAGCGTTGACCAATTGGTTATGAACGTTCACTTCCTGATAGTTGTCCGTGGTGCCCTGAATTTGCCCGTATTCGACGGTGGCGCTAAAGGCGGGTAAAGGCGTGTTGGATTCACCCTGAATTCGTAGCGTCAGGCGCGTACCATCGGCGTTCGGCGCAATGTTCACCAGCGACATGCGTAAGGTGCCAATCTGGCTGTCCAGTCGTGCCGGGGTTTTGGAGCCCGGCAGCAGATAGGCGCCGCTGGTTGATTTTGCATTCAACATATTTTGTTGCGTAATTTTTACCGTTTCCTGATTAAGCTGCGTCATCTCTTTATTCAACGTGCTAACGCTTTGATGCATCTGGCGTACTTCGCTTTGCTGTGCGCAGGCACTAAGACTAAAGAGACTTCCCACCAGGAGAATTCTTAGGTAACGTCTTGTCATTGTGATTACTTCCTTCATTGTCGCGATAGCATAATGGTAGTGTGCACTGAGCACGAAGGCATCGATCCTTTGTCTCAAAAGCGCAGCGCCTTTGTTGTCACGGCAGTTCAGGGTAAAATAGATTCTGTTAACCACTGAGGTACAGGACGCCGTATGCATTGCCCATTCTGTTTCGCCGTAGACACTAAGGTAATTGACTCTCGTCTTGTAGGCGAGGGCTCCTCGGTACGCCGCCGTCGGCAGTGTCTGGTCTGTAACGAACGTTTCACCACTTTTGAAGTGGCTGAACTTGTTATGCCGCGCGTTGTGAAAAGCAACGATGTGCGTGAACCCTTTAATGAAGAAAAGCTGCGCAGCGGCATGCTCAGAGCGCTTGAGAAACGGCCTGTCAGCGCAGATGACGTCGAAATGGCGTTAAACCATATCAAATCACAGCTGCGTGCGACGGGCGAGCGTGAGGTGCCGAGCAAGATGATTGGCAACCTGGTGATGGAGCAGTTGAAAAAGCTCGATAAAGTCGCTTACATCCGCTTTGCCTCTGTCTACCGGAGTTTCGAAGATATCAAAGAATTTGGCGAAGAGATTGCTCGCCTACAGGACTAAGCCATGCAGGATGAATTGTACATGGCGCGCGCGCTAAAGCTTGCTGCGCGCGGACGTTTTACCACTCACCCCAACCCCAACGTGGGCTGCGTGATTGTGAAAGATGGGGAGATCGTCGGTGAGGGATATCATCACCGCGCGGGCGAACCGCATGCCGAAGTTCATGCTCTGCGGATGGCTGGAGAAAAAGCGCAGGGGGCAACTGCCTACGTGACGCTTGAACCCTGTAGTCATCATGGTCGTACGCCGCCGTGTTGCGATGCGCTGATTGCGGCGGGGGTGTCGCGTGTGGTTGCGGCGATGCAGGATCCCAATCCGCAGGTCGCAGGACGTGGGCTCTACCGTTTGCAGCAGGCGGGTATCGACGTCAGCCACGGGCTGATGATGAGCGAAGTTGAGCAATTGAATAAAGGCTTCCTCAAGCGCATGCGTACGGGATTCCCATATCTTCAGCTTAAGCTTGGCGCGTCGCTTGATGGCCGTACAGCGATGGCCAGCGGTGAAAGCCAGTGGATTACCTCGCCACAGGCGCGCCGCGATGTGCAACGCTTGCGCGCGCAAAGTCATGCCATTTTAACCAGCAGTGCGACGGTGCTGGCAGACGACCCTCAGCTTACCGTGCGTTGGTCGGAGCTTGGGGAGTCAACTCAGGCGAGTTACCCGCAGGAAGAGCTGCGTCAGCCAATCCGCATTGTTCTTGATAGCCAGAATCAGGTCACACCGGCGCACCGAATTGTGCAACAGCCTGGAGAAACCTGGATTGTCCGGACTGAAGACGACCCTCGTAGCTGGCCGGAGACGGTGCGCAGCCTGAAGGTGCCGGAACATAACGGACATCTGGATCTGGTGGTGCTAATGATGCAACTGGGCAAACAGCAAATTAACAGCATTTGGGTTGAAGCTGGCCCAACGCTCGCCGGGGCATTATTACAGGCCGGTTTGGTCGATGAGCTAATCGTGTATGTTGCGCCTAAACTGTTAGGCAGCGATGCGAGAGGATTATGTGTGCTTCCAGGCCTTGAGAAACTGGCTGACGCACCCCATTTCAAATTCAATGAGATACGCCAGGTGGGCCCGGACGTTTGCCTGCATTTAACGACTGCGTGAGGCTTTCTGATTTAGAGGAAGCAGCGCACAGAATATTATGATAAAATCCGCCCCCCTTACGGGGCCATAAATCGAACCCGAAGGAAGAATATGAACATTATTGAAGCTAACGTTGCTACCCCGGACGCTCGCGTCGCCATCACCATTGCGCGTTTCAACAACTTTATCAATGACAGCCTGCTGGAAGGTGCTATCGACGCCCTGAAACGTATTGGCCAGGTTAAAGATGAAAACATTACCGTTGTTTGGGTTCCAGGTGCATATGAGCTGCCACTGGCCGCTGACGCACTGGCAAAAACCGGTAAATACGACGCGGTGATTGCGCTCGGTACGGTGATCCGTGGCGGTACCGCGCACTTCGAATATGTGGCTGGCGGTGCAAGCAATGGCCTGGCGCATGTCGCTCAGGACAGTGGCATTCCGGTAGCCTTCGGTGTTCTGACCACCGAAAGTATTGAACAAGCCATCGAACGTGCTGGCACTAAAGCCGGTAACAAAGGCGCAGAAGCTGCACTGACTGCGCTTGAAATGATTAATGTATTGAAAGCCATCAAGGCCTGATTTTTGTAAGGGGAAATCCGTGAAACCTGCTGCTCGTCGCCGCGCCCGTGAGTGTGCCGTCCAGGCGCTCTACTCCTGGCAGTTGTCCCAGAACGACATCGCTGATGTTGAATACCAGTTCCTGGCGGAACAGGACGTTAAAGATGTCGACGTTCTGTATTTCCGTGAACTGCTGTCCGGGGTGGCGACTAACAGCGCGTACCTGGATGGATTAATGAAGCCTTACCTGTCTCGTCTGTTGGAAGAGCTGGGTCAGGTAGAAAAAGCCGTACTGCGTATTGCGCTGTTTGAATTGTCTAAACGTAGTGATGTGCCGTACAAAGTGGCCATCAACGAAGCGATTGAACTGGCAAAAACCTTCGGCGCTGAAGATAGCCACAAATTCGTGAACGGCGTACTGGATAAAGCAGCACCTGTGATTCGCCCCAACAAAAAGTAATCCCGAGGCCGGCTGGATGGTGGAACCTGTTTCCGCTGTCCCCGGCTTTTTCTTTTTTTTCTGCTGAGGCATAACGTATGGCATGTGGCGAGTTTTCCCTGATTGCCCGTTATTTTGACCGCGTAAGAACTTCTCGTCTTGATGTCGAAACCGGTATTGGTGACGACTGCGCACTTCTGAACATCCCTGAAAAACAAACGCTGGCGATCAGTACCGATACGCTGGTGGCAGGCAACCACTTTCTCCCCGACATTGATCCGACCGATCTCGCCTGGAAAGCACTGGCGGTGAATTTGAGCGATCTGGCGGCGATGGGGGCGGATCCTGCGTGGCTGACGCTGGCGCTCACGTTACCTGACGTCGATGAAGCCTGGCTGGAAGCCTTCAGCGATGGCCTGTTTGAACTCCTCAATTACTATGATATGCAGCTGATTGGCGGTGACACCACGCGTGGGCCGCTGTCGATGACGCTGGGTATTCATGGCTACGTCCCCATTGGGCGGGCCTTAAAACGCTCTGGCGCGAAACCGGGTGACTGGATTTATGTTACCGGCACGCCGGGCGACAGTGCGGCCGGGCTGGCGATTTTGCAGAACCGATTGCAGGTTGCAGATGCAACAGACGCGGACTATCTTCTGCAACGCCATCTGCGTCCCACGCCGCGTATTTTGCAGGGACAAGCCCTGCGCGATCTGGCCAGTGCGGCTATCGATCTCTCCGATGGCCTGATTTCCGATTTGGGACACATCGTTAATGCCAGCGGCTGTGGCGCGCGGGTTAACGTTGAGGCGCTGCCATACTCCACGGCATTGTCACAGCACGTTGAGCCGGAACAGGCCCTGCGCTGGGCGCTCGCGGGTGGCGAAGATTATGAGTTATGCTTTACCGTACCGGAAATTAATCGTGGTGCGCTGGACGTGGCGCTGGGAAATCTCGGCGTAGCGTTTACCTGTATTGGGCAGATGAGCGCGGACGTGGAAGGCATTCACTTTACGCGCGATGGAAAACCCGTCACGTTTGACTGGAAAGGATATGACCATTTTGCCGCGCCTTAAAAAAGATGTCGCCAAAAGCCGCCTGAGTATGCGCAATCCGTGGCACCTGTTAGCCACCGGTTTTGGCAGCGGGCTGAGCCCAATTGTTCCTGGCACCATGGGATCGCTGGCGGCGATCCCTTTTTGGTATTTAATGACCTTTCTGCCGTGGCAGCTGTATTCGCTGGTGGTGATGTTATCTATCTGTATCGGCGTTTATCTGTGCCATCAAACGGCGAAAGATATGGGCGTGCACGATCACGGTAGCATTGTCTGGGACGAGTTTGTCGGGATGTGGATTACCCTGATGGCGTTGCCGACCAACGACTGGCAGTGGGTTGCCGCCGGATTTGTGATTTTCCGTATTCTGGATATGTGGAAGCCGTGGCCGATTCGTTGGTTCGATCGCAACGTACATGGCGGGACGGGGATCATGATCGACGATATTGTGGCCGGGATACTCTCTGCCGGAATTTTGTATTTTATCGGTCATCACTGGCCGGTAGGTATCATTTAACCCTTTTCAGGGGCTATTGTAGGCCCGATAAGCGCCGCGACATCGGGCTATCAGTGCCGGATGCGCTATGCTTATCCGGCCTACAATCTTCAACCGCGCTTATTTAAATCCCACCACCGGATGCTGTTTGTACGGCGTTTCCAGCTCGGCAATTTGCTCCGGCTTCAACGTTAAATCTACCGCGTTGAGCAACTCATCCAGCTGTTCCTCACGTGAAGAACCAATAATTGGCGCTGCCACGCCGGGTTTGCTCAGCAGCCAGGCCAGCGCAACCTGTGCCCGCGTTACACCCAACTCCTCACTGACACCGGTCAGTCGTGCGGCGATTTGCGCGTCGTTTTCATCGCTCTCGTTGTACAAATTTTTACCGACTTCATCGGAAACCAGACGTGCGGTTGTTTCTCCCCAGGGACGCGTCAGGCGACCGCGCGCCAGCGGGCTCCATGGGATAACGGCCACGCCTTCCTGATAGCAAAGCGGCAGCATTTCGCGTTCTTCTTCGCGGTAGATTAGGTTGTAGTGATCCTGCATGCTGACGAACTGCGCCCAGCCGTGTTGCTTCTGTAAGGCCAGAGCCTGGGCAAACTGCGAAGCGTGCATGGATGAGGCGCCAATATAGCGAGCTTTACCGGCTTTCACGACGTCGTTTAGAGCCTCCAGAGTTTCTTCGATTGGCGTGTTGTAATCCCAGCGGTGAATTTGCAGGATGTCCACATAGTCCATACCCAGGCGTCTGAGGCTGTCATCAATCGAGCGCAGAATTTGTGCGCGGGATAATCCTTCTGCTAAATCATCAACCTGGTGAAAAACCTTGGTAGCGACCACGACATCTTCGCGGCGGGCGAAATCACGCAGCGCGCGGCCGACAATCTCTTCGCTGCTGCCAGCGGAGTAGCTGTTGGCGGTATCGAAAAAGTTAATGCCGCCCTCAAGGGCGTGTTTGATTATCGGGCGGCTGCTTTCTTCAGGTAGCGTCCAGGCGTGATTGCCGCGATTGGGTTCGCCAAATGTCATGCAACCCAGGCAAAGGCGGGAGACCCGTAGGTCGGTTTTTCCTAAGATGTTGTATTTCATCAATCCACTCCTGCTTAGCTCGTGATGAATTAAGCATAGCAGGAGCGGGGAGGGGATTATGCCAGCCAGGCCTTGATTTTGGTCTCAATTCCGGCGGCATTCAGACCCAGATCGGCACGAGCTTCATCCTGAGTTCCCTGCGGGATGAAGAAGTCTGGTAGGCCAATGTTCAGCACCGGGACGGGCTTACGATGGGCCATCAGCACTTCGTTTACGCCGCTGCCAGCACCACCCATAATGGCGTTCTCTTCAATGGTAACCAGCACCTCGTGTTGGGCAGCCATTTCAAGGATCAACGTTTCATCCAGTGGTTTTACAAAGCGCATATCGACCAGCGTGGCGTTCAGCGACTCTGCGACCTGAGCGGCTTCCGGCATCAGGGTGCCGAAGTTGAGAATCGCCACTTTTTCCCCGTGACGTTTCACGATGCCTTTACCAATTGGCAGTTGTTCCAGCGGGGTCAGCTCAACGCCTACCGCGTTGCCGCGTGGGTAGCGCACGACCGTTGGACCGTCGTTGTAGTGATAGCCGGTGAACAGCATCTGGCGGCATTCGTTTTCATCACTCGGGGTCATGATGACCATTTCCGGGATGCAGCGCAGGAAGGAGAGATCGAACGCCCCCTGGTGGGTTTGCCCATCTGCGCCAACAATCCCTGCCCGGTCAACGGCGAACAGGACCGGCAGTTTCTGGATGGCAACATCGTGCAGCACCTGATCGTAGGCGCGTTGCAGGAAGGTCGAGTAAATGGCTACCACCGGCTTGTAGCCGCCAATCGCCAGACCGGCAGCAAACGTCACAGCGTGCTGCTCGGCAATCGCCACATCGAAATAGCGGTCCGGGAATTTACGTGAAAACTCCACCATTCCGGAACCTTCGCGCATTGCCGGGGTGATTGCCATCAGCTTATTGTCTTTCGCTGCGGTCTCGCACAGCCAGTCACCGAAAATTTTTGAATAGCTCGGCAGACCGCCGCTGCTTTTCGGCAGGCATCCGCTGGACGGATCGAATTTGGGTACCGCGTGGAAGGTTATCGGATCTTTTTCCGCAGGCTCGTAGCCACGACCCTTTTTGGTCATGATGTGCAGGAACTGCGGGCCTTTCAGATCGCGCATGTTTTTGAGCGTAGTAATAAGCCCCAGCACGTCGTGACCGTCCACCGGACCGATATAGTTAAAGCCCAGTTCTTCAAACAGAGTCCCCGGCACAACCATACCTTTAATGTGTTCTTCGGTACGTTTGAGCAGTTCTTTAATCGGCGGCACGCCGGAGAAGACTTTCTTCCCGCCTTCGCGCAGCGAGGAGTAGAGTTTGCCAGAGAGCAGCTGTGCCAGATGATTGTTCAGCGCGCCAACGTTCTCTGAAATCGACATTTCGTTGTCGTTGAGGATAACCAGCATGTCGGGCCTAATATCGCCCGCGTGGTTCATCGCTTCAAACGCCATCCCTGCGGTGATAGCACCATCACCAATCACACACACGGTACGGCGCTCTTTACCTTCTTTCTCGGCGGCAACGGCAATACCGATACCTGCGCTGATGGAGGTAGAAGAGTGCCCAACGCTCAGTACGTCATACTCGCTTTCACCGCGCCATGGGAACGGATGAAGGCCGCCTTTCTGACGAATGGTGCCGATTTTATCGCGGCGACCGGTCAGAATTTTGTGCGGATAAGCCTGATGTCCCACATCCCAGATTAACTGGTCAAACGGGGTGTTGTAGACATAGTGCAGCGCGACGGTGAGTTCCACCGTGCCCAGACCAGAGGCGAAGTGCCCGCTGGAACGGCTTACGCTGTCGAGCAAATAGCGGCGCAGTTCGTCGCAAAGCTTTGGCAGGCTCTCTTTTGGCAGCAGACGTAACTCCTGGGTGGAGTCGACCAGCGCCAGGGTCGGGTATTTGGCTATATCAAAACTCATCGCAAGCTCATGGGATATGTTGGTTTATTTATCACGCTGGATTATGTAGTCCGCTAGCGCTTCCAGTGCCGAGGTATCGAGTGACTGTGCGGCCAGCAGACTTAGCGACTGGCGGGCATCCTCGATTAAATCCCGGGCTTTATTCTGGGCTTGCTCAAGACCCAGAAGTGCAGGATAGGTACTTTTGCCAAGCTGCTGGTCAGCACCCTGACGTTTACCCAATGTTGCAGTATCGCCTACCACATCCAGGATGTCATCCTGAACCTGGAAAGCCAGACCGATGCTTTCTGCGTATTTGTCGAGTATTGGCAGGCATTCTCGCCCTTTATCGCCAGCACTTAACGCCCCCAAACGCACGGCGGCGCGAATCAATGCTCCGGTTTTATGGCGATGAATCCGCTCCAGCGCATCCAGCTCAACCTGATGACCTTCAGCTTCCAGATCCAGTGCCTGGCCGCCGCACATACCGGCGATGCCGCTGGCCTGAGCCAGTTCAGAGATCATCGCGATGCGGTCACGGTCAGTGACTTCCGGCATTGGGGCGTCGCTGATAATGGAGAATGCCAGCGTTTGTAGCGCATCTCCGGCCAGGATCGCATTTGCCTCGCCAAATTTTACGTGGCAAGTCGGCAGACCGCGTCGCAGGTCATCGTCATCCATCGCGGGCAAATCATCGTGCATCAGCGAATAGGCATGAATGCATTCGACGGCGGCAGCGGGAGCATCAAGCGTACTCAGGCTGACACCAAACATCTGACCGGTCGCATACACCAGGAACGGGCGCAGACGTTTACCGCCTAATAATGCGCCATATTGCATGGTTTCGACCACGGGAGTGTTCTGAAAGGGCAGTGGCGCGATAAAACGGCTCAGTGCCTGGTTTGCCTGCTCAACGCAAGCCTGTAGCTGCTGCGTAAAATCCATTTACTCATTATCCGGTGTAAAAGGCGTAAGGGCGGCGTCTTCAGTATCTGACAGCAGGATTTGTACGCGCTGTTCAGCCTGTTGCAATTTGACCTGTCCCTGACGCGCTAACTGTACGCCACGTTCGAATTCGTTCAACGCTTCTTCTAACGGCAGGTCGCCGCCTTCCAGACGGGTAACAATTTGTTCCAGCTCGCTCAGCGCGGTTTCAAAACTGGCGGGCGCTTCATTTTTCTTCGGCATAATGAATGTCTGACTCTCTGTATTGGCAGCACAAGACTATGGTAACGGACTCGCACTGATAAGCAAATAACGCGCAATGTGCACAGTAGCCGCGTGATGGTGATATACTTGCGCGCCTGGATGCAGTCGCGGGTATGGGCTGCTGTATTTTTTTCCATTACAAGTCATTCAGACTTGCCTAAGAACCATTGCCGCCATGAAGTTTATCATTAAATTGTTCCCAGAAATCACCATCAAAAGCCAATCTGTGCGTTTGCGCTTTATAAAAATTCTGACAGGGAACATTCGTAACGTTTTAAAGCACTATGATGAAGACCTTGCCGTTGTCCGTCACTGGGATCACGTTGAGGTTCGCGCTAAAGATGAAAGCCAGCGCCTGGATATTCGCGACGCGCTGACCCGTATTCCGGGTATCCACCACATTCTCGAAGTAGAAGACGTGCCGTTTACCGATATGCACGATATTTTCGAGAAGGCACTGGTGCAGTATCGCGATCAACTGGAAGGTAAAACCTTCTGTGTTCGCGTGAAGCGTCGCGGGAAGCATGAGTTTAGCTCCATTGAGGTGGAACGTTATGTTGGCGGTGGACTGAACCAACATATTGAATCTGCACGCGTGAAGCTGACGAAGCCGGATGTTACGGTAAATCTTGAAATCGAAAACGACCGTCTGCTGCTGGTTAAAGGCCGCTATGAAGGTATTGGCGGTTTCCCGATTGGTACGCAGGAAGACGTACTGTCGCTGATTTCCGGCGGTTTCGACTCCGGTGTGTCCAGTTATATGCTGATGCGTCGCGGCTGCCGTGTACACTATTGCTTCTTTAACCTTGGCGGCGCAGCGCATGAAATCGGCGTTCGCCAGGTGGCGCATTACCTGTGGAATCGCTTCGGTAGTTCGCATCGCGTGCGTTTTGTTGCTATCAACTTTGAACCGGTGGTCGGTGAGATCCTGGAGAAAGTTGATGACGGCCAGATGGGCGTGGTTCTCAAACGTATGATGGTTCGCGCGGCGTCGAAAGTCGCTGAGCGCTACGGCGTACAGGCGCTGGTAACCGGTGAAGCACTGGGCCAGGTGTCCAGCCAGACGCTGACCAACCTGCGTCTGATCGATAACGTTTCTGACACCCTGATCCTGCGCCCCCTTATCTCCCATGATAAAGAGCATATCATCAATCTGGCGCGTGAAATTGGAACCGAAGACTTTGCCCGTACCATGCCGGAATACTGCGGTGTGATTTCAAAAAGCCCGACGGTGAAAGCGATCAAAGCGAAGATTGAGGCCGAAGAAGAAAACTTCGATTTCTCTATCCTCGATAAAGTGGTTGAAGAAGCGAACAATATCGATATTCGCGATATTGCCCAGCAGACGCAGCAGACCGTGGTAGAAGTGGAAACCGTGAGCGGTTTCGGTCCGAATGACGTAATCCTTGATATCCGTTCTGTGGATGAACAGGATGATAAACCGCTGAAGGTTGAAGGTGTGGACGTCGTTTCTCTGCCATTCTACAAGCTGAGCACTAAATTCGGCGATCTGGACCAGAGTAAAACCTGGCTGCTGTGGTGTGAACGCGGGGTGATGAGTCGCCTGCAGGCGCTTTATCTGCGCGAGCAGGGCTTTGAAAATGTGAAGGTGTATCGCCCGTAATTGAGTAAACACCGTGTTGTAGGCCGGATAAGGCGGTTACGCCGCCATCCGGCAATATAACGATATTATTCAAAACGAACGGGAAGCGTCTTCCCGTTCGACTCCCAGACCCCCTGATAGACACCGTTTTTTAATTCCAGCGTTATCTTCTCTTGCGTTTGTTCAGCCGCAGATGTCTTCAGTTCATAATGTTGATTGTCGGCTGTGTCGCATTTGCCGGTCAATTCAATCGGTGCGCCAAATTTTTGGTAAAAGTAAGCCCCTTCAAAAAAATCACCGTATTTGCAGTCCACCTTCAACACAATACGCATGCTTTTTCCCAGCGTGCCGTACATGACTTTGCCGTCAATGCCGGGCGCTGGCGAAACTGGTGTTGTACTCTTTGCGGTAGTCAGATATTGGCCGTACGGTGTGAGTCGATTTTGCAGTTCCGCGGTTGGGATTTTCGTTGTGAAATCACCCAACTCGTCGAGCGCACGGCTGGCGTGGTTGCTACAGCGTCCGTTCAGGAAAGCCAGATGGTCTTTTTGCAGGGAGAATTTGTCGATGTAGTACAAACCGTCGGTGTAGGTTGCGCACGATGCGTAGAATTCGGCATAGTTAAAATCTTCACCTTTCTCTTCTTTTATTTGTTCTGGTGTTTGCGAATTATGCGCCGTAACAAAGGTATCGATTTGGCCGCGGATATCTTTTCTGGTGCGGGTGTTTAATTCGGCGATTGTAGCCCGGGAAAAGAGATCGTTAAGGGTAATTGCCGCACCGCTGGCTAAATCGAAGCTGATCGGCACATTGTACGACTCGCAATACGCCCCGCAACCTTCGACAAACATGTTGAGCGTCAGGATTTTTGCGTCGCGATACTCAACCGTGTAGTCAAGGTTTGCGGTGGGATTCATGGCTGATTTCGCAAACTGATTTACTGTGGCCTGTGGAGTATTACCCGGTAGCTGATTGATAAAGCTTGCGAAAATATAATCGTTAATGCGTTTTGCAACGTTGGGGTTATCCGTCGAGGAAAACCATGGCACGCGATACTGCATTTCAGTGCTTCCGGGATAGCGATATTCAATACTCTTTATTTCGAGTTGCGTCGCAGTGGCATAACCGGAAAGGAGCAGTAAAGCCACTCCACTCAGATATCCTTTCATTATGATTCCTTATAAGGGAGTGGCTCGAAGATTTACTCGTAGTAGTTATAGATTCCCGCGGCCATCACCAGTTGTGACGCCACCTCGTGAGCTTTTTCGCGACTCACCAGAAGATCAATGATTTTCAAACCGAAATCAATGGAAGTCCCCGGTCCCTGGCTGGTTAACAGGTTGACGCGAGGATCCCATACGACGCGCTTGTCCTGCCACTGGTCAGCGGGAATTTGGTCTTTCAGCGCCGGAAAACCGGTCATGTTACCGATGGGGAAAATATCGTGTGGGACGAGTACGGTGGCGGCCGCGGCGCAAATTGCCGCGACAATGCGCCCGGAACGATGAAACTGTTTCACGGTTTCGATAAGCAGCGGGCTGTCGCGAAAACACTCGGCGCCTTTAATACCGCCCGGCAGCACGATAATGTCGAAATCGCCGTCAGCAACTTCGACTAATGGCGCATCCGCTAGCAGCTTCACTCCGCGTGAGCACACGATCGCCAGGTCGCCATCGCTGGCGACGCTGGCGGTCGTGACCTTAATTCCGCCGCGCACCAGCAGATCGATAGTGGTGACCGCTTCGGTCTCTTCACTACCAGGGGCGAGACATACCAGTGCTTGAGCGCTCATACTCACTTTCCTTTCTCTTTACCATTTCAAACAGTTGGGCGTTTTCCGGGACGGCGATGCCGTGCGCGCGGGCGCGTTTTAACAAATAACCGGTAATGTAGTCGATCTCAGTATGGCGCAGGGCACGAATGTCTTGCAGCATTGATGAGATATTTTCCGCCGTACTGTCAATCACTTGCTCGACATAATAGCGTAAATCGTCCACAGATGTATGGTGGCCTTCGCGTTCAATGACCGCGGCCACTTCCTCGCAGATGAGTGCTATTTTTTCAGGATGATGGCGTAACTCGCCGTTTGGGCAATTCCATAATGCGGTCAGCGGGTTAATGACGCAGTTGACGGCCAGCTTTCGCCACAGCTCGGCGCGAATAGTGTCGTGCCAGGCGACGTCCGGTAGCACCTCTTGCAGGACTTCAGCCAGATAACTGAAATCACCGTCTTGTTCACGTGCCGGACCAATGCGTGTTGTTCCCTGAGCGACATGAATGATGACGTTGCCGTCACGGCGTGCCGCGTGGGTGGTGGTGCCTATCAGCAGAGGTTGCTTAATGTTATGCAGCTCTTCAATTGTCCCCATGCCGTTGTGAATCAGCAGAATGGGAGTAGTTTCAGGCAGAATTGCGGCCAGGCTTTTTACCGCATCAGAAACCTGCCAGGCTTTCAGGGTGACCAGTAGCAGGTCACTTTTTGCCAAAAAGTCGGGGTCGTTTGCCGTCAGGGATTCATTAAAAACTGACCCATCCGTGTCGATCAGGTTTACGCTGCAATAGGGTTGCGGTACGCGTAGCCACCCTTGCACCTCATGTCCATGTTTGCATAGCGCGGTAAGCCAAAGCTGTCCTAGCGCTCCACATCCCAGTACGGTAATTTTCATTCTTCCTCCTCACCTGCAACAGCACCAGGTGTTAATCCATATCGGCCGTACCCCATTATTGTTCGCAGGTATCAGTACCACGTACAATTAAAGGATACAGCCTAGTATAGCGCTGTCTGTTGGGTAACTTTGCAGGTATTATGCTTCGCATCAAAAATGAAGGGAGAGGAAAAGATGCCATCTTTCGATATTGTCTCTGAAGTTGATCTTCAGGAAGCCCGTAACGCGGTAGATAACGCCAGCCGCGAAGTGGAGTCACGCTTTGATTTTCGTGGCGTTGAAGCGACTTTTGAGCTGAATGAGTCAAATAAGACGATTAAGGTGCTGAGCGAGTCTGATTTTCAGGTCAATCAGTTACTGGATATTCTGCGTGCCAAGCTGCTCAAACGCGGTATTGAAGGCACGTCGCTGGACGTACCAGAAACCTTCGTGCACAGCGGTAAAACCTGGTTTGTTGAAGCTAAGCTGAAACAAGGCATTGAAAGCGCAGTGCAAAAGAAAATCGTTAAGCTGATCAAAGACAGCAAACTGAAGGTGCAGGCGCAGATTCAGGGCGAAGAAATCCGTGTAACCGGCAAGGCGCGTGACGACCTGCAATCCGTCATGGCACTGGTTCGCGGCGGCGACCTCGGTCAACCGTTCCAGTTCAAGAACTTCCGCGATTAAGTCGTTATGTCAGATGGCGTAAGCCGCCATCTGACAAATCTCATCTTCACGCCTGGCTGATGGCCTGCTCAACCTCAAATCGATTGGTGACTTTGCTGTCGATTTTCACGTAGGCCGAATGCTCTTTCGCCACAATTAACACTTCGCTTATTCCTTCTTTAGCCAGCAGACGCTGCTTCAGGGTGTCATCCGCAGCAATTTCAGGTGGGATTTCCACCCGCAGGCTGCTGACATACGGCGGCTCTTTCATTGTACTTGCCACCAATAACCACACCGCCGCCAGAAGCGCACCGGCCAGGAATACGGCCTGACCATCGAACATTTCGACCACCCAACCGCCGAGCGAACCGCCAATCGCCACGCCAAGAAACTGGCTGGTGGAGTAAACGCCCATCGCCGTGCCTTTATAGCCAGCCGGAGACTCTTTACTGATAAGAGAGGGGAGGAGGGCTTCCATCAGGTTAAAGGCGAGGAAGAATATCTGCACACCCGCAATCAACCCCCAGAAACGCACGTTAGCGCTCCACAATACAATCTCTGCAATAAGTATCAGTAACACGCAGGCGAGGAACACGCGTTTCATCTTGCGCTTCACTTCGGCGTAAATGATGAACGGCACCACGGAAACAAAGGACAGCAGCATCGTCACCAGATAAATTTTCCAGTGCTCTGCTGCAGGGAAGCCTGCTTTCGCCAGTTGGCCTGGTAAAGCGACGAAGGTGGACATCAGCAATATGTGCAGACACATGATGCCAAAGTTGAGCTTCAGCAGTTTGGGTTCTGCCAGCACTTTGCTGAAGCTGCCTTTTACCATGCCCGACTCGCGGTTCAGCACGTGGGTAGTGCTATTGGGAACGACCCAAATGGTCAGCACGATACCCGTGGTAGCAAGGGCTGCAATCATCCAGAACAGCGCGTGTAGCCCCAGCGCATGGGTAACGATTGGTCCCAGCACCATCGCAATGGCGAAGGTGATACCAAAGCTGACGCCGATAAACGCCATCGCTTTGGTACGGTTTTGCTCACGGGTTAAGTCGGAAAGCAGCGCCATTACGGCAGCCGCAATGGCGCCAGAGCCTTGTAAAGCCCGACCAAGAATAATGCCCCAGATTGAATCGGAGAGAGCAGCAATTATGCTGCCGAGAACGAATACCGCCAGCCCGCCGACAATAAGCGGCTTACGGCCGATGCGGTCTGACAGCAGACCAAAAGGGATCTGGAAGATGGCTTGCGCCAGGCCATAAATACCGATAGCAAGGCCTATCAAGGCTTCGCTGGCACCCTGTAGCGCCATACCGTACGTGGTCAGAACCGGCAGGACCATAAACATGCCAAGCATGCGCAACGAGAATACGGTCCCTAAACCCCAGGTGGCGCGCAACTCACCGGGCGTCATTTTGTAATCGTTCATTCCCACCTCTGTATTAATTTCGCGCCTAGTGTAAAGCGCTAAGCAGGCTGGGTAAATATGCGCTTTATTAACAAATGTTGGGGTTGTGAGGGGCGTCGGCTGGAGACGAAAATGCCGGATAGCGATCTGAACGTAACTTATCCGGCCTACAAGCTATATGCTTTTTGGTAGGCCGGATAAGGCGTCAGCCGCCATCCGGCATAGAAGGTGTTACGATTAACTTACCAGACGTAAGTCAGCAGGTTCTGCGAGTTTGGCACCATAAAGTCGACGGACATCATCACGCTGAGCGCGGTAATGGCGATGATGGAGAAGCCGAACAGCTTGCGCGCCCAGACTCTGTCATCTTCCACTTTATAACCGCGCAGCGCCATGCCCAACCACCAGACGCTCACCGCCGCCGCAACAATCAGGTATTTATAACCTGCATAACCGCCCAGGGTTAGCATCAGCGTGGCGATAGCAAATGCCACGATATACAGCGTGATATGGTTCTTCGCGACCGAAATGCCTTTTACCACTGGCAGTACAGGGATGTTGGCAGCCTGATAATCCTTGAAGCGGAAAATCGCAATCGCGTAAGAGTGCGGCATTTGCCACAGGCTGAAAATAGCCAGCAGAATCAACGCACCGCTATCGAACTCACCGGTTACGGCACAGTAGCCAATCACCGGCGGCGCAGCGCCGGAAAGTGAGCCAATCAGCGTGCCATAAACGGAATGACGCTTCATGTACAGGCTATAAACGCCCACATAGACCACGAAGCCCATTACCCCCAGCCAGCAGGCCAGAGGGTTCGCGCCAAACCACAGTAGCATAAAGCCAGCAATACCCAGCAGGGTGGCGTATACCAGCGAGACCGCAGGGGAAATCAGACCTTTAACCAGCACGCGGTTTTTGGTCCTCTCCATCTTCCTGTCGATATCCCTGTCGATATAGTTGTTAAATACACAACCCGACGCCACAACCAGTGACACCCCAACCAGCGTGTAGATAAACAGGGGATAATCAATGCTGCCTTTCGAGGCCAGCAGGAATCCCCCAATCACCGAGATCAGGTTGCCAAAGATGATGCCTGGTTTCGTTACTTGCAGGTATTGCTTAAACATCATAATCGCCGCTCTTAGTGCATCATCATGTTGTAGTTAAGGTTCCACATAATCCAGATGGAGCCCACAACCAGGATGGCGATGATTAGCACAGTAAAGACAAAGGCCGTCATGTTCCAACCTTCATCAGATTTGCTATTCATGTGCAGGAAGCACACCAGGTGCACCAGAATCTGTACCACTGCCATTGCCAGAATAGTTCCCAGAATGACGGCCGGTGAGGCAGAACCTGTCATCACCATCCAGAACGGAATGACCGTCAGGATGATCGACAGGATAAAACCTGTCATGTAGGTTTTTACGCTGCCATGGGATGCGCCGCCGCTCTCGTTAGAATGACTCATTACATCGCCCCCATCAGATAAACAACAGTGAACACACAGATCCACACCACATCCAGGAAGTGCCAGAATAGGCTCAGGCACATGATGCGGGTACGGTTAGTACTGGTCAGACCGCGACGAGCAACTTGCACCATCAGCACCGCCATCCAGATAAGACCGGAGGTGACGTGCAGACCGTGCGTACCGACCAGCGCGAAGAACGCAGACAGGAAGCCGCTGCGATCCGGGCCCATACCGTTAACAATCAGGTGATGGAATTCATAGAGTTCCATCCCGATGAATCCGGCACCGAACAAGAAGGTCAACGCCAGCCAGGAGATAACCTGGCTCTTGTTGTTCTTGTACATGGCAATCGCTGCCATGCCGTAAGTAATGGAGCTGAATAACAGCAGGAATGTTTCAACCAGAACGAACGGCAGTTCAAAAATGTCCTTACCTGTCGGGCCACCTGCGGTGCCGTTCACCAGAACGGCATAGGTTGCAAACAGAATAGAGAACAGAATGCAGTCGCTCATCAGGTAGACCCAGAATCCGAAGATCTTGGTCTGGCCTGCATCGTGGTGCCCGTGTTCGTGCGCGTGGGCAGTCGCGTGCGTTAAAGTATCAGTTGCCATTTTTCAGCCCTGCCTTAGTAATCTCATCGAAATGCTGGTTTTCCAGTTTTTCGACTTCCGGGACCGGCACGTAGTAATCCACGTCTTCATCAAAGCTTTTCACAATCCAGCTGATGATCATGCCTGCGAAGCTTGCAATCGCCAGCCACCAGATATGCCAGATCATGGCGAAACCAAACAGTGTTGCGAAGGCGGTAATGACGATACCGGCACCGCTGTTCTTCGGCATATGAATTTCTTCATAGTGCGCAGGCTGCTTGTACGCTTCACCTTTTTCTTTCATTTCCCAGAAGGCATCACGCTCGTGAACGTGCGGCACAACGGCAAAGTTATAGAACGGAGGCGGGGAAGAGGTTGCCCACTCCAGCGTACGACCACCCCATGGGTCACCGGTCAGGTCACGGTTCTGCTCGCGGTCGCGAATAGAAACGAAGATCTGAATCAGCTGGCACAGGATACCCAGTGCAATCAGCGCGGCGCCGCATGCGGCAACGACCAGCATCGGATGGAACTGTGGATCAATCTGCTGGCTGAGACGACGGGTCATACCCATGAAGCCCAGCACGTACAGTGGCATAAATGCTACGAAGAAGCCGATGATCCAGAACCAGAATGCGCGTTTACCCCAGGTTTCGTTCAGCGTGAAGCCAAACGCTTTTGGCCACCAGTAGGTCATACCAGCGAAGCATCCAAATACAACGCCGCCGATGATAACGTTATGGAAGTGCGCAATCAGGAACAGACTGTTGTGCAGAACGAAGTCCGCACCCGGCACCGCCAGCAGTACACCGGTCATGCCGCCGACTGAGAAGGTGACGATAAAGCCAATCGTCCACAGCATTGCTGAGTGGAATACGATACGGCCCTGATACATGGTGAACAGCCAGTTGAAGATCTTCACCCCGGTCGGGATGGCGATAATCATGGTGGTGATACCGAAGAAGGCGTTTACGTTAGCGCCTGCACCCATGGTGAAGAAGTGGTGCAGCCAAACAACGAACGACAGAACGGTGATACACACGGTTGCCCACACCAGCGAGGTGTAACCAAACAGACGTTTACGCGAGAAGGTTGCTGCGATTTCGGAGAACACGCCGAAGACTGGCAGAACCAGAATGTACACTTCCGGATGGCCCCAGGCCCAAATCAGGTTGATGTACATCATCATGTTGCCGCCCATATCGTTGGTAAAGAAATGGGTGCCCAGATAGCGATCCAGGGTCAGCAACGCGACGGTAACCGTCAGGATTGGGAAAGAAGCGATAATCAGGATGTTTGCACACAGAGATGCCCAGCTAAACACTGGCATCTTGAACATGGTCATTCCTGGTGCACGCATCTTAATGATGGTCACAAAGAAGTTGATACCGGTCAGAGTTGTACCAATACCGGACAACTGGACTGCCCATATCCAATAGTCGACCCCGACGCTTGGACTGTACTCTATTCCCGAAAGTGGCGGATACGCCAGCCAACCGGTCTGCGCGAATTCACCCACGCCCAGAGAAAGGTTAACCAGGATTACGCCGACAACGGTGAACCAGAAGCTCAGGTTGTTCAGGAACGGGAATGCAACGTCACGTGCGCCGATCTGCAGCGGAACCACCAGGTTCATCAGACCGATAACAAATGGCATTGCCACGAAGAAGATCATAATCACGCCGTGAGCCGTGAAGATCTGGTCGTAGTGGTGAGGTGGCAGGAAGCCCGCTTCACCTGCAGAAGCCAGCGCTTGCTGACTACGCATCATGATGGCGTCGGCAAAGCCACGAATCAACATGACGATTGCGACGATGACATACATGATGCCAAGGCGTTTGTGGTCAACAGAAGTCAGCCACTCTTTCCACAGGTAGGTCCACTTACCGAAGTAAGTGATAAGGCCCAGTAAGGCCGCACCACCGATGATAATGGCAGCAATCGTAACCATGACAATAGGTTCATGGAACGGAACTGCATCCAGCGTCAATTTTCCGAACATCGTATTCTTCCTCGGCCCCTTAGTGAGCGGATTCCGCGTGGCTCATGTCCATGCCTTCCATTCCTTCGTGTGCGCTGTGCTCACCTTCGGGTTGGGTCATGTCCATGCTCTTACCGTGAGCCATAAATTTGTTAATAACGTCTTTAAACAAATCCGGTTTCACGTTGGAGAAGTATTCCACCTGGTTGTATTCGCTTGGCGCAGCCACTTTCTCGAACGCTGCCATGTCGCTCATGGTGTTCGTGGACTGTTTAGCTTTAGCAACCCATTGGTCGAATTCGGCGCGGTCCTTTGTTGCGATAGCCTTGAACTTCATACCGGAGAAGCCTGGTCCGCTATAACTTGCGGAGATACCATCATAAGTACCGACTTCGTTGGCGATCAGATGCAGTCGAGTCTGCATACCTGCCATGGCATAAATCTGGCTACCCAGACGCGGGATAAAGAAGGAGTTCATCACGGAGTTGGAAGTCACTTTGAATTCAACCGGAGTATTCGCCGGGAAGGCGATTTCATTCACGGTAGCGATACCCTGTTCCGGATAGATGAAGAACCATTTCCAGTCCATGGAAACCACTTCGATGGTAATGGGCTTCTCGTCATGCGCCAGCGGTTTGCTTGGCTCAAGAGCGTGAGTGGTTTTCCAGGTCAGAACGGCAAGGAAAATGATGATTAAGATCGGCACCGTCCAGACCACAGCTTCCACTTTATTGGAGTGTGACCAGTTCGGGCTGTACTTCGCATCTTTATTGCTTGCACGATACTTCCAGGCAAAACCAACAGCCATCAAGATGGCGGGAATAACGACAATCAACATCAGGCCAAATGCCGTCAGTATCAATGACCGTTGTTCCAGTCCAATCTGTCCTTTAGGGTCAAGCAGCGCAGAATTACAGCCACTGAGTAATGCAGTGCCTGCAATTAATGACAACCATCCCAAACTTTTATTGTATTTCCTGAGTCTCATTTAACGACCTCAATTCCACGGGACCGGGTGGCGTTTAAAGTGTGAGGGCATTTTACGGGAAGGTTACATTACTGTAAACATCTCTAGATCTGTGTTACTGGGTTCTGCCGCGCATGTCACATATGTTGCAATATATGTCGCTTTGGCTTTAAGAACCTGTTGCAACATCACGTTATAACGAAAGCGGGCAGGTGGGGGGCGTACTGAGGGCAATTGGTATAACCAATACTAAAATAAAACAATTGCTTAACAATTGATTATCAATAAACGGACAATTGAGGAACAAAAAATAAATCTTTCGTGGCTGAATCGAGTAAGGGAAATAGTATATATAAAAGGCGTCAATAATTTCCAAATTCTTTGGCGCACAAAATAACAAATATTATTTTTAGCAGTTGTTGCTTATTTCGCCGTTATAATTACGCAGGGTGATTACAACGACCAAATATGCTCGTCATACTTCAAGCTACGGGTGTGTTGGCTTTCCTCGCTCACCCCAGTCACTTACTTATGTAAGCTCCTGGGGATTTGCTGCGTCGCCGCCTTCCCGTAACTCGAATTATTTAGAGCATAAATATGCAACATCATGCCAGACGGGTTTTGCGCAATGCCAGATAATCAAGCAATCCACCAAAAACGACCCCGCAGACAGCGACCACCACTGAGACTTCAAGCAGTTCCGGCAGGAAGGAGAAGTTGGTGTAATCCAGCGCGTTCATGGTTAACAGCAGCAGCCAAACCAGCAGCAGGCAGCAGCCCGCAACTAGCGTCATTAATGCCAGACTGTATGCTCCACGAAATTCCGTGCGCGGAATGAAGCTTTCATTTTGCCAGCTATGTTCCAGGGTCTGGCGACATACCAGCAGCAGTATCAGGCCGGGGATCGCGGCAAATACGGAGAACAGATAAAACGTCGGCCAGCCGTGTGCTTCGACAAACCAACCCGCTACCGGGCCAACGTAAACGCGACCAACGGCTGAAAGCGCGGAGAGCAGGGCGAACTGGGTCGCTGAGAAGGACTTATTGCACAGCGTCATTAATAAAGCGACAAATGCCGCCGTGCCCATTCCGCCGCACAGGTTTTCAAAGAAGACGGCCGCCGCCATGCTGAACATGTGTTTGTTAGTGATGGACAGTAGCCAGTAGCCCGCATTCGACGCCCCTTGCAGGATGCCGAAAATAAGCAATGCGCGGAACAGAGAGAGGCGCTGCATCAGGATCCCACCGTACAGCGCGCCAACAATGGTCGCCAGTAGCCCCAGCGTCTTATTCACCACGCCAACTTCACCCGCATCAAACCCAACGCCGCGGATTAAAAAGGTGGTGGTCAGGCTCATGGCGAAAGCATCCCCGAGCTTATACAGCACAATAAGCAGCAGGATCAGCCATGCGTTGTTACGACCAAAGAAGTCTCGCAGCGGAGCCGCAACTGCCTGTTCCAGCGTTTTAGGCACTGGAATGGTGTCAGTCGGTTCAGGTGCTAACAGGGTGGCGATGATACAGGGAATCAACAGCGCAGCCATCAGCCAGTACATCCCTTGCCAGCCCAGCCAGCGATCGGCCATCCACAAGGCCAATCCGCCTGAAACCAGCATCCCTAGTCGATAGCCCAGCACGCTGATAGCTGCGCCGGTGCCGCGGTCTTCTGCGGGCAATACGTCGGTTTTCCAGGCATCAAAGACGATATCCTGCGATGCCGAGCAAAAAGCGATCACTACTGCGAGTGCGGCCATCCAGCGTAACTGTGTGCCAGGCTCCAGAAAGCCCATCGCGGCGATAGAAATTAACAACAGCACCTGGGTCGCCAGCAGCCAGCCGCGACGTCGACCTAAAAACGGTGGCGTGTAACGGTCCATCAACGGGGACCAGAGAAATTTAAATACATAGGCCTGACCGACCAGGGAAAAGAAACCGATGGTTTTAAGATCGATATTCTCGACGGTCATCCACGCCTGAAGCGTACCGGAGGTGAGTGCGAGCGGTAAACCGGAGGCGAACCCCAGAATGAGCAGGATAGCTGAACGTGGTTGCTGAAAAATACGTAAGTATTGACTGGACATGGGCTTCTATAGGCCCGACGAACGCCGGGCCATATGGGCAGAAATTAACGAGCGTTCTGCTTGATGAAATCGTGAACGCTGGTGTCCTGAGACATATCAGCGATGGTGTCGGTCAGTACGCTGTTAACGGCGTTAGCGATATTTTTGTTAGAGGCCTGCAGGGCACCTTCAACAGAATAGCTTGCGCGGTAGTTTTTGGTCATCTTGTTGCCGTTGGCGGCGGTCGCGATGATGGCGATGTCTGCTTTGGTTGCGATGTTATAGCGCACGCTACCCTGAGACACGTCAGCATACAGCTGGTTAACAATGATTTGCAGGTTGACTGCACCGTTTGGTCCAATCATATAACCACGTGCGGTCATCTGTTTTTCCAGCACTTCTTGTAGCAGGAAACGCAGATCGCGGGACGCGGTCAGGGTTACCAGCTGGTTGTCACGGGTGACTTTTGCCAGCGCTTGATCCTGGCGCTGGTCGGCACCGTTGATGCTAACGGTCACACCCATCAGGCTCGGGTCCTGCTGCGGCAGGGTAATTTTCGGGGAGACTTCAATAGTAGTCGGCGGCGTTGCGCATCCAGCTAACATAAACAGTGCGACAAACGGGACGAGGATTTTTTTAAACATGCCAGGGCTCTCAGCGAATCTAAATTGTATGGTTAGAGAAAATTCCCGCCATCATAACATCGCCAACGATGAGGGGAAGTGGGTAACGCATGTAAATTCATTGTGTTGTCCGTTTTATGACTTTGTGGAGACTATAAACGGACTTTTTGCAATAAATTGGAGTGAGGAATCAGTGAACTTCATCCGTTTGAATGAGAAAATCAGACAAGCGCTAATTTTTTGTTGCTAAGGTGTAATGAAAACGGTAAAAGCGGCTAGTATTTAAAGGGATGGGTGACATCTCAGCGTTGTCGGAGGAAAAATTTCATGATGATTCGTGAGCAAATAGAAGAAAAATTAAGGGCAGCGTTCGAACCCGTGTTCCTCGAAGTTGTGGATGAAAGCTATCGTCACAATGTCCCGGCTGGTTCTGAAAGCCACTTTAAGGTTGTACTGGTTAGCGATCGCTTTACAGGTGAACGTTTTCTTAATCGTCATCGGATGATTTACAGCACGTTAACGGCGGAGCTTTCCACAACCGTTCATGCGCTTGCCCTGCATACCTACACTATTAAGGAGTGGGAAGCGTTGCAGGATACGATTTTTGCATCGCCTCCGTGTCGTGGAGCGGGAAGCATCGCGTAAAAACGGATTTGCAACAACCGACGCTTTTCCAGTATGTTGCTACAGATTATGTGAAAACGGCCTGCGGGCCGTTTTGTTTTGTCTGAATTCTGGGGCAGTCGTACAGTATTCAGACAAAAATTAGCCGGGAATTGTGAAAAAAGCCGCAGCAACGCGCGATAACCGTTCTCGACTCATAAAAGTGATGCCGCTATAATGCGCGTCTTATTTTTCGGAATGTCTTCGGGATGATTCTGACGACAGGGAATGTGATTGCTTATGAGAACATCCCAGTTCCGCGAAGCCAACAACCTGTGCTTGCGGAGAAGAGTTGACCGAGCACTGTGATTTTTTGAGGTAACAAGATGCAAGTTTCAGTTGAAACCACTCAAGGCCTTGGCCGCCGTGTAACGATTACTATCGCTGCTGACAGCATCGAGACCGCTGTGAAAAGCGAGCTGGTCAACGTAGCGAAGAAAGTGCGTATTGACGGTTTCCGCAAAGGAAAAGTACCGATGAATGTTGTTGCTCAGCGTTATGGCGCGTCTGTTCGCCAGGACGTTCTGGGTGACCTGATGAGCCGCAACTTCGTTGACGCGATCATCAAAGAAAAAATCAATCCGGCTGGCGCACCGAACTACGTTCCGGGCGAATACAAACTGGGTGAAGATTTTACTTACGCGGTAGAGTTTGAAGTTTACCCGGAAGTTGAGCTGACTGGCCTGGAAGCAATCGAAGTTGAAAAACCGGTTGTTGAAGTTACCGACGCTGACGTTGACGTAATGCTGGACACCCTGCGCAAGCAGCAGGCTACCTGGAAAGACAAAGACGGCGCTGCTGATGCAGAAGACCGTGTAACCATCGACTTCACCGGTTCTGTAGACGGCGAAGAGTTCGAAGGCGGCAAAGCGTCTGACTTCGTACTGGCGATGGGCCAGGGTCGTATGATCCCGGGCTTTGAAGAAGGCGTTAAAGGCCACAAAGCTGGCGAAGAGTTCACTATCGACGTGACCTTCCCGGAAGAGTACCACGCTGAAAACCTGAAAGGTAAAGCTGCGAAGTTCGTTATCAACCTGAAGAAAGTTGAAGAACGCGAACTGCCAGAACTGACTGAAGAATTCATCAAACGTTTCGGCGTTGAAGATGGTTCCGTAGCAGGTCTGCGCGCTGAAGTCCGTAAAAACATGGAACGCGAGCTGAAAGGCGCTGTGCGTAACCGCGTTAAGTCTCAGGCGATCGAAGGTCTGGTAAAAGCTAACGACATCGACGTTCCGGCTGCTCTGATCGACAGCGAAATCGACGTTCTGCGTCGTCAGGCTGCACAACGTTTCGGCGGCAACGAGAAACAAGCTCTGGAACTGCCGCGTGAACTGTTCGAAGAACAGGCTAAGCGTCGCGTAGTTGTTGGTCTGCTGCTGGGCGAAGTGATTCGTACCAACGAACTGAAAGCTGACGAAGATCGCGTTAAAGGCCTGATCGAAGAGATGGCTTCTGCTTACGAAGATCCGAAAGAAGTTGTTGAGTTCTACAGCAAAAACAAAGAGCTGATGGACAACATGCGTAACGTCGCTCTGGAAGAGCAGGCTGTTGAAGCCGTTCTGGCGAAAGCGAAAGTGACTGAAAAAGCCACTTCCTTCAACGAACTGATGAACCAGCAGGCGTAATTCGTCGCTTTTTTAGCTCGAATTTCGTACGCAAGCCCGTCACCTTTTGGTGGCGGGTTTTTTTTTGTCACGCATTTTGCATGGGAAGAGTGCGAAAACAGCGTTTCAGTGTTAGCGTTACAACAAAAGATTGTTATGCTTGAATTATGGCGATGTCGTACCCATTACTGAGGGACTAGCTGATAATCCGTCCATAAGGTTACAATCAGCACAGCAGGTTTTTTCAAATTTTATCCAGGAGACGGAAATGTCATACAGCGGCGAACGAGATAACTTTGCACCCCATATGGCGCTGGTGCCGATGGTCATTGAACAGACCTCACGTGGTGAGCGCTCTTTTGATATCTATTCTCGTCTACTTAAGGAACGCGTCATTTTTCTGACCGGCCAGGTCGAAGACCATATGGCTAACCTGATCGTGGCGCAGATGCTGTTCCTGGAAGCAGAAAACCCAGAAAAAGATATCTACCTGTACATCAACTCCCCTGGTGGAGTGATCACTGCCGGGATGTCTATCTATGACACCATGCAGTTTATTAAGCCGGACGTCAGCACCATTTGTATGGGCCAGGCGGCCTCAATGGGCGCGTTCCTGCTGACCGCCGGGGCGAAAGGCAAACGTTTTTGCCTGCCTAACTCTCGCGTCATGATCCACCAGCCTCTGGGCGGTTACCAGGGCCAGGCAACGGATATTGAAATTCATGCCCGTGAAATCCTGAAGGTAAAAGGGCGCATGAACGAACTTATGGCGCATCATACGGGTCAATCTCTTGAGCAGATTGAACGTGATACCGAGCGCGATCGCTTCCTCTCCGCTTCTGAAGCGGTAGAGTACGGTCTGGTTGACTCGATTTTGACCCATCGTAATTAATGCCCAGTGCGCAGGTGTGCCGCTATAATTACCTGGAGCGGCACAACGCTGACTAGCGTCTTGCGCCTGAGAATGGCATTTGCGTCGTCGTGTGCGGCACAAAGAACAAAGAAGAGGTTTTGACCCATGACAGATAAACGCAAAGATGGCTCGGGCAAATTGTTGTACTGCTCTTTTTGCGGCAAAAGCCAGCATGAAGTGCGTAAGCTGATTGCCGGTCCATCCGTGTATATCTGCGACGAATGTGTTGATTTATGCAACGACATCATTCGCGAAGAGATTAAGGAAGTAGCACCGCACCGTGAACGCAGTGCGCTGCCGACGCCACATGAAATTCGCAACCACCTGGACGATTACGTTATCGGTCAGGAGCAGGCGAAGAAAGTGCTGGCGGTCGCGGTATACAACCATTACAAACGTCTGCGCAATGGCGACACCAGCAATGGCGTCGAGTTGGGCAAAAGTAACATCCTGCTGATTGGCCCGACGGGTTCCGGTAAAACGCTGCTGGCTGAAACGCTGGCGCGCCTGCTGGACGTTCCGTTCACCATGGCTGATGCCACCACGCTGACCGAAGCCGGTTATGTGGGTGAAGATGTTGAAAATATTATTCAGAAACTGTTGCAGAAGTGCGATTACGACGTGCAGAAAGCACAGCGTGGGATCGTCTATATCGATGAGATCGACAAGATTTCTCGTAAGTCTGATAACCCATCTATTACCCGTGACGTTTCCGGCGAAGGCGTACAGCAGGCGCTGTTGAAACTGATCGAAGGGACGGTTGCTGCCGTTCCGCCACAGGGTGGTCGTAAACATCCTCAGCAGGAATTCCTGCAGGTTGATACCTCCAAGATCCTGTTTATCTGCGGTGGTGCATTTGCCGGTCTGGATAAAGTGATTGCTAACCGTGTTGAAACCGGCTCCGGCATTGGTTTTGGCGCAACGGTAAAAGCACAGTCTGATAAAGCCAGCGAAGGTGAACTGCTGTCGCAGGTCGAACCGGAAGATCTGATCAAATTTGGTCTGATCCCTGAGTTCATCGGTCGTCTGCCGGTTGTGGCAACACTGAGCGAGCTGAGCGAAGAAGCGTTGATCCAGATCCTCAAAGAGCCGAAAAACGCCCTGACCAAGCAGTACCAGGCGCTGTTCAATCTTGAAGGTGTCGATCTGGAATTCCGTGAGGAAGCGCTGGATGCGATCGCTAAGAAAGCGATGGCGCGTAAAACCGGTGCTCGTGGTCTGCGTTCTATCGTCGAAGCCGCGCTGCTCGACACCATGTACGATCTGCCTTCTATGGAAGACGTCGAAAAAGTGGTGATCGATGAGTCGGTGATTGGCGGTCAGAGCAAGCCATTGCTGATTTACGGTAAGCCGGAAGCGCAGCAGGCATCTGGCGAATAATTCATCAATTCATACAGACATTTAATTAAAAAGGGGGGATTTTATCTCCCCTTTTATTTTTCCGTAAACATGGCGTTGAATGTGTGGGAAACATCCCCATATACTGACATACATGTTAAAGGTGGTGTGAAGCACAGTCGTACCATCTGATTACCTGGCGGAAACTAAACTAAGAGAGAGCTCTATGAATCCTGAGCGTTCTGAACGCATTGAAATCCCCGTATTGCCGTTGCGCGATGTGGTGGTTTATCCGCACATGGTCATACCCTTATTTGTAGGGCGGGAAAAATCTATCCGTTGTCTGGAAGCGGCTATGGACCATGATAAAAAAATCATGCTGGTCGCACAGAAAGAAGCGTCAACGGATGAGCCGGGTGTAAACGATCTTTTCACCGTCGGGACCGTGGCCTCTATTTTGCAGATGCTGAAACTGCCTGACGGCACCGTAAAAGTGCTGGTCGAGGGGTTACAGCGTGCGCGTATTTCTGCGCTGTCTGACAACGGCGAGCATTTCTCTGCGAAAGCAGAGTACCTTGACTCGCCTGCTATTGATGAGCGCGAACAGGAAGTGCTGGTGCGTACCGCTATCAGCCAGTTCGAAGGCTATATCAAGCTGAACAAGAAAATCCCACCAGAAGTGCTGACGTCGCTGAACAGCATTGACGATCCTGCACGTCTGGCGGATACCATCGCTGCACACATGCCGCTGAAGCTGGCTGACAAGCAGTCCGTGCTGGAGATGTCCGACGTTAACGAACGTCTGGAATATCTGATGGCGATGATGGAGTCTGAAATCGATCTGCTGCAGGTTGAGAAACGCATTCGCAACCGTGTGAAAAAGCAGATGGAAAAATCTCAGCGTGAGTACTATCTGAACGAGCAGATGAAAGCTATTCAGAAAGAACTCGGTGAGATGGACGATGCACCGGACGAAAACGAAGCGTTGAAGCGTAAAATCGACGCGGCGAAAATGCCGAAAGAGGCAAAAGAGAAAGCGGAAGCAGAACTGCAGAAGCTGAAAATGATGTCTCCTATGTCGGCGGAAGCGACCGTGGTGCGTGGCTACATCGACTGGATGGTACAGGTGCCGTGGAATGCGCGTAGCAAGGTCAAAAAAGACCTGCGTCAGGCGCAGGAAATCCTCGATACCGACCATTATGGTCTGGAGCGCGTCAAAGACCGTATCCTTGAGTACCTCGCGGTTCAAAGCCGTGTAAATAAAATCAAGGGGCCGATCCTGTGTCTGGTTGGACCGCCGGGGGTAGGTAAAACCTCTCTGGGGCAGTCCATCGCTAAGGCAACTGGGCGTAAATACATCCGTATGGCGCTGGGCGGCGTGCGTGATGAAGCCGAAATTCGCGGTCACCGCCGGACCTATATCGGTTCTATGCCGGGTAAACTGATCCAGAAAATGGCCAAAGTGGGCGTTAAAAACCCGCTGTTCCTGCTTGATGAGATCGACAAAATGTCTTCCGACATGCGTGGCGATCCGGCTTCCGCACTGCTTGAAGTGCTGGATCCAGAGCAGAACGTGGCGTTCAGCGATCACTACCTGGAAGTGGACTACGATCTCAGCGACGTAATGTTTGTTGCGACCTCTAACTCCATGAATATTCCAGCACCGTTGCTGGATCGTATGGAAGTGATCCGTCTGTCCGGTTATACCGAAGACGAAAAGCTGAACATTGCCAAACGTCACCTGTTGCCGAAACAGATTGAGCGTAATGCGCTGAAAAAAGGTGAGCTGACGGTCGACGATAGCGCCATTGTGGGCATTATTCGTTACTACACCCGTGAAGCAGGCGTGCGTAGTCTGGAACGTGAAATCTCTAAACTGTGCCGTAAAGCGGTGAAACAGCTGCTGCTGGATAAATCGCTGAAACATATTGAGATCAATGGCGACAACCTGCACGACTATCTGGGTGTACAGCGCTTTGACTATGGCCGCGCGGACAACGAAAACCGCGTTGGTCAGGTGACGGGTCTGGCGTGGACGGAAGTGGGCGGCGATCTGCTGACTATCGAAACCGCCTGCGTACCGGGTAAAGGTAAGTTGACCTACACCGGTTCTCTGGGTGAAGTCATGCAGGAGTCGATTCAGGCTGCGCTGACCGTGGTGCGTGCGCGTGCGGAAAAACTGGGTATTAACCCGGACTTTTACGAAAAACGCGACATCCACGTTCACGTACCTGAAGGGGCTACGCCGAAAGACGGTCCAAGTGCGGGTATTGCTATGTGTACTGCGCTGGTTTCTTGTCTTACCGGTAACCCAGTTCGCGCCGACGTGGCGATGACGGGTGAGATCACCCTGCGTGGTCAGGTTCTGCCTATCGGTGGTTTGAAAGAAAAACTGCTGGCGGCACACCGTGGCGGCATTAAGACGGTCTTAATTCCCGATGAGAACAAACGTGACCTGGAAGAGATTCCGGACAACGTAATTGCCGATCTTAATATTCACCCGGTGAAACGTATTGAGGAAGTTCTGACTCTTGCATTGCAAAATGAACCCTCTGGAATGCAGGTTGTGACGGCAAAATAGTGACCTCGCGCAAAGAGCATTAATAAAAACAGGGCTGGCAGGCCATTTCGGGCTTGCCAGCCTTTTTTTGTATAGCTAATTTAGATAACGGATTAGGCTTGCCATCATTAACGGGTGTTGTAAGGGCATGGCAGGCCTGATATAACTGCTGCGCGGTCGCACTTTGAAGGATTCAGGTGCGATATAAATTATAAAGAGGAAGAGAAGAGTGAATAAATCTCAACTGATCGACAAAATTGCTGCAGGGGCTGATATCTCTAAAGCTGCGGCTGGACGTGCGTTAGATGCAATTATTGCTTCTGTTACCGAATCTCTGAAAGAAGGTGATGACGTAGCGCTGGTAGGTTTTGGTACTTTTGCCGTTAAAGAGCGTGCTGCCCGTACTGGTCGCAACCCGCAAACAGGTAAAGAGATCACCATCGCCGCGGCTAAAGTACCGGGCTTCCGTGCAGGTAAAGCACTGAAAGACGCGGTAAACTAAGTGATTTCCCCTTTGGGGATGTGACGAAGTACAAGGGCGCATCGACTGATGTGCCTTTTTTATTTGTAATTCCGGTACTTTCTACGCGTTGTGGGCTGACAATTGCCCCTGTTTCTTGTCACAATAGACCTTTGTGCGCAGCGTTCAGGAAACGCTATGCTGCGTGAAGCATATATACTCAAAATCCTTGTTGCCGTTGTTGTCATCAACGCGGGAGCAGCAGAGAGGATAACGCGTATAGTCATCTACAGCGGAGTGTGGTTACACCATGATGGACAGCTTACGCACGGCTGCTAACAGTCTCGTGCTCAAGATTATTTTCGGTATCATTATCGTGTCGTTCATTTTGACCGGCGTGAGTGGTTACCTGATTGGCGGAGGCAATAACTTCGCCGCCAAAGTGAATGGCCAGGAGATCAGCCGCGGGCAGTTCGAGAATGCGTTCAACAGCGAACGTAACCGCATGCAGCAACAGCTGGGCGATCAATACTCCGAGCTGGCCGCGAACGAAGGTTATATGAAAACGCTGCGTCAGCAGGTGCTGAATCGTCTTGTTGACGAAGCACTGCTGGATCAGTATTCCCGCGAGCTTAAGCTCAATATCAGCGACGATCAGGTTAAACAGGCCATTTTCGCCACGCCTGCGTTCCAGGTGGACGGCAAGTTTGATAACAACCGCTACAACGCGATTGTCAATCAAATGGGAATGACTGCAGACCAGTACGCTCAGGCATTACGTAATCAGCTTACGACACAGCAGCTGATTAACGGTGTTGCCGGTACGGACTTCATGCTGAAAGGTGAAACGGACGAACTGGCGGCGCTGGTCGCACAGCAGCGTATCGTGCGCGAGGCGACGATTGACGTTAACGCACTGGCCGCGAAGCAGTCTGTTACCGAGCAGGAAGTTGCCAGCTACTACGAGCAGAATAAAAACAACTTTATGACGCCGGAACAGTTCCGCGTGAGCTACATCAAGCTGGACGCTGCTGCAATGCAGGAGACGGCCAGCGATGCTGATATTCAGTCTTACTATGACCAGCATCAGGATCAGTTCACTCAGCCGCAGCGTAACCGCTACAGCATCATTCAGACCAAAACGGAAGATGAAGCCAAAGCGGTACTGGACGAGCTGAACAAAGGTGGTGATTTTGCTGCGCTGGCGAAAGAAAAATCTGCCGATATCATCTCTGCCCGTAAAGGCGGCGATATGGGATGGCTGGAAGATTCCACCACCCCGGATGAGCTGAAAAATGCCGGTCTGAAAGAAAAAGGCCAACTGTCTGGCGTAATTAAGTCTTCCGTTGGTTTCCTCGTTGCGCGTCTTGACGACGTACAGCCTGCGCAAGTTAAACCGCTGAGCGAAGCCCGTGACGAGATTGCGGCAAAAGTGAAGCAGGAAAAAGCGCTGGATGCGTACTATGCGCTGCAGCAGAAAGTCAGCGACGCGGCCAGCAATGATAACGAATCTCTGGCGGGTGCAGAGCAGGCTGCGGGTATGAAAGCGGTTGAAACGGGCTGGTTTAGCCGTGACAGCCTGCCGGAAGAACTGAATTTCAAACCAGTCGCTGACATCATTTTCAATGGTGGTCTGGTTGGTGAGAACGGTACGCCTGGCAGTAACTCCGATATCATCACCGTGGACGGCGATCGTGCGTTCGTGCTGCGTATTGCAGAGCACAAAGCCGAAGCCGTGAAGCCACTGGCTGAAGTGAAAGAGCAGGTAACTGCGCTCGTTAAGCACAATAAAGCAGAGCAGCAGGCGAAGCTTGATGCCGATAAACTGCTGGCGGATCTGAAAGCCGGTAAAGGCGATGAAGCGATGAAAGCGGCGGGTCTGAGCTTTGGCGAGGCGAAAACGCTGAGCCGTACGGGTCAGGATCCGCTGAGCCAGGCTGCCTTTGGTCTGAGCCTGCCGGCGAAAGACAAACCGAGCTACGGCGTCGCGAACGACATGCAGGGTAACGTTGTTCTGTTGGCGTTGGACGAGGTGAAAGCCGGTTCTATGCCTGAAGCGCAGAAGAAAGCGATGGTTCAGGGGATCACTCAGAACAACGCGCAGATTGTCTTCGAAGCGCTGATGAGCAACCTGCGTAAAGCCGCAAAAATTAAAATCGGTGATGCGCTGGAACAGCAGCAATAACCGAGGCAGTTCGCAAAAAATTGCAAAAAGTTGTATCTACCAAAGGCCGCTTTCGCGGCCTTTTCCATTTCTGATATTTGCCGTTTGTCTGCCGTTCTGCACCTCGCTATCGTGATTCCACTGTTAACAAACAAGGAGAAAACAGTATGAAACATGGAATCAAAGCTCTGCTTATCACTCTTTCATTGACCTGCGCTGGTATGGCCCAAACCGCATTGGCGGCTGAGCCTGTCGCCAAAAGCCTGGCGACTCAAACCAAAGCGGAAAACTCAGGGGCGGCACAAAGCAAAGCCACACTGCCCGCTAAAGCAAGTGACGATGAAGGCACCAGGGTAAGCATCAACAGCGCTTCTGCGGAGGATTTAGCGCGAGTTATGAATGGCGTGGGTCTAAAGAAAGCGCAGGCGATTGTGAGCTATCGTGAGGAGTACGGGCCGTTTAAAACGGTGGACGATTTAAAGCAGGTGCCGGGCATGGGTAGTTCGCTGGTTGAGCGTAATCTGGCAGTTTTAACACTTTAATAACTTGCAGAGCGCTGAAAGTTTGCCAGACTGTAGAGGTCATACCAGTTATGACCTCTTTACCCTAAAGTCTGTTCCTATAAAAACAACGTAAGGCTCCTGCGCTATGCAAACACAAATCAAAGTTCGTGGTTTTCATCTTGATGTCTATCAGCACGTTAACAATGCCCGCTATCTGGAGTTTCTGGAAGAGGCCCGCTGGGATGGTCTGGAAAACAGCGACAGCTTTCAGTGGATGACCGCACACAACATCGCTTTTGTGGTCGTGAATATTAATATCAACTACCGCCGTCCTGCGGTGCTGAGCGACCTGCTGACTATCACCAGTCAGGTTCAACAGTTAAATGGCAAAAGTGGTGTGTTAAATCAGACCATTACCCTGGAGCCGGAAGGGCAGGTGGTGGCTGATGCGCTGATTACGTTCGTCTGCATTGATTTGAAGACGCAAAAAGCGCTGCCGCTGGAAGGGGAGTTGCGCGAAAAACTGGAGCAGATGGTGCAGTAGTGGCTGCGACTGCCGGAAGGCGACGCTCAAGCGTCTTATCCGGCCTACAAGAGTTGCTGCAACTGCATGTAGGCCGGATAAGCAAAGCGCCATCCGGCAATACAATCACTTTAACCCGGTTTTCTGCTTCATTGCCGCCATCACTGCCGATTTATCCGCCAGATAATGGTTCAGGCCGTTGGCACGCAGATTACACGCCGCACAGTGACCGCAACCGTCACCTTTGATGCCGTTATAGCAGGTCAGCGTTTCTTCGCGTACCAGGTCCAGCTTGCCCCAATAATCGGCCAGTGCCCAGGTTTCGGCTTTATCGATCCACATCAGTGGGGTTTCAAAGCGAATATCTTTCGCCATCCCCAAGCTTACAGCATGGTTCAGGGCTTTAACGAACTCATCGCGACAGTCCGGATAGCCGGAGAAATCGGTCTCACAAACGCCGGTAATGACCGCCTCTGCCTGCACCTGGTACGCGTAAATTGCTGCCAGCGTTAAGAACAGAATATTGCGTCCTGGCACAAAGGTATTGGGAATGCCGTTCGCATCCGGTTCGTAATCGGGTACCGGAATGTTATCGCGGGTCAGGCTGCTGACAGCCAGTTCACTGAGCAATGTGACATCAAGCACTTTGTGCGCGCGCGCGCCAAGTTTTAAGGCCAGGTCACGTGCGACATCAATCTCAGCGCGATGGCGCTGACCATAATCAAAGGTCACGCAGTGCACTTCATCATACTGATGCAGCGCTTGCGCCAGACAAGTCGTGGAGTCCTGACCTCCACTGAATACAACAACGGCACGTTTCATGGCTTTTCCTGACAAAATAACGAAGCCCTTATGGTAGCGCCTGGGCGTGCCGTCGACCAGCTTCTTCACGCGGAAGGAGGTGGCAGCCAGGCTTCGGTAAACTCGAACCAGCCACGAGGATTCAGGCGTACGCCGTTCACGCCCGGTGGCGCGCTGATGCGATAGTGATAATTGAACAGTGGCGTCAGGGTAGCGTTATGCATTAGCGTGGCGAAAACTTGTTGTAAAGCCGCGTGGCGATCGTCCTCATCGGCCTGAATTTGAAGGGCATCCAGGGTCGTTTGCAAATGTGTGTATGTTGGCGCATTCAATACATGTGACCAGAGCTGATCGCAGCGCAACCACTGTTCGAGAGTATATTCAGGTGCCTCACCAATCAGCCTGTCGCCCATCATCAGGTCGGCCTGGGCTAAGGGATGATCGCCATCCCAGTTTTTAGCATTATGAAAAATAAGCGTTAATTCACAGCCGAGCAGCGCCAACGCCTGGCGAAGCTGTTCAGCCATAGCGTGAAGTTCTACCGGCAGGTGATAAGCCAGCGTCAGCTTTTCCGGCAGCGCTACCTCGTCGAGTTCATCCCATTGCGGGATAGTCCATCCGGGGAGCAGTGCATTGCTTGGCGTGATCAGATTTTCATCCACTTCAAGCGTTTGTAGCAGGGAAGAACGGTGGATGATATTGATCAGTCTACGGGCCTGCTGCGTATTCAGGCGCGCGCTTTTTCTGAGCGTGAGATAGCAAAAACCAAGACTGATCCCGCTGCTTACCTGGCTTAGCATAGGCAACTCTTCGGGTTTACCAATCGCAATTTGCACCGGATGGCGACAGCTGGTGCCCAAATCCTGGGAGAAGAGCTGCGGGGTTATCCAGTATTCAATGGCTTTTAGCAGCGGATGACTCAGATGGTAGTGATCGTGGCTCTCGATACGCACCAGCTCAGGAGTAAACAGCGTCAGCCGGAACGGGCCGGTACCCACAAACGGGTGCTCAGGATGCGCCAGGTGACTGCTGTAGCTTGCCAGACGGTGCGCCAGCCAGAAGTCGGGACGATGCAGAATAAAGGTCAGACACTGGGGATGCGTCACCTCAATGCGCTTTACGCTGATAAACAGCTTATTCAGCGCGGGGAGTTCTAACAGCTTCAGCAACTGCTGATGTAGCTGTGTGCTGCTGACCGCATCGCCGTTATGCCAGTACAGGGTGGAACGAATATAGAAATCCCAGCGCAGGCCGTCAGCGGAGATATTCCAGTGGTGGGCTAAGTCTCCACAGGGACGTTGCGTAGTGCTGTCAAACCGGGTCAGGCCAGAGAAAACTTGTCCAGCGAGGTGTTGCTCCGCGCGACCGGGGAGAAACCCGGGGTGCAAGGGGTCGAGCGGGCGGTAATAGGGTATACGCAGGGTTGGCGTGTCGTTTTGCCACTGACCGCCCATAAACGGTTGTAACAGTGTTCTTAATTCACCCGGCGCCAGCTGAGCCAGTTCCAGTACGCTAAGCTGCTCGCCCTTTTGCAGCGCCTGTTCCATCATGGTGTTGCGCAGTGAATCTGGCGTCACTAAAAACCGCAGCTGCCCGCGTTTCCCGCGCCCCGACTGGGCATGCCACTCCAGCCAGCCTGCATCCTGCGCTTGCTTTAGCAGGGTACGCACATGGCGTTCGCTACAAAAACAGCGTTCGGCCAGTTCCCCGACGGTCACCGACTGCGGTTCGCCGTTCGAGGGCAGCCACAGGCGTTGGTACTGGTTCAGGCGATTAAGCAGACGCATTGATACTTTTTCCTTCAGGATGTTCGTTAACGGTTTATGCGTAGAGAAACCCGGAACAATTCATTTTATCTATTCACTATTACTTCCGTATATCTCAGGTGATACTGGATCACAAGTTAACCGCGTCACAGTGTGGAGAAAGAAATGGCTCGTCTGGCTGCATTTGATATGGATGGCACCCTTTTGATGCCGAATCACCATTTAGGTGACGAAACGCTTTCAACGCTGTCGCGCCTGCGTGAACGCGATATTACTCTGACATTTGCTACCGGTCGCCATGTGCTTGAGATGCGCCATATTTTAGGCTCGATCTCGCTGGACGCCTTTTTGATCACGGGTAATGGCACGCGCATTCACTCTCTTGAGGGCGATGTGTTACACCGTCAGGATCTGGATCCGAATGTCGCGGACATTGTGTTGCATCAGAAGTGGGACACTACCGCCAGCATGCATGTCTTTAATGACAATGGCTGGTTCACCGGACAAGAGATCCCCTCGCTGCTGCAGGCGCATGTATATAGCGGATTTCGCTATCAGATCGTCGATGTGAAACGTATTCCGGCGCATCAGGTCACCAAAGTCTGCTTCTGCGGCGATCATGACTCTCTTATCCAGTTGCGCATTCAACTGAATGAAGCGCTGGGTGAACAGGCGAATCTCTGTTTTTCCGCGTTTGATTGCCTTGAGGTGCTGCCGCTGGGCTGTAATAAAGGATCGGCATTGGCGGTGTTGAGCGACCATTTAGGTTATTCACTGGCCGAGTGTATGGCGTTTGGCGATGCCATGAACGATCGTGAAATGTTAGGCAGCGTTGGGCGCGGCCTGATTATGGGTAACGCGATGCCGCAACTGATTGCTGAACTGCCTCATTTATCGGTGATTGGGCATTGCCGTAATCAGGCAGTGTCACACTTTTTGACGCATTGGCTGGACAATCCACATCTACCTTATTCCCCCGAATGAGAGATCCCTTCCAGCAAGCCAGACTTCGCGTCTGGCTTTTTTTTATCCCATTAATGGGTGTTCAGTAGTTGGGCAAGCTCCGCTTTCCACGGCGTTAAATCACCGATGTGCGCGTCGACCCACTGTGGGTTGTAGTAGGTTTCCAGATAGCGTTCGCCGCTGTCACACAACAGTGTCACCAGCGAACCGGTAACGCCTGCATCGCGCATACGGGCGGCAAGTTGTAGCGTTCCCCACATGTTTGTGCCGGTAGAGGCGCCGACCTTGCGGCCCAACTGCGTTTCCAGCCAGTGTGCGGTGGCCACGCTTGCGGCATCCGGCACGCGCAGCATTTCATCGACCACGTCAGGAATGAAAGACGGTTCGACACGCGGGCGGCCAATGCCTTCAATTTTACTTCCTACCGGACTGCGTAACGTGGCATCGCGATCCTGCCAGAAGGGCAGAAAGACCGAGTTTTCCGGGTCTACCACCATCAGTTGAGTATCGTAGCCCTGACAGCGAATATAGCGGCCAATGGTTGCTGAGGTGCCACCGGTTCCGGCGCTCATCACAATATGGCGGGGAACGGGGTTGGGCTCGCACTGCATCTGACGAAAGATGCTGTCGGCGATATTATTATTGCCGCGCCAGTCGGTGGCGCGCTCAGCGTAAGTGAACTGGTCCATGTAATGACCGTTCAGCTCACGCGCCAGTTGCTCAGAGGCTGCATAGATTTCGCAGGCGCTTTCCACGAAATGACAGCGACCGCCGTAAAATTCAATCTGTTCAACTTTACGTTTTGCCGTACAGGAAGGCATGACGGCAATAAATGGCAACCCTAACAGTCGAGCGAAATAAGCCTCAGAGACCGCCGTTGAACCGGACGATGATTCAATGATGGTGGTGCCTTCTTTGACCCAGCCATTGCACAATCCGTACAGAAACAGTGAGCGCGCCAGACGATGCTTCAGACTCCCGGTCGGATGCGTGCTCTCATCTTTTAAATAGAGCTGAATGCCCGGGAACGCCGGTAGCGACAGGCGAATGAGATGCGTATCCGCAGAACGCTGATAATCCGCGTTGATTTCATTGATGGCGTTTTTAACCCAGGAGCTATTCATCATTAATAGATATCCATTTGTCATTTTGTGCCCAGAATAGCGAAAAGCACGGAAAAAATTGTTGCCATTTAGCCTTTAAAATAGAATGTAAGGAGAAAATTCTTCTCTGTGGAGTGGATATGTTAGACAAAATTGACCGCAAGCTACTCGGCTTACTGCAACAGGACTGCACCCTTTCTTTGCAGGCATTAGCAGATGCCGTTAATCTGACTACCACCCCTTGCTGGAAACGTCTCAAACGACTCGAGGATGACGGTATCCTGCTGGGCAGAGTCGCCCTGTTGGATCCAGAAAAACTGGGGCTGGGCTTAACGGCGTTTGTGCTGATCAAAACTCAGCATCACAGTAGCGAATGGTATTGCCGCTTTGTCACTGAAGTGACCGGAATGCCCGAGGTTCTGGGGTTCTGGCGTATGGCAGGGGAGTATGACTACCTGATGCGAGTGCAGGTTGCTGATATGAAAAGCTATGATGAATTCTATAAGCGCCTGGTGAACAGCGTACCGGGCCTGTCTGACGTCACCTCCAGCTTTGCCATGGAACAGATTAAATACACAACTGCTCTACCTATTGAATAATTCTCCCGGCGCTTATTGCCGGAAATCTTGTCAGGATATAACGCGTGCGATTATTTGCTCAATTAAGCTGGTACTTCCGCCGGGAGTGGCGTCGCTACCTCGGGGCAGTGGCCTTGCTTATCATCATCGCTATCCTTCAGCTTATTCCGCCGAAAGTGGTCGGGATCATTGTGGATGGCGTGACGACTCAACGCTTCACCACCGAGCGGCTGCTGATGTGGGTGGGGACAATTGCCCTGATTGCCGTGGTGGTTTATTTGCTGCGTTATGTCTGGCGCGTGCTGCTGTTTGGCGCATCCTACCAACTGGCGGTTGAACTGCGGGAAGATTATTACCGTCAGTTGAGTCGCCAGCATCCAGAATTTTATCTGCGTCACCGTACGGGCGATCTGATGGCGCGGGCAACCAACGATGTCGATCGCGTCGTATTTGCCGCCGGAGAAGGGGTGCTGACGCTGGTGGATTCGCTGGTAATGGGGTGTGCGGTGCTGATCGTGATGTCAACGCAGATAAGCTGGCAACTGACGCTCATTGCGCTGCTGCCGATGCCGGTGATGGCGTTGATGATCAAACGTTACGGCGATCGACTCCATAACCGTTTTAAGCTGGCGCAGGCGGCGTTTTCCAGTCTCAACGATCGTACTCAGGAAAGCCTGACCAGTATTCGTATGATCAAGGCCTTTGGGCTGGAGGATCGGCAGTCGGCATTATTTGCCGCTGATGCTGAAGATACCGGTAAGAAAAACCTGCGTGTGGCGCGCATTGACGCCCGCTTTGATCCTACGATTTATATCGCCATTGGTATGGCTAACCTGCTGGCGATTGCTGGGGGAAGCTGGATGGTGGTTCACGGCTCGCTGACGCTCGGGCAGCTCACCAGCTTTATGATGTATCTCGGTCTGATGATTTGGCCGATGCTGGCGCTGGCCTGGATGTTTAATATCGTCGAACGCGGCAGCGCCGCGTATAGCCGAATTCGCGCCATGCTGGCAGAAGCGCCGGTAGTGGATGACGGTACTGAACCGGTGCCGGAAGGACGCGGCGAGCTGGCGGTAGCGATTCGCGAATTTTGTTACCCGCAAACCACCCACCCGGCGCTGGAAAATGTGAATTTCCAGCTCAAACCTGGACAGATGCTGGGCATCTGTGGTCCGACCGGCGCGGGAAAAAGTACGGTGCTGTCGCTGATCCAGCGTCATTTTGATATCACCCAAGGCGATGTGCGCTTTCATGATATCCCATTAACGCGCTTACAGCTGGATAGCTGGCGCAGCCGACTGGCGGTTGTCAGCCAGACGCCATTCCTGTTTTCCGATACCGTCGGTAATAACATCGCCTTAGGACGTCCGCAGGCCACGCAGGAAGAGATCGAGCATGTGGCGCGCCTTGCCAGCGTTCATGAGGATATTTTACGTCTTCCTCAGGGCTACGACACCGAAGTGGGCGAACGCGGGGTGATGCTGTCTGGCGGGCAAAAACAGCGTATTTCTATCGCTCGAGCGTTATTGCTGAACGCTGAAATTCTGATTCTGGATGATGCGCTGTCGGCGGTGGATGGTCGTACCGAACATCAGATCCTACATAACCTGCGCCAGTGGGGCGAAGGCAGAACCGTGATTATCAGCGCACACCGTTTATCGGCTCTGACGGAAGCCAGCGAGATTATCGTGATGCAGCATGGGCATATTGCTCAGCGCGGTGAGCATGAATCTTTAGTGCAACAGCCCGGTTGGTATCGCGACATGTACCGCTATCAGCAACTTGAAGCGGCGCTGTCTGATGCACCAGAGATAAACGAGGAGGCGGCTAATGCGTAGTTTCGGGCAATTATGGCCAACTCTGAAAAGACTGCTGGCGTATGGTTCCCCATGGCGAAAACAGCTGGCGATTGCGGTAGTTATGCTGTGGGTGGCGGCTGCGGCGGAAGTCAGCGGTCCGCTGCTGATTAGCTATTTTATCGATAACATGGTGGCGAAGAACAATCTGCCATTGGCGATGGTTGCCGGGCTGGTTGCGGCCTATGTCGGTCTGCAACTGCTGGCGGCAGGTCTGCATTACGCTCAGTCATTGCTGTTTAACCAGGCGGCGGTTGGCGTAGTACAACAGTTACGCACCGACGTAATGGACGCTGCGCTGCGTCAGCCGCTCAGCGCTTTTGATACTCAGCCCGTCGGGCAGCTTATCTCCCGCGTGACCAATGATACTGAAGTTATTCGCGACTTGTACGTGACGGTGGTCGCAACGGTCCTGCGCAGCGCGGCCTTAATCGGCGCGATGTTGGTGGCAATGTTCAGCCTGGAATGGCGCATGGCGCTGGTGGCAATGGCCATTTTCCCAGCCGTGCTGGTGGTGATGGTGATTTACCAACGCTACAGCACCCCGATTGTGCGCCGGGTGCGCGCTTATCTGGCGGATATTAACGATGGCTTTAACGAAGTCATCAACGGCATGAGCGTTATCCAGCAGTTCCGCCAGCAGGCAAGGTTTGGCGAGAGAATGGGTGAGGCCAGCCGCTCGCACTATATGGCGCGTATGCAAACCCTGCGACTGGATGGTTTTTTGCTGCGTCCGCTGCTGAGCCTGTTCTCGGCACTGATCCTCTGCGGTTTGCTGATGCTGTTCAGTTTTACCTCTGGCACCTCCATCGAGGTTGGCGTGCTGTACGCGTTCATCAGCTACCTCGGCCGTTTGAACGAACCGCTGATCGAGCTGACCACCCAGCAATCAATGCTGCAGCAGGCGGTTGTCGCTGGTGAGCGAGTGTTCGAACTGATGGACGGGCCTCGTCAGCGCTATGGTGAAGACGATCGCCCGCTCAAAAGCGGAGACATTGAGGTGGATAACGTTTCATTTGCCTATCGCGACGACAATCTGGTGCTGCAAAACATCAGTCTGTCCGTGCCTTCGCGCAGCTTTGTGGCTTTGGTCGGACACACAGGCAGCGGCAAAAGCACGCTGGCCAGCCTGCTGATGGGATATTACCCGCTGACGCAGGGGGAAATCCGCCTTGACGGACGTCCGTTGTCTTCTCTGAGCCACGGTGCGTTACGTCAGGGCATCGCGATGGTGCAGCAGGATCCGGTGGTGATGGCGGATACCTTCCTGGCAAACGTCACGCTGGGTCGCGATATCTCAGAAGAGCGGGTCTGGCAGGCGCTGGAGACTGTGCAACTGGCAGAACTGGCTCGGGGTTTGAGCGAGGGGATTCATACCCGGCTGGGCGAGCAGGGCAATAATCTCTCCGTTGGGCAGAAACAGCTGCTGGCGCTGGCGCGGGTATTGGTTGAAACGCCGCAGGTGCTGATTCTCGATGAAGCCACGGCCAGTATTGATTCCGGTACTGAACAGGCCATTCAGCACGCGCTGGCGGCGGTCCGTGAACACACTACGCTGGTGGTGATTGCGCATCGGTTATCGACGATTGTCGATGCGGATACCATTCTGGTGCTGCATCGCGGTCAGGCGGTTGAGCGTGGTACGCACCAGCAATTACTGGCGGCGCAAGGCCGTTACTGGCAGATGTATCAGCTGCAACTGGCGGGGGAAGAGTTAGCCGCCAGCACACAAGAGGATTCTGTTATCGCCTGACGGCGCAGTGCTTATCCGGCCACGCGGTATCGTAGGCCGGGTAAGGCGTTTACGCCGCCATCCGGCAATCAACAATCTGGTGCAAAAATGTAACGCACTATGCACCGTTATAGTGCGTTTTTTCTTTTTCTCTCCCGGCAGTACCCGGCGAACCTGAATCATTCCGCGTTTTTCATTCCTGGCACACCCCTTGCAATATTCCTCTCGTGTATCTGCAGCCACTACTGAATTCTGACTGGAGGGGATCTATGAAGCTGGTTACCGTGGTAATCAAACCGTTCAAACTGGAAGACGTCCGTGAAGCACTGTCGTCTATTGGTATTCAGGGGCTGACCGTCACCGAAGTGAAGGGGTTTGGCCGACAGAAAGGTCATGCTGAGCTGTACCGTGGGGCTGAATATAGCGTCAATTTTCTGCCAAAGGTGAAGATTGATGTGGCGATTGCCGACGACCAACTGGATGGCGTGATTGATGTCATCAGTAAGGCGGCATACACCGGAAAAATTGGCGACGGCAAAATCTTCGTCGCCGAGCTGCAACGTGTGATTCGTATTCGTACCGGCGAAGCCGACGAAGCCGCACTGTAACTTCTGGCACACAGTGATAGGAAACCAAAAAATGAAGATAGCAACGATGAAAACGGGTATTGCTTCACTGGCGCTACTGCCGGGACTGGCAATGGCGGCACCGGCGGTTGCGGATAAAGCAGATAACGCTTTTATGATGATCTGTACCGCGCTGGTGCTGTTTATGACTATCCCTGGCATTGCGTTGTTCTACGGCGGTTTGATTCGCGGTAAGAACGTGCTGTCGATGCTGACTCAGGTGACGGTGACATTCGCTCTGGTTTGTATTCTATGGGTGGTTTATGGCTACTCACTGGCCTTTGGCGAAGGGAATAATTTCTTCGGCAACTTCAACTGGGTATTGCTGAAGAACATCGCGCTGACGGCGGTCACGGGGAGCTTCTACCAGTACATTCACGTTGCTTTTCAGGGGTCTTTTGCCTGCATCACCGTTGGGCTGATTGTTGGGGCGCTGGCTGAGCGTATTCGTTTCTCTGCGGTGCTGATTTTTGTGGTGGTGTGGTTAACGCTGTCGTACATCCCCATTGCACATATGGTCTGGGGCGGCGGATTGCTGGCTTCTCACGGCGCACTGGATTTTGCGGGCGGGACGGTCGTGCACATCAACGCAGCGATTGCCGGTCTGGTTGGCGCGTATCTGATTGGCAAACGCGTCGGTTTTGGCAAAGAAGCCTTTAAACCGCATAACCTGCCGATGGTCTTCACCGGTACCGCTATTCTCTACATTGGTTGGTTTGGCTTTAACGCCGGTTCAGCGGGAACGGCGAATGAAATTGCTGCACTGGCCTTCGTCAATACCGTGGTCGCCACCGCTGCCGCCATCCTCGGATGGATCTTCGGTGAATGGGCGCTGCGTGGTAAACCGTCTCTGCTGGGCGCCTGTTCCGGTGCTATTGCAGGTCTGGTGGGCGTAACACCTGCATGTGGCTACATCGGTGTCGGCGGGGCGCTGATTATCGGTGTCGTTGCGGGGCTGGCTGGCCTGTGGGGTGTAACCATGCTGAAGCGTTTTCTGCGCGTGGACGATCCGTGTGACGTGTTTGGCGTGCACGGCGTGTGCGGTATTGTTGGCTGCATCCTGACCGGGGTTTTCGCTGCCAGCTCACTGGGCGGCGTGGGCTTTGCTGAGGGCGTGACCATGGGGCATCAGCTGCTGGTGCAACTGGAAAGCGTGGCGATCACCATCGTCTGGTCCGGCGTGGTGGCCTTCATTGGCTATAAGCTGGCGGATATGACGGTGGGTCTGCGCGTACCGGAAGAGCAAGAACGCGAAGGTCTGGATGTGAACAGTCACGGCGAGAACGCTTACAACGCTTGATGTTTCAATCTGCCGGATGGCAACGCTTTTGCGCCACCATCCGGTAATTCTCAATTGCGATTACGCATTACCCCTTCCTGCACGGTAGAGGCGACCAGCACGCCGTCCTGCGTATAAAACTCCCCGCGTACAAAACCTCTGGCACCGGAGGCAGAAGTACTCTCGACGTTATACAACAACCACTCATTAATATTGAACGGACGGTGGAACCACATTGAATGGTCAATGGTGGCGATCTGAATCCCTTTTTCCAGAAAACCAATCCCGTACGGTTGCAGCGCTACAGGTAGGAAGTTCAGGTCTGAGGCATAACCCAGCAGATATTGATGGACGCGCAGATCGTCCTGCAGCTCGCCGTTTGCACGGATCCATACCTGGCGCGCCGGAGGTGCGACGTGACCTTTTAAGGGGTTATGAAATTCAACCGGGCGCACTTCCAACGGACGATCGTTGATAAATTTTTCTTTCAACAGCGGCGGCAGCAAATGCGCCACTGAGCGGGCAATTTCTGTTTCTGATTTCAGCTCATCGGGACCCGGCGCATCCGGCATGGTTTTCTGATGCTCAAATCCGTCTTCCGGTGCCTGGAAAGAGGCGGTCATGTAAAAAATGGGTTTACCATTCTGAATTGCGGCAACGCGGCGCGCGCTGAAGCTGTTACCATCACGCAAGACTTCTACATCATAGATGATGGGTTTTTGGCTATCGCCGGGGCGTAAAAAGTAGCTGTGGAAGGAGTGCACCAGACGCTCTTCCGGTACGGTTTCTTTGGCGGCATACAGCGCCTGACCAACAACCTGTCCCCCAAAAACCTGACGTAACCCTAAGTCTTCACTTTGGCCCCGAAAGAGTCCTTCTTCAATTTTTTCCAGATTTAACAATGTCAGCAAATTTTTCAGCGCCAGACTCATACGTGCTCTCCAGGTTATATCGATCTCGCAGCGAGGTAGGCAGAGTATAACGCAATTTTGAAAGTGGTCCGATGGGTGCAATTGTCTGAATTAAAGGCCTATTACAGGCAAAAACAGCTGTCTTGTGCCACACTTAGTCACGTTATGTTTTTGTTAACCACTCTTCTGGCGAGGAAAGTTCTCGCTGGTGCATAGATGATAAGGAGAATTTAATGAAACTCGTGCACATGGTAAGTGGTTTAGCGGTTGCGGTCGCTCTGGCGGCCTGTGCTGATAAAAGTGCAGATATTCAGACACCTGCGCCAAGCCCTAATACGTCAATTGCTGACACACAGTCTAAAATTCAACAGCCAAATGTTTCTGGTACGGTATGGATCCGCCAGAAAGTGGCCTTGCCACCCGATGCGGTGCTGACCGTCACGCTGTCAGATGCGTCGCTGGCCGATGCACCGTCAAAAGTGCTGTCGCAAAAAGCAGTCCGTACTGAAGGTAAGCAGGCGCCATTCAGCTTTGTATTACCATTTAACCCGGCAGATATTCAGCCTAACGCCCGTATTCTGCTGAGTGCGGCAATTACGGTTAATGACAAACTGGTCTTTATTACTGATACCGTTCAGACGGTCATTAATCAGGGTGGTACGAAAGCCGATCTGACGCTGGTTCCTGTACAGCAAACAGCAGTACCGGTTCAGGCAAGCGGTGGGGCAGCCACCACGGTGCCGTCAACGTCACCAACCCAGGTGAATCCTTCTTCTGCCGTTCCTGCTCCCACGCAGTACTAAGGCAGTCGTAACCCTCTCCGCCTGGAGAGGGTTAGTACACCCAGCGATAGCGCTGTAAATCGATCTGCCCGCTTCCTGAAACCACTATTCCTTCTGCCAGCAACGCCTGACGCTGCCGTTGTAAGTCGGGGCCGGTCAGCGAAATGGCACCATGACGATTAACCACCCGATGCCAGGGCAAAGTGCTGCCTTCGGGGAGACGCTTAAGCACGCCGCCGACCTGGCGCGCAGCGCGCGGCGAACCGGCAAGCCTGGCAACATCGCCATACGTGGTGACGAAACCTTCGGGGATTGACGCGACGATTTGCCAGACGCGTTGGGGGAAAGTGTCTTGTATATCCATTATTTATTCCTGCGCTAATCCTCCAGCATAATGCCGAATGGCGAGGGAGTGAAGCCGCATTGCACAAGAAAACAGCATCCGATGCTGGATGGGTTGCAATTACAGGGTGCAGCAGTGATAATGCGCCTGCGCGTTGGTTAACAACGCTCTCAATGGGGGCTCTGTTGGTTCTCCCGCAACACTACTCTGTTTACCAGGTCAGGTCCGGAAGGAAGCAGCCAAGGCAGATGACGTGTGTGCCGGGATGTAGCTGGCAGGGCCCCCACCCAATTCTGCCGTCCGGCAATTTCCCTTCTTCTTATCTTCTTTTCTTTGTCATCGTATTGTCATTTTATTGTCATCAAATGCTGTCAATGTGTTTCGGGGATGTTATTTGTTGCTTTTGCCGCCGCCATCGCGCTGTAACGACAGGGTCTTACATCCGGTGTGTTTTGGCTGACCACAAGGATTTTCTACGATGTCGACCGCTGTATTGAATGTCAAAATTGATGAGGCGCTAAAAGAAAAGCTTCGCCATTACGCTGAAGTGCATAACGAAAATTTAAGTGTTGCGACGGAAAAACTGCTGCTGATTGCGTTTACCGCCGTTGAAGAGGCAGGAGTCTCCGCTGAGGATATCGATAGCCAGCATACGGAAGAGTCCGTAGTTGAAGCACTGACTCCTAAAGAAATCAAAGCATTGCGCAGACTACTGAAGAAGAAAAAATGAAACAACAACCGCTCTCAACCGCCAGTAATTACGGCGAAGCTTGTGATTTACTACGCTCCGGTTATGTGAAACATGTCCGCCTGAGCTGGAATGTCGGCAGCGATGAGTTCTTCCGTATTGCCTCAGACTGGTGTGATGCTGGGGCAAAAATTAAGAAAGACGGTGAAAATTTCGTGATTTCACTGAAGGGTTTTCCGGTTCCCCCTCAGCGGTAATATCACCGGGACTCTCTCATCCATCCCGGCTTATAAGGGCGAGTCCTTTGACTCGTCGCTTAGATTATTTTGCGTACTTTCCCGCTGCTGGCCTGCAAACGCAGGTTATCCCAAATGGGTTGTAACACCCTGAAGGCGGCACGCGCTGTGTCATCCGGCAACGTGAAAGGCATACGCAAAAAACGATCGAATGCGCCATCAAGCCCAAACCGCGTACCGGTTCCTAATTGAATGCCTACGCTTTCGGCGCGCGTAGCGAATAGCGTTGCCAGCGTATCGGGCAGTTCAACCCAAAAAGAGAGTCCTCCCTGTGGCTGGGTAAACTGCCACTCCGGGAAATGTGCGTTCATCAGGCTTGAGCACAGATCGCGCTGCGATGTGAGTAGCCGTCTTCTGTCAGGAAGAAAGTCGGCGGCGTTATCCAGCAGCCAGCTGGTGGCAAGTTGTTCAAGCACGGGGGAGCCTAAATCGAAGGTGTCGCGGGTTTGTACCAGCGCCGCAATGGTTCGCGCCGACGCCCGGATCCAGCCCAGACGTAATCCCCCCCAAAAGCTTTTCCCGGCCGAACCCAATAGAATGATCGGCGCGTCGCGATTGAATGTGGCAAGCGGCGGCGGCGGCGGGGCGTCATACCACAGGTTCACCATCGTCTCATCGACCACCAGGGTAGTGCGGGTTCGTTCGGTAATATCCGCCACGACCTGGCGAGTTGCAGCGTCCATGCAACGCCCGGTCGGATTGTGAAAGTCCGGCATCAGGTAGGCCATTCTCGGTGCGGTTTGCGCGATGGTGGCGACCAGACCCGCGGTATCCCAACCGTGCTCGGGTAGCGACACGCCGACGGGGCGACAGGATGCGCCTTGAATCGCGGCAATCGCCAGCGGATAAGTGGGGTGATCTACCACTACGCGATCGCCGGGGCCGGTGAGCAAACGCAGGATCAGCGCCAGGCCGCTGACTGCACCATTCACGACCATGATTTCATCGGGCTGCGTCGGGAGCCCGCGATCGCAATAATGCCGGGCGATGGATTCACGTAATACCGACAACCCCTGCGGCAGATACCCGGAGCTCAGCAAATGCTGTGGCATAGCAAACAGCGCCTGCTGGTAAGCCTGATGAATTTCGGGACCGGCACTTAGAGCCGCCGTGGACAAATCAAGTGCTGTGCCGGTACTGGTCCGGGTTGGCACATGGCGAATATGTTCCGGCAGGATCACCCGTGAACCGCTACCATGACGGCTTTCCAGATATCCCTCTTCACGCAGTTGCGCCATAGCGCTGGCGACGGTAGTTCGACTTACTTGCAGGACGACGGCGAGCTCGCGTTCACCCGGTAAGCGGCTATCCAGCGCCAGTCGACCATCGAGAATAAGCAGACGTAACGCTTCTGCCAGCTGTCGCCAGATGGGCGTTCGCGAGGGGCTTTCCAGCCAGTGTCCGAGCAGGCGTTGCAAAGACTGACTTCCATAACGGCGAGATGACATAGCAGTCCACTTTTTGAAAACTGGACATTAATCATAGTGCCAATTGCGGTGAAGATGAAAGTTATCCGAGAGTGAGAGGGGAAAAGCATGCTGCGTCGTTTACTTCAGCTGTTTATCGGGCTGACGCTGTACGGTGTGTCGACGGCGATGTTTGTCCGTGCTGATTTAGGGGCCGATCCGTGGAACGTGTTTCACCTGGGTGTAGCCAATTTATTGTCGATGAATATCGGCGTGGTGATTATTGCCGTTGGCGTGTTGGTGTTGCTGGCGTGGATACCGCTGCGCCAGCGTCCAGGCTTTGGCACGCTGAGCAACGTGATTATGATCGGGCTGGCGGCAGATGCCGCGCTGCTGGTGATTCCTGGATTTGAATCTCTGCTGGCGCGCAGCGGGCTGCTGGTGTCAGCGGTAATATTGAATGCGTTAGCAACCAGCCTGTACATTGGCGCAGGTTTTGGCGCCGGTCCGCGTGATGGTCTGATGACAGGTATCCACGCGCGTACCGGCTGGCCAGTACGACGAATTCGAACCGCAATCGAAGTGTCGGTGCTGCTTATCGGTTGGCTGCTGGGGGGAACCGTGGGGGTTGGTACGGTGCTGTATGCCTTGGCAATCGGGCCGCTCATTCAGCTTTGCCTGCCGTGGTTTCGGCATCAGCCGCAGTCATGTACGCGTATCAGGAATGCACCTGGGGCGCGATCGCCTACTGGCGACTAAACTTAACCTCGACTGACGCGGCCGGAATCGGCTTGCCGCGCAGTACACTTCGGAGGTTTTTCTCATGAAGTATGTTGATGGCTTTGTGGTTGCCGTACCCGCTGAAAACAAGGAGGCGTACATTGCGATGGCGGCAAAAGCAGCTCCGCTTTTCAAGGAGTTCGGTGCATTGCGCATAGTGGAGTGCTGGGCAGATGATGTCCCCGACGGCAAACTGACCGATTTTCGCATGGCTGTGAAAGCACAGGAGCATGAAGAAGTGGTATTCAGCTGGATTGAATACCCTTCCAAAGAGGTCCGCGATGCGGCGAATCAGAAGATGATGTCCGATCCCCGTATGAAGGAGTTCGGTGAATCTATGCCATTTGACGGCAAGCGAATGATCTACGGTGGATTTGCGCCCATTATGGAAGAGTGATGTGACTGGCTGTGCGGCGTGCCGCCAGCCATCTCAACATCAACAGCAATGTTAAAGCCGTTTTTCTGCCCACAGAATAAATTCCGCCTTCGGCAGCGCTTTGCTGTAAAGCCAGCCCTGACCGTACTGCACGCCATGCTGGCGTAGCCAGGCTTCCTGATTCTCGGTTTCGATACCTTCCGCCACCATCTCAAGTTTCAGCGTTTTTGCTATCTCGATGATATGCGGCGTCACGTTGTTGTATTCCAGTGCATCAACGAACGATTTGTCTATCTTCAGGATGTCGACATCCAGATCCTGTAAATAGCTCAGGCTGGAATAGCCGGTGCCAAAGTCATCAATATAGATTGAATGACCTGCCTGACGGTATTTGGCAATAAACGGCGCGCTGTTTTTCGGGTCGGCAAACTCGCGTTCGGTTAGTTCCAGCGCGATTTGCGTAGGCTTAAGTTGCCAGTGGTTCACTTTCTGACTTAACAGAGCAGGAAGCGTTTCGGAGGCCAGATCGGCTGACTCAAGATTGATGGATATATGCTGGTCTGGATGCTGACGCAGCCATTTACCTAAATCTTCAAATGCGCTTTCAATAATCAACCGTGTGAGAGGCTCTGTCAGCCCGGTTTCATGCGCCAGCGCGACGAAAACTTCCGGCGACAGATAGCTTCCGTCGGCCTGCTGCCAGCGAGCCAGCGCCTCTGCTCCAACCACTTTCCCCGTTTTGAGCGAGATAATTGGTTGGTAGTGGACTTTGATGTCCCGATGCTGGATAGCGTCCTGTAATTGGTGATGGGGCGACTGTAAGCGGCGCAAAATACGCAAAACAAAGGCGGCGGTGAGCAAGCCTATAAGAATGCCTGCCGGGAGCCAGATCAGTGCCTGCCGGTGCCAGGTTTTTTGCAATGGCAGGGTAGATGCCCAGGTTACGATCGTAATACCCAACTCAGGAAAGGGGCGGGCGTTATAAATGCTGCCATCTTTTTTAAAATGAGTAATCGATTTTTCTTGCTGTACATGCTGTAAAACGTCCGATGGCAGGTTGGCGCTACTGGCAACAACAACGTTGCGCACGGTGCCAATGATAGTCACTTCAATCGGCCATGAGCCAAAAGGGATGACGTCAATGAAAGAACCCGGATCGACCATCACAACATAATGTTCGCTCCCTAATGCTGCCATAAAGCGCTTGATGCCCAAATCATTTTGCGTGGTAAGCCATGCGCGATATCCATCAGGCGTGACTTTCATTGCGGGTGGAAATGCGTCTGCCTGGCTTCTTTTTTCCAGAGATGAGCATTGCGGAACATTATCTTTGAGGTACAGCACTTCCTGAATATAGCGGTAGCTATAGGACAAACGACGCATTTCCAGCAAATGCTCGTCACTGCAAGGCACCCCCTGAAATGCTTCAATATGGCGTAATGCTTTTTTCGCCTGCTCGCCTACGCGTTCCGTACGTAGTGCGACTCGTGTTGAGAACATGTCGAGTTCATCGATAAATTTCGTTTCGACCTGTCGATGTGCCAGCCACAGGCTTAAACCTACAGGCGCGAGGATGGAAAGGAACAGTACCCCAGTCACCAGGCTTATCAAATGTCGTGTTGTCACAGTGATATCCTTATTTACACAGTGTAGGGAAAGTATATCCGAAACCCCAAAAAGCTATTCGATTGGCATCATATATTTACGGCCATTTATCATCCCGTTTGACTCCCTGTAGCGTAAATCAGGTTGTGGTTTATACAAGAGTGGTGTATTTTAATGGTTATGTTATAACGTATCAAATTGAGGTTGCCATGAAACCGGATATTCATCCTTTTTACCGTACCGTAGTGTTTCACGATACCAGTGCCAATGAATTCTTTAAGGTCGGTTCGACCATCAAGACTGAGCGTGAAATTGAGTTTGAGGGGAAAATGTACCCGTACGTGACCCTCGATATCTCTTCTAAATCACATCCGTACTATACCGGGAAACAAAAAACCTTTGATAATGAAGGTAGTGCAGCACGTTTCCAAAAACGTTTTGGTCATTTTATTGGCGTTAAGCGGGGTTAAAATGCAGGTACTCAATTCACTTCGCAGCGCAAAACAGCGCCATCCTGACTGCCAGATAGTAAAACGCAAAGGGCGTTTGTACGTTATCTGCAAAACGAATCCGCGCTTTAAAGCAGTACAGGGGCGTAAAAAAAGACGTTAGTTTCTTTGCCAGCATTTCAGGGATTAAAGTGCGTTACCTTCGCAGGAACGCACTTTTTTTATCTGTGCTGAGATGCCGTTACTGGCTGGTCTGGGCGCGGGTAAGCGTAAAGATATCGTAAAACGAGAGTTCGCCTTTTCGCGATATCATCTTTTGCAGCTGTGCTTTATGTTCGCTATCCACGGACGGTGAGTGCAGGATAGTATCGATGAGAGAGGAGGGGACAAAGCGAGTGTTGTACCATTCTCCGTTATAGCAAACTCTAAAATCCAGAACGTCGATATCTTCAAAGCGGTATCGTGGCGCAACGTCGAAAAAGAAAAAGCCGTTGAGTACAACGAACAGTACCACCAGCAGCCATACCGAATCGACTAACGTTTCTGACTGTAGCATCACCGCCAACGTGGCAAACCACGCAACATACATGCCGATAAACAGCCCAGGGTGTTTGCGAATAAAGCTGATGCTAAAGCGCGGTTTGTTGTCGCGCTTCTCGCGAATATTTAAGTCGTCGATTGTTTCAGTAAGCAGGCGCTGTATTTCTGTCATCTCTTGCCTTCGTGATATCTGCAAAATTCAGGAGGGATCGCCCTATTTTAAAAGGGGATACCCTTTGAAGAAAGTAACAGATTAACCGCAATTTAGCATAACAGTTACATTTAAGATCACAGCGTTTTGATGATCCTTGCGGGATTGCCCCCAACCACGGTGTTTGCCGGAACGCTTTTAGTGACCACTGCGCCTGATGCCACAACCACGTTATCGCCCAGCGTGACGCCGGGATTGATCACTGCACGGCCACCTATCCAGACATTATTGCCGATAGTCACGGGCTTTCCGAACTCCAGGCCACTGTTGCGCTCGGTAGCATCCAGCGGATGGGTCGCGGTATAGATATGAACGCCTGGTGCCAGCATGCAGTTGTCGCCAATATGAATTGGACAGACGTCGAGCATAACGCAGTCGAAGTTGGCGTAAAAGTCTTTACCAAGATAGATGTTATAACCGTAATCACAACGGAAAGAGGGTTCAATATAGGCTCCCTCACTCTGACCTAACAGATCGTGCAGGATTGCCTGACGCTCATTTTTTTCATCGGGAGCGGTGAGATTGTAGCGATGGATCAACTGACGAGCGCGTAGTCGGTCACTGCGCAGCATTTCATCTGCCGGGCGATAGTATTCGCCGGCGATCATTTTTTGCTTTTCATTACGCATTACGAATTCCCTGTGTACTGAAGGTTATTTCAGCACAGTAAAACGTAATGCAAACAAGGGGAACGTTCCCGCTCCTTTGCTGTGATCATAGTCACGCGATTTGAATTAAATAACCATTGTAAATACGAAAATGGTCAGCCAGACAACGGTACCGCTATACCTGACTTAACCTTGAGTGCAATTAGCGAATGAATTTCCAAACAGAAGTTGGAATCTTGTCGTAAAGCTTATTCATGGTCAATTCAGCAAGGCGATGATCTGCTGCTGAGTAAAATACAGCCAGTTCGTTGTCGGACAATTCATATTTATTTTTTTCAATAACGCGCTCTAGCGTATCAATTGTCTGGCAACGTCGCAGGCGCATCAAATAATCTGTTTTAGTTAATGGTTTATCGGACATAACTCTTACCTATGATTGTAATAATTTTTAACAAGACAAACTAACAGGATTAGCCCTGGTGGCATTGACAAAACAGCGAAACAGTCGATTACCTGACTTCCGCCATTTCTGCAGATCCTGCGTATTAATACCATAACTGCTGAACAACATAAAAGTGTCATCCAGGTATTCATCTATCTGCGCGATCAGCTTATTGTCCTCATTGTACTTAATTTTATAATTAAGTGCGAAGGTTGCAATATGCTCTATCAGTTCATTGAGCTGCAAGCTGGTTGCAGAGGTAGGGTCATTAACCCAGCCATGGTTACTTTGTTCAAGGTTTGCAAGACAGTCATGATACAGAGTTTCGCAGAGAAATTTAAGCTGCGCGATATCATGTCTTTTGGGTGAGTATTCATCCATAACGCATCCCCTTCTTAGTGGCTTAAACTAACCGAACACCTTTCGGGATGGATACAACAACTACCTGGAACTTGCCCGCGACTCCTGATGATTTAACTATAATCTACTCTAAAAAAGATTTCATCGTCATATCACGAAAAATTACAATTATGTAAAATTATGATGCTACGTCATTTTTACATTTTAACAGATAAATGCCGCTATTCGAAATGGGACAATTTCTTTATTCTTCGGGCAATCATCGGGTTATCTTGTTTAGGTTTAGCAACGAAAGGCAACAACCGACAATGTGAACCAGTGGATAGGATTAATCTTAATATTTATTAAAGTAAATAAGAACTCTCGCTGTTTTTTTAAGAATAGCCTTTAAGGCTGCAAGGATTATATCGCTTATTTATCCGATAGAAAATAAACGGAATGGCAATAAGTGATTTTTATGATTTTTCCAGAAAAAAGGCCGCTTGCGCGGCCTTATCTTTAGAGATGTATCAATGATGCTCTACTGAGTGGCTATGCTCAATATCTTCATTTTTGCGGCTAAAGCGGCGGCGTACCACCACAAAGAACACCGGAACAAAGAAGATCGCCAACACGGTTGCCGTCACCATCCCGCCCATTACGCCAGTACCAACGGCGTTCTGTGCACCGGAACCTGCGCCGGAGCTGATGACCAGCGGCATTACGCCCAGAATAAAGGCCAGTGACGTCATCAGGATTGGACGTAAACGCATGCGTACTGCGTCCAGCGTCGCCTCTATCAGACCTTTACCTTCTTTATCCATCAAGTCTTTGGCGAATTCGACGATAAGTATCGCGTTCTTCGCCGACAACCCAATGGTTGTGAGCAGGCCTACCTGGAAGTAAACGTCGTTGGTCAGGCCGCGGAACGTTGCTGCCAGCAATGCACCGATAACACCCAGCGGTACAACCAGCATTACGGAGAACGGAATTGACCAGCTCTCGTACAGCGCTGCCAGACACAAGAACACGACAATCAGTGAAATGGCATACAGGGCAGGGGCCTGGTTGCCGGACAGTCGTTCCTGGTAGGACATACCGGTCCAGTCATAACCGATACCGGATGGCAGTTTGCTGGCCAGTTGCTCCATCATGGCCATGGCTTCACCGGTACTTTTACCCGGAGCGGCCTGGCCTAAGATTTCCATGGACGGCAGACCGTTATAGCGTTCCAGACGCGGTGAACCGTATTCCCAACGTGAGGTAGAGAAGGCGGAGAACGGTACCATCTGTCCATCGCTGCCGCGGACATACCAGTTTCCAATATCTTCCGGCAACATACGGTATTTCGCTTCAGACATGACGTAAACTTTCTTCACACGACCACGGTCGATGAAGTCATTCACGTAGCTTCCGCCCCATGCTGCACCCAGCGTTGTATTAATATCACTAATGGAAACGCCCAGAGCCTGCGCTTTTTCCTGATCGATATCGATCTTGAACTGCGGCGTATCTTCCAGACCGTTAGGACGAACACCGACCAACAGATCAGGATGCTTCGCGACTTCACCAAACAGTTGGTTACGCGCCTGAGTCAGCTTCTCATGGCCCAGACCTGCCTGGTCAATCAACTGGAAGTCAAAACCGGTTGCGGTCCCTAACTCCACAATCGCTGGCAGGTTAAAGGCAAAGACCATCGCGTCTTTGATCTGCGAGAATGCGCCCATTGCACGTTGAGTAATCGCTTCAACTTTGTTCTCTTTACCTGGACGTTCACTCCAGTCTTTCAAAGAGACGAATGCGATACCGGTGTTCTGACCACGACCTGCAAAACCGAAGCCGTTAACGGCAAACACCGATTCAACGTTCGCTTTTTCTTTGGTCAGATAGTAATCCGTCATTTCGTCCAGCACCTTCTGGGTACGCTCTTGCGTTGCACCCGCTGGCAGCTGAGCCATAGACAGGAATACCCCCTGGTCTTCGTCTGGCAGGAACGAACTTGGCAGACGAACGAACAGATAGGCCATGCCCACGACGATGATCAGATACAGCGCCAGATAACGACCGGTGCTGCGCAGAATACCGCCTACGCTATCGGTGTAATGGTGCGTACTCTTATCGAACATGCGGTTAAACCAGCCGAAGAAGCCTTTTTTGCCTTCTCCGTGATCGCCTTTAGCAATCGGTTTGAGCATGGTCGCACACAGGGCAGGGGTCAGAATCAATGCCACCAGTACAGACAACGCCATCGCGGAAACAATGGTGATGGAGAACTGACGGTAAATTGCACCGGTAGACCCCCCGAAGAACGCCATTGGGATAAATACCGCTGACAGTACCATCGCGATACCCACCAGTGCGCCCTGAATCTGGCCCATTGATTTACGCGTTGCTTCCTTCGGCGGTAGTCCTTCCTCAGCCATTACACGTTCAACGTTCTCGACCACAACGATGGCGTCATCCACCAGCAGGCCGATGGCGAGCACCATCCCGAACATCGTCAGGGTGTTTATCGAGAAGCCGAAAATCGCAAGGACGGCAAACGTACCCAAGAGCACCACCGGCACGGCGATAGTCGGAATCAGCGTCGCGCGGAAGTTCTGCAGGAACAGATACATTACCAGGAACACGAGGATGATTGCTTCCGCCAGCGTTTTCACTACTTCGTGAATAGATATTTTCACGAACGGCGTGGTGTCATACGGGTAAACGATCTTCAGACCTGACGGGAAGAACGGTTCCATCTTCTTCAGTTCATCGCGGATAGCGTTTGCTGTATCCAGGGCGTTAGCACCTGTCGCCAGCTTGATACCCAGACCGGATGCCGGTTTACCGTTGAACTTCGCAATGATGTCGTAGTTCTCACCGCCCAGTTCCACTTTCGCCACGTCACGCAGACGAACCTGGGAACCATCCTGATTCACTTTCAGCAGAATTTTGCTGAACTCATCAGCGGAGGTCAGACGGGTTTGCGCGATGATTGACGCGTTAAGCTGCTGGCCTTTCACCGGTGGTGTACCACCTAACTGACCGGCTGCAACCTGGGCGTTCTGCGCTTTGATGGCGCTGATTACATCAACCGGCGTCAGCTGGAAGTTGTTCAGTTTGTTCGGATCCATCCAGATACGCATCGCGTACTGAGAACCGAACAGCTGAACATCACCCACACCTGAAGTACGGCTGATGGCATCCTTCATGTTGGCGCCAACGTAGTCGGAAATATCCTCCTGCGTCATGGTGCCGTTGGTGTTGATAACACCGACAACCATCAGGAAGCTGCTGGATGACTTCTCAACGCTAACCCCTTGTTGCTGTACTTCCTGAGGCAGCAACGGCATGGCCAGCTGCAGTTTGTTCTGCACCTGTACCTGCGCGATATCCGCATCAGTACCAGACTGGAAGGTTAGGGTGATCTGCACGGTACCCGTGGAGTCACTGTTAGAGGACATGTACATCAGGTTATCGATACCGTTCATGTTCTGTTCGATAACCTGCGTAACAGTATCCTGTACTGTTTTGGCATCAGCGCCAGGGTAGGTCGCGGAGATCGTCACTGCTGGCGGTGCAATAGTCGGATATTGCGCTACCGGCAATTTGAGGATCGCGAGCCCCCCTGCCAACATGATGATAATGGCGATCACCCACGCAAATATTGGGCGATCGATAAAGAAATTAGGCATGTCTTAACGGCTCCTGTTTAAGTTAAGACTTGGACTGTTCAGGCTGGCTACCGCTTTGGCCTTGCTGGTTGTTATCAGCGGTGATTTCCTGCGCTTTTACCTGCGCGCCAGGACGTACTTTCTGCAGCCCAGTGACAATCACTCGGTCGCCCGGCTTAAGTCCATCAGTGACTAACCATTTGTCGCCAATCGCTTGTGCCGCGACAATTTGACGAGTTTCAACTTTGTTGTCTGCACCGATAACCAATGCACTGGCATCGCCACGCGGTGTACGGGTAACGCCTTGCTGTGGAACCAGTAATGCCGTTGGGTTAATCCCTTCTTCCAGACGTGCGCGAACGAACATACCCGGCAGTAAGGTGTGATCCGGGTTAGGGAAGATGGCGCGTAACGTAATCGACCCGGTAGTTTGATCAACCGTCACATCAGAAAATTCCAGCGTGCCGGACTGCGGGAATTTAATGCCGTCATTGGTTACCAGTTCGACTTTCGCTTTGCCGTTCTCTTGCTTCAGCGTGCCGTTGGCCAGCTCTTGCTTCAGGCGCAGGAAGTCGTTGCTTGACTGCGTCACGTCCACGTAGATCGGGTCCAACTGTTGAACGGTCGCCAGCGCGGTCGCTTGACCGTTTTGCACCAGAGCACCTTCCGTAACGGATGATTTACCAATGCGGCCGCTGATCGGCGACGTCACTTTGGTATAGGCCAGATTGATGCGTGCAGTTTCTACCGCGGCTTTCGCGGCGACAACGGCGGCGTTTGCCTGCTGTGCGTCTGCCAGCGCGCTATCATAGTCCTGTTGACTGATGTACTTGGTACCCAACAGTTTCTGATAACGTTTAACCGTCAGTTGAGCGATATTTGCTGCGGCTTGTGCTTTGGCCAGATCGCCTTTTGCGCTTTCATAAGCGGCCTGGTAAGTTGCAGGATCAATCTGATAGAGAGATACACCCGCTTCGATATCGCCACCTTCCGTGAAATTACGCTTCAGGATAATACCGCTAACCTGAGGACGAACTTCTGCAATGCGAAACGCACTGGTGCGACCCGGAAGCTCAGTTGTTATCTGTAGAGGTTCAGTTTTGAGCGTAACAACTCCAACCTCTGGCATCTGCTGGCCCCCTTGTTGGGCCTGTTTGTCGTCACATCCTGTTAGCGCTAAGCTGCCTGAGAGCATCAGAACGACTGCCAGAGGCGTTAACCCTCTGTTTTTGTTCATATGTAAACCTCGAGTGTCCGATTTCAAATTGATCAATGGCTTAAAGCCCATAAACCCATTGCTGCGTTTATATTATCGTCGTGCTATGGTACATACATTCACAAATGTATGTAAATCTAACGCCTGTAAATTCACTGACATATGGCACGAAAAACCAAACAACAAGCACAGGAAACACGACAGCATATTCTCGATGTTGCTCTGCATTTGTTTTCGCAACAAGGGGTATCATCCACCTCGCTTGCGGAGATCGCAAAAGCCGCTGGTGTCACGCGCGGCGCAATCTATTGGCATTTCAAAAACAAGTCGGATTTATTCAGTGAAATCTGGGAGCTAGCAAAACCTAACATTGATGAGTTAGAGACTGAGTATCAGGCAAAATTCCCCGACGATCCACTATCAGTATTAAGAGAAATTTTAATTTACGTTCTTGAAGCTACCGTGACAGAAGAACGCCGACGTTTGTTGCTGGAAATTATATTCCACAAATGCGAATTTGTCGGGGAAATGGCCTCTGTTCAGTTAGCTCAACGCCATCTTTGTATTGAAAATTACGATCGTATCGAACAAACATTGCGACACTGTATGGATGCCAATATGCTGCCGGAAAACCTGAACACCCGTCGCGTGGCGGTCCTGTTGCGCAGCTATATTACCGGAATCATAGAAAACTGGTTATTTGCCCCCGAATCGTTTGATCTGAAAAAAGAAGCTCGGGAATACGTCGCTGTGCTGCTGGAGATGTGCCTTATGTGCCCAACTCTGCGGCTTGGCGTGGCGGAAATCCACTAAACGTTTTGGGCCTGTACCAGGAATTCTCCTGGTCGTTTTGCCTGCTGCTATTCTGCCGGTCACAGCCGTGATATTCTTGCCGCTTGACTATTTTCGGTCACTTTTCCGGTTCAGAAACGTTCATTCTCATGACTATGTTGCAGCTCTATAAACGTTCACAGCATCTTATTGCTATTACCATTCTTTTCTTCATTCTCTTGCTATCTTGCCAGTCGTCTGCTTTTGCGCGGGCGCAACAGAGTGGTGAACTGCCGACGAAAGCGGATATTCAGAGCCAACTGGACGCGCTGAGTAAACAAAAAGATCTCTCCGCGCAGGATAAGCTGGTCCAACAGGATCTCATCGATACCATCGCCACGTTGGATAAAATCGATCGCGTGAAAGATGAGACCGTACAGCTTCGCCAGAAAGTTGCCCAGGCACCGGAGAAAATGCGTCAGGCGACGGATGCGTTAAATTCGCTCAGCGATGTCGATAACGACGATGAAACGCGAAAAACGCTGAGTACACTCTCCTTGCGACAGCTTGAGTCGCGCGTGGCACAGGTTTTGGATGACCTGCAAAGTGCGCAAAACGATCTTGCCGCTTACAACAGCCAACTGGTGTCGCTCCAGACGCAGCCAGAGCGTGTGCAGAATGCGATGTACACCGCGTCGCAGCAAATGCAGCAAATTCGTAATCGACTCGATGGCAACAATGTGGGAGAGGCTGCGTTACGCCCCAGCCAGCAGGTGTTGCTGCAGGCACAGCAGGCGCTGCTGAGTGCGCAGATCGACCAACAGCGTAAGAGCCTCGAAGGTAATACTGTTTTGCAGGATACCTTGCAAAAACAACGTGATTACGTAACAGCTAACAGTAACCGGCTTGAACATCAGCTCCAGCTTCTGCAAGAAGCGGTGAACAGCAAACGACTGACGTTAACCGAAAAGACGGCTCAGGAAGCGGTAACGCCGGATGAAGCCGAACGTATTCAGTCAAACCCGTTAGTGAAGCAGGAACTGGACGTTAACCATCAGCTCAGCCAGCGTCTGATTGCCGCGACCGAAAACGGCAACAACCTGATGCAGCAGAATATCAAAGTCAAAAACTGGCTTGACCGCGCGCTGCAATCCGAACGCAATATTAAAGAACAGATCGCCGTCCTGAAAGGCAGTCTGCTGCTGTCGCGTATTCTGTATCAGCAACAACAAACACTGCCGTCGGCGGATGAACTTGCCGATATGACCAACCGGATCGCCGATTTGCGTCTGGAGCAGTTTGAAATCAACCAGCAGCGTGATGCGCTATTCCAGAACGATGCGTTTGTCGCCAAACTGGAAGAAGGGCACAGCAACGAAGTGAATGGTGAAGTCCATGATGCCCTGCTGCAGGTTGTGGATATGCGCCGTGAACTGTTGGATCAGCTGAACAAGCAGCTGGGCAACCAGTTGATGATGGCAATTAACCTGCAAATCAATCAACAGCAGCTAATGAGCGTGTCGAAGAACCTGAAAGGGATCCTCACGCAGCAAATCTTCTGGGTTAATAGTAACCGTCCGATGGACTGGGACTGGATCAAAGCCTTCCCGCAAACGCTAAAAGACCAGTTTAAGTCGATGAAAATCACAGTGAACTGGGAAAAAGCCTGGCCCGCCGTCTTTATTGCGTTCCTGGCGGGGCTGCCACTGCTGCTTATTGCCGGGTTAATCCGCTGGCGTTTGAAATGGTTGAAAGAGTATCAGGCGAAATTAGCCGCCGCAGTAGGGAATCTGCGTAATGACAGTCAGCTCAATACACCAAAAGCGATTCTGATCGATCTGATCCGAGCGTTACCTGCGTGCCTGATTATCCTCGCCTTGGGCCTGATTCTGCTTACCATGCAGTTGAATATCAGCGATCTGCTGTGGGCGTTCAGTAAGAAGATGACAGTCTTCTGGCTGGTGTTTGGTCTGTGCTGGAAGGTGCTGGAAAAAGATGGCGTGGCAATTCGTCATTTTGGTATGCCAGCGAAACAGACAAGCCACTGGCGCCGCCAGATCGTGCGTATTAGCCTGGCGCTGTTACCGCTCAACTTCTGGTCGGTCATTGCTGAGCTGTCGCCGCTTAATTTGATGGACGATGTGCTGGGTCAGGTAGTTATTTTCCTCAACCTGCTGCTGATCGCCTTCCTGGTATGGCCAATGTGTCGTGAAAGCTGGCGCGACAAAGAGTCGCATGGCTTGCGTCTGGTTACCATTACTGTCCTCTCAATTATCCCGATTGCATTAATGGTGCTGACGGCGACAGGGTATTTCTACACCACGTTGCGCCTGGCCGGTCGTTGGATTGAAACGGTCTATCTGGTTATCCTTTGGAACCTGCTGTATCAGACGGTACTGCGTGGATTGAGTGTGGCGGCACGTCGTATCGCCTGGCGCCGTGCCTTAGCGCGTCGTCAGAACCTGGTGAAAGAAGGGGCGGAAGGAGCCGAGCCGCAGGAAGAACCGACCATTGCGCTTGAGCAGGTTAACCAGCAAACGCTGCGTATAACAATGCTGGTGATGGTTGCCCTGTTTGGTATTCTGTTCTGGGCAATTTGGTCCGATCTAATCACCGTGTTCAGTTATCTCGATAGCATTACGCTCTGGCATTACAACGGCACCGAAGCGGGAGCTGCGGTGGTGAAAGACGTCACCATGGGCAGCCTGCTGTTTGCGATTATTGCCTCAATGGTCGCGTGGGCGCTGATCCGTAACTTACCCGGCCTGCTGGAAGTGCTGGTGCTGTCGCGACTGAAGATGCGTCAGGGCGCTTCGTATGCGATCACCACGATCCTTAACTACGCGATCATCGCCATCGGCGCGATGACGGTCTTCGGATCGCTCGGTGTTTCATGGGATAAGCTACAGTGGCTGGCAGCAGCCCTGTCGGTTGGTCTTGGTTTTGGCTTGCAGGAAATCTTCGGTAACTTTGTTTCGGGTCTGATTATTCTGTTTGAACGCCCGGTCCGCATCGGCGATACCGTGACTATCGGTACGTTCTCAGGAACGGTCAGCAAGATCCGTATCCGTGCCACCACTATTACCGACTTCGATCGCAAAGAGGTGATCATCCCGAACAAAGCATTTGTGACGGAGCGTTTGATCAACTGGTCGCTTTCCGATACCACCACGCGTCTGGTGATCCGCATCGGCGTGGCCTACGGTTCGGATCTGGATAAAGTGAAGAAAGTGCTGCTGCAGGCGGCGATGGAACACCCGAAAGTGATGCACGATCCAGAGCCTGCGGTGTTCTTTACCGCCTTCGGTGCCAGCACGCTGGATCATGAACTGCGTTTATACGTGCGTGAACTGCGCGATCGTAGCCACACGGTTGATGAACTGAACCGTGCGGTCGATCGTTTGTGCCGTGAAAACGACATTGATATCGCCTTTAACCAGCTCGAAGTGCATCTGCATAACGCGAAAGGTGATACCGTGACTGAGGTTAAGCGTGACATTATTAAAGGTGATGATCCGACGCCTTCAGTAGGTTAAGTTGCAATCAGGGCGGCATATTTGCCGCCCTGATTGCATTTAGTGCGCCAGCGCGACCAGTTCTTCCTGCGTCAGGCCTGTAAGGTGCGTAATCAGCTCCAGTTCCAGGCCGCGGGCGAGCATTTTTTGTGCGATATTACGCGCTTCAACCTGCCGACCTTCTTCTAACCCTTTTTCCAGCCCTTGTTGTATGCCTTCCACTCTGCCTTTTTCTTCCAACCATTCGGCAATCGTCATCAGCTGTTCCTTGTACTGTGGCGCACTCTGCGCCAGATGGCGGACAAGTACGCCGGGTTCCGTGGTATTTCCTGCTTTAAGCATGTAATTAATCAAAACGTCGATTTGATATTCTGTCAGATGCTCTTGTGTTAAGAGTGTGACCAGTTGATCCAATAGCTCACTCAGATCCCGTCGACGAATATGTTTTTGCAGGAGTTCCAGCATCGCTACCCGTTGATGCTGCAAGATCTGATTATCTGGCATTACGGTCAGGTCTACCAGTGTAAATTCATTGCCGTAAAGCGCTTTCGCAAGCTTTGGTTCGCTAAACAGGTGATGCCAGTTAAGGGTATAAGGCCACGGACTTTCCATACCATGGTAAAACAGGATAGGAACGACCAGAGGTAATGTCTTATGCCCGGCGTTAAGATGGTGTTGCATGGCGGCAATTGCGTAGCGCATCAGGCGAAAGGCCATGAATTTATCGGGCTTACTCTGATGTTCAATCAGTGCGTAAACGTAGCTGGGTCCATGTGTTGTTTGCAGGGAATAGAGGATATCTGAATAGCTGGTATGTAAATCGTCCTCAATAAAGCTGCCTGATTCCAGCGTTAATGTATCCATATCGCATATATTGAGAAATGCTTCAGGCAAATGGATCTGCAAAAAATCTCGGGCAACTTCCTTTTGCGTCAGCATTTGCCGAAAGACCGCGTCGTGGGGTGTGGTGGGGAGTCGTTCCATGATCTGTCCGTTATCGTCGTGATGTTGCGACGACTCTGACACCGAAGCCAATGGCAGACCAGAGGGCAATTAATCAGTTTGCGAGGTGCCTTCCGCAGTTTTAAGTTTGTTTTCATAATCACGCATGACGATCTCCAGCGCGCGTAGCACCGTTCGTGCTGGTAGCTGATTTTCCTCAAGTAAAACAATCAAATCGACGGCCAGTTTGACCTCGTCCGGGGCGTTCTCTAATGACATAAATTCTCCGGGGATTAACGGGTTAAACGCGCCAGCACGTTTTCTATTCTTGCCAGAGCATGGCGACAACGCGCCAGTCGCGCCTCGAATGCTTCTACTTCACGATGCAGTTTTTGCTGTTCTTCAAAGCCGGTAGCCTGAGCCAGACGCTCTTTGCGTTCACGCGTCATTTCAACCAGACGGCGTTCAAATTCCTGATGTTGGACCCGCTTGCGCTGCCAGCGCGCCAGACCTGGAGAAGCGCTGTCCCACTCTCGAAGGGACCAACTGGCGGTTTCACGTGAAATCGCCTCTAACTGTGAGGCAAGGTGTTCCGCAAGCCAGGTGATTTGTGGGAGTTGTTGCTGCTCAACGGCGCGACGCAGGGCAGTAAGATTATCGTCAGCCTCATCCAGACAGGCCTGCAGCAACGTGCTGCGCGTGTGAAACAGATGCCTGTCAAAGCGGGCGCTAAGCGTTGTGTGGTGCGCCAGCGGGGCGCAGTGTTGTCGCAAGCGGTTAAGCTGGTTTTCGAGCGTCTGTAACAGCATGGCGGTTTTCACAACAACACTCCGATGAAAATGAGAACCGTTATGCTAAAGTAGCGATTCTCTGTGTTAAGTACTCATATTATGCAACGCATTATTCTAATCATCATTGGCTGGATAGCGGTAGTGCTAGGTACGCTGGGCGTTGTATTGCCTCTGTTGCCGACGACGCCGTTTATACTGCTGGCTGCCTGGTGTTTTGCCCGCTCATCGCCGCGTTTTCACGACTGGTTGCTTTACCGTTCGTGGTTCGGCGGGTATTTGCGCCACTGGCAAAAACACCGTGCGATGCCGCCGGGAGCAAAACCGCGCGCTATTTTGTTGATCCTGGTGACGTTTGGTATTTCACTGTGGCTGGTCAATATGATGTGGGTACGCGGCCTGCTGCTGGTTATTCTCGCCTGTTTACTGATTTTTATGTGGCGGATCCCGGTGATTGATGAAAAACAACAAAAGCAGTAAAGCGTAATAATCGCTGTTGCAATTGTCTCTCACAGCCAGTAAATTCGACCGTTTTCGAGCACAGGCGCAGGTGGTCAAAGGTTAAGCAAGTGTAACCTTGGCTCTTATATAGACACAAAATCATTCAAGATACGTCGAGGATGAAGTGTTTAGTGCGCCGTGAAGTAATACTGTATTAATCAGGCACAAACTTATGACCGCGACAGCACAGCAGCTTGAGTTTCTCAAAAATAGCATCAAAAGCATCCACGACTACCCAAAACCGGGCATTCTATTTCGTGATGTCACCAGTTTACTGGAAGACCCGAAAGCCTACGCCCTCAGCATTGAATTGCTGGTTGAACGCTACAAAAATGCGGGTATCACTAAAGTGGTTGGCACCGAAGCGCGTGGCTTCCTGTTTGGCGCGCCGGTAGCGTTGGGTCTGGGCGTCGGCTTTGTTCCGGTACGCAAACCCCGTAAGCTTCCGCGTGAAGTTATTGCTGAGACCTATGAGCTGGAGTACGGCACCGATCAGCTGGAAATCCACGTTGATGCCATCAAACCTGGCGATAAAGTGCTGGTTGTGGACGACCTGCTGGCAACTGGCGGCACGATTGAAGCGACCGTAAAGCTGATCCGCCGTCTGGGTGGTGAAGTTACCGATGCTGCTTTTATCATTAACCTGTTTGATCTGGGCGGCGAACAGCGTCTGGAAAAACAGGGGCTTACCTGTTATAGCCTGGTTCCATTCCCGGGCCACTAATTTAGGGCTATCTTTTTTGCCATTTTGGCCCCGGTCAGTGCTCGAAATCCTCACGTACTGCGTGTACGCTCCGGTTTCTGTGCGCTGCCCGAAACCAAACTGACTGCAACGATAACGCCCGAATATAACGTGTCAACCTCGCCGTCGCTGCGAGGTTGTGTTAGCATTATCCCCCTGTGAATCCACCCTCCAGCCTTTCAGAGCCTGCCAATGAGTTATCAGGTCTTAGCCCGAAAATGGCGCCCACAAACCTTTGCTGACGTCGTCGGCCAGGAACATGTGCTGACGGCACTGGCGAACGGCTTGTCGCTAGGGCGTATTCATCATGCTTATTTGTTTTCCGGCACCCGTGGCGTCGGGAAAACCTCTATCGCCCGCTTGCTGGCGAAGGGATTAAACTGTGAAACCGGCATCACCGCCACGCCGTGTGGCGTGTGCGATAACTGCCGGGAAATCGAGCAGGGGCGTTTTGTCGATCTGATTGAAATCGATGCCGCCTCACGCACCAAAGTCGAAGACACCCGTGACCTGCTGGATAACGTCCAGTATGCGCCTGCGCGCGGTCGCTTTAAGGTCTACTTGATCGACGAAGTGCACATGCTGTCGCGCCACAGTTTTAATGCCTTGCTGAAAACGCTCGAAGAGCCGCCCGCGCACGTTAAGTTCCTGCTGGCGACTACCGATCCGCAGAAGCTGCCGGTGACTATCCTGTCGCGCTGTCTGCAATTCCACCTTAAAGCGTTGGATGTCGAACAGATTCGCCATCAGCTTGAGCATATCCTCAAAGAAGAGCATATCGCCCATGAACCACGTGCACTGCAACTGCTGGCTCGCGCCGCGGACGGTAGCCTGCGTGATGCGCTGAGCCTGACCGATCAGGCGATCGCCAGCGGCGATGGTCAGGTCTCGACCGAGGCGGTCAGCACCATGCTCGGCACGCTGGACGACGACCAGGCGCTCTCGCTCGTTGAAGCGGTTGTGGCTGCGGACGGCGAACGCGTTATGGCGCTGGTAAACGACGCCGCCGCGCGCGGTATCGAATGGGAAGCGCTGCTGGTTGAGATGTCGGCTTTGCTGCATCGTATTGCCATGGTTCAGCTTTCGCCTGCCGCGCTCGGCAGCGATATGGCCGCCATTGAACAGCGTATGCGTGAACTGGCGCGAATTGTTCCGCCAACCGATGTGCAGCTTTACTACCAGACTTTGTTAATCGGCCGCAAAGAACTGCCGTATGCACCGGACAGGCGAATGGGCGTCGAAATGACGCTGCTGCGTGCGCTGGCTTTTCATCCGCGCATGCCGCTCCCGGAACCTGAAGTTCCACGACAGTCGTTTGCCCCGGTCGCACCCACGGCGGTGATGACCCCGACGCAGGTGCAGCAGCAGCCCGCGCCTGCACAACAGCAACAGAATGTGCCGCTCTCCGATGCCACCAGTCAGGTGTTGGCGGCGCGTAACCAGCTGCAACGCGCTCAGGGAGCAACCAAAGCAAAAAAGAGTGAACCGGCAGCCGCTTCCCGCGCGCGGCCGGTGAATAATGCTGCGCTGGAAAGACTGGCTTCGGTGTCGGAACGTGTTCAGGCGCGTCCGGCGGTCTCTGCGCTGGAAAAAGCACCGGCGAAGAAAGAAGCGTATCGCTGGAAAGCGACCAATCCTGTTGCAGAAGTTAAAGAAGTCGTTGCCACGCCGAAAGCGCTGAAAAAAGCGCTTGAGCATGAAAAAACGCCGGAACTGGCGGCAAAGCTTGCGGCTGAAGCCATTGAACGCGACCCGTGGGCCGCCCAGGTGAGTCAGCTCTCGCTGCCTAAACTGGTGGAGCAGGTGGCGCTTAATGCGTGGAAAGAAGAGAATGGCAACGTGGTTTGCCTGCACCTGCGTTCCACGCAGCGACACCTTAATTCCAGCGGCGCGCAGCAAAAACTGGCTGAAGCACTGAGTTCCTTAACGGGGTCAACGGTTGAATTGACCATCGTTGAAGATGATAATCCAGCGGTGCGTACGCCGCTGGAGTGGCGTCAGGCCATTTATGAAGAGAAGCTCGCGCAGGCGCGTGAGTCGATTATTGCGGATAATAACATCCAGACGCTGCGTCGTTTTTTCGATGCGGAGCTGGACGAAGAGAGTATTCGCCCCATTTGATCGTGAGCCTAATGGTTTGACGGTCGTCATCCCTTAACGTGATTGAGAGAGAAGCCTATGTTTGGTAAAGGCGGTCTGGGTAACCTGATGAAACAGGCCCAGCAGATGCAAGAAAAAATGCAGCAGATGCAGGAAGAAGTCGCCAAGCTGGAAGTGACCGGCGAATCTGGCGCGGGTCTGGTAAAAGTGACCATTAACGGCGCGCACAACTGCCGTCGCGTGGAGATCGATCCAAGCCTGCTGGAAGACGACAAAGAGATGCTGGAAGACCTGGTTGCTGCGGCATTCAACGACGCGGCGCGTCGCATTGAAGAGACGCAGAAAGAGAAGATGGCCTCTGTTTCCTCCGGAATGCAGCTGCCGCCTGGCTTTAAGATGCCGTTCTGATGCAAACCAGCCCGCTGTTAACTCAGCTTATGGAAGCACTGCGCTGTCTGCCGGGCGTTGGCCCGAAGTCGGCGCAGCGCATGGCGTTCACGCTACTTCAGCGCGATCGCAGCGGCGGGATGCGTCTGGCACAGGCGTTAACGAAGGCAATGTCGGAAATCGGCCATTGTGCCGATTGCCGCACCTTCACAGAGCAAGACGTCTGCAACATTTGCTCGAACCCGCGTCGCCAGGAAAACGGTCAGATTTGTGTGGTGGAGAGTCCGGCGGACATCTACGCCATTGAGCAAACCGGGCAATTTTCCGGACGTTACTTCGTGCTGATGGGACACCTGTCGCCGCTGGACGGTATTGGCCCTGATGATATCGGGCTGGATCGTCTCGAACAGCGACTGGAGTCTGAGCACATCAACGAACTGATCCTGGCGACCAATCCTACGGTCGAAGGAGAGGCGACCGCCAACTATATTGCTGAGCTTTGCATGCAATATGGCGTTGAAGCCAGCCGTATCGCCCATGGCGTTCCGGTAGGCGGCGAGCTGGAAATGGTCGATGGCACTACGCTGTCGCACTCTCTGGCAGGGCGACACAAGATTAAATTCTGAACAAACGGAGGCCGCGACGGCGGCTTCCGCTTGAAATCCTTCCCGCTTGTCCCCATTTCACCCTCAACGTGTTTTTACCATTGAAAATGGCATTGTTGAGGTAGATCTACATGAAAGGACAAGAAACTCGTGGTTTTCAGTCAGAAGTAAAACAACTTCTGCACCTGATGATCCATTCTCTGTATTCCAATAAAGAAATCTTCCTGCGTGAGCTTATCTCTAACGCCTCGGATGCGGCAGACAAGCTGCGTTTCCGCGCCCTGTCTAACCCGGACCTGTATGAAGGCGACGGTGAGCTGCGTGTACGTGTTTCCTTCGATAAAGATAAGCGTACGTTGACCATTGCCGATAACGGCGTGGGGATGAACCGTGATGACGTTATCGATCATCTGGGGACCATTGCGAAATCCGGTACTAAATCTTTCCTCGAATCCATGGGATCCGATCAGGCGAAAGACAGCCAGTTGATCGGCCAGTTCGGGGTGGGTTTCTACTCTGCGTTCATCGTGGCGGACAAAGTCACCGTGCGTACCCGCGCTGCGGGCGATAAGCCGGAAAACGGCGTGTTCTGGGAATCTGCGGGCGAAGGTGAGTACACCGTTGCCGACATCACCAAAGACGATCGCGGCACCGAAATCACCCTGCATCTGCGTGAAGGCGAAGATGAGTTCCTTGATGACTGGCGCGTACGTTCCATCATCAGCAAATATTCCGACCATATCGCGCTGCCGGTAGAGATCGAAAAATCCGAAGAAAAAGACGGCGAGACCGTGGTTTCCTGGGAAAAGATCAACAAAGCGCAGGCGCTGTGGACCCGTAACAAGTCGGAAATCAAAGACGATGAGTACAACGAGTTCTACAAGCATATCGCCCACGACTTCACTGACCCGCTGACCTGGAGCCACAACCGTGTGGAAGGTAAGCAGGAGTACACCAGCCTGCTGTACATCCCGTCCCAGGCTCCGTGGGATATGTGGAACCGCGATCACAAGCATGGTCTGAAACTGTACGTCCAGCGTGTGTTTATTATGGACGACGCCGAGCAGTTCATGCCGAACTACCTGCGCTTTGTGCGCGGTCTGATAGATTCCAACGATCTGCCGCTGAACGTTTCCCGTGAGATCCTGCAGGACAGCACCGTCACCCGTAACCTGCGCAGCGCGCTGACCAAACGCGTACTGCAGATGCTGGAAAAACTGGCGAAAGACGACGCGGAGAAATACCAGACCTTCTGGAAACAGTTCGGCCTGGTACTGAAAGAAGGCCCGGCGGAAGATCACGCCAACCAGGAAACGATCGCTAAGCTGATGCGCTTCGCGTCTACGCACACTGACTCCTCCGCACAGACCGTGTCGCTGGAAGACTACGTGTCGCGGATGAAAGAAGGGCAGGAGAAAATCTACTACATCACCGCAGACAGCTATGCGGCAGCGAAGAGCAGCCCGCACCTGGAACTGCTGCGTAAGAAAGGCATAGAAGTCCTGCTGCTTTCTGACCGCATCGATGAGTGGATGATGAACTACCTGACCGAGTTCGACGGTAAGGCATTCCAGTCTGTTGCCAAAGCTGACGAGTCCATCGACAAGCTGGCGGATGAAGTTGATGAATCGGCAAAAGAAGCGGAAAAAGCGCTGACGCCGTTCGTTGAGCGCGTGAAAACCCTGCTGGGCGACCGCGTGAAAGAAGTGCGTCTGACTCACCGTCTGACCGACACGCCAGCCATCGTCACCACCGATGCGGATGAAATGAGCACCCAGATGGCGAAACTGTTTGCCGCTGCGGGCCAGGCCGTACCGGAAGTGAAATATATCTTTGAACTGAACCCGGACCACGTGCTGGTAAAACGCACGGCGGATACCCAGGACGAAGCGCAGTTCAAAGAATGGGTCGAACTGCTGCTGGATCAGGCGCTGTTTGCTGAGCGCGGCACGCTGGAAGACCCGAACCAGTTCATCCGTCGTATGAACCAGTTGCTGGTGTCCTGATACCCGTAATGTAATGCCGGATGGCGTTAACGCTTATCCGGCCTTGTATTATCCTCTCTGTGCAGAGAGGGCCGGCCAGTTCTCCCTGCCATGCCGTCCGCATGCCGTATCCGGCCTTAGGTTAACAACCTGTATTGTAGATTTATGCAGCGGACTGCCGTTCTCCACAAGTGACAAACCGGACAGTATCATGGACCGGTTTTCCCGGTAATCCGCATTCACAAGGTTGGTCTCACTATGGAACAGGAACTTCATTTTATCGGTATTGACGTCTCTAAAGCCAAGCTGGATGTCGATGTGCTGCGTCCCGATGGCCGTCACCGCAGTAAAAAATTTGCGAACACCCTGAAGGGCCACAATGAACTCCTCCACTGGCTCAACAGCCATAACGTGGCGCCGGCGCATATCTGTATGGAAGCCACCAGTACGTATATGGAAGACGTGGCCGCCCATCTCAGTGATGCCGGATTCACCGTCTCCATCATCAATCCTGCCCTCGGCAAAGCCTTCGCACAGAGCGAGGGGCTGCGCAGCAAAACCGATGCCGTTGATGCCCGCATGCTGGCAGAGTTTTGCCGTCAGAAGCGCCCGGCAGTCTGGGAAGCTCCGCATCCGGTTGAACGGGCGTTACGGGCACTGGTGCTGCGCCATCAGTCACTGACGGATATGCGTACGCAGGAACTGAATCGCCT
>NZ_JAOWHT010000027.1:0-349997 GCF_030332445.1 Citrobacter sp. Cpo126
AGGCGATTCAGTTCCTGCGTACGCATATCCGTCAGTGACTGATGGCGCAGCACCAGTGCCCGTAACGCCCGTTCAACCGGATGCGGAGCTTCCCAGACTGCCGGGCGCTTCTGACGGCAAAACTCTGCCAGCATGCGGGCATCAACGGCATCGGTTTTGCTGCGCAGCCCCTCGCTCTGTGCGAAGGCTTTGCCGAGGGCAGGATTGATGATGGAGACGGTGAATCCGGCATCACTGAGATGGGCGGCCACGTCTTCCATATACGTACTGGTGGCTTCCATACAGATATGCGCCGGCGCCACGTTATGGCTGTTGAGCCAGTGGAGGAGTTCATTGTGGCCCTTCAGGGTGTTCGCAAATTTTTTACTGCGGTGACGGCCATCGGGACGCAGCACATCGACATCCAGCTTGGCTTTAGAGACGTCAATACCGATAAAATGAAGTTCCTGTTCCATAGTGAGACCAACCTTGTGAATGCGGATTACCGGGAAAACCGGTCCATGATACTGTCCGGTTTGTCACTTGTGGAGAACGGCAGTCCGCTGCATAAATCTACAATACAGGTTGTTAACCTAAGGCCGGATACGGCATGCGGACGGCATGGCAGGGAGAACTGGCCGGCCCTCTCTGCACAGAGAGGATAATACAAGGCCGGATAAGCGCAGCGCCATCCGGCAACAGACAATTAACGACGATTGCCGAAAATACGCAGCAGCATCAGGAACAGGTTGATGAAGTCCAGATACAGCGTTAAGGCCCCAAGAATTGCGTATTTACGCAGATTGGAGCTGTCGCGCAGGTCGATCTGCTCACCGATATTTTTCAGCTTCTGCGTGTCATAGGCGGTCAGACCGACAAACACTATCACCCCGATATAGGTCACCGCCCACATCAGCGCTTCGCTCTTCAGCCAGAAGTTAACCAGCGAGGCCAGCACAATACCGATCAGCGCCATAAACAGCATATTGCCGAAGCCGCTCAGATCGCGCTTGGTGGTGTAGCCATACAAACTCATGATCCCGAACATCCCGCCAGTGACCACGAAGGTGCTGGCGATAGACGAGTAGGTATAGACAATAAAGATGCTTGATAGCGTCAACCCGGTTAATGCCGAATAGAGCATAAACAGCGTGGTCGCCATACCCGCGCTCAGCCTTTGCACCATGCCGGACAGAACAAACACCAGCGCCAGTTGAGCGATAATCAGGCCAAAGAAGGTGATTTTGCTGGAGAAGACAAACATCATCACCGCGGGCGTATTTGCCGCATACCATGCGATAAACGCCGTCAGCAATAGTCCGCAGGTCATCCAGCCGTACACCTGCGCCATATACGTTTGCAGGCCGGAACGGGCCTGTACAATAGAATCGGATCGTGGGAATCGGTCCATGACAATCTCCTGAATCAGTATGAGCCTACAACAATTGTACTCTACCAGCGTTTTGCTGCTAGCTTATCGCTGTCGCGGGCATCAACCCAGCGCTCACCTTCCGGCGTGGCCTCGCGTTTCCAGAACGGCGCGCGGGTTTTCAGGTAATCCATAATGAACTGCCCGGCATCAAACGCGCTGCTGCGATGCGCGCTGGTTACGCCAACAAAAACGATCTCGTCACCCGGCCACAGTTCGCCAATGCGATGGATCACCGTCACCCGACCCAGCGGCCAGCGCGAACGCGCTTCGTCGACAATCTCCGCCAGCGCTTTTTCGGTCATTCCCGGATAGTGTTCCAGCGTTAACGCCTTAACGCTGTCACCGAGATTGTGATTGCGCACTTTACCGGTGAAAGTGACTACCGCGCCGTCTTCATCGCGCTCTGCCAGCCAGGGATACTCATCCCCGACGCTGAACGGCGCATGGCCAACAACAATTCGCGTTTCAGCCATTTTAGCCTCCGGTTACCGGCGGGAAGAAAGCGACTTCATCACCCGCGTTAAGAGGATGGTCAAAACTGACCAGCGTCTGATTCACCGCCGCCAGCAGCTTGCCGTCTTCCAGCGCCAGCGCCCAGCGATCGCTTTGCGCCGCCAGATGCTTGCGCAGCGCTTCTACCGTTGCAAACTCGGCGGCAACTTCTAACGCATCGGTGTTCACCAGTTCCCGTACCTGAGCAAAGAAAAGAACCTTAATCATGTGCATCCACCTTAAAATCACCCGATTTGCCGCCGCTTTTTGCCAGCAAACGCACCGGACCAATCACCATATCCTTTTGCACCGCTTTGCACATATCGTAGATGGTCAACGCCGCCACGGAGGCTGCCGTTAACGCTTCCATTTCCACGCCGGTTTTACCGGTCAGGCGACACAGCGTTTCAATACGTACGCGATTGTGCTCCGGCTCGGCGTGCAAATTGACTTCGACCTTGCTCAACATCAGTGGGTGACACAGAGGGATAAGATCCCAGGTCCGTTTGGCAGCCTGAATACCGGCAATACGCGCCGTGGCGAAAACATCACCCTTATGGTGACTGCCGTCGATGATCATCGCCAGCGTTTCGCTACGCATGGTTACAAATGCTTCTGCACGCGCCTCGCGTACGGTTTCCGCTTTGGCGGAGACATCCACCATATGCGCTTCGCCAGCGGCGTTAATATGAGTCAGTTGCGACATACTTATTTCTTCAAATGTGGGTGGAAATTACACGGACGCGTACGGGCATCAAGCTGCGGCGCAATGATATTTTCCCAGGCAGTACGACACGCTTTGGTCGAACCCGGCATGGCAAAAATCAGCGTTTTATTGGCCACCCCGGCAATCGCGCGGGATTGCAGCGTCGCGGTGCCAATCTCTTCAAACGACAGCATACGGAATACTTCGCCAAACCCTTCGACTTCTCTGTCGAACAGCGGTTGCAGCGCTTCCGGCGCCTGGTCCCCTTCGGTTAAGCCAGTGCCACCGGTAATGAGCACCACCTGTACATCGTCACTGGCAATCCAGGCAGAAACCTGGGCGCGGATGGCGTAGCGGTTCTCTTTGACAATCGCCTTATCGACAATCTGATGACCCGCTTCTTGCGCCGAGTCACGCAGATAATGGCCGGAGGTGTCATCTTCTTCGCCGCGACGGTTGGAAACAGTAAGAATAGCAATGCGTGTCGGGATAAATTCAGCGCTTACCTGACTCATGAAAAACTCCTTTTAGCGATCAGCCGCCAATGTAAGATAAGTTTTGCGTAATACCGGTATTGTTCTGATGCAGGAAATGGGTCTGCTTTTTCTCCAGCAGCGCGGCTGAAATACGTTCTTCCAGCGCCGGTTGCTGAGCATCGTCTTCCAGCAAATCACGCAGGCTTACGCCGCCTTCACCAAATAAACACAGATGAAGCTTGCCGACAGAGGAAACGCGCAGACGATTACAGGTGGCGCAGAAGTCTTTCTCATAAGGCATGATCAGACCAATTTCGCCAACATAATCAGGATGACAGAAAACCTGAGCCGGGCCGTCGCTACGCTGTCGGATCTGGTGGATCCAGCCGCGACGCAGCAGCTCATCGCGCAGTACCTGTCCGGAAATATGGTGTTTACGGAAGAGAGAGCTGCCCTCGCCCGTTTCCATCAGTTCAATAAAACGCAGTTGGATTGGTCGAGGTTGGATCCACGCCAGGAAGGTGTCCAGTTGATGATGGTTTACGTCGCGCATCAGCACGGTGTTGACTTTCACTTTTTCAAAACCGGCATCAAAGGCGGCATCAATGCCTGCCATCACCTGCTGAAACTTGTCCTGTCCGGTAATGGCGTGAAACTGACGGGCGTCGAGGCTGTCGACGCTGACGTTGAGCGCGGTCAGTCCGGCATCGCGCCAGGCGGCGGCATCGCGCGCCAGACGATAACCATTGGTGGTTACCGCAATCTGGCGGATGGCGGCGTTTTCGCGCACGGCGGCGATAATGTCAGTGAAGTCGCGACGCAGTGAAGGTTCGCCCCCCGTCAGACGCACTTTTTCGGTTCCCAGACTGGCGAACGCACGCGTGACACGGCGAATTTCATCAACGGTTAAAAAGCCGTTATTGGTGACCCCGCCGGGCTTATAGCCATCCGGCAGGCAGTAGGTGCAACGAAAGTTACACACATCGGTAATCGACAAACGTAAGTAGTAAAACTTACGTGCGAAAGCATCGGTAAGTTGAGAGCCCATGTACACCTTTCCAAATACGGGAGACGTAGTCATTTCTTCCTGCGCCCTGGTGACAAACTTTTTCAAGTCTTGTCACGGCCAAAGCACCGTATCATTTGACCCAGGTGCAGAGGCTAGAGTGTTTATACTCATCATACTTCGAGTTGCAGATGCGTTGGCTTCCGGCAACTCAAATTCTTAAGAGTACTTTGTGGTTATGCCGATACTAGCGTGTAAATGGCGCTTTTGCCATGTACACTTTCGCTGTATAAATATGTATATAGCGATATGATCGTGCAATTTCGCTACAGAATAAGCAAAAATCACAGTTTTGCATTGATATACATCATCTTGACATCAGGTGAGTGTCGTCAGAAAGGAGTAGATCGCAGAAAAAAATTACGGCAGATGCCGACTGGATAATTGCTGAAAACACGCTATTTACGTTACTGTAGCGCCGATCAATTGATATCAGGAAAATATATGCGCACTCGCACGCTGGCAGATTTGGACCGCGTTGTCGCTCTCGGCGGAGGGCATGGATTAGGACGCGTTCTCTCCTCTCTTTCCCCATTAGGTTCCCGCCTGACGGGTATCGTCACCACCACCGATAACGGCGGGTCGACAGGTCGTATTCGTCGCTCTGAAGGAGGGATTGCCTGGGGAGACATGCGTAACTGTCTGAACCAGTTAATTACCCAACCCAGCGTTGCATCCGCTATGTTTGAGTATCGTTTTGGCGGTAATGGCGAACTTTCCGGGCATAACCTCGGAAATCTGATGTTAAAGGCGCTCGATCACCTCAGCGTGCGGCCTCTGGAAGCTATCAATTTAATTCGTAGCCTGCTGAAAGTTGACGCACATTTAATTCCGATGTCGGAGCTGCCGGTGGATCTGATGGCCATTGATGACCAGGGGCACGAAGTTTATGGCGAAGTGAATATCGATCAGCTCACCGTCCCACCTCAGGAACTGATGCTTTCGCCAAAAGTCCCGACTACACGGGAGGCCGTTGAGGCTATCGCTGAAGCGGATTTAATTTTGATAGGCCCCGGCAGTTTTTACACCAGCCTGATGCCGATTCTGTTACTCGATGAAATGTCACAGGCATTACGTCGCACACCGGCTCCGATGGTCTATATAGGCAATCTTGGGCGCGAATTAAGCCTGCCAGCAGCGAGCCTGACGCTTAGCGATAAGCTGGCCATTATTGAACAGTACGTCGGGAAGAAAGTGATTGATGCGGTGGTTGTGGGGCCGAAAGTGGATGCTTCCGCCGTTACCGACCGCGTTGTGATCCAGGAAGTGCTGGAAGCCAGCGATATTCCCTACCGCCATGACCGCCAGCTATTGCATAGTGCGCTGGAGAAAGCAGTGCAGGCGCTGGGCTGAACGGATTTGCCTGATACGCTGCGCTTATCAGGCCTACAAAACGAATTGCTCCGGCATCCGGCCTACGTACGCTATCTACCCCGTAGGTCGGATAAGGGTTTACCCCGCATCCGACACCGCCTTACGATGCCGCAATAAACAACTCGCGCAACTGATGCAACTGGTCACGGATTGTCGCGGCCTCTTCAAACTCGAGATTCTGCGCGTGCTGCATCATCTGCCCTTCCAGCTCGTGAATCTTCTGCTGCAGCGCTTTTGGCGTCATATCCAGTTCGACAACCTCAGACTTCGCGCCTGCGCGTGACTTCCCTTTGCCTTTCGCTTTGGTCTTCGCAATATTCTGACCCAGCGCCAGAATATCGACCACTTTCTTGTTGAGCCCCTGCGGCGTAATACCGTGTTCTTCGTTATAGAGCTGCTGCTTCTCACGGCGACGTTCGGTTTCACCAATCGCTTTAGCCATAGAGGCGGTAATTTTATCGCCGTAGAGAATCGCCTTACCGTTGATGTTACGCGCCGCACGACCAATGGTCTGAATAAGTGACCGCTCAGAACGCAGGAACCCTTCTTTGTCTGCGTCCAGAATCGCCACCAGGGAGACCTCAGGCATGTCCAGACCTTCACGTAGCAGGTTGATACCCACCAGCACGTCAAACTCGCCCAGACGCAGGTCACGAATGATTTCCATACGTTCCACGGTATCGATGTCAGAGTGCAGATAACGCACCCGTTCACCGTGCTCTTCAAGATACTCGGTGAGATCCTCCGCCATCCGTTTGGTGAGCGTGGTGACCAGCACACGTTCGTTAATCGCCGCACGGGTGCGGATCTCAGATAGCAGATCGTCAACCTGCGTCGCCACCGGGCGCACCTCAATGACCGGATCCAGCAGGCCGGTCGGTCTTACTACCTGATCGACCACATCATCGCCGGATTTCTCCAGCTCATAGTTGCCCGGCGTCGCCGAAACGTAGATGGTTTGCGGGGCCAGCGCTTCAAACTCTTCAAATTTAAGCGGACGGTTATCCAGCGCAGACGGCAGACGGAATCCGTATTCGACCAGGGTTTCTTTACGCGCCCGGTCACCGCGATACATGCCGCCAATTTGCGGGATAGTCACGTGAGATTCATCCACCACCAGCAGGCCATCGGCAGGCAGGTAATCAAACAACGTCGGCGGCGGCTCGCCCGGACCACGCCCGGACAGATAGCGGGAATAGTTTTCAATCCCCGAGCAGTAACCCAGCTCGTTCATCATTTCCAGATCGAACTGGGTACGCTGACTTAAGCGCTGTTCTTCCAGCAGTTTGTTATTTGCCAACAGGACTTTTCGCCGCTCTGCCAGCTCAACCTTAATTTCTTCCATCGCCTGAACAATACGTTCGCGCGGCGTCACGTAGTGCGTTTTAGGATAGATGGTAAAGCGCGAAATAGTGGATTCGACCTGTCCGGTAAGTGGGTCAAACAGCGACAAACGTTCGACCTCTTCATCAAACAGTTCCACGCGCAACGCGATGTCGTCAGATTCCGCCGGGAATATGTCGATCACTTCACCGCGCACGCGGAAGGTCCCGCGCTGGAATGCCTGATCGTTACGGGTATATTGTAGCTCCGCCAGACGACGCAGGATCGCGCGCTGGTCGATAATCATCCCCACCGTCAGGTGCAGCATCATTTTCAGGTATAGATCCGGGTCACCCAGACCATAAATCGCGGAAACCGACGCTACGACGACGACATCCCGTCGCTCAAGCAACGCTTTGGTTGCTGACAGACGCATCTGCTCAATGTGTTCGTTAACCGAAGCATCCTTCTCGATGAAGGTGTCAGAACTTGGCACGTAGGCTTCCGGCTGATAATAGTCGTAGTAGGAGACGAAATACTCCACCGCGTTATCCGGGAAGAACTCTTTCATCTCACCGTACAACTGCGCGGCAAGCGTCTTATTGGGGGCCAGCACCATGGTAGGGCGCTGTAGGTCCGCAATCACGTTCGCGATGGTGAATGTTTTCCCCGACCCCGTCACCCCCAGCAACGTCTGATGCGCCAGACCATCCTCCAGACCTTCTTCCAGGCGACGTATCGCCTCAGGCTGATCGCCAGAGGGTTTAAAAGCGGAATTTAGTTTGAACGGTTTACTCATGAGCAGCTACCTGAAGCAATGGGCGGGCAGGTGTGTAATTTTACTCGCAGCAGTATATTTTGCCAGTAAAATATACTGGATGAAAAAACAGTAACGCGCCAGAATATTTCTGTTACGCCAGCAAAATGGCCGTGACTACAGGCTAAAATTTGTCCGCAGGCAAGATAAAACACCAGCAAAAATGTGTTATCCCCAAACCAATGACTTTTTTAACATTTGTCAAGCTACCCGATGAAAGTTTTGTGGCAACACATGACACTTCTGCGACAGCCATTGCATTTATCTAACACACTGTAATTTAATGACTATTATCTCAAGCCGTCTTTCGCATCAATTTAGTCGCAGGCCGCGTCTTCTCTCGCTTACCTTGTGTTTTCTAACTCTAATACACAAGGTTATCCACAGGAATAGTGGATAACTGCCTCCAGCCCGTACGGACTGTAGCCTGGCAAAAACGTCCTGATGATCTTTTCTGGTGGGATAAAAAAAAATTATCGCTATTTTTTGATATTTATCAGCTAACGAAGCGACCTGGGATGGCCGAGATCTTGCTCGCATTTTCATCATTTTCCTGCCTGCACCATCACAACGCCACCAGGCACTGACAATGTGCACACTGCGGCGCTCATCCACAACAAGCCGGATACCGCAACCCGCTCAATACTCTATTCTGCTGTATTTTCCCCTAATTCCGCTTCTGGCAAGAGATTTGCAGTTTTCTCCCGACCATCAGCCCGCAAGGCGGATATCATCATGAGGGAGAAATCTATGTTGAGTCTTCGTGCAGTGAATCACTATTACGGTAATCAACACTCGCTTTGGGATGTCGATCTCGACCTGTTGCCCGGTAAATGTACCGCCGTGCTGGGTCTTCCAGGGATGGGAAAAACCACGCTGGCCAATTGCATCATCGGCAATTTACCGATTGAGAGCGGAACCATGTTCTGGCATCAGGCTGGCGCACCACCTTGCGATCTGCTTCAGATTCCGGCGGCAAAGCGCATTGCGCTGGGTATTAACTGTGTATCGCAGGAACGGCGAATTTTTTCGCAGCTGACGGTAGAGGAAAATCTGCACATTGCGCGCCAGGCGGTTGAGGAAAGCGAAGCGATGAACAGCAGCGATATTTACCGCCTGTTTCCGCAGCTGTTTGTACTGCGTCAGGCCAAAGGGGTGGCATTGTCAGAGGAAAATCAGCACCAGCTTGCACTCGCCAGTGCGCTGGTCACTCGCCCGCGCCTGCTGATTCTCGATGAGCCGACACGAGGAAGTGGCCAGGCGTATATCCACAAACTGGGGAATCTGATTGTGAGGCTAAGCCAGGAGCTTGGCATCGCCATTATGCTCGCGGAGCAGAGCCTGCCGTTTATTCGTCGGGTCGCCGACTGCTATTGCTTGTTACATCGTGGCCGCAACGTGGCTCAAGGACAAATAACACAATTCAGCGACCCGCTAATCAACGACTGGTGGATGCCAGAGACAAAACGCTAAGATCGATATAACGACCTGTCGATGCTCGTTCCGGCTCTTCTGCCAGCCAGGGTATTTCCCCCAGTAGCGGAGCCGCAAGCGCACGCTTTAGCGTCGCCATATATTCAGTATGACGCTTGCCAGGTGGCATCACATCATTGGCAACCCATCCGGCGAGCGTCAGCCCGGCCTGCTGCACCGCCTGGGCGGTCAAAATGGCATGGTTGATACAACCGAGCTTAACGCCAACCACCAGAATCACCGGCAGTTGTTCCGCTTTTACCCAGTCAGAAAAACTCAGCGTTGGCGAAAGTGGCGTAAACCATCCGCCTGCGCCTTCCACCAATACCCAGTCAGCTTGCTCTTCAAGCAAGCGTAAACCCGCAGACATCACTGAAGCCTGAATGGGGCGTCCTTCGTCAGCACTGATGATATGCGGTGAGGTAGGTTCGGCGAAGGTATACGGATTGATGGCCGCATAATCCACTGCCACAACGCTGTTGCGCTGTAGAGCCAGCGCATCGCTGTTTCGTAGACCTTCAGCCGTCATTTCACTGCCTGACGCCACCGGCTTATAGCCGACCGTTCGCAACCCCAACTGTCCCGCAGCCTGAAGCAACGCACAGCTGGCGATAGTTTTACCTACTTCGGTGTCCGTCCCGGTGACAAAATATGTGTTAGTCACGTTGAATTACTCCCAAAAAAAGATGATAGGTCAGCGGATATTTACCCTGCTGACAGGGCCAGGCGAGCTGTAACTGGCGCAACTGCGAGCGGGTCAGCACACGCTGCTCACGTCCATCATGCAAATGCGTCGCGCCAATGCCCTTCAGCGAGCGCATGGCGCTCAGTGCATCATCAAACCACAGCGTGACGGCATGAGACTGGTATTCAACGTCCCAGCCGCACAGAGCGTTTTCCAGTTGCTCCACGGGCAAAAAACGGTTGGCATGCTCCCGGTCATCAACTGCTCGCCACGCCTGACGAAGTTCCGGCATCGACCCTTGCGCCAGCGTACTAAACGCCACCGCCCCGCCAGGACGCACCACCCGGTATAGCTCGCGTAACGCGCCGCGCAGGTCGTTGCACCACTGCACGGCCAGATTGCTCCAGGCCAGGTCGAAAGTGGCAGCGGCCTGCGGAATGGCTTCGATATCCGCCAGCAGATAGTGATGGGCGGCATCGTGACGCTGCGCTTGCGTAAGCATTTGCGCCGACAGATCCAGCGCACAGACCTCGCTCCCCTGCCCCCGCCAGTAGCGACTCATACGCCCAGGCCCACAGCCCGCGTCCAAAACCCGTGAGAACGCCCGGCCATCGAGTTGTGCCAGTAGCGCATCGGCGCTCTGACGCTGAAGCTCCGCATGTTGCTCATAGTGCGTGGCCGCGCGACCAAACGCAGCGGCAATCGCCTGCTTATTGACCTGCGCCATGCAGCACCTCCAGTAAGTTGTCGATATCCTGGACTTCATGCGCCTGGGTCAGCGTAATCCGCAGCCTGGCCGTCCCAACCGGCACCGTCGGTGGACGAATCGCCGTCACCCAGCACCCCTGTTGCCGTAGCGTCTGTGCCAGTTGCAAGGCTTTATGATTGTCGCCAACGATCAGCGGTTGAATAGCGCTGTCTGAATGTGCCAGCGTCAAATCCGTAGTATTCACCCCTGCGCGAAAACGCTGGATCAGCATCGCCAGCTTTTCTCTGCGCTCATCGCCTTCGCGGCTGCGGATCACCGCCAGCGCGGCGCGCAAGGCCTGAGCCTGGGCTGGCGGCATGCTGGTGCTGTAGATCAGATGACGGGCAAACTGCAGCAGATAATCGGCCACGCTATCAGAACACAGGATCGCCGCACCGCTGACGCCGAACCCTTTGCCAAATGTCACCACCAACAGCTCAGGTTTCACCTGCTGTCGGGAGCACGAACCACGCCCTTCCTCACCGCTTACGCCAATCCCATGCGCATCATCCACCAGCAGCCACGCGCCCTGCCGTTTCGCCACCGCGTGGATTTCTGCCAGCGGCGCGCTGTCGCCATCCATGCTGAACACACCTTCGGTGACCACCAGCTGCTGCCCCGGACAGGGGGCTGTCAGCAGACGATCCAGATGTTGGGAGTCGTTATGAGTAAAGCGACGTAACACGGCAGGGCTAAGACTGGCAGCCTCCAGCAGCGAGGCATGGCTGAGCCTGTCGGCAACAATCTTGTCATCTTTTCCCATCAGTGCGGCAATGACCGCCTGATTGGCGGCAAAACCAGAGATGAACAACAGCGCCCGGGAATAGCCGAGCCACTGCGCCAGGTCTTCTTCCAGCGCCTGATGAGCAACGGAATAACCGCTGACATGGCCCGAGCCGCCACTGCCGACGCCAAAATGCTCAGCGCCCTGCTGCCACGCGCAGATAATCTGCGGATGGTGGCTTAAGCCGAGGTAGTCGTTGCTGGAGAAATTCAGATACTGGCGACCGTCGGCCTGCAGCCAGCGCCCGGCACCCTGCGTCACTGCATAGCGCTGACGCAGGGCATCAGCACGACGACGCGCTGTTAGCGCATCGTCAATTTTTTGCTGCCAGGTCATACGGTTGCCGCGTTGTAGTAATCGTCGGTATCCGGGGTACGCAGCGCCTGCTCCAGACGTTGTTGCTGTTCGTTATCGCCCGCCAGTACCGCCGTTTGCTGCGGGTTAAGACCCAGCTTGCGAAATAACAGCAAATCCTTATCTTCGTTCGGGTTCGGAGTGGTCAGCAGTTTGCAGCCGTAGAAAATCGAGTTGGCCCCGGCCATAAAGCACATCGCCTGGGTTTGTTCGTTCATCTGCTCGCGCCCGGCAGAAAGACGCACGTATGAGGTCGGCATCATGATACGCGCCACGGCGATAGTACGAATAAAATCAAAAGCATCTACGTCGTCGTTATCGGCAAGCGGCGTGCCCTTCACTTTCACCAGCATGTTGATCGGCACACTTTCCGGCGGCGTCAGCAGATTCGCTAATTGCAGCAGCAGACCCGCGCGGTCGGTCACCGTTTCGCCCAGCCCAACAATCCCGCCGGAGCAAACTTTAATGCCTGCCTCGCGCACTTTATCCAGCGTATCCAGGCGCTCCTGGTACGAGCGGGTGGTGATGATATTGCCGTAAAATTCCGGCGAGGTGTCGAGGTTGTGGTTGTAGTAGTCCAGACCCGCATTGGCCAGGCGCTGGGCCTGAGATTCGTCCAGCGTGCCCAGCGTCATACAGGCTTCCAGCCCCAGTTCTTTCACTCCCTGAACCATTTGTTCCAGGTACGGCATATCGCGCTCATGCGGGTTCTTCCACGCCGCGCCCATGCAAAACCGCGTTGAACCGGCCTGCTTCGCCTTACGTGCCGAGTCCAGTACCTGTTCAACCTCCATCAACCGTTCCGTTTCCAGACCGGTTTTATAGCGGGAGCTTTGCGGGCAGTATTTGCAATCTTCCGGGCAAGCACCGGTCTTAATCGACAGCAGCGTACTAACTTGTACCTGCTGCGGATCGAAATGCTGGCGATGAACCTGCTGCGCTTCAAACAGCAGATCCAACAGCGGTTTTTCAAATAATTCGGTGACTTGCGACATTGTCCAGCGAGAAGAATGAGCCATATTGGTATACGTTTCGTTGTTAGTTTGGTGTAGACTCGTAAACCTAAATCTTTTTAATTTGGTTTACAAGTCGATTATGACAACGGACGATCTTGCGTTTGACCAACGCCATATCTGGCACCCATACACCTCCATGACCTCCCCGTTGCCGGTTTATCCGGTGGCGCGTGCCGAAGGTTGCGAACTGATCTTAGCCAGCGGTGAGAAGCTGATTGACGGCATGTCATCCTGGTGGGCGGCAATCCACGGTTACAATCACCCGCAGCTGAACGCCGCGATGAAAACGCAGATTGATGCCATGTCGCATGTGATGTTTGGCGGCATTACCCATGCCCCGGCCATTGCGCTGTGCCGCCAGTTGGTGGCGATGACGCCAGAGGCGCTGGAGTGCGTTTTTCTCGCGGATTCAGGGTCGGTCGCAGTAGAAGTTGCAATGAAAATGGCGCTGCAATACTGGCAGTCTAAAGGCGAATCCCGCCAGCGTTTCCTGACATTTCGTAATGGTTATCATGGTGATACCTTCGGCGCGATGTCGGTCTGCGATCCTGACAACTCAATGCACAGTCTGTGGAAGGGGTACCTGCCGGAGAACCTGTTTGCCCCTGCCCCACAAAGCCGCATGGACGGCGAGTGGGACGAACTGGATATGGTGCCTTTTGCCCGTCTGATGGCCGCGCATCGCCGCGAAATTGCGGCGGTGATCCTAGAGCCAATCGTACAGGGCGCTGGCGGTATGCGCATGTATCATCCTGAATGGTTAAAACGCATCCGTAAGATGTGCGACCGTGAAGGGATCCTGCTGATTGCCGATGAAATCGCTACTGGATTTGGTCGTACAGGCAAGCTGTTTGCCTGCGAGCATGCCGACATCACTCCGGACATTTTATGCCTGGGCAAAGCGTTAACCGGCGGAACGATGACCCTTTCTGCAACCCTCACCACCCGCCAGGTTGCAGAAACCATCAGCAATGGTGAAGCCGGATGCTTCATGCACGGCCCAACCTTTATGGGCAATCCGTTGGCCTGCGCCGTCGCCTCCGCCAGCCTGTCGTTACTCGAAACCGGCGAGTGGCGCGCGCAGGTAGCGGCCATTGAAGCGCAGTTGCGGGCAGAACTCGCCCCGGCGGCGGACTCCAGTTGGGTCGCGGACGTACGCGTGCTCGGCGCCATCGGCGTCATCGAAACCACGCATCCGGTGAATATGGCAGCGTTACAGAAGTTCTTTGTCGAACAGGGCGTGTGGATAAGACCGTTTGGCAAGCTCATCTACCTGATGCCGCCGTACATCATCCAGCCCGATCAGTTGCGTCGCCTGACGCAGGCCGTGAACGAGGCTGTGCGCAATGCAACATTTTTTAGCGATTAATCAGCGGTAAGCTCTACGGTTTCTGGCTACACTTTTTGGCTAACGAGAGGAGTCAGCATGAAACTAATCAGTAACGATTTGCGCGATGGCGATAAGCTTGGGCATCGCCACGTCTTTAACGGCATGGGCTATGACGGGGATAATATTTCCCCCCACCTGGCGTGGGATGACGTACCCGCAGGAACCAAAAGCTTTGTCGTGACCTGCTTTGATCCTGATGCGCCAACCGGCTCCGGCTGGTGGCATTGGGTGGTGGTAAATCTGCCGGCTGATACCCGCGTACTCCCGCAAGGATTCGGCTCCGGGCTGGTTGCACAACCGGATGGGGTGATTCAGACCCGTACAGATTTTGGTAAAGCTGGTTATGGTGGCGCTGCGCCGCCGAAGGGGGAAACCCACCGCTATATCTTTACGGTTCACGCCCTGGATGTGGAGCGTATTGATGTCGATGAAGGTGCCAGCGGCGCGATGGTTGGATTTAACGTCCATTTCCACTCGCTCGCCAGCGCCTCGATTACGGCGATGTTTAGCTAAGCTGTGTTGTGCCGGATGTCGGTTTCGCCTCATCCGGCCTACAAAGCAGACCGTAGGCCTGAGAAGACGCGTCAGCGTCGACATCAGGCAATTTTCTACAGAAATTCAGGCAGCAATTGCAGCAGCGTTCCTTGCGCTAACAGCTCGGTCGCGCACTCAATATCCGGGGCAAAAAAGCGATCCTGCGTGTAGTGGGCAACCTGCTCGCGCAGCGCCTGTCGCGCCTGCTCCAGCAACGGACTGGAGGTTAACCCTTCACGCAGGTCAATCCCCTGACACGCCGCCAGCCACTCCACGGCAATCACACCGCGCGTATTTGCTGCCATCTCCCACAGTCTGCGCCCCGCCGCCGGAGCCATAGAAACATGATCTTCCTGGTTGGCGGAGGTCGGTAAGCTGTCCACGCTGTGCGGATGCGCCAGCGCTTTGTTCTCGCTCGCCAGCGCGGCGGCGGTTACCTGAGCAATCATAAAGCCGGAGTTAACCCCGCCATTTTTCACCAGGAACGGCGGCAACTGCGACATATGTTTGTCCATCATCAGCGCAATGCGCCGCTCTGACAAAGAGCCGATTTCCGCAATCGCCAGCGCCAGATTATCTGCCGCCATCGCCACCGGTTCAGCATGGAAGTTGCCGCCGGAAATCACATCGCCCTCTTCGGCAAACACCAGCGGGTTGTCGGAAACCGCGTTGGCTTCAACCAGCAGAACATCCATCACCTGGCGCATTTGCGTCAGACACGCCCCCATCACCTGTGGCTGACAGCGCAGAGAATACGGGTCCTGCACCTTTTCACAGTTATGATGCGACTGCGAAAGCGCGCTGGAGTCGGTCAACACATGACGGTATAGCGTTGCGGCATCAATCTGCCCACGCTGCCCTCGCGCGGCATGAATACGGGCGTCAAACGGACGACGGGAGCCCAGCACGGCTTCTGTGGTCAGCGCCCCGCACACCGTCGCAGACGCAAACAGTTCCTGAGCTTCAATTAACCCGCGCAGTGCAAAGGCGGTGGAAGCCTGAGTTCCGTTGAGCAGCGCCAGTCCCTCTTTCGCCTCCAGCGTGATCGGCTCCAGTCCGGCCTTTTTCAGCGCGTCGGTAGCCGGGAGCCATTCCCCCTGCCAGCGCGCTTTACCTTCGCCCAGTAGCGTCAACGACATATGTGCCAGCGGCGCCAGGTCGCCCGATGCGCCCACCGACCCTTTCGCCGGGATCAGTGGATACACCTCGGCATTCACCAGCGCAATCAGCGCTTCAATCACGCTCAAACGAATGCCGGAAAAACCACGCGCCAGGCTGTTGATTTTCAGCACCATAATCAGGCGAACCATTGCGTCATCCAGCGCCTCGCCAACGCCTGCCGCATGGGAAAGCACCAGCGAACGCTGTAAATTCTGCAAATCTTCCGTGGCGATACGGGTCTGAGCCAACAGGCCAAAGCCGGTATTAATGCCATACGCCGTACGGCCTTCTGCGACAATATTATTGACGCAGGCGACGCTGGCGTTGATTGCATCAATCGCCCCGGCATCCAGGTTCAGTTTGACCGGCTGCTGCCAGATTTCACGTAGCTGGGTAAAACTCAGTTGGCCCGGCGTGAGTGTCATGGTGTTCATATCAGCGTTTCTCCTGCGTCGCAGCAATCATTGGCAAATTCAGCCCTTCTTCAACGGCGCACTCCACCGCAATGTCATACCCGGCGTCGGCGTGGCGCATCACCCCGGTAGCCGGATCGTTATGTAAGACTCGGGCGATGCGCGCCGCGGCTTCATCGGTGCCATCGCAAACAATCACCATCCCGGCATGCTGAGAGAAGCCCATGCCAACCCCGCCGCCGTGATGCAGCGACACCCAGGTCGCTCCGCTGGCGGTGTTAAGCAGCGCGTTCAGCAGCGGCCAGTCGGATACGGCGTCTGAACCGTCGCGCATAGCTTCTGTTTCGCGGTTTGGGCTGGCAACAGAACCGGAGTCCAGATGGTCACGGCCAATAACAATCGGCGCAGATACTTCACCGCTGCGCACCATCTCATTAAACGCCAGCCCCAGCTTTTGTCGCCACTCCAGGCCGACCCAGCAGATACGCGCTGGTAAGCCCTGGAAGTTGATCCGCTCACGCGCCATATCCAACCAGTGATGAAGGTGCTTATCATCAGCCACGATCTCTTTCACTTTGGCATCTGTCTTATAAATATCCTGCGGATCGCCCGACAGTGCCACCCAACGGAACGGGCCTATACCGCGACAGAATAGGGGGCGAATATAAGCAGGTACGAAGCCGGGGAAATCAAAGGCGTTTTCCACGCCCATCTCTTTGGCCATCTGGCGAATGTTGTTGCCGTAATCAAACGTCGGCACGCCCATTTTGCTAAACGCCAGCATCGCCTCAACGTGCGTTGCCATTGAACGTTTCGCCGCCTGCACCGTGCCCTGCGGATCGGACACCGCTTTTGCCTGATACTCTTCCCAACTCCATCCGCACGGCAGATAACCATGCAGCGGATCGTGGGCGCTGGTCTGGTCGGTGACCATATCCGGGCGCACACCGCGCTTCACCAGTTCCGGCACAACGTCGGCGGCATTAGCACACAGCGCAATGGAGACAGCTTTACCGTCGCGGGTGTATTTGTCGATACGCGCCAGCGCATCGTCAAGCGATGTCGCCTGCTCGTCGACGTAACGGGTACGCAGACGGAAATCAATTCGGCTTTGCTGGCATTCAATGTTCAGCGAACACGCACCCGCAAGTGTAGCGGCTAGCGGTTGTGCTCCGCCCATGCCGCCCAGCCCGGCGGTCAGCACCCAGCGTCCGCTGAGGTTACCCTGATAATGCTGACGCCCGGCCTCAACGAAGGTTTCATAAGTCCCCTGCACGATGCCCTGGCTGCCGATGTAGATCCAGCTCCCGGCGGTCATCTGGCCGTACATCGCCAGCCCTTTGGCGTCCAGTTCGTTGAAGTGTTCCCAGGTAGCCCAATGTGGCACCAGGTTGGAGTTGGCAATCAGCACGCGCGGTGCGTTGTCGTGAGTTTTGAATACGCCTACCGGTTTACCAGACTGGACCAGCAGAGTTTCATCGGTCTCCAGTTTGGTCAGCGCATTGACGATGGCGTCATAACATTCCCAGTCCCGCGCGGCGCGGCCAATCCCACCGTATACCACCAGCTCATGCGGATTCTCCGCCACATCGGGATCCAGATTATTCATTAACATGCGCAGCGGCGCTTCGGTCAGCCAGCTTTTGGCCGTTAAGGTGGTGCCGCGTGGGGCACGAATATCCTGCTGACGATATTTGCTATGGGACATGACAGAAAACTCCTCGCGAACGTCGGATAGATAAGAAATATATACTTGTCTATACAAGTCATCGCAAGGATGATTTTAACAATTAAGATACATTTTTATTATATTGCGTCAGCAATCACGGTTTTGATATCCCGACATCAGGACATAAACCGTCCTTGCAGGCGATAGCGGGAACCCGGGAACAGCAAGCGGGCATGAGAGACTATGGACGACGCAGACCAGGTCTTACGGCGGATCAGCAGGCAGGGATCGTGTTCTTTGATATTCAGCAGCGCGCACTCTTCAGCGCTGGCACGTACCGCTTCAACAATATGTTCACCTTCCGTCAGCGGGGCGATCAGTGACAGGTATGCGTGCGGCGTGGTCTGACTGTAATCCTGAGCCAGATACTCCGGCACAATTTCGGCATTCACACAGCGATCTTCAATCTGTACCGGCAGATCGTTCTCGTAATGAACCATGACAGAGTGAAAAATGGAGGTGCCTTCTTTGACGTTTAACACCAAAGCCTGCTGCGCGTTGGCCTGGGTTTTTTCCAGCGTCAGCACTTCGCACCGGTGCTGATGCTGACGGGCGTTGATTTCATCCGCGATGCTGCGGATTTCAAACAGCGCGGACTGACCTTTGGGCTCGGCGACAAACGTCCCCACGCCCTGCAAACGCACCAGTAAACCTTCATCCGTTAACTCACGTAGCGCCCGGTTGATGGTCATGCGGCTGAAACCATACTGCGCCACCAGCTCTGCCTCAGAAGGAATGCGATCGTGAGGCTGCCAGATACCGCTGGCAATTTTTTCGCTGATCTCCTGTTTGACCTTTTCGTAAAAAGGAGCCGGAGCAGAACGGGATGGGAGCATACGTGAGCCTTCCTTAAGCTGAAAATATGAGTGGGTAGAGTTTACAGGCATTACCCGAGCCTGATAAGCGCAACGCCATCAGGTATATCAGTGCCACCAGTGGGCGATTTGCCAGCCTAATCGCGCCGCCACGCGTGCTGCTCTGCCATCATCGTCAAAGCGTGGATTAAATTCAACCATATCCACCGCCAGGAGTTTACCGCTACGACACAGAGGCTCAATCAGTCTCAGCAGCGTCGCCAACGGTACGCCAAGCGCGGCGGGGGCCGACACGCCGGGCATTTCCCACACCGGCAGCACGTCGAGGTCGATTGTCAGATAGATGACATCCAGATTGGCAATGAACTGCGCTAACTGCGCCTGCGCCGTATCACAATGCAGATCCTCCACCACGGTAACACCGAGCCGCTGGGCCTCATCCCACAACGCCTGGGTGTTTGCCGCCCGACTAACGCCGATACAGGCATAGTGAAATTCACGCTGCTGTTCATCGCAAAGCTGCGCCAGCTGGCGAAATGGCGTACCGGATGTAGCTTGTTCAGCTTTGCGCAAATCGAGATGCGCATCGAAGTTGACTATCCCCACTTTCGCCTGCGGGAACGCATCCAGTACGCCCGCGCCGTGCGCAAAGGCAGTTTCGTGTCCCCCGCCCAAAACAAAGGTACGCATGTTCTCGTGCTGACAGCGCTGTACCGCATTGCGTAACGCCTGCTGCGCGCCCTCAAGATCGGGAGCCTGCGCCACAATATTTCCCAGATCCACCAGTCGATTGTGCCCATCGTGGCTGGCTAAATTCGCCAACGCCTTTCGCAACACATCGGACGCTCCCGCGGCGCCCGTGCGCCCCTGATTGCGTTTAACGCCTTCGTCGCAGGCAAACCCGAGCAACGCTATCTGCTCGCGGTACATTTCTGGGCTAAACGTCAGACTTTGCGTGATAGTCTGAAACAGGCGCAGCGCATTCGGCGATTCGGCGCGGTCATCACGTCCCTGCCACAGCGCAGGTGAGGCTGGTTGCCAGTTGGTCATGCTATTTGTCCTTTGAATACGCGTTGGTAGAGCGGATTGCGCCCGGGTTCATACAGGATCTCGACCGGGAGGGTTGCATCCCACACCACAAAATCGGCCACAAACCCGGCCTTCAATTGACCGTGGGTGGCATGACGCCCCAGCGCCCGGGCCGCATGACGGGTTACGCCCGCCCATGCTTCTTCCGGCGTTAGGCCAAACTGAACGCAGGCCATATTCATCGCCCAGTGCAGGCTGATAAACGGACTGGTACCGGGGTTAAAATCTGTCGCTACCGCCATCGGTACCTGATATTGACGCAGCAACGCTACCGGTGGGCGCTGCTGCTCTTTGAGGAAATAGAATGCGCCGGGCAGCAGCACGCCGACCGTACCGCTTTGGCTCATCGCCGCCACGCCCGCTTCATCGAGGTATTCAATATGATCGGCGGATAGTCCGTGGTAGCGGCTTACCAACTGTGCGCCGCCAAGCAATGACAGTTGTTCGACATGGCCTTTAATCGGGATGTCCAGCGCCTGTGCAGCCTGAAACACCCGCTCGCTCTGCGCCAACGAAAAACCAACGCTTTCACAGAACAGATCGACGGTCTCAAACAGCCCTTGTTCCCACAATTGCGGCATAATGGTCTCACACACCAGCGTAATATAGCCGTCAGGATCATCCTGGTATTCCGCTGGAGTTGCATGCGCAGCCAACAGCGTCGGGCTGATTTCAACGATATTCTCTGCCGCCAGCGCTTTCACCACGCGCAATATTTTCTCTTCTGTCGGCAAATCCAGGCCGTAGCCAGATTTTATTTCCAGCAGCGTAACACCTTCTTTGATCAGCTGTTCCATCCGCTGATGGGCTACGTGTAAGAGTTGTTCATCCGTGGCGCTGCGGGTCGCCGATACGGTGGCATTGATCCCCCCACCCTGAGCGCTTATCTGCTGGTAGGAGACACCATTTAGCCGCTGCTCCCACTCACCTGCGCGGTTTCCGCCAAAGACCAGATGCGTATGGCAATCAATCAGGCCAGGCGTAATCAGCCTGCCCTGCATATCAAGAGTATTGTCATGCGTGAGATATAACGATGATTCCGGGACGATATCGCGAATCTTGCCCTGGCGGACGATCAGCGCGTGACCATCCAACAGCCCATATGGGGTACCACGTTCAGGGTCCATAGTCGCCAGACGAACATTGCGCCAGATAACATCATCAGGGAAGAATTGCTGCATTCGACTCACCACTTGTCATAGGTTGTATAGACATTTATTTTTGATTATAGGGATGTTGTCAACCTGAAGAACCATAATTGTTATCTATTTGTGATATAAAGACTCTCCGCGCCAGACATTGCTGCGATAAAAAACAACTTTTTACCTTTTCGCCTTCCCGTTTCGCTCAACTTAGTATAAAAAAGCAGGCTTTAATGGATAACTTTCAAAGCCCGGAGCAACCTGTGAACATATCATCAGTTTCCCGTCTGGCGCTGGCAATGGCTTTTGGCGTGACGCTGACCGCCTGTAGCTCTACGCCGCCCGATCAAATTCCTTCCGATCAAACCGCGCCAGGAACCTCTTCGCGCCCGATTTTGTCGGCCAATGAAGCGAAAAACTTCGTTACTGCGCACTATTTTTCCGCGCTGACGCCAAACACCGCGCCGTGGAGCCCTTCTTCTATTTCTCTGCCTGCACAGCCTGACTTCGTCGTTGGCCCGGCAGGGACTCAGGGCGTCACCCATACCAGCATTCAAGCCGCTGTTGATGCAGCAATCATCAAACGTACTAACAAACGTCAGTACATCGCGATTATGCCAGGCGAATACCAGGGCACGGTATATATCCCGGCAGCAACAGGTAGCCTGACGCTGTACGGCATGGGCGAAAAACCGCTTGATGTGAAAATTGGCCAGGCCATTGACGGTGACATGAGCACCGCGGACTGGCGTCGTACGGTGAACCCAGCCGGTAAATACATGCCGGGTAAACCTGCGTGGTATATGTTTGATAATTGCCAGAACAAACGCGGCACGAATATTGGCGTGATGTGTTCTGCTGTCGTCTGGTCGCAAAATAACGGTCTGCAATTGCAGAACCTGACCATCGAAAACAACCTGGGTGACAGCGTTGATGCGGGTAACCACCCGGCCGTTGCACTGCGTACCGATGGCGATAAAGTGCAGATCAACAAGGTCAATATCCTGGGCCGCCAGAATACCTTCTTCGTGACCAATAGCGGCGTACAAAACCGTCTGGAAAACGATCGTCAGCCGCGTACGCTGGTTACCAACAGCTACATTGAAGGCGATGTGGATATCGTTTCCGGTCGCGGTGCCGTAGTGTTCGATAACACCGATTTCCGCGTAGTGAACTCCCGTACCCAGCAGGAAGCCTATGTGTTCGCACCGGCTACCCTGTCAAACATCTACTACGGTTTCCTGGCGATTAATAGCCGCTTCACGGCAAGTGGCGATGGCGTGGCGCAGTTAGGCCGCTCGCTGGATGTCGATTCCAACACTAACGGTCAGGTCGTGATTCGTGACAGCGTGATTAACGAAGGCTTTAACATGGCAAAACCATGGGCTGACAGCGTTATCGCAAAACGCCCGTTTGCCGGTAATACCGGTGCGGAAGATGACAAAGGTGAAATCCAGCGTAACCTGAACGACACCAACTTCAACCGTATGTGGGAATACAACAACCGCGGTATCGGTAGCAAAGTGGTTGCTGAACCTAAGCAGTAAACGTCATTCTCTGATGTAAACCCGGCAGATTCATGCTCTGCCGGGCAATGTGCCGGATACTCATCCGGCATTAGACGCAATATTAGTACGCGTTAACAACCACCCACATCGGGCCTTGTCCTACCGCGTAACGACCTTTCTCCGTCAACAGTCCTTGTTCGCCAGCAATCTCGTATACCGCGATATGGTGCGATTTTTGTCCGGCTGCAATCAGGTATTTACCTCTGTTATCGATATTAAAACCGCGTGGCTGAGTTTCGGTAGGTTGGAAACCTTCTTTGGTCAACACGCTGCCATCCTCAGAGACGCTAAAGACCGTAATCAGGCTGGCGGTGCGATCACAGGCATACAGATGACGACCATCCGGTGTGATGTGAATATCTGCTGCCCAACGGGTATCCGCGAAATCAGCAGGCATCATATCCAGCGTCTGCACACACTCAATCTTGCCGTACGGATCTTTCAGCTCCCAGACATCAACAGAGCTATTCAGCTCGTTCACGCAGTAGGCATATTGCTTATTCGGATGGAACGCCATATGACGCGGGCCTGCGCCTTCAACGGTAGTCACTTCAGCCGGTTCCTGCGCAACCAGATGGCCATCATCGCTAACGTCAAACAGGCAGATACGATCCTGTTTCAACGCCGGAACCCAAAGGGTACGGTTATCCGGAGAGATGTTGGCTGAGTGGCAACCATCCAGACCTTCTACCACGTCAACCAGTTCCACCGGCAGGCCATCTTCCAGACGCGTGACACTCACGCTACCCGCGTTATAAGAGCCAACGAACACGAAACGTCCCTGATGATCGGTAGAAATATGCGTCGGGCTACCCGGCAGCGCTGACTCTGCCGCGAAGGTCAGCGCTCCGTCATCAGGCGCAATACGATAAGCCAACACGCGAAACTCCGGGCGCACACCAACATAGAGGTAACGCTTATCCGGGCTGACGACCATCGGCTGTACCTGACCCGGTACATCAACCACCTGCGTCAGCGTCAGAGAACCATCGTGATTCAGGCTCCAGACGTGGATTTGCTGACTTTCAGGGCTGGCGGTATAAACGGTTTGCTTCATGAATACTCCTTTGCTTTTTGGCAGGTGGCTGCAATTGCCTGACACACGCCTAAGGTAGACGCTTTTAACGGTGAATGCTTAATTAAGGCTCAGAATTTTGTCCGGCTCCCGTCTCGGTGTACCATTCCAGCAGACAAAATTCTCAACCTTAATCTGGAAAAAACTATGACCGCACGCGTGATTGCCCTGGATTTAGACGGTACCCTGTTGACCCCGAAAAAAACCTTGCTGCCATCCTCTCTCGAAGCGCTCTCGCGCGCCAGAGAAGCAGGCTACCAACTTATCATTGTCACAGGTCGCCATCACGTTGCTATTCATCCTTTTTATCAGGCACTGGCGCTGGATACACCTGCAATTTGCTGTAACGGTACCTACTTGTATGATTATCAGGCAAAAAAGGTACTGGAATCCGATCCCCTCCCGGTAGACCAGGCATTACAGCTGATCGAAATGCTGGATGAACATCAGATCCACGGGCTGATGTATGTGGATGAGGCCATGCTGTATGAGCGCCCAACCGGGCATGTGGTGCGTACCGCTAACTGGGCACAAACTCTGCCGCCGGAACAGCGCCCGACCTTCACCCAGGTTCCTTCGCTGGCGCAGGCCGCGCATGACGTTAACGCCGTCTGGAAATTTGCCCTGACCGACGAAGATATTCCGAAATTGCAGCAGTTTGGTCGGCACGTCGAGCAACAGCTGGGGCTGGAGTGTGAATGGTCCTGGCACGATCAGGTCGACATTGCCCGAAAAGGCAACAGCAAAGGACGACGCCTGACCCAGTGGATTGAAGCACAGGGCGGGTCAATGGAAAACGTGATTGCCTTTGGCGATAACTTTAACGACATCAGCATGCTGGAAGCCGCAGGTACCGGGGTGGCGATGGGCAACGCGGATGACGCGGTCAAAGCCCGCGCCAACATCGTGATTGGTGACAACACCACAGACAGCATTGCGAAATTTATCTACTCCCACCTGCTGTAATCAGGCGGTAATCGATACGCTCTTAATTTGCGCGTACAGCCACAGGCCAGGTTTGATACCCAGTTCATCCCTGGCCCACGGGCTGATCCTTGCCCACAGCGTTTTACCGCCCACCTCAAGCTGAACTTCCACCTGACCGTTATCGTCATAACATTGCGCGACTTTTGCCCGGAGAACGTTACGAATACTGGTCTGCTGGGGGGGTTGGAGCACCAGTGAAACATCAGATGCCTGAATACGAATACGCAGCGCGGTTTGCAGCGGTTGCTCCAGCTTATTGACCCACAGATGCTGATCGCCGAGCGCCAGCGCGGTCATCGCATAGTGTGGATGATGTTCCAGCACGCTGACTTTCAGAATACTGCTTTGCTGTTCCTTAGGCAGCCAGGGGTGCATCACGCTGCTACCCCAGACATCTTCCAGCGAACCAAACGCTTTGACCTGCCCGTTCTCCAGCACCATCACTTTATCCGCCAGGTGCAAAATCTCATCAAGCGAGTGGCTGACATACAGCATCGGAATATTGATTTCACGTGCAAGGCGTTGCAGGTAAGGCAGCAGTTCGCGTTTACGCGGTATATCCAGTGAGGCTAACGGCTCATCAAGCAGCAATAACTCAGGCGCGGTCAGCAGCGCCCGACCGATGGCAACACGCTGCTTTTCACCGCCAGAAAGACCGCCAGGCAGACGGTCAAGCAGCGGTTCAATGCCCAACAGCGCCACCAGCTTATCAAATTGTCCGGCCATGCTTTTCGCCATTCCGTAACGCAGGTTGCCGCGCACTTTATAGTGCGGGAACAGGCGCGCATCCTGGAAAACATAGCCCACCCGGCGTTTTTCCGGCGTTAAACAGATACCGTTCTCGACGTCGTTTAAGACCCGACCGTTGAGCACGATACGTCCGGACTGCGGCTGCGTCAGGCCGCTGATGGCGTTAATCAGTGAGGTTTTGCCCGCGCCGGAAACGCCAAAAATAGCGGTGATGCCGCTGGCTGGCAGCGTTTCGTTGAGCGTCAGGCAATGCGTCCCCAGCGTCTGGGAGAAATTGAGTTCCAGCATAATTATCGCCCCGTCCGCTCACGGCTAATACGCGCCAGCCATTCAGAAATCAGCAGCGAAATCAGCGCTAAAACAATAGAAATGATACACAACCTCGCCGCCGCGCTTTCGCCGCCGGGAGTCTGGATCAGGGTATACATCGCCGAAGGAATGGTGCGGGTTTCACCAGGAATGTTGGAAACAAAAGTAATGGTTGCGCCGAATTCCCCGAGGGAACGCGCGAACGCCAGCACCGTACCGACAATAATGCCGGGCAGCATCAGCGGTAGCGTAATGGTCATGAATACACGCCAGCGTCCGGCTCCCAGCGTGCGGGCCGCCTGCTCCAGCTTGACGTCGACACCTTCCAGCGCCAGACGAATTGCCCGTACCATCAGAGGAAAAGACATCACCGCCGCAGCCAGTACCGCACCGCGCCAGCTAAAGGCAAAGGTAATGCCAAACCAGTCGTACAACCATTCGCCAATGAATCCGCGCCGCCCCATGGCGACCAACAGCAGATAGCCCACCACGACCGGCGGCAGAACCAGCGGCAAATGCAGAACGCTGTCGAGCAGCGCTTTGCCCGGGAACTTGCATCGCACAAGCAGCCAGGCAAAGAAGATCCCAAACGGTAAACTAAACAACACAGCCAGGGAAGAAACTTTCAGGCTCAGGATGACGGCCTGCCATTCAGGATCGGTCAGTATCATTACTTGGTCGTAAATCCATAACGTTTAAAGATTTCAGCAGCCTGCGGTCCTTTCAGGTAATCATAGAACGCGCTAACCGTTGCGTTTTTGTGCCCATCAACAATCGCGATAGGGTATTCCACTTTTTTGTGCGAATCTTCCGGGAAAGTCGCAACAACTTTTACGCCCTTACTGGCGACAGCATCGGAACCATACACGATCCCCAGCGGCGCTTCGTTACGCTCTACCAGCGCCAGCGCACCGCGCACGTCTTCAGCAGGAGCCAGTTTCGGGGCAAGGGTATCCCATGCCCCCAGTTTTTGCAGCGCTTCTTTGGCATAAATGCCCGCCGGAACATGTTCTGGATCGCCAACAGCCAGGCGTCCACCATTCAACAGACTGGTCCAGTTGGTTTTGCTGTCAATGGTGAAGTCTTTCTGCGCGCTGGCTTTCGGCGCAACCACCACCAGACTGTTACCCAACAGCGTTTCACGCGATGCGGTATCAATCGACTTCTTGTCTACCGCGTAGTCCATCCATTTCTGATCGGCAGAAATAAACAGATCGGCCGGTGCGCCTGCTTCAATCTGACGCGCCAGTGTGGAAGAAGAAGCAAAAGAGGAGACAACATCAACGTTCTTCTCTTTTTTATATTGCGTTGCAATGTCCTGCATCGCATTGGTCAGCGAAGCCGCTGCAAAAACGGTAATCTTTCCTTCATCCGCCAGCGCATGTCCGGCAACGGTAAGAGAAAGTGTTGCCCCTGCAGACAAGCGTAACCATGTACGTGCCATCTGTAACTCCTTTGCGTTTCGTTATGTAGGCGCAAATATAACGAGTAAACCAGGATTTTCCCAGTGGTTATTGATACCAATTAGAGGTTACACAAAGAAAATATCGGCAGGGAAAGCAAGATCTTGAGAAAACGAGTTGGCAGGCAAAAAATATAAACGCCCGACTGAGCGGGCGTTTGGGGAATCAATGATTCTGTCTGGACTGGTCTTTCTGACCGATAGAGGAGAAGATGTTGAACACTTCACCCAGTCCGTAAATCAGCCCCAGGATGACAGCCATCACCACAGGAACCATAATTACGGCGAATACCAGACTTTTCAATAACTCTAACATGGTCAACTCCAGATATAGTCCTTAGTTGTATTCTAACCACATAACACAGAAAAGCACTCCCCTTTTGTGCGGTTGGCTTTGCGCGCGCGCGGTTTTCCGTCACAATACCCCTTTTGCCAGGAGCTTGTGATGCAGGCCGAAATCCTTCTTACGCTGAAACTTCAGCAAAAACTGTTTGCCGATCCCCGTCGCATTTCTCTGCTTAAGCACATTGCGCTTTCCGGCTCCATCAGTCAGGGCGCGAAGGACGCAGGTATCAGCTATAAAAGCGCCTGGGATGCGATTAACGAAATGAATCAGCTCAGCGAGCAGACGCTGGTTGAGCGCGCCACTGGCGGCAAAGGCGGCGGCGGCGCGGTATTAACGCGCTACGGCCAACGCTTAATCCAGCTGTATGATTTATTAGCGCAAATCCAACAGAAAGCCTTCGATGTTTTGAGCGATGACGACGCACTGCCGCTCAATAGCCTGCTGGCGGCGATCTCTCGCTTTTCGCTGCAAACCAGCGCCCGTAACCAGTGGTTTGGCACCATTACCGCCCGCGACCACGATCAGGTTCAACAGCATGTCGACGTGCTGCTGGCGGATGGCGAAACGCGCCTGAAAGTGGCAATCACTGCACAAAGCGGCGAGCGTCTCGGGCTTGAGGAAGGCAAAGAAGTACTGATTCTGTTGAAAGCGCCGTGGGTAGGAATCACTCAGGACGACACCATCGCTCAGGCCGCCGATAACCAGTTGCAGGGCACAATCAGCCATATCGAACGCGGAGCGGAGCAGTGCGAAGTGTTGATGACCTTGCCAGACGGCCAGACGCTGTGCGCGACTTTGCCGATAGAGCAGACCCACACATTAACGGAAGGCGCTAACGTCACAGCATATTTTAATGCGGACAGGGTGATTATCGCCACACTGTGCTGAGTTAATTGACATCAGCCTGAAGAACACGTATCCCTGTTATTCATCGCTGCAAATAATGGGATACAAAATGTCATCATTGCAAATTTCGCAAGGCACGTTTCGTCTTAGCGACACAAAAACGCTCCAGTTAGATGCGTTGACGTTAAACGCGGGTGATAGCTGGGCGTTTGTTGGCTCTAACGGCAGCGGGAAATCTGCGCTGGCCCGCGCGCTGGCGGGCGAGTTACCGCTCCTGAAAGGCGAACGTCACTGTCAGTTTACGCGTATTACCCGACTCTCCTTTGAGCAGCTACAAAAGCTGGTCAGCGACGAGTGGCAGCGAAACAACACCGATCTTCTTAGTCCCGGTGAAGACGACACCGGGCGCACGACCGCAGAAATCATTCAGGACGAAGTCCACGACCCCGCCCGCTGCGCTGCGCTGGCGCAGCAGTTTGGCATTTCATCCCTACTTAACAGGCGTTTCAAATACCTTTCCACCGGTGAAACGCGCAAAACCCTGCTCTGCCAGGCATTAATGTCCACACCGGATTTGCTGATCCTTGATGAACCCTTTGACGGGCTGGACGTGGCGTCCCGTCGCCAGTTTGCAGAGTTGCTCGCTGAGTTGCACCAGGCCGGTTTAACGTTGGTACTGGTGCTTAATCGCTTTGATGAAATTCCTGAGTTCGTGCAGTTTGCCGGCGTACTTGCCGACTGCACGCTGACGGAAACCGGTGCAAAACCCGACCTTCTGCAACAGGCATTAATCGCTCAGCTTGCCCATAGCGAACGGCTGGAAGGCATCCAGTTACCCGAACCGGATGAGCCTTCGGTGCGCCACACGCTGTCAGATAACGAGCCGCGCATTGTGCTTAACGACGGCACCGTCTCGTATAACGATCGCCCTATCCTGCATCATCTGAGCTGGCGGGTAAATCCGGGGGAACACTGGCAAATCATCGGCCCCAACGGTGCGGGGAAATCAACCCTGCTCAGTTTAATCACCGGCGATCATCCCCAAGGATATAGCAACGACCTGACCCTGTTTGGCCGCCGCCGGGGCAGCGGTGAAACTATCTGGGATATCAAAAAACACATTGGCTATGTCAGCAGCAGCCTGCATCTGGATTACCGGGTAAGTACGACAGTTCGCAACGTTATTCTCTCCGGTTATTTCGATTCAATCGGCATTTATCAGGCCGTCTCCGACAGACAGCACAAGCTGGTACAACAGTGGCTGGATATTCTGGGCATCGATAAACGTACCGCGGATGCGCCATTTCATAGTCTTTCCTGGGGGCAGCAGCGGCTGGCATTGATTGTTCGTGCACTGGTGAAACATCCTACGTTGCTGATCCTCGATGAACCGTTGCAAGGATTAGATCCGCTCAACCGTCAACTGATCCGTCGGTTTGTGGATGTCCTGATCGGTGAAGGTGAAACTCAGCTTTTGTTTGTCTCTCATCACGCCGAAGATGCCCCGGCCTGCATTACCCATCGGCTAGAGTTTGTACCCGAGGGTGATATCTACGCCTATCGACAAACCTCTCTGCGTTAATTTTCATGCCAGGGCGTTTATCACGCCCTTTTTTCTGCTTTTTTTCAGACAAGTGCTGAAATAACAACCTAACATAATGATTTATAATAAAGTAACTGGCAGCATAGAGTGAAAACACTGGAGTGTAAACGATTCCACTAATTTATTCCGTGTCACACTTTTCGCATCTTTGTTATGCTATGGTTATTGCATACCATAGGCTTAACGGAGCGAATTATGAGAGTATTGGTTACAGGTGGTAGCGGTTACATTGGAAGCCACACTTGCGTGCAGTTGCTGAAAAACGGTCACGAAGTGGTGATCCTGGATAATCTCTGCAACAGCAAGCGTAGCGTACTGCCCGTCATTGAGCGTTTAGGCGGCAAGCATCCGACCTTCGTGGAAGGAGACATCCGTAACGAAGCGCTGATAACCGAAATTCTGCACGATCATGCCATTGATACGGTCATCCATTTTGCCGGTTTAAAAGCCGTTGGAGAATCCGTTGCCAAGCCGCTGGAGTACTATGACAACAACGTCAACGGCACTCTGCGTCTGGTGAATGCAATGCGCGCTGCCAACGTGAAAAACTTCATTTTCAGCTCCTCCGCGACCGTCTATGGCGATCAGCCGCAAATTCCTTACGTTGAAAGCTTCCCCACCGGCACGCCGCAAAGTCCGTACGGCAAAAGCAAGCTGATGGTGGAACAGATCCTGACCGATCTGCAAAAAGCGCAGCCCGACTGGAGCATTGCCCTGCTGCGCTACTTTAACCCGGTTGGCGCTCATCCATCGGGAGATATGGGGGAAGATCCGCAAGGTATTCCAAACAACCTGATGCCTTACATCGCGCAGGTTGCCGTTGGCCGTCGCGAATCTCTTGCAATATTTGGCAATGACTACCCTACTGAAGATGGCACCGGCGTACGCGACTACATCCACGTGATGGATCTCGCCGACGGCCATGTTGCTGCCATGGAAAAACTGGCGGGCAAACAGGGCGTACATATTTACAACCTCGGTGCAGGCATCGGCAGCAGCGTGCTGGACGTGGTCAACGCCTTCAGCAAAGCTTGCGGTAAACCGGTGAATTACCATTTCGCCCCGCGCCGTGATGGCGATCTTCCGGCCTACTGGGCTGACGCCAGCAAAGCCGATCGCGAGCTCAACTGGCGCGTGACCCGCACACTGGATGAAATGGCACAAGATACCTGGCACTGGCAGTCACGCCACCCGCAGGGATATTCGGATTAAGGACCAATCATGACGCAATTCAATCCTGTCGATCATCCACATCGCCGTTTTAACCCGCTCACCGGGCAGTGGATCCTCGTATCACCACATCGCGCCAAACGCCCGTGGCAAGGGGCGCAGGAAACTCCGTCTAAGCAGGTACTGCCTGCACATGACCCGGACTGCTTCCTGTGCGCTGGCAATACGCGCGTTACCGGCGACAAAAACCCGGATTACACCGGGACCTATGTCTTTACCAATGACTTTGCGGCGCTGATGTCCGATACCCCGGACGCGCCGGACAGTCACGATCCGTTAATGCGATGCCAGAGCGCGCGCGGTACCAGCCGTGTAATTTGCTTCTCGCCCGATCACAGCAAAACGCTGCCGGAACTCAGCGTCCCTGCGCTAACAGAAATTGTGAAAACGTGGCAGGAACAGACTGAAGACTTAGGCAAAACCTATCCCTGGGTGCAGGTATTTGAGAATAAAGGCGCAGCTATGGGGTGCTCAAACCCGCACCCACACGGACAAATTTGGGCCAACAGCTTTTTGCCTAACGAAGCCGAACGTGAAGATCGCCTGCAGAAAGCGTACTTCGCCGAACAAGGCGCACCGATGCTCGTTGATTACGTCCAGCGTGAGCTGGCGGACGGCAGCCGTACGGTCGTAGAAACCGAGCACTGGCTGGCGGTTGTCCCTTACTGGGCCGCGTGGCCGTTCGAAACGCTGCTGCTGCCGAAAGCGCATGTGTTGCGAATTACCGATTTGACCGACGAACAGCGTGCTGACCTGGCGCTGGCGTTGAAAAAACTGACCAGTCGTTATGACAACCTGTTCCAGTGCTCATTCCCCTATTCTATGGGCTGGCACGGCGCACCGTTTAACGGTGAAGAAAACCAACACTGGCAGTTGCACGCACACTTTTACCCGCCGCTGCTGCGTTCCGCGACCGTGCGTAAATTTATGGTCGGTTATGAAATGCTGGCAGAAACCCAGCGCGACCTGACGGCAGAACAAGCGGCTGAACGACTGCGTGCGGTCAGCGACATCCATTTTCGCGAATCCGGAGTTTAAATAATGAGTCTGAAAGAAAAAACACAATCTCTGTTTGCTGAAACATTTGGCTACCCTGCCACCCATACTATTCAGGCACCGGGTCGTGTGAACCTGATCGGTGAACATACCGATTATAACGACGGCTTCGTTCTGCCCTGCGCTATCGACTATCAAACCGTTATCAGCTGTGCGGCACGCGACGATCGAAAAGTCCGCGTGATCGCCGCTGATTACGACAATCAGGTTGATGAGTTCTCGCTTGATGCGCCGATTATCGCTCATGACAGCCAGCAGTGGTCAAACTACGTGCGTGGCGTAGTGAAACATCTGCAAAAGCGCAATAACGCCTTTGGCGGTGCTGATCTGGTGATCAGCGGTAACGTCCCGCAGGGTGCGGGCTTAAGCTCTTCTGCCTCACTGGAAGTCGCTGTGGGTACGGTATTCCAGCAGCTCTATCATCTGCCGCTCGACGGCGCGCAGATTGCCCTGAATGGCCAGGAAGCTGAAAACCAGTTTGTCGGCTGTAACTGCGGCATTATGGATCAACTGATCTCGGCACTTGGCAAGAAAGATCATGCGCTACTGATCGACTGCCGAACCCTGGGAACCAAAGCCGTTTCCATGCCTGAGGGCGTCGCGGTGGTGATCATCAACAGTAACTTTAAACGCACATTGGTCGGTAGCGAATACAACACCCGTCGCGAACAGTGCGAAACCGGCGCGCGTTTCTTCCAGCAGCCAGCGCTGCGTGATGTCAGCCTTGAAGCCTTCAACGCCGTCGCCCACGAACTGGATCCGATTGTCGCCAAACGCGTTCGCCACGTGATCACGGAAAATGCGCGTACCGTTGAAGCCGCACAGGCGCTGGAAAAAGGCGACCTGCTGCGCATGGGCCAGCTGATGGCGGAATCTCACGCCTCAATGCGCGATGACTTTGAAATTACCGTGCCGCAAATTGATACGCTGGTCGAGATTGTCAAAGCGACCATCGGCGATAAAGGCGGTGTCCGTATGACCGGCGGCGGCTTCGGCGGCTGCATCGTGGCGCTGATCCCGCAAGATTTGGTACCTGCCGTACAGCAGGCCGTCGCGGAACAATACGAAGCAAAAACCGGTATCAAAGAAACATTCTACGTCTGCAAACCTTCACAAGGAGCAGGACAATGTTAAGCGAAATCCCTGTGCAGGCTCCGGACGGTCAGCCGTTTCGCCTGCTCACCCTGCGCAATGACGCAGGGATGGTCGTCACGCTCATGGACTGGGGCGCGACGCTGCTCTCTGCGCGTATTCCGCTTAGCGATGGTAGCGTGCGCGAAGCATTACTCGGGTGCGCCAGTCCGGAACAATACCCGGAGCAGGCTGCGTTTCTGGGCGCTTCAATTGGTCGCTACGCTAACCGTATCGCCAACAGCCACTATACCTTTGCCGGCGAAACCATTGAATTGCTGCCAAGCCAGGGTGATAACCAACTGCACGGCGGACCGAACGGTTTCGACAAACGTCGCTGGCAGATAGTGAATCAGAATGACCGTCAGGTGCTGTTCGCCTTAACATCTGACGATGGCGACCAGGGTTTCCCTGGTAATCTTTGCGCCACCGCGCAGTATCGCCTGACTGACGATAATCGTATTTCGATAACCTACCGCGCCACGGTCGATAAGCCCTGTCCGGTGAATCTGACGAATCACGTTTATTTTAACCTCGACGGTGACAAAACGGATGTGCGCCAGCATAAGCTGCAAATTATGGCGGACGAGTACTTGCCGGTTGATGAAATGGGCATCCCGCATGACGGGCTGAAATCCGTCGCTGGTAGCACTTTCGATTTCCGCACGCCTAAAATCATCAGCAGTGAATTTCTTGCCGATGACGATCAGCGCAAGGTGAAAGGTTACGATCACGCCTTCCTGCTTCAGGCACAGGGCAATGCGCGTACGCCGGTCGCCCGACTGTGGTCCCAGGATGAAAAACTGCAGATGGTGGTATACACCTCCGCCCCGGCATTGCAGTTTTACTCCGGCAACTTCCTCGGCGGTACACCATCTCGTGGGCCAGACGCCTACGAAGACTGGCAAGGTCTGGCGCTGGAAAGTGAGTTTCTCCCGGACAGCCCAAACCATCCAGAGTGGCAGCAGCCGGACTGCTTCTTACGCCCGGGTGAAGAGTATGCCAGCGTGACGGAATATCAGTTTATTCCAGTCTGATCCTTTCCCCTCACAGGCCCGATGACGTAACGTAGCGGGCCTGTTATTTGTTTATCACAGTAGAACCGCTCAAATCCCCACCACTCAAAGACAAAATCGCAACCTTGAATTCACAAGAACCTTACACTGTGGCGCTATTTTCGCTATGGTTATGCGTAAGCATTGCCGCTGACGCTTTACGGCAATATAATGAGAATTATTATCATTCAATATGATTTATAGGAGTGAGTGTATGGCTGTAACTAAGCTGGTTCTGGTACGTCACGGTGAAAGTCAGTGGAACAACGAAAACCGTTTTACCGGTTGGTATGACGTTGATCTGTCAGAGAAAGGCGTGGGCGAAGCAAAAGCGGCAGGTAAACTGCTGAAAGAAGAAGGCTACAGCTTCGATTTTGCTTATACCTCTGTGCTGAAACGTGCCATCCACACCCTGTGGAACGTACTGGACGAACTGGATCAGGCCTGGCTGCCGGTTGAAAAATCCTGGAAACTGAACGAACGTCATTACGGCGCGCTGCAGGGTCTGAACAAAGCGGAAACCGCTGAAAAATACGGTGACGAGCAGGTTAAGCAATGGCGTCGCGGCTTTGCGGTAACGCCACCGGAACTGACCAAAGATGACGAGCGTTATCCGGGTCACGATCCGCGCTATGCGAAGTTGACCGACAAAGAGTTACCGGTTACCGAAAGCCTGGCGCTGACCATCGATCGCGTTATCCCCTACTGGAACGAAACCATTCTGCCGCGCATGAAAAGCGGTGAGCGCGTAATTATCGCCGCTCACGGTAACTCCCTGCGTGCGCTGGTGAAATACCTGGATAACATGGGCGAAGATGAGATCCTTGAACTGAACATCCCAACCGGCGTACCGCTGGTATATGAGTTCGACGAAAACTTCAAACCAATCAAACACTACTATCTGGGTAATGCTGACGAGATCGCAGCAAAAGCGGCAGCCGTTGCGAACCAGGGTAAAGCGAAGTAATTTTCATCCCGGATCAAACGAGAAAAGCGTGGAATGCTCCACGCTTTTTTATTGCCGGATGACGGCGTTGCCTTATCCGGCCTACCGAGCGTAGCCCGGATGAATTTTTTAACCGCGGCGCGCTTTTACCGCATCCGCCAGCTGGCGCAATACTGCATCGGTATCTTCCCAGCCAATGCAGGCATCGGTGATGCTCTTACCGTAGGTCAGCGGCTCACCGCTATCCGGGTTCTGATTACCTTCTACCAGATGGCTTTCGATCATCACACCAATAATTGCTTTTTCGCCCCCAGCAACTTGTCCGCAAACATCTTTCGCGACATCCATCTGCTTTTTGAACTGCTTGCTGGAGTTGGCATGGCTAAAGTCGATCATCACCTGCGCTGAAAGCCCTGCTTTGATCAGACCTTCTTTCACATCGGCAACGTGCTGAGCGCTGTAGTTCGGCTCTTTGCCGCCGCGCAAAATAATATGGCAATCGCCATTACCACTGGTATTTACGATCGCCGAATGACCCCATTTGGTCACAGACAGGAAGCAGTGCGGCGCTCCTGCGGCGTTAATCGCATCAATCGCTACTTTTATCGTGCCATCAGTACCGTTTTTAAAGCCAACCGGGCAGGACAGACCAGACGCCAATTCGCGGTGCACCTGAGATTCTGTGGTACGTGCCCCAATCGCGCCCCAGCTCATCAGGTCGGCGAGGTATTGCGGCGTAATCATATCGAGGAATTCACCCGCTGCAGGCAATCCGCTGTCATTGATATCCAGCAGCAGTTTACGCGCAATGCGCAGCCCATCGTTGATCTGGAAGCTGTTGTCCATGTGCGGATCGTTGATAAGCCCTTTCCAGCCTACGGTAGTTCGCGGTTTTTCAAAATAGACGCGCATAACGATTTCAAGCTCGCCTTTTAACTCTTCACGCAGCGCCAGCAGGCGAGCGGCATACTCTTTAGCAGCTGCCGGATCATGAATAGAGCAAGGCCCAATCACTACCAACAGGCGATCGTCACTCCCTTTCAGGATTTTATGAATCGCCTTACGGGCATGAGCCACCGTGTTTGCGGCATTTTCAGTAGCGGGAAATTTTTCCAACAATGCGACTGGCGGTAATAACTCGTTGATCTCTTTAATGCGTAAATCGTCGTTCTGATAATTCATGATTATTCCAGCGTTGCCATACTTATATTAATGAATGCAATCCCTCCAATCTATATCTTCAGTCATAAAGTGTAAACGGGGTTTTACACTTTGGGCGGATTAATCCTGGAATTGGCCAAAAAAACGCAATAAAGTAGCGAAAAACGAGATCCAACCTACAATTTATAACTGTAACAGCTTTAATTTTCATAAATTTCAAGATTCTATGCTGGGTTTAATTTCTCTGGCAAAACTATTAACCACATATTGATGATGTAACTGGCACATGCACTGTTGGAAGACGTTATCCGACATATCGACCATAACAGGAGCATATTATGCATATGACAAAGCTGGCTTCACTCTTTCTTACCGCTACACTCAGCCTCGCCAGCGGCGCGGCGCTGGCTGCTGAAACCAATACGCAGTCCAATAACGGCCAGGCAAATTCCTCGGCGGATGCCGGTCAGGTCGCCCCAGACGCACGCGAAAACGTGGCACCAAATAATGTCGACAACAGTAACGTGAATTCGGGTGGCACAATGCTGCACCCGAACGGTTCATCAATGAACCATGAAGGGATGACCAAAGACGAGATGCACAAAAACACCATGTGTAAGGACGGTCGCTGCCCTGATGTGAATAAGAAGGTTGAGACCGGAAACGGCATTAACAATGATGCTGAGACAAAAACTGATGGCACTACGCAGTAACGCTGAAAATAAAGCTAATAATGGGAGAGCAATAGCTCTCCTTTTTAATTTTATCATCCCAAAAACGGTATGATGGCATACAGTAAAGATGAGAATAACAAAGGGATGGCATAATGGCGCACTCGCATACTCATACTTCTTCTGAGCAACCCAAGGACAATAATGCCCGCCGCTTGATGTTTGCATTCTGCATTACAGCCGGATTTATGTTGGTTGAAGTGGTGGGTGGCATACTTTCAGGTTCACTGGCCTTGTTGGCCGATGCCGGGCATATGCTCACTGATGCCGCAGCGCTCCTTTTTGCGCTACTGGCCGTCCGGTTTTCCCATCGCCCGCCCACAATACGACACACCTTCGGCTGGCTGAGGCTCACGACACTGGCCGCGTTTGTTAACGCCATCGCATTGGTCGTGATCACCATTTTAATCGTCTGGGAAGCCATTGAGCGCTTCCATACGCCCCGCCCCGTGGCTGGCGGCATGATGATGGTTATAGCTGTCGCGGGTTTACTGGCTAACGTGCTGGCTTTTTGGGTTCTACACCGCGGCAGTGAGGAGAAAAACCTGAACGTCCGCGCCGCGGCACTACATGTGATGGGCGATTTACTCGGCTCGGTCGGGGCGATCATCGCTGCGCTGATTATTATCTGGACGGGCTGGACGCCTGCGGACCCGATTCTCTCGATTCTGGTTTCCGTGCTGGTACTGCGTAGCGCCTGGCGACTGTTAAAGGATAGCGTTAATGAATTACTGGAAGGCGCCCCGCTGACGCTGGATATCGCCGCACTACAGCGCCATCTCAGCCGGGATATCCCCGAAGTCCGCAATGTGCACCATGTCCATGTCTGGATGGTGGGTGAAAAACCGGTAATGACGCTGCATGTGCAGGTGGTCCCGCCGCACGATCACGACGCGCTGCTGGAGCGTATTCAGCATTTCCTTATCCATCACTACCAGATTGAACACGCCACGATCCAGATGGAGTATCAGCCGTGTAATGGGCCGGACTGCCACCTGTATCAGGGGGTATCCGGCCATTCACACCATCACCATTAATGGGACAGCGCGTGGGAACCCCGCTCGCGCGCGCTGTTAATCCACATCCTGCTACCGTTCAGTGCGATAACCGTCAGGATCACATATTCCAGCGACATGGCATATACGCCTTGCAGGGCGAAAATCACTACGCTTATTACGTTAATGATCACCCACAGCAGCCAGTTTTCAACGTACTTACGCGTCATCAGGATCATCGCCGCAATCGACAACACCATCATGCAGGAGTCCCAGAACGGGAATGCATCGGGTTGCAACTCAGGCACAACAGCCTGCAATCCTAATGCCTGCATAATGTTCACCGCAATGCGGGTCAGGAACGCAAAGACCGGATCGATATAGACCGACATCAGGCCGATCGCCACCACGCAAGCCGCCAGCCAGCCGATCGCTTTTGGTAACGGCAACCAGCGAATTTTCAGTTCCGCTTCATGCTGGTTGGTTTGCCTGGACCAGGCATACCAGCCGTAGATGTTGGCGGCAAAGAAGAAAACTTGCAGCAACAGGCTTGCATAGAGCTGGATCTGAAAGAAGATAATCGCAAACAGCGTGACGTTTATCAGGCCGAAGAAGTAATTGCTGATTTTCTCAAGGCTTGCCAGGCCAATACACAGCAACCCGGCGATCGTCCCCACAGCTTCGATCCACGACAGATCGTAACCGCCAGCGCCAATCGGAATATGTACCAGAATGTTCTGCGTGCTAAAAAAGTCCATCTTTTCCCCCAGAGCAAAAAAATTAATTAAGCTCGAAGTGTAGCCGCAAATTCCAACATGCGGTTTAACGGCAACAACGCCCCTTCTCGCAGCGCAGCATCAACATGTATCTCATGAGCCGCTCCGCCTTGTTCCAGGCCCTCAGCAATCGCCTTGAGGCCGTTCATCGCCATCCACGGACAATGCGCACAGCTGCGGCAGGTTGCCCCCTCACCAGCCGTCGGCGCTTCAAGCAATTCTTTATCCGGAACGGCCTGCTGCATTTTGTAAAATATGCCCCGGTCAGTCGCCACAATCAGCTGTTGATGCGGTAACGATTTAGCTGCGTTGATTAACTGGCTGGTTGAGCCAACCGCATCGGCCATATCAACGATAGACTGAGGGGACTCCGGGTGCACCAACACCGCGGCATCAGGGTAAAGCCCCTTCATGCGTGTTAAAGCCTGAGTTTTAAATTCGTCGTGGACGATACAGGCCCCCTGCCAACAAAGAACGTCTGCACCGGTCTGTTTTTGGACGTAGTTGCCCAGATGTCTGTCCGGAGCCCAGATGATTTTTTCACCCAAACTATCAAGATGCTCAATAAGTTCTACCGCGATACTGGATGTGACGACCCAGTCCGCACGTGCTTTAACGGCGGCTGAGGTATTGGCGTAAACCACCACGGTACGATCCGGGTGCGCATCGCAAAACGCGCTGAACGCATCAATCGGACAGCCCAGATCTAATGAGCATTCCGCCTGTAGGGTCGGCATCAGGATGGTCTTTTCCGGGCTGAGGATTTTGGCGGTTTCCCCCATAAACCTCACGCCTGCAACCAACAGCGTAGAGGCAGAATGTTTTGAGCCGAAACGCGCCATCTCCAGAGAATCAGAAATACAACCACCGGTCTCTTCGGCCAACTGCTGAATTTCAGGATCGGTGTAATAGTGCGCGACCATAACGGCATCACGCTCTTTCAGCAGGCGCTTGATTTTTTCACGATAAAATTGCTTTTCATCCACACTCAGCGGGGCTGGCTTCGGCGGAAACGGATAAATTGCTGCTTCTGGATCAAACATCACGCTCATCTTGCTTTCTCGTTTTACTGGCTTAACGAAATAACCGATTAAAAGCGTGACGCACGCCGTATTCGGTTAGATTTGTTTTATATGCTAAACAAGATAGCGGATTGGCGTAAGAAAGTCACAATAATTGCGTGTGAGGAATGCCGGAAGGCGACTGACGTCTTATCCGGCTTACGTGAATAGTGTCGTCTGTAGGACTGATAAGCGAAGCGCATCAGGCAAGCAGATTCGAATCTTATAAATCGCAGATAGCAAAAAGGCGCCTTTAGGGCGCCTTTTTACACTGGTGGGGCGTGCAGGATTCGAACCTGCGACCAATTGATTAAAAGTCAACTGCTCTACCAACTGAGCTAACGCCCCCTTATGGGGTTTACTTCTTTATACTTTCAGGATGGTGGGTCGTGCAGGATTCGAACCTGCGACCAATTGATTAAAAGTCAACTGCTCTACCAACTGAGCTAACGACCCGCTCGGGTATAACCTGAAAATTTTTACTCGGTGCCACCAATAAATTGGTGGGGCGTGCAGGATGACTCGACTTCGTCTCGCCCTAACGGGCCGTTGCTAAAGCAACGTTATCCTTCACGTTTAACATCTGAGTACGATGTTAAAGTTGGTGGGGCGTGCAGGATTCGAACCTGCGACCAATTGATTAAAAGTCAACTGCTCTACCAACTGAGCTAACGCCCCGAGTGGTGGGTGATGACGGGATCGAACCGCCGACCCCCTCCTTGTAAGGGAGGTGCTCTCCCAGCTGAGCTAATCACCCGATACTGCGCTGGATACTACTTACTAACTAAGTTAGTGGTGGGTCGTGCAGGATTCGAACCTGCGACCAATTGATTAAAAGTCAACTGCTCTACCAACTGAGCTAACGACCCACTTTTTTTGCCGCTTTCGGGCTGTTTGATATCCCTTGGCAACGGCGGCATATATTACTGATTTCAGATTTTAGCGCAACAAAAATTTCGATGTAAATAACTCAACTGCTTAGGAATCACACGACGCGACCAGAATTAACACGATTTCTGGTCGCATGGTGTTCATTACATCGCGCCAAGGCGTTTTTGCGCTTGTTTCGCGCCATCAGTGCCAGGGTATTTAGTGATAACCTGCTGATAAACGGCTTTCGCTTTCTCTTTATCACCTTTGTCCTGCATGATGACGCCGACTTTATACATCGCGTCTGCAGCCTTTGGTGATTTCGGGAAGTTTTTGACTACTGAAGCAAAATAGAACGCTGCATCATCTTTTTTCCCCTTGTTGTAATTCAACTGACCCAGCCAGTAATTCGCATTTGGCAGGTAAGTTGAGTCTGGGTACTTTTTAATGAAGTTCTGAAATGCTTCAATCGCGTCATCCTGGCGGGATTTATCCTGCACCAGAGCAATGGCCGCATTGTAATCGGTATTCGCATCGCCAGTTTGTACCGGAGCACCTGACGCTGCCGCTGCACCCGCATCAGGTGCAGGGGTTGCTGCTGCCCCACTCTGATCGCCGCCCGCAGATTGCGCCGCAGGTGCACTACCGCTACCAAGATTATTCATCTGCAGCAATATCTGCTTCTGGCGTTCAACAACCTGATTCAGTTGATACTGATTTTCCTGAATTTGACCGCGCAGGGAATCAATATCGGACTGATTATCGGAGAGTTGTTGCTGGAGTTGGGTTAAAAGCTGACTGTGAGCGTTAGAAATACGCTCGAGTTGAGTGACACGGTCTTCGACCGAGCCAGAGCCGACACTACTGATTGGCGCCTGTGCAAAAGCGGCCCAAGGGGCCGCTATGCCAACCAGTAACGACAGACTCAACAGATGATGTCTGAAGTTACTGCTCATGCAATTCTCTTAGTAAACCAGTACGGCGCGACGGTTTTTGGCGTAAGCCGCTTCGTCATGACCCAGTACTGCAGGTTTTTCTTTACCGTAAGAAACGATGGAGATCTGGTCAGCAGAAACGCCTTTACCCTGCAGGTACATCTTAACGGCGTTCGCACGACGCTCACCCAGGGAGATGTTGTACTCAGGAGTACCACGTTCGTCCGCATGACCTTCTACGGTGACTTTGTAAGACGGGTTGCTACGCAGGAAGTTAGCGTGAGCATCCAGCATTGCAGCGAAGTCAGAACGGATATCGTACTTGTCCAGATCGAAGTAAACGATGTTGTTCTGCTGCAGCTGTTGCATCTGAAGACGCGCTTGCTCTTCAGAAGACATGTTGCCGCTGCCGTTTGCATCCATACCAGTGCCGGCACCCAGCATGCCTTCGCTGCCGTCATTGCTGGCGTTCTTGTTAGAAGAACACGCTGCAATAGCCATAACAGGCAGAGCAATCATCAGCCCTTTCAGCACTTTGTTCAGTTGCATTTCAATGATTCCTTTATTAATCAATTATTTATTATCACAGATACGGCGACCAGGCAGGGAATTTAACCTGTCCATCAGTTGCCGGAAGACGCGCTTTGAAACGCCCATCTGTAGAAACCAAATTCAGCACGGATCCCATCCCCTGAGAAGAGCTGTAGATTACCATAGTGCCGTTAGGTGCCAGACTTGGCGTTTCGTCCAGGAACGTTGACGACAGAACTTGTACGCCACCCGCTACCAGATCTTGTTTGGCAATGTGTTGCTGACCGTTGGCCGAGCTTACCATTACCATAAATTTACCGTCGCTGCTCACATCCGCATCCTGGTTTTGCGAACCTTCCCAGGTAATGCGCTGCGGAGCACCGCCGTTGACGTTAACTTTATATACCTGCGGACGACCGGCCTGGTCAGACGTAAAGGCCAGGTTTTGGCTGTCCGGGAACCAGGTAGGTTCCGTGTTGTTGCTACGACCATCCGTCACCTGACGGATCTGACCGGAACCAATGTCCATGACATACAGGTTCAGGCTACCGGTTTTAGACAGGGCAAACGCCAGTTTGCTGCCATCCGGAGAAAACGCAGGCGCACCGTTGTGACGTGGGAACGAGGCTACCTGACGAACCGCGCCGTTAGACAGTGTCTGAATAACCAGTGCAGAACGACCGCTTTCGAAGGTAACGTACGCCAGTTTTGAACCGTCCGGGGACCACGCCGGAGACATCAGCGGCTGCGGAGAACGGTGTACCACGAACTGGTTGTAACCATCGTAGTCGGACACACGTAATTCGTACGGGAACTGACCACCGTTGGTCTGAACAACATAAGCGATACGGGTACGGAATGCACCTTTAATGCCGGTCAGTTTTTCAAACACTTCGTCACTTGCAGTATGGCCCGCGTAACGCAGCCACTGCTTGTTCACTTTATAGGTGTTCTGTGCCAGTACGGTACCCGGTGCGCCACCGGTGTCAACCAGCTGATAGGCAACGCTGTAAGAACCATCCGGGTTCGGCGTAACCTGGCCGACGACTACGGCATCAATGCCCAGCGCAGACCACGCGGCAGGTTGAACTTCCTGCGCGGTACCGGGCTGCTGAGGCAGACGAGAACGGTCTAACGGGTTAAATTTACCGCTGTTACGCAGGTCAGCACCTACGATACCACCGATATCTTCAGGTGCAGCACCCGGTCCTGCCCACTGGAAGGGGACAACACCAATCGGGCGCGCCGAGTCCACCCCCTGGGTGATCTCGATACGTACTTCTGCGTGCAGCACCGCTGCCCACAGCATCAGAAAACCAAATGCTACTCGTAATGCCTGCTTCATCATATCTCCCTTATCTGGACGGAAAGCCCACGATAATTTAGCAGAATGTTAACAAACTCAAATACACAAAACTACCAGAACTCTGTCTCAACCTTAGACCGTTTCCCCTGATTTCTCAGGGGGCGTTATTACAGTTTGAAGTCCAGTTTGGCATCTTTTACTTTTTCATAAACTGCCTGGCTAGGCGGTTTAGGAATTCTTGCGGTTTTCGCAGCCGTCAGCGCAGCCTGACACAATGCCGGATCCCCGCCCTCTTCGGTCACATCCAGTAACAGACCATCGGGTGCTAACTTGATATGTAATACGCAAGATTTACCTGCATACAAATCTGCACCATACAGACGGCTCTGGATCGCATTGCGAATTTGAGATGCGTAAGCACTGATATCAGCGCCAGATGCACCGCCATTGGCACCACTTGTACCACTATCTTTCGCCGGTTGGCCGTTTCCTTTCGCTCCACCGCCCGATTTCGGTGCATTCTTACCGGAGCTCAGGTCACCCAACAACTCGTCAACGCCAGAGGCTGCAGCGGCTTTTTCGGCCGCAGCCTTTTTAGCAGCAGCTGCTTTATCTGCCGCAGCTTTCTTATCGGCAGCGGCTTTCTCAGCTGCAGCTTTTTTGTCTGCCGCTGCTTTTTCTGCAGCGGCTTTCTTATCAGCCGCCGCTTTTTCAGCAGCGGCAGCTTTCGCGGCAGCGGCTTTTTCTGCTTTCTCAGCAGCAGCTTTCTCGGCTGCAGCTTGCTTAGCGGCCTCAGCCTGTGCTTTCTTCGCAGCGTCCGCAGCTGCCTTAGCAGCTTGTGCTTCTGCAGCTTTCTTCGCATCAGCGGCGGCTTTAGCGGCTTCAGCCTCAGCTTTTTTCTGTGCGTCCGCAGCGGCTTTCTTCGCGGCATCTGCCGCTTGCTTCGCCTGAGCATCAGCTTTAGCCTTCGCGTCTGCAGCAGCCTTCGCCGCAGCCTCTTCAGCCTGTTTCTGTTGCTCTTGCGCTTTCGCTGCGGCGGCTTCAGCTTGCTTCTGCTGTTCCGCCTGTTCGCGCACTTTTTCCTGCGTGGCTAAACGTTCTTTTTCCAGCTGCTTCAGTCGCTCTTGCTCAGCTGCCTGCTTCTCGCGAAGTTCTTCAGCTTGCTGCTGCGCCTGCTTTTCACGCTGCTCTTCAGCACGTTTCGCACTTGCCTGCTGTTGCTGCTGCCTGTCGTACTGTTGCACAACGGCGCCTGGATCGACCATAACGGCGTCGATGGACGAACCGCCACCGCCGCCGGCTGAAGCATCAATGTGCTCATCGAACGAACTCCAGATCAGCGCTGCAAATAAAATGACATGCAGCACCGCTGAAATAATTATCGCCCTTTTGAGCTTGTCGTTTTGTTCGGTTGCCTTTGACACTCTCGGTTCCCAAAAAACTGTTCGCCTGTTACGTGCTATCTTTCAAGCCAGCAAAACGCAGTCATCAGATTGGCTGCGTCATCAAGCCAACCGATTTTACGCCTGCACTGTGTAACAAGTTCAGCGCTTTAATTATTTCATCATAAGGCACGTCTTTCGCACCACCGATTAAAAAGACCGTTTTCGGATTGGTCTGCAGGCGGCTTTTCGCCTCCGCGATAACCTGCTCCGGCGGCAGTTGATCCATACGATCTTTCTCAACCACCACGCTGTATTGCCCAATACCGGAAACTTCAATAATGACCGGGGGTTCGTCGTTACTGCTGACGGCTTGCGATTCGGTCGCATCCGGCAGGTCGACTTCCACACTCTGCGTAATGATCGGCGCGGTTGCCATAAAGATCAGCAACAGCACCAGCAGTACGTCGAGCAGCGGTACAATATTGATTTCGGACTTGAGTTCGCGACGACCTCGTCCACGCGTTCTGGCCATGGCTTACCCCTTGTTGCTCTCGCTAACGGTAAACGCCTGGCGGTGCAGAATCGCGGTGAACTCTTCCATAAAGTTGTCGTAATTCAGTTCCAGTTTGTTCACGCGCTGGTTCAGACGGTTGTAGGCCATAACCGCTGGAATTGCCGCAAACAGACCGATAGCCGTTGCAATCAACGCTTCTGCGATACCCGGTGCGACCATTTGCAGCGTGGCCTGTTTTACCGCGCCCAGCGCGATAAATGCGTGCATGATCCCCCAAACGGTACCGAACAGACCGATATACGGGCTGATGGAGCCAACGGTGCCGAGGAATGGAATATGCGTTTCCAGCGTTTCCAGTTCACGGTTCATCGAGATACGCATCGCACGGGAAGCCCCCTCTACGACCGCTTCCGGCGCGTGGCTATTTGCCCGATGCAAACGCGCAAATTCTTTGAATCCGCTATAGAAAATTTGTTCCGAGCCCGCCAAATTATCACGACGCCCCTGGCTTTCCTGGTACAGGCGCGACAATTCAATGCCGGACCAGAACTTGTCTTCAAATGCTTCGGCTTCACGTGAAGCAGCATTAAGAATACGGGTCCGTTGGATGATAATGGCCCAGGATGCGATTGAGAAACCAATCAAAATCAACATGATAAGTTTAACCAGAAGGCTTGCCTTCAGGAACAAATCAAGGATATTCATGTCAGTCACTGCTTAAACTCCGCGACAATAGACTTGGGAAGCGCACGAGGCTTCATTTTGAGTGGATCAACGCAAACAATCAGAACTTCGGCTTCATTCAGCACGGTGTTCTCTGCGTTGACAATGCGTTGCGTGAAAACCAATGAGGTGCCACGCATTGACGTAATTTCGGTTTGAACTTCGAGCATATCGTCGAGCCGGGCAGGCGCAAAATACTCGAGGGTCATCTTGCGCACCACAAAGGCTACACGTTCGGCCAACAGGACCTGCTGACTGAAGTGATGATGACGAAGCATTTCTGTGCGTGCTCTTTCATAAAAAGCGACGTAACTGGCGTGGTAAACCACCCCACCGGCATCGGTATCTTCATAATAGACACGAACCGGCCATCGAAACATATACTTATTCATTCCTACTGCCTCTTTGTTGGCTTCGCCCACTCGCACCAGTTACTTACCTTCGTAAGCGTCTGGTGATTCGCGTTCTTGCCGCCGCGATGCATCAAGAATGTCGTTGTATATCGCGCTGTCTTCACTGTACATCCCGGTAATGCAACAAAAGGTTAGTGCTTTCAAACTTCGCTACTATACGCGCGGGAATGGTGCTTTGGAATGGGGGAAAGTAAACGGAGAGTAAAAAATTATGGGCTTATGCAAGCCCATAAATATTTAAGGATGTTTCTTATTCAAAAGAAGAAGAAAATCAGACCAACAACGAGGACAATATCCGCGATCAGCGGGCAGAAGATGCCCTGCCAATGTACGGCGCGAGGACGGAAGCCAACGCCGTGAATAATGCCTGCGCAGACCGCCCACATCAGCAGGAAACCATGCCAGATTTCAAGCTCGCTGGTTTTGGCCGCGAAACGAGACGGATCCCAGAATATGCAGCCAGCCAACACGATTGCCAGCACAAATGAAAGCGCCCGCAAGGGGCGCTTGTCCATCGCGTTGTATACCATCGCGATAATGTTGGTCATTAGCTATCTTCTTGCCCGGCTTTGCCTGATTCAACGTGCTCAAGCGCCAGCGCTGTGATTATCCCAAATGCACAGGCAAGAAGCGTTCCCAAAATCCATGCGAAATACCACATTTTAAGCTCCTTACTTAGTACAGAGAGTGGGTGTTGCTTTCAATATCTTCTTTAGTGATGCGACCGAACATCTTCCAGTAACACCAGCTGGTGTACAGCAGAATGATCGGTACAAACACCGCCGCGACCCAGGTCATCAGATTCAATGTACGCTGGCTGGAGGTGGCATCCCACATGGTCAAACTTGCGTTCATCATGGTGCTGGATGGCATCACAAACGGGAACATTGCGATACCGGCAGTCAGGATGATGCAGGCTAACGTCAGTGAGGAGAAGACGAACGCCCATGCCCCTTTCTCCATACGAGAAGTCAGGATGGTCAACAGCGGCAGAACCACGCCCAGTGCAGGAACCAGCCACAGGATAGGTGCATTGTTAAAGTTCACCATCCATGCGCCAGCCACACGAGCCACTTCTTTGGTCAGCGGGTTAGAGGCAGCATGATGATCCAGTGCTGAGGTCACAACATAACCGTCAATACCATAAATCACCCACACACCGGCCAGCGCGAAGCAGACCAGAGTCACCAGCGCCGCAACCTGTGAAGTTGCACGAGCACGCAGATGCAGTTCACCTACCGTACGCATCTGCAGATAGGTCGCACCCTGGGTGATGATCATCCCAACGCTCACGACACCTGCCAGCAGACCAAACGGATTCAGCAACTGGAAGAAGTTACCGGTGTAGTACAAACGCATGTAGTCATCTACGTGGAACGGAACCCCTTGCAGCAGGTTACCGAACGCCACGCCAATCACCAGCGGTGGCACGAAACTACCAATGAAGATGCCCCAGTCCCACATGTTGCGCCAGCGCATATCTTCAATCTTAGAGCGGTAGTCAAAACCGACCGGACGGAAGAACAAGGACGCCAGAACCAGAATCATCGCCACATAGAAACCGGAGAACGCAGCGGCATAGACCATCGGCCAGGCAGCGAACAGTGCGCCACCCGCGGTGATGAGCCAAACCTGGTTACCGTCCCAGTGCGGGGCGATGGAGTTAATCATAATTCGACGCTCGGTATCATTACGACCGAGGAAACGGGTGAGCATGCCCACCCCCATGTCGAAGCCATCAGTGACTGCAAAACCAATCAGCAGAATGCCAACCAGCAGCCACCAGATAAAACGCAATACTTCATAATCGATCATTTGACGACTCCTGTCTTAGCGTGCCGGCTGAGAAGTCACAGTGGACTGCTCGTAGTGATAACGACCGGTTTTCAGGCTACTCGGCCCAAGGCGTGCGAACTTGAACATCAGATACAGTTCAGCCACCAGGAACAGGGTATACAGGCCGCAAATCAACAGCATCGAGAAGATGAGGTCGCCAGCAGTCAGCGAAGAGTTCGCTACGGCTGTTGGTAACACTTCACCAATCGCCCACGGTTGACGACCGTACTCTGCAACAAACCAACCGGATTCAATAGCAATCCACGGCAGAGGAATCGCATACAGCGCGGTGCGCAGCAGCCATTTTTTCTCACCGATACGGTTACGAAGCACGGTCCAGAAGGACACCGCGATAATTGCCAGCATCAAAATGCCGCATGCCACCATGATACGGAAAGCGAAGTACAGCGGCGCAACGCGAGGAATAGAATCTTTCGTTGCCTGCTGAATTTGAGCTTCGGTCGCGTCGGTAACTTTGTCCGTATAGCGTTTCAACAGCAGACCATAACCCAGGTCTTTCTTCATGCTGTTGAACTGGTCGCGAACGGCCTGGTCGGTAGTACCAGCACGCAGTTCTTCCAGCAGCTGATATGCTTTCATCCCGTTACGGATACGCTCTTCGTGTTGCACCATCAGGTCTTTCAGACCAATGACCGGTGTATCAACAGAGCGGGTGGCAATTATGCCCAGCGCATAAGGAATCTGAATCGCAAAATGGTTTTCCTGCGCATCCTGGTCCGGAATACCGAACAGCGTGAAGGAAGCCGGTGCAGGCTGAGTTTCCCATTCTGCTTCAATCGCAGCGAGTTTGGTTTTCTGCACGTCGCCCATTTCGTAACCAGATTCATCACCCAGAACGATAACAGACAGAATAGCAGCCATACCAAAGCTGGCAGCGATAGCAAAAGAACGTTTAGCAAACGCGAAGTCACGACCGCGCAGCATATAGTAGGAGCTGATACCCAGAACGAACATCGCGCCACATACATAACCAGATGCCACAGTGTGAACAAATTTCACCTGTGCTACCGGGTTGAGCACCAGTTCAGAGAAGCTCAGCATCTCCATACGCATGGTTTCGAAGTTGAAATCCGCTGCGATTGGGTTCTGCATCCAGCCGTTCGCAACCAGAATCCACAACGCGGACAGGTTAGAACCCAGAGCCACCAGCCAGGTGACACACATATGCTGGACTTTACCCAAACGGTCCCAGCCGAAGAAGAACAGACCTACAAAGGTGGATTCGAGGAAGAAGGCCATCAAACCTTCGATCGCCAGCGGCGCACCGAAAATATCCCCTACATAGTGGGAGTAGTAAGACCAGTTAGTCCCGAACTGGAACTCCATGGTCAGACCGGTAGCCACACCCAGAGCGAAGTTGATACCAAACAACTTGCCCCAGAACTTGGTCATATCTTTATAAATCTGTTTGCCGGAAAGGACGTAGACCGTTTCCATGATGGCCAACAAGAACGCCATACCGAGCGTCAGTGGCACAAACAGGAAGTGGTACATCGCGGTCAAGGCAAACTGTAAGCGCGACAGTTCGACTATATCTAACATCATGACTCCTTGCTCATCGCATGAAGACTCCGAGAGTGAACCCCGTTAGAAAGGGTCACACGCATGCCCCAATACAAATTTATCTGCTTCCTTCCGCCGCTACCCTTTCCTCTCATTTGAAGAAAGGACAATGATGAAAGGTTACAAACATGTTAATAAAACACTCAAATTGATCCCGCAATTATATTACGCCGTAAAATCCTTACAATAAACAGGTTTTTATCGAGACAAATTTGCATTTTTCGATAGTGATCAATTTATAGCTAATTTACCACTTTCAAACCAATTTGATCTGAAGCAATTTAACCTCTTTTGGTGCTGTTTTCCAAGTTTTAAACATTGATTTAAATCAATTTTCAAATTTAATGTTAATAGTGTTTAGCACTCACGCCACTAGTAAACGCGATGTTAACAACATGTTTTTCAATGAGTAATTACCGTTACTACAAATGATAGGATATTTATTTAAATGTACACGATCTTTTAACCAGCCCGGCTGACAAAATTGATAGCAGATAAAGAATCACTAATGCTGGGTAGCTCACAGTTTTTTGTTTAGCAAGTCATGGATTTGTTATTTCATACAAATTGTTCATTTAAATTTTACTTATAATTAACACCGAGATGTAACTATCTCAACTGGAAGCGAAAACGTTCCACAATGACCGATGCATTGCGTTTGTCGTTCTGCGAGAGAACGCTGACGTCTCGCTTAAATCATCACTGAAAGTTATCATTAACACCCCTCCTCTCTTATGTGGCAAAGATTAAATATGCCACAAACATTTCCTTATCATTTTTATCCTAAATTTAACAAAAATGAATTGTGACATATAAGATTAAAAAATAAAAAACCGTTATGTCGTTCACAAGTTAATTAGTAATTGGGATTTTTGAAATTATTTAAAACACGTCATAAATGGCGCGCATAACAAAATAAGATTTCGATCACAAACATGGCAAGTCATTTATTACCCAATTCCCTAATAAATTAAACAAAGCTAAGAAAAGATAACCCATCACATTGATTATTAACGGATTTTATAGATGGCAAATATAACAATCATTTTTCTCAGGATATTTTGAAAATAGATCAATTGCTTCCTTTTTCGCTTCCACAGAAACTCCAACCCTATTAAGAGGTTGTCACAATCCATGTTCTAAATATTAGAAAATAATTTCACTTATTGACCATCAGCCCTACAGAGGATTACCCATGAAGAAATCTACACTTGTTATTGGCGTCATCGGTGCTGACTGCCATGCAGTAGGTAATAAAGTTCTGGATCGCGTTTTTACTGCTCATGATTTTCACGTAATCAACCTCGGGGTGATGGTGAGCCAGGATGAATATATTGATGCTGCGATTGAAACAGGCGCCGATGCCATCGTGGTGTCCTCTATCTACGGTCATGGCGACATTGACTGCCTCGGACTACGTGAGCGCTGCATCGAACGCGGCCTTGGCGACATTCTGCTGTACGTCGGCGGCAACCTGGTCGTCGGTAAACATGACTTCGCCGACGTGGAAGTGAAGTTTAAAGAGATGGGCTTTAACCGGGTCTTCGCCCCCAGCCACGATCTGGAAGATGTTTGCGCGCTTATCACTAATGATATTCACCAACACAATGGCCTCGAACAGCGTTGCCTGGAAGAGGCCATCTGATGCAAACAGTTTCTGTCGATATCGGCTCGACATGGACCAAGGCAGCCCTCTTCGCACATGAAGGCGAGGAATTAACCCTGGTAAACCATGTCCTGACCCCAACCACCACACATCATCTGGCAGACGGTTTTTTTGCCAGCCTGAATCAGGTGCTGAATGTTGCCGATGCTCGCCCGTTACTGAAAAGTGGTGAAGTGCAGTTGAAATACTCCTCCTCAGCGAAAGGTGGGCTCGCCGTTGCAGCAATGGGGCTGGTGCCTTCCATTACGCTGGAGTCGGCAAAAGTTACCGCCCATTCGGCAGGAGCGAAAATCGCGCAATATTATTCGTACAAGCTGAACCGTCATGACATCCAGGAGCTGGAATCATCACCGCCAGACATTCTGTTGTTTACCGGCGGGACAGACGGTGGCGAAGAAAGTTACGGCCTGGCGAATGCGCACGCGCTGGCAGGCTCAAAGCTTGATTGCGCCATTATCTACGCCGGAAACCGGGACATTCAGGACGAAATACAAACGATTCTGGGACATAAGGATCTGACCACGGTAGACAACATTCTGCCGGACCTCGATCACCCGAATCCGTTTGCCGCGCGCCAGGCGATTTGCGATGTGTTCTTGTCACGCATCGTCAAAGGCAAAGGTCTGGACGTTATCGTCGGCGAAACAGGCGAAGAGCCTATGCCGACGCCATGGACGGTATATGAGTTAGTCAAAGCCATTAGCGATTACGACAGCGCATGGAAGGAATTCATGCTGATTGATATGGGCGGAGCCACCACGGATGTCTATTCGGCCAGCGCGAATACCCTCTCCCCCGATACCGTCCTGCATGGTGTTCCTGAACCGTTCGTCAAACGTACCGTTGAAGGCGACCTTGGAATGCGCGTTTCCGCCGTTGTGGTGGGAGAAAGCACGCAGGATATGGTGAAAGTCATCTTCGCCCAACAGCCACAGCGCGAGGAAGCGTTTTACCGCTATCTACGCCACCTGGTTGGGCAACCGGATTACCTGCCACTCAGCGAGGAAGAGAAATATTTCGACACCCTGCTGGCAGGTTTATGCGTGGGCTATGCCGCTGAGCGCCACGCGGGCACTAAAAAGCAGGTTTGCACCTGCGTGGGTAATGTGGATTTACAGATGGGTCGCGATCTCACCACCGTACGCAAAGTCGTCGGTTCAGGGGGATGGCTCTCTCGCGCCAGCCAGTTCGATATCCATAACTGGCTCAAATACAGGGAGCTGGACGACCAGGGTAAAAGAATTCTGTTACCGAATCAGTTTGAGTATTACCGCGATTCAAATGGCCTGCTCCCTCTACTGGCAAACGTCGCCAGGCTGTACCCGCAAGCCGCTGCTCGCACCAGCATTCAGTGTTTAACCCTATAAAACTTAAGGCAGCTACGAATGGAACTTCGAAATAAAAAATTGACCCACGACGAATTCATGACCGAAAGGCATCAGGTGTTACAAACCTGGGAAACCGGCAAAGACGTTGAGAACTTCGAAGATGGCGTGAAGTACCAGCAATCAATTCCAGAGAAAAAGCGTTTCTCCCTCGCCCTGCTGAAGGCCGATCAGGAAGGTAAAACTCTGAGCCAGCCGCGCGCAGGTGTGGCATTAATGGATGAGCATATTGCGCTGCTCAAAACATTGCAGGAAGAGTGCGACCTCCTGCCAAGTACTATCGATGCCTATACCCGTCTGAACCGCTATGAAGAAGCCGCTGTCGGGATCCAAAAATCCATCGAAGCAGGTACTTCCAAGCTGAATGGTTTACCGGTCGTCAATCACGGGGTTGCTGCCTGCCGTCGTATGACTGAATCGCTGGATAAACCGATCCAGGTTCGCCACGGTACACCGGATGCGCGTCTGCTGGCAGAAATCGCCATGGCCAGTGGCTTTACCAGCTACGAAGGCGGCGGTATCTCCTACAACATCCCTTACGCCAAACGCGTCACCCTGGAAAAATCCATCCGCGACTGGCAGTACTGCGACCGTCTGATGGGTCTGTACGAAGAGAACGGCATTCGCATCAACCGTGAACCGTTTGGTCCGCTGACCGGCACGCTAATCCCGCCGTTCATGTCCCACTCAGTCGCGATTATCGAAGGTCTGCTGGCGCTGGAGCAGGGCGTGAAGTCTATTACCGTCGGTTACGGCCAGGTCGGTAGCCTGACACAGGATATCGCTGCTATTCAGGCACTGCGTGAACTGTCCCACGAATACTTCCATAACCATGGCTTCGACGATTACGAGCTGAGCACCGTTTTCCACCAGTGGATGGGCGGATTCCCGGAAGATGAAGCAAAAGCCTTCTCCGTTATCGCCTGGGGCGCAGCGGTTGCCGGTATGTCTGGTGCCACAAAAGTCATTACCAAAAGTCCGCACGAAGCATTCGGTATCCCAACCGCGGCAGCTAACGCCCAGGGTCTGAAAGCGTCACGCCAGATGCTCAACATGGTCAGCGATCAGAAATTCCCGCAGTGCGCTGCCGTGGAGCAGGAAGTTGACCTGATTAAGAGCGAAGTCCGCGCGGTATTGAAGAAAGTCTTCGAACTGGGCAATGGCGACATTGCGCGCGGTACGGTGCTGGCCTTTGAAGCTGGCGTGCTGGATGTGCCTTTCGCTCCTGCCGCCTGTAACGCCGGTAAGATCCTGCCTGTTCGCGATAACACAGGCGCAATCCGTATTCTTGAAGCCGGTGCCGTGCCGCTGCCGAAAGATATTCTCGCCCTGCACCACGACTACGTTGCAGAGCGCGCACATTTCGAAGGTCGCAAGCCTTCTTTCCAGATGGTCATTGATGACATCAACGCCGTATCCCACAGTAAATTAATAGGAAGACCATAATGAAAATTAAACAGGCCCTTTTCACAGCTGGCTACTCCTCATTTTATTTTGACGATCAGCAGGCCATCAAAAACGGCGCCGGTCATGACGGGTTTATCTATACCGGCGATCCGGTAACGCCAGGATTTACGTCTGTTCGTCAGGCGGGTGAATGTGTTTCCGTACAGCTGATTCTGGAAAACGGCGCGGTAGCTGTGGGCGATTGCGCAGCGGTGCAATATTCAGGTGCAGGCGGTCGTGACCCACTGTTCCTGGCTGAAAACTTCATTCCGTTCCTCAACGACCACATCAAGCCGTTACTGGAAGGTCGTGACGTTGATTCGTTCCTGACCAACGCCCGTTTCTTTGACGAACTGCGTATTGACGGCCATCTGCTGCATACCGCCGTACGTTATGGTCTGTCTCAGGCGCTGCTCGACGCGGCGGCACTGGCTACCGGTCGTCTGAAAGCCGAAGTGGTTTGTGATGAATGGCAGCTGCCATGCGTCCCGGAAGCCATTCCGTTATTTGGTCAGAGCGGCGACGACCGTTATATCGCCGTCGACAAGATGATCCTCAAAGGTGTGGATGTCCTACCGCATGCGCTGATCAATAACGTAGAAGAGAAGCTGGGCTTTAAAGGTGAAAAACTGCGTGAGTACGTCCGCTGGTTGTCTAACCGCATCCTGAGCCTGCGCACCAACGAAAGCTATCACCCGACGCTGCACATTGATGTCTACGGCACCATCGGTCTGATCTTCGATATGGATCCAGTGCGTTGCGCCGAATACATCGCCAGCCTGGAAGCCGAAGCGCAAGGCCTGCCGCTGTACATTGAAGGCCCGGTTGATGCCGGTAACAAGCCGGATCAGATCCGCATGTTAACCGAGATCACTCAGGAGCTGACTCGTCTGGGTTCCGGCGTGAAAATCGTTGCGGATGAATGGTGTAACACCTATCAGGACATCGTGGACTTCACCGACGCGGGCAGCTGCCACATGGTGCAGATTAAAACCCCGGACCTGGGCGGTATTCACAACATCGTTGATGCAGTGCTGTATTGCAACAAACACGGAATGGAAGCCTATCAGGGCGGTACCTGTAACGAAACGGAAATCAGTGCTCGTACCTGCGTACACGTCGCGCTGGCCGCGCGTCCAATGCGCATGCTGATCAAACCGGGTATGGGTTTCGATGAAGGTCTCAACATCGTGTTTAACGAAATGAACCGCACCATCGCGCTGTTGCAAACTAAGGATTAAGAGATGGCACGCACATTTAAGATCTTATCGCCTACGGCTATCCTGGGTTATGGCTTCCCGGAAGAAAGTTTTCGTAAAGCCATGGAAGAGTCACCGGATCTTATTGCTGTTGACGCAGGTTCCTCCGATCCTGGCCCCCACTACCTGGGGGCAGGTAAACCCTTTACTGACAGGGCCGGTGTGAAACGCGATCTGCGCTATATGATTGTGGCAGGCGTTAAGAACAACATCCCTGTCGTGATCGGCACAGCCGGTGGTTCTGGTGCAGCTCCGCATCTGGAGTGGTGTCGCCAGATAATCCATGAGATCGCGCAGGAAGAAAAACTGTCTTTCTCAATGGCGTTGATTCCGTCTGATGTCGACAAAGAAATCGTTCATCAGGCGCTGGATAACGGCAAAATCACCGCGCTCGATTTTGTGCCTGAACTGACTCACGAGGCCATTGAAGAGAGCACCTACATTGTCGCGCAGATGGGCGTCGAGCCTTTCCAGCGTGCGCTGAAAGCCGGTGCGCAGGTGGTCCTGGGCGGACGTGCCTACGATCCGGCCTGCTTCGCCGCGCTGCCGATTATGCAGGGCTTTGATGAAGGTCTGGCGCTTCATTGCGGTAAGATCCTTGAGTGTGCAGCCATTGCCGCCACCCCTGGTTCCGGCTCAGATTGTGCGATGGGAATCATTGACGATAACGGCTTTACGCTGAAGGCGTTCAATCCCAAGCGTAAGTTCACCGAGACTTCCGCCGCAGCGCACACTCTGTACGAGAAGTCAGATCCGTACTTCCTGCCAGGGCCAGGCGGTGTGCTGAACCTGAAGGCATGCACTTTCACCCAGGTTAACGAGGGTGAAGTGTATGTCAGCGGTTCACGCCATGAAGAAACACCGTATGCGTTGAAACTGGAAGGTGCACGCCAGGTTGGCTTCCGTTGCCTGACCATCGCCGGAACACGTGACCCTATTATGATTGCCGGGATTGACACGATTCTTGAAGAGGTACAGGCAAGCGTTGCACGTAACCTCTCACTGAATGACGACAGTATCAGCATGACGTTCCACCTTTACGGTAAGAACGGTGTGATGGGCAACCATGAGCCGATGAAAACTGCGGGCCATGAACTGGGAATTCTACTGGATGTCGTTGCGCCAACGCAGGATATCGCCAACAGCGTTTGCTCGCTGGTGCGCTCTACCCTGCTGCACTACGGCTATGAAAATCGCATTGCGACTGCGGGCAACCTCGCCTTCCCGTTCTCGCCATCTGATATTCAGAGTGGACCGGTGTATGAGTTCTCGATCTATCACCTGATTGAAGCGAGCGATGCGCTGCGTTTTGATTTCCACATTGAACAGGTGACGCCAGAAGGAGTTCAGGCATGAAACACTCAATTTGTTCACTGGCGCAAGTAATTCGTTCCAAAAACGCCGGACCGTACGAACTGGTTTTAGATATTTTATTTAAAACAAGGGAAGACTATCAGCGGGTAAAAGCCTGCGAGCAATTAACGCCGCAGCTTATTGCCGGTTTATATAATGTTGAGCCTGAATTTATTCACAATATCGTCTGGTTCGATCCAGCGAATGCCGTAAAAATCGTCATGCCACGAGATATTATTTCCGGCAACGTCGGTGACAATGATGTTTATGGTGCGCAGCAACACGCTCCATTATTAAGTATTGAGTTCGACTTGTAACAAAAAAACACAATAACAACCATTGGAGCACAGAATTCAGCTGTATCACAGTGCTTCGAATTATTCATGCGGTTGGTCACAACAGGCGTGCGTCTGAGCTGCTGTCCAGGTTCAGGCACACGCCACCCTACACAATTCCAATTACCAGCCTTTATCCGATGGAGTACACATGAAGAAAATTAGTTTAACGAAGATGATCATATTAGGCCTGATACTCGGCATGATTGCCGGGGTGGCCATAAATAATATGGCCGCGGCTGAAACAGCAAAATCTTATGCAGCAGACATTTCCATTTTCACCACCATATTCTTACGTATGGTGAAAATGATTATCGCTCCATTGGTTATTTCAACTCTGGTTGTAGGTATTGCCAAAATGGGCGATGCCAAAACGCTGGGACGTATATTTTCGAAAACCTTCTTCCTGTTTATTTGCGCCTCTCTGGTGTCAATTGCACTGGGTCTGGTTATCGTTAATATCTTCCAGCCAGGCGCAGGTATCAACTTTGTGCCACATGACGTCGGAGCCGTTGCCGCCGTTAAGTCAGAGCCATTCACGCTGAAAGTATTCATCTCACACGCGGTACCGACCAGTATTGTCGATGCGATGGCGCGTAACGAAATTCTGCAGATCGTCGTGTTCTCAATCTTCCTCGGTTGCAGCCTCGCTGCGATTGGTGAAAAAGCCGATCCTATCGTGAAAGTGCTGGATTCACTGGTGCACGTCATGCTGAAGCTGACGGGTTACGTCATGCTGTTTGCACCATTGACCGTTTTTGCCGCTATTTCAGGTCTGATTGCCGAACGTGGTCTGGGTGTGATGGTTAGCGCCGGGATCTTCATGGGTGAGTTCTACCTGACGCTGGGTATGCTGTGGGCGATCCTGATTGGCCTGTCTACGATGATCGTCGGGCCTTGCATCGCGCGTTTAACGAAATCAATCCTCGAACCCGCTCTGCTGGCCTTTACCACTTCAAGCTCTGAAGCCGCCTTCCCGGGTACGCTGGACAAGCTGGAAAAATTCGGTGTTTCGTCAAAAATTGCCAGCTTCGTTCTGCCTATCGGTTATTCCTTTAACCTGGTCGGTTCCATGGCTTATTGCTCATTTGCCACCGTCTTTATTGCCCAGGCGTGCAACATCGAACTGAGCATGGGCGAGCAAATCACCATGCTGTTAATCCTGATGCTGACCTCAAAAGGAATGGCAGGCGTACCGCGCGCATCAATGGTGGTTATCGCTGCAACCCTGAACCAGTTCAACATTCCAGAAGCAGGTCTGATTCTGCTGATGGGTGTCGATCCGTTCCTCGATATGGGTCGTTCCGCCACGAACGTTATGAGTAACGCAATGGGAGCAGCCATTGTCAGCCGTTGGGAAGGTGAACACTTCGGCCAGGGTTGCCGTGGCTCTGCACCAGTGAAGTCCCCGGAGCAGGAACGTCCGGTTACCGAAACGGAAATCGCTTTGTCCTGACAATAGAACAACAACTAATCGTAGGCCGGATGGCGTCGTGAACGCCCTATCCGGCCTACAGGATAGTTTTCCCAACAACACCAACAGGAATGCATAATGAATAAAACAATTCTCGGCGTGAGTCTCTTTTCTTTCAGCGTCTTGTTTAGCGCAACCACATTCGCGCAAACCACGCCCGACTACGCCAAGCTGATAGAACAGGCTCATCAGAAGTACAAAAGTAACAACGATGGAAAAGTCGCCGACTACATCCCTGCTCTGGCGACCTATAGCCCGAAAAATTTTGCCATCACCATTGCGACGGTGGACGGCAAGATCTACCAGGTTGGCGATGTTAACAAACCTTTCCCAATGGAATCCCTGAGTAAAGTGTTCACCATGGCGCTTGCCATGGAGCAGCACGGTCCTCAGGTAGTGCTGGATAAACTTGGCGCCAATGCCACCGGAATGCCATTCAACTCAGGTTTAGCCGTTGAACTGACCAAAGGCGCGCCTGAAAACCCTCTGGTAAACGCCGGGGCCATGAGCACCGTTAGCCTGATCGAAGCCAAAGACAAAACCGATCGTTGGAACAAAATCCTCGACAACCTGAACGTCTGGGCCGATGCCACTCTCACCGTGAACGAACCGGTTTTCAAATCTGAAATGGAAACCAACCAGCACAATCAGGCGCTGGCCAAACTGATGGAATCCTATAACAGCTTCTATGGCAACACTGACGAAGCCGTTGAAATTTATACCCGCCAGTGCTCGGTGGATATCACCGTTGAGCAACTGGCCAAAATGGGTGCTGTACTCGCGAACAAAGGCAAATCTCCGTTCAACGGTAAACAGTTGCTGAATGAGAAATATGTTCCGCAGGTGCTGGCAGAAATGGCAATTGCCGGGCTTTACGACGGTAGCGGTAAATGGCTGTACACCGTTGGCATCCCGGCGAAAAGCGGCGTCGGCGGCGGCATGGTTGCCGTTGTCCCAGGCGAATATGCGATTGCGGTCTATTCTCCGCCGCTTGATGAAGCCGGAAACAGCGTTCGTGCCCAGAAAACTATCGAATATGTCGCCGAAGCGACAAAAGCCAATGTCTTTTTAGCCAAATAACTTTACGCCGGATGGCGCTTCGCTTATCCGACCTACACCAATGCGTTAATCGTAGGCCGGATAAGCGAAGCGCCATTCGGTAAACAACACGAAGAGGTGAGAAGTAAACATGTCTAAACCATTTGTCTGGCAGGAACTCTTTGTTCAGAGTAAGGATAGTACCGAGTATGAATTACTTAGTAACCAGCACGTTACGGTAACGGAGTTAGACGGAGAGGAAGTGATCAAGGTTGCACCGGAAGCGTTAACCTTGTTAGCACAGCAGGCGTTTTATGAGGCTTCATTTTTCCTGCGCGCCGGACATTTAAAACAAATTGCCAGCATTCTGCACGACCCTCAGGCCAGCAGTAACGATAAGTACGTCGCATTGCAGCTGCTGCGCAATGCAGAGGTTTCAGCTAAAGGCGTACTGCCCAACTGCCAGGATACCGGGACGGCAACCATTGTGGCCAGCAAAGGACAACATGTCTGGACCGGCGGCGATGACGCAGAAGCATTAAGCAAAGGCGTGTATTCCACCTTTACCGAAAACAACCTGCGTTACTCGCAAAATGCCCCGCTGGATATGTATACCGAGGCCAATACCCAGACCAACCTGCCCGCACAAATCGATATTAGCGCCACCCCAGGTAACGAATACCGTTTCCTGTTCGTCAATAAAGGTGGTGGCTCAGCTAACAAAGCGGCGCTGTACCAGGAAACCAAATCCATTCTACAGCCGGAAAAACTCACTGCGTTCCTGATCGAAAAAATGAAATCACTGGGTACAGCCGCTTGTCCGCCGTATCACATCGCTTTTGTGGTTGGGGGCTTATCCGCCGACCAGGCGCTGAAAGTCGCCAAACTGGCTTCAACCAAATATTACGATAATCTACCCACCAGCGGGAACGAGCTGGGCCAGGCGTTCCGTGATACGGCGCTGGAAGCCGAGTTGCTCAATGCCAGCCGCGAGTTTGGCATCGGGGCGCAGTTTGGCGGCAAATACTTTGCCCACGATATCCGCGTAATTCGCTTACCGCGCCACGGCGGCTCTTGCCCAATCGCGATGGCCCTCTCCTGCTCTGCCGACCGTAACATTAAGGCCAAAATTAATAAACACGGAATCTGGCTGGAGAAACTCGAGCATAATCCGGGCAAATTCATTCCTGATTCACAGCGAGTAGAAAACGGCGCTCAGACCGTACAACTGGATCTGAACCGTCCGCTGCGTGACATCCTGCATGACCTTTCCGCTCTGCCCATTGGTACACGCCTGTCGTTAAGCGGCCCGATTGTTGTCGCTCGCGATATCGCCCACGCGAACATCAAAGCGCGACTGGATAACGGCGAACCGATGCCGGAATACATGAAAAAGCATATCGTTTACTACGCGGGTCCCGCCAAAACCCCGGAAAATCAGGCCTGTGGCTCGATGGGGCCCACCACCGGCGGGCGCATGGATGGGTATGTCGATGCTTTCCAGGCACAAGGCGGCAGCCTCATTATGCTCACCAAGGGTAACCGCAGCCAGCAGGTCACTGATGCCTGTCAGAAACACGGTGGATTTAGCCTCGGCAGCATTGGCGGTGCAGCAGCCCTGTTGGCGCAGCAGTACGTGAAAAGCCTGCAGTGCCTTGAATATCCCGAACTGGGAATGGAAGCTGTATGGATGATGGAAGTTAAAAATATGCCGGCCTTCGTATTAGTGGATGACAAAGGCAATAACTTCTTTAGCCAGTTCGAGCAGCAGCATCGCTGCGCAACTTGTCCGGCAGGGCATTAAGGAGTTTCCATGGAAGCGCGCGCCAATAACGACAGACACCGTCAGCGTCAGCAGAAGCTGAAAGAGCAGGTTGATACCCGCGTAGCGGCGGCAACGGAGAAGAAAGGGATCCTGATTGTCTTCACCGGCAACGGAAAAGGAAAATCCACCGCAGCCTTTGGCACGGCAACGCGCGCAGTGGGTCACGGAAAAACCGTTGGCATCGCGCAGTTTATTAAGGGCCAGTGGGATAATGGCGAGTACAACACGCTGCACCCCCTCGGCGTCGAGTTCCATATTATGGGTACCGGATTTACCTGGGAAACCCAAAATCGGCAAGCAGATATCGAGGCGGCAACGGTTGTCTGGCAGGAAAGTAAGCGCATGCTGGCTGATGCGCATTACGATCTAGTGGTGCTGGATGAACTCACCTACATGCTTGCTTACCACTATCTGGATACGCAAGAGGTTATCAGCGCCATCGAAAATCGTCCTGCCGGTCAGAGCGTTATCGTCACAGGACGCGGATGCCATACGCTGTTACTGGAACTGGCCGATACGGTCAGTGAAATTCGCCCGGTCAAACACGCGTTTGACCGCGGTATTCAGGCACAGGTTGGGATCGACTGGTAGCCGTTCTTTTGCCGGATAACGATGCTAACGCGTCTTATCCGGCCTACCCATCGTTGTAGGCCTGATAAGGCGCAAGCCACCTTCAGGCAGCCGATACCACGGACTTACTGAGCAACCAGTTACGGAAAATCTGTAAATGCTCGGATTCCGATTTCTCTTCACGCCACGTCATAATAAATCGATTCCCGGTACGCATTGGAACATCGCAAGGAATGACCATATCACCGCTGTCCAGATCGTGCTGAATGGCAAAACGTGGGAGCAGCGCAACGCCCAGATTAGAGCGGACCGCCGCGATCAGCATCGATAACAAATCAAATCTCGGACCTTTATTCACCAGCGGACTGCTGACATCTGACAGCGCAAACCACTCCTGCCACCCTTTGATGCGCGTGCTTTGATGCAAGAGCGGAAATTCGTTTAGTAATTCGTTCACCGCCAGTTTTCGTTCCGGTTCGGCCAGCAAACAGCGACTGCAAACCGGCAGAATTTCCTCTTCAAACAGGTACTCAACCCCTGACCATGGCGAATAAAAGTCTTCGCGCATGATTGCCGCGTCATACTCTCGATTGAGAAAATCACCAATATTCGCCAGGGAATGAATGTTCACGATAATATCAGGATTAAGTTTGTTAAATTCACGCAGGTTTGGGATCAGCCAGTGCGTGCTGAACGTCGGATTCACCGCCAGCTCAATAACCTGTACCGTCGGCTGCCAGGTCATTATCGTCGTCGTATCTCGTTCAAGTTTATTTAACGTTTCTTTAACGATACTTAAATAGTGTTTGCCGGCCGCATTTAAGAAAATGCGTTTTTTGGCATGATTAAATAGCGCGGTATTGAGAAAATCCTCCAGTGCATTTACCTGGCGGAAAACAGCACTTTGTGTCAAAGCCAGCTCTTCAGCTGCCCGGGTATAACTTTCGTGACGCGCAACAACTTCAAAAGTTACCAGCAACTCCGTCTTGGGTATTTTTCCTCTCATAACCTCTTCCATATGCAGCGTACAAAAATAGTTTAATTTATAAAAAATAATTCAAGCTACCCAGATAAGCACCGAGAGTTATATTTTATTTCATCCATTAATGTCATTGATCCAATCCATGATTTACTCACACTGATGGCGGATAAATATTAACCAATAATACTCAAGAGCAGCAATAAACACAATTTAAATAAGGTTAAACCTAAGCAAATGGTGCCAATAAGTTCTTAATAATTTTTCAAGTCATCTTGTTTATTGCAGAAAAAACTTTGCGAGATTAATCAATATTATCAGTGCGATAATTTTGGATAATTTCACGTTATAACTTACGGGCAAACGACTGCTTTTTATCATTCCTTGATGTGGTTTCTGCCTTTTTTTGAACGATGTGATAAAGGACACAATGTGAAAACTTTCGGAAAGGTCTGGCTCGTTGGGGCAGGTCCCGGTGATATTTCATTACTTACCCTCAAAGCAATGATGTGCATTAAACAGGCTGATGTCATTATTTACGATCGGCTGGTCAATCCTAAAATTTTGGAATGGGCATTACCTGATTGTCTGCTTATCAATGTCGGCAAAAACCCGGGTTTCCATTGTGTACCGCAGGATGAAATCAATGCACTGCTTGTCCAGTATGCCCAAACGCACAATAATATTGTGCGTCTGAAAGGCGGCGATCCGTATGTTTTTGGACGTGGGGCTGAAGAAGTTGAAGATCTCGTCGAGACGGGCATCCCGTTTGAAGTGGTGCCGGGTATTAGCTCAACCATTGGTGGCCTGACCTATGCCGGGATTCCGGTAACACACCGCGATTTCGCCTCGGGATTTCACGTGGTAACCGGTCATACGCGGGAGGGCAACCAACAGCAGGACTGGCGTCAGCTGGCCAAACTGAATGGTACGCTGGTTATCGTCATGGGTATCGCCAATCTGGCGTTTATCTGTGAGGAATTATTGATGGGTGGAAAATCAGCAGATACGCCTGCAGCGCTAATTATGTCCGCCACCCGCGATAACCAACGCCGACTGACCTGTACGCTCGGTTCACTACTGAGCAAGGCGCAGGAAGCTAACATCCTCCCCCCTGCGCTGATAGTGATTGGTGATGTGGTAACCCTGAGCGATCGGCTCTCTTTTATCCCTGAAGCCATCACGCTGCCGGAAAACCTTTACTGTGACAGTCTGGCATGACGAAAAGACTGGGGCGACGTTTGATGCGCCGCCCGGAAAACACGGCAAAAGTAACTGGTTTGTGCGTATTGGAGTTTCCGGGCAATGCTGTCTATTGAATGAACGGGATCGTGCAATAACTCCCCCGCTTTTTGCATTTTTTTCTGATTCACCCAGGTTTTAAAGTTAACGCCCTGCCGTTTCTTAAAAAAACGGCTGAAATAGTTTGCGCTTAAGCAAACGTGAGCTGCTACGGATTCCAGGGATAATTCACTATATAAATTCTCATCAATATAACGCAACGCTGCCAGAAGCTTTTTCTCGTGTCGGGAAGGCTCTGTAAAATAATGACGCATGTAACTGGTCGGCGGGATAACAAACTCATCAGGTTGTTGCTGTTCTGTCTCAAAATTATCAACAATATAATTTAATAAATTAGCTGATGCCACCAGTGTATTATTATCGACTACCGCCACCTGACTCCATTCAGCTTTTATTTTTGGTTCATCCATCCATGAGCATTCATTATCAATAACGATAGTTTTATATTCCTGATATTTTGCCCGCACCTGCCCACAGAGCATAAAACCGTACAGATGCCCCTCGCGAATTAATGGCATAGAAAACAGACTTAGCCCTGCATGGCAGCTGAGTATTCTGGGTTTAAGGTGTTTTAATCCTTCAAAAGCACAATATTTGTCACACTTTTGGCAACTCGTACAATAGCGTTCATCCGCCCGCATTAATGTGCAGAACGAATTAAAGTTATGGCAATCCGAGAGAGTTTTTCCGTTAACATCAACCACAACCGTGGCTAATCCAGTCGCACTGGAGAATACTTTTGCTATCGAGAAAAAACGTTGTAGATAATCATCCTGGATTTTCAACGACACGGCATCCTCCGGCATTAATGAAATTAAAGCCGGTAATATGCAGAATTTAATCAAGAGAAAGAATGATGCTCACCGCAAAAAATAATCTCATTTATGCAGATGATTATGATCAATTGGCAAGAGAGTTAAAGCGACCTCGATAATACTCCACTGCATGCTACTGACTTCGCTTTCTCAAAGATTAACGAATCTTCACACTCTCTTGTGAGGCTCTTTTCGTAACACCAAACATCTTTATCCATTATTTTCAATAGATTACTCGTTTTTACTGTGAATCAATGATGTGCTTATTTGTGATAATCATCATGTGAATGTGAAAGGCCCTCCTGAATAATATGTTCAATTAGCAAACAATCTGAACGGAGTTGATCCATGGCCGTCACCACAGGCGTTATCGCCGACGATTTCACCGGCGCAACGGACATTGCAAGCTTTATGGCGCAGCAGGGGTGGCGCGTTGCGCTACTGCCCGGAATGCCTGATACCACTCAATGCTGGAATGAGGAGGTTGACGCTATCGTCATCTCGCTGAAAAGCCGCTCATTACCCGCAGAACAGGCCATCGCACAATCTCTGTCCTGTGCCCGCTGGCTGAAACAAAAGGCAGGTGTCCGCCAGATCTATTTTAAATATTGTTCGACGTTCGACTCCACGCCAACAGGCAACATTGGACCGGTCAGCGATGCGTTGATGAACGAGCTGCATACACCCGTGATCGTCCACTGCCCCGCCCTGCCGCAAAACGGGCGCACGGTGGTGCATGGTCATCTTTTTGTAAACGGCGTACTGCTTAACGAATCCGGGATGGAAAAGCATCCGCTTAATCCTATGACCGATGCCAGCCTGCCGCGCCTGCTGAGCGCGCAAACGCCAGGTAAGGTTGGTTGCATTAACCTCACGATACTGCGTGAAGGTGTGGAAGCGGTCACTAACGCTCTGGCCCAACTTCAGGCTGAAGGTACGCGTCACGTTATCGTCGATACGCTGGATGAAGCAAATCTCAACACGCTGGCGCAGGCACTCCATGCCAGCCCTCTGTTAGCCGGGGGCTCCGGGCTCGGTGGCGCACTGGCCGCCTGCACCGGAACTCAGCAAACCATGCCGCCGGACGCTTTTCCACTACCTGCTAAAACGGTGGTGTTCTCCGGTAGCTGTTCTGCAATGAGTAATCGTCAGGTCAATCGCTATAAGGCCGCAGCAGCCTCTCGTGTACTCGACGTGGCCCGCTGCCTGTCTGATACAGAACGCTACACTGATGAACTATGTGCCTGGGCGATGACGCATATCAACGACCCATTCGCGCCGATGATATACGCCACCCAGCCGCCAGACGTACTCCAACGCATTCAACAAGAGTACGGCGAACAGACTGCCAGCCAGGCGATCGAACACGCTTTTTCCCGACTGAGCGCAAAGCTACAAGTTGCAGGTGTAAACACCTTTATCGTCGCAGGCGGAGAAACATCCGGCACGGTGGTAGAGGCACTGCAGGTGAAGCGTCTGTCCGTTGGCAAAGCCATTGCGCCTGGCGTGCCGTGGGTATTTTCCTCCGGTCTGGCGCTGGCGCTGAAGTCAGGCAACTTTGGTGACGAAGATTTCTTTTTTACAGCCCAGGAGTACGCATTATGAATCCGGTGAGTGAACACCAACTGCGCGAACTACTCGTCCACTATGGCCGTTCCTTGTTTATGCGTGGTTACAGCAGCGGCGGCTCCGGCAACCTCAGCGTCAAATTGCCGGATGGCGGCTATCTGGTGACCCCGACCAACTCCTGCCTGGGTGAGCTTGATCCTGCCACGCTAAGTAGGCTGGATGCCAACGGCGTGCATCTTAGCGGCGACAAACCGTCAAAAGAGGTACCCATGCATCTGGCGTGGTATCGGCATCGGCCATCCTGCGGCGCGGTTGTGCACCTGCATTCTCCATGGCTGACCGCGCTCTCCTGTCTGCCTTGCTCCACACCAGAAAACTGTCTACCGCCACTAACGCCATACTATGTGATGCGCGTCGGACAGCTACCGCTGCTGCCTTATTTCAAGCCCGGCCATGAAGGCATTGCCAGCGCACTGAGTGAAATCGCGGCAGATCATACGGCTGCGTTGCTGGCCAATCACGGGCCGGTAGTAAGCGGTCGCTCGCTGCGTGAGGCGGTGTTTAACGCCGAGGAACTGGAAGACAGCGCCCGCATCTGGCTGACATTAAAACCGCTCGGCTATGTTCCGCTCTCAGAAGAGGCGGTGGCCGAACTTGAACATTCCCGGCAAGCGTGAGGTGCCATGATGATCCCCGAGCAACGACGTGATTTTATCTACCGCTACGTGCACGAAAAAAATGCCGCCTCATTTAATGAACTGGCAGATCTAATGAGCGTGTCGCATATGACCGTACGTCGCGACATTCAGTTGCTGGAAGAAGAAGGCAAAGTTATCGCCATTAACGGCGGCGTGAAGCTCAATAACCTGCTGAAATCCGAACTGCCGTGGCGGGAAAAAGCCGAGTTGAATCATGATGTGAAGCGCAAAATGGGCCAGCTCGCCGCTATGCTCATTGAGCCCGGACAAACGCTGTATCTGGATGCCGGAACATCGTTGTTTGAAGTGGCGAAAGCGGTAGCCGCCAGCCACTGTTTCAATCTGACGGTCGTCACCAACGATTTTTCCATCAGCCACTATCTGATGGATATGCCACACATTACGCTCTATCACACCGGCGGTCTGGTGGATCAGCGTAACCGCTCATGTCTTGGCAAAAGCGCCGCCAGTTTTCTGCGCACCATTAATATTGATGTGGCGTTTCTCAGCTCATCGTCGTGGGATACCGAGCGCGGCATGTCGACACCGAGTGAAGGGAAAGCCTCGGTCAAAGAAGCGGTGCTCACCGTCTCCCGGCGTCGGGTGCTGGTCTGCGACAGCAGTAAGTTTGGCAAATACGGCATGTTCCACATCTGTGGGCTGGAGCAGTTAACCGACATTATTTCTGATAACCGGTTACCGGAAAATGCGCAGCAGACTATTGCCAGCCAGGGCGTTAAGCTGCATCTGGTTGATGGCCGGGAGGGTGCACGCCATGCTGAAGTTAGCGGCTAACCTCGACTGGTTATTTACTGATTTACCGATAGAGGGTCGATTTCAGGCGGCAAAAGCAGCCGGTTTTCGCGGCGTAGAAGGGCTGTTTCTCTGGCAGCACCCGCTGGAGCATTTGCGGGCCGCTCAGCGGGAAACATCTCTGCCGGTGGTGCTGATGAACGCCCCGGCTGGCAACTGGGCACAGGGTGAACGGGGACTCGCTGCATTGCCCGGTCGAGACCAGGAATTTCATCACAGCCTGAACGTGGCGCGAGATTACGCCACGGCGCTGGGCTGTCGCCGGGTTCACGTTATGTCCGGCTTGCGCTGCAATGACCTGACGCTGCACGCCCAGCGCGACCTCCTGACGAATCGACTGCGCATCGCCTGCGATGTGATGGTAGACGCGGAAATCGATGTACTGATTGAACCATTAAATTCGCAGGATATGCCCGATTATTTTATTGACAGTTTCCCGCTGGCTGAATCTATCATTCACGAGGTTGGTAAGAAGAATATCGGCTTACAGTTTGATATTTACCACTGTCAGAAAACTCATGGCAACGTGGCGAAAAATATCGAACGCTATTTTACCCTTATTAAACATTTTCAAATCGCTTCTGTTCCTTATCGCCATGAACCAGGAACCGGGGAGTTAAATGAAGCATGGCTATTTAATTTTATAAGAAAAATGAATTACCAGGACTGGATTGGCTGTGAATATCAACCGTCAACATCAGGGCCGGAATCATTACGCTGGATAACGCCTTACCTATAATTTTAATATCTCTGTACCGGAGGAAAAAATGTCGGATACTGTTATTATTTCGCTGGCACCCGTTGCCGCGGATTGCCCCAGAGTTATACCCGAAGAACTGGCGCAGGAAATACTCGCCAGCGTAGAACATGGCGCGTCCATCGTCCATTTACACGTTCGCGATAAACAGGGACGCCTGACGCCAGATACTACCGACTTTCAGGCAACAATTGACCGCGTTATGCGCCATTCAAACCTGATTATTCAGGCTTCTACCGGCGGCGTCTCTTCGATGTCCATCGCCGAGCGCTGCGCGCCACTGGCCTGCCCCGGCGTGGAGATGGCCTCGCTGAACGTCGGTTCCGTTAACCTCGGTGATGCGGTGTATTTTAATCCCGGTCCGGACGTGGAATATTGTTCACGGCAAATAACTGAACGCAATATTATTCCAGAGTTTGAAGTTTTTGAAATCGGCATGATTAATAACATCCTGAACCTTGAAGATAAAATAAAATTTCAAAAACCTATGCTCTTTAATATTGTTCTCGGTCACCGCGGCAGTACGCCTGCAACCGTTGATGCATTAATTGCTCTGCGTAGCATGATCCCACGCGACGCCTTATGGGGAATTACTCATTTTGGCAGAAGGAATTTCGATATTATCGCTGCCGCGGTCGCTATGGGTGCCAGTGAAGTGCGAATCGGCTATGAAGATAGTTATTATTTAAGCGCCGAAGAAAAAGCTCAGCATAATTATCAGCAGGTAGCCAAACTCGCTACGCTCATTCGCAGTATGGATAAAAAAGTTGCTACGCCGGAAATTGCGCGGCGCATGTTATCTATTCCACCCCGGCAGCAATAACAACAGCAAGGACATTTCAACATGACTATGACCACTGTTATTCACAAAACCGGACTCGGCATCAGCGTTGCGGGCGTGGCGCTGGCGATTATCGGCGCGCTCATCCAGTCCACGGCGCTGTGGCAGCCGGGGCTGGTGATGTTCACCGTCGGATTCGCCGCCGGTGCAGGCTACTGGCCTGGTTTACGCAGCTATCAGTTTACGTTGTGGATCATCGCCGGTTTTGTTGCCGCCATGATCTGGTCTACGGATCTGATCGTCTGGGGCGGTTTCAATATCACCCATAAATGGATCGTGTTCCTTGTGATTCAGGCCACCATGTTCAGCATGGGCACCAAGCTAACGATCCAGGATTTTATTGATGTCGCCAAAATGCCGTGGGCAGTTTTTATCGGTACCTTCTGCCATTTCGTGATCATGCCCCTGCTCGGCCTGAGCATTACCCTGATCTTTGATTTTCCGCCTGAAGTCGCGGTAGGCATTTTATTGATTGGCGCTTGCCCCAGCGGTCTCTCGTCGACGGTGATGGTTTACATCGCCAACGCCAACCTCGCGCTGGCGGTATCAATCGCCGCAGTCTCAACGCTGGCGGCAACGGTAATGACACCGTTGTGGGTTAATCTGCTGGCGGGTTCGATGATCGATATCCAGCTCACCGCGATGGTGATGGACGTGGTGAAAATCGTATTAATTCCCATTGGCGCAGCAATTCTGCATGACTATCTGAAAACCTATGCAGGCGTGCGCGGACGCCGTGTTGTCCAGATGCTGGCCGGGATCGGCGCAATTTGGCTGCTGTATATGATTGCCGGCGGCTGGGACGCGCTGTTTGGTCATGCCAGCGCCGAAGCGCAGATGTACGCGGTGGTCCTCAACTTCGTAGCAGGCGGCCTCGTTTGGGCATTGTTCTACAACTGGCTGTATGGCCGCGTGGCGGGCGTGAAGAAGGTCATGCCAACCATCTCAATGATGGGGATCATTTTCTTTACCACCACCGCCGCCGCAGCCGGGCGCGACAACCTGGTGCAGGTCGGTTTCCTGCTCTGCTTCGCCATGTTGATGCATAACCTCGGCGGCTTCCTGATTGGTTATCTGATGAGCCGCTGGATCTTCCGCATGGACGTGCAGTCTGCCCGTACCGTGGCCTTTGAAGTCGGCCTGCAAAACGGCGGTATGGCGTCAGGGCTTGCCGCCGCGATGGGCAAACTGGCAACGGTTGGACTCGCATCAGCGGTGATGACACCGCTGGGTAACGTTAGCGGCTCGCTGCTCGCCAACTACTGGCGCAAAAAAGACGCCAGACAGGCGCAGGTAGCAGCAGCCAAAGATCCCGTTCAACCTGCTTGCGAAAATCTGTCGAAAGGATAATCACGATGACAACTCTCACTCTGGGACACGCCCTGCGCGCCGTAACCTATGCGCTCGAACTCGCCGAAACACGTTATGCAAATCGCCCGTTAAGCGTGGCCGTATGCGATGCCAATGGAGAACTGCTCAGCTTTGCGCGGATGGATAACGCCAAACTGTTAACCATCGAGTTAACCCAGCGTAAAGCGCGCACCAGCAGCCGCCTGGGCTGCACCACGCAGGCATTTTTACAGCGTCTGCAAAAAGAGCAGCTGGATATTAGCTATTTTGCCGATCCGCGTTTTACGGCGCTGCCGGGCGGGATCCCGATTCTGCACCAGGGGAAATGCCTTGGAGCCGTCGCGGTGGGCGGTTTATCCGCGCAGGAAGATCATGATGCGGCGCTGTCCGTCGCGGAAACGTTACTTAAGGAGATTGCCCAATGAAAAAGGTCGCCATGCTGCATACCAGTGCAGCCACGCTTACGATAATGCAACAGCTGATCGCCGACATCATGCCGGAGGTCGAAGTGATGCACCTGGTTGAAGAATCTATGATTAAACAGGTGATGAAAGCCGGAGGCGTATCGCCAAATATTGCCGCCCGCATCGCCGACTATGTGCATATTGCTGAAAAGGCGGACTGCGATATCTTTATTACCGCCTGCTCTTCAATTGGTACTGCGGTGGAGCAATGCCAGTTTATGACTCCACTCCAGCTCGCGCGCATTGACCGCGCGATGGTAGAAGAGGCGATTGGAAAAGGCGAGCGGATCGCCGTGTTGGCAACTGTGGCAACCACGCTGAAGCCAACGCTGGATTACGTCCAGCGTAAAGTTCAGCAAAGCGGTAAATCACGAACCATTACGCCTGTATTAATGGAGGATGCATTCCACGCGCTGCTGGCGGGAGATATGGATACCCATGACCGTATCGTCAGTGAAGGGTTACAGAGCGCCTTTACCCAGGCGGATGTCGTGATGCTGGCGCAGGCTTCGATGGCGCGCGTTTTACAACAGCTCCCTTCCCCGCCGGTGCCGGTAATGACCTCACCGGAAAGCGGAATTCGCTGGTTGAAAACGCTGGCTGAACGCTAAATTCCCGGCAAAAAAAAGGCCATCATCAGATGGCCAACCATGTCGAAACGGGACCAGCCCTTGACTATGCAGAGAGTCAGGGCTGTTTTTTTATTTCTTACTTAATAACGGTTTTCAGCGCTTCGCCGATATCGGCCAGGCTACGAACAGTTTTCACGCCTGCGGCTTCCAGCGCAGCGAATTTCTCATCCGCTGTACCTTTACCACCCGCGATGATCGCACCCGCGTGACCCATACGCTTACCTTTCGGCGCAGTCACACCCGCGATGTAACCCACAACCGGCTTGGTCACATGATCTTTAATATAAGCAGCTGCTTCTTCTTCCGCGCTACCGCCGATCTCACCGATCATGACGATCGCTTCAGTCTGCGGATCTTCCTGGAACAGCTTCAGGATGTCGATGAAGTTAGAGCCTGGGATCGGGTCGCCACCGATGCCCACACAGGTAGACTGGCCGAAACCATAGTCGGTGGTCTGCTTAACCGCTTCATAGGTCAGGGTACCTGAACGGGAAACGATACCCACTTTACCCGGCTTGTGAATGTGGCCCGGCATGATACCGATTTTACATTCACCCGGAGTGATAACGCCTGGGCAGTTCGGGCCGATCATGCGTACGCCAGCTTCATCCAGCTTCACTTTCACGGTCAGCATATCCAGCGTTGGGATACCTTCGGTGATGGTGATGATAAGCTTGATGCCTGCATCGATTGCTTCCAGAATGGAATCTTTGCAGAACGGTGCCGGAACATAGATAACGGTGGCGGTTGCGCCGGTCGCTTCTACCGCTTCACGTACGGTGTTGAACACTGGCAGACCCAGATGCGTGGTGCCGCCTTTGCCCGGCGTAACGCCACCGACCATTTGCGTACCGTAAGCGATCGCTTGTTCGGAGTGGAATGTCCCCTGGCTACCGGTGAAGCCCTGGCAGATAACCTTGGTATCTTTATTAATTAAAACTGACATTATTTCCCCTCCACTGCGGCAACAACCTGCTGAGCTGCATCCGTCAGACTTTTCGCTGCAATAATATTCAGGCCGCTATCAGCCAGTTTTTTCGCGCCGAGTTCAGCGTTGTTACCTTCCAGACGTACCACGACCGGAACGTTTACACCTACTTCTGCTACCGCGCCGATGATACCGTCAGCGATCAAGTCGCAACGTACGATACCGCCGAAGATGTTAACCAGTACGGCTTTAACATTGTCATCAGAGAGGATAATTTTGAACGCTTCGGTTACACGCTCTTTGGTCGCACCGCCGCCAACGTCGAGGAAGTTAGCCGGTTCGCCGCCGTGCAGCTTAACGATGTCCATGGTGCCCATTGCCAGGCCCGCACCGTTAACCATACAACCGATGTTGCCGTCCAGTGCGACGTAGTTCAGTTCCCACTGTGCAGCCTGCGCTTCACGCGGATCTTCCTGAGACTGGTCGCGCATTTCGCGCAGGTCAGCCTGGCGGAACAGTGCGTTGCCGTCAGCGCCCAGTTTGCCGTCGAGGCAGATCAGGTCCCCCTGCTTGGTCACAACCAGTGGGTTGATTTCGATCAGCGCCAGATCGCGCTCCAGGAAGATAGTCGCCAGACCCATGAAGATCTTGGTGAACTGCTGAACCTGTTTACCTTCCAGACCCAGTTTGAACGCCAGCTCACGACCCTGGTAAGGCATCGGGCCTGCCAGCGGATCGAGCGCCACTTTGTGGATCAGGTGCGGGGTTTCTTCCGCTACTTTTTCGATTTCCACGCCGCCTTCGGTAGAGGCCATGAAGACCACGCGACGGGAGCTACGGTCAACAACTGCGCCGAGGTAAAGTTCTTTACCAATGTCGGTCGCGGCTTCAACCAGAATCTGATTTACCGGTTGGCCATGAGCATCTGTCTGGTAAGTGACCAGACGTTTACCCAGCCAGTGTTCAGCAAAAGCGCGAATGTCTTCTTTGCTGTTTACCACCTTCACACCGCCCGCTTTACCACGGCCACCAGCGTGAACCTGACATTTCACTACCCACGGGCCAGCGCCGATTTTAGATGCAGCTTCTTCGGCTTCACGCGGAGTAGTACAGGCATAACCCACCGGTGCCGGTAAGCCATAGCGGGCAAAAAGTTGTTTTGCCTGATATTCATGTAAGTTCATGTGTTCTGTCCATCCTTCAGGTAATCGTTATCTTTTACCCGTAGGTCTGATAAGCGTCCAGACCTACGGGGCAGGTGATACTCTTATTAACTACACGTCCAGCAGCAGACGCGTTGGATCTTCCAGCAACTCTTTAATGGTTACCAGGAAGCCTACTGACTCACGACCATCGATCAGACGGTGGTCATAAGACAGCGCCAGATACATCATCGGCAGGATTTCAACCTTGCCGTCTACCGCCATCGGACGATCTTTGATGGCATGCATACCCAGGATGGCGCTCTGCGGTGGGTTGATGATCGGCGTAGACATCAGGGAACCGAACACACCACCGTTAGTGATGGTGAAGTTACCACCCGTCAGATCTTCAACCGTCAACTTGCCGTCGCGACCTTTAACTGCCAGTTCTTTAATATTCTTCTCAATGTCAGCCATACCCAGCAGATCCACATCACGCAGGACCGGCGTGACCAGGCCACGCGGCGTGGAGACCGCCATGCTGACATCAAAGTAGTTGTGGTAAACCACGTCATCGCCGTCGATGGACGCGTTCACTTCCGGATAGCGTTTCAGCGCTTCAACAACCGCTTTCACGTAGAAAGACATAAAGCCCAGACGGATACCGTGGCGTTTCTCGAACGCATCACCGTATTGCTTACGCAGGTCCATGATTGGCTTCATGTTGACTTCGTTGAACGTGGTCAGCATGGCGGTAGAATTTTTCGCTTCCAGCAGACGCTCGGCTACGCGTTTGCGCAGACGGGTCATCGGAACACGTTTTTCGCCACGCGCGCCCAGTTGAGCCTGCGGTGCAGGTGCTGCAGCCGGCGCTTTTGCTTCGGCTTTCGCAGCCGGAGCTTTCGCCAGATGTTTTTCAACATCTTCACGGGTGATACGACCGCCGACACCGGTGCCGTTGATAGCGCTGGCTTCGAGGTTATGCTCACCCAGCAGGCGACGGATCGCCGGGCTCAGGGCATCGTTGTTCTGCTCAGCAAGAGACGCCTGCTGGCGCTGTGCCGGAGTAGAATCTTTCTCTTCAGACTTAGCACTGGTTTCTTTACCGGTGCTGTTGCCTTCACGCAGGCGACCGAGGATCTGGCGAGAAGTGACGGTTGTCCCTTCATCTTCCAGAACAGCATCAAGAATACCGTCCGCTGATGCCGGTACTTCCAGTACCACTTTGTCAGTTTCGATTTCTACCAGTACTTCATCACGACGTACTGCATCGCCCGGTTTTTTGTGCCAGGTTGCAACCGTTGCATCCGCTACGGATTCAGGCAGGTCGGGAACAAGAATATCTACGCTACTCATTATTTATCCTTTATTTAATCGACGTTCAGCGCGTCATTTACCAGATCTTGTTGCTGCTTCTGGTGAACGGACATATACCCTACTGCCGGAGAGGCAGAGGCCGGGCGACCTGCATAACGCAGAGCTGACCCAAATGGAATTACTTCACGGAAATGATGCTGGCTGCAGTACCATGCGCCCTGGTTGAGCGGCTCTTCCTGGCACCAGACAAAATCATGTACGTGAGCAAATGGTTTCAGCGCTTCCTGCACCGCTTTATGCGGGAACGGATAGAGCTGTTCGATGCGCACAATGGCGACATCTTTTTGGTCGTTCTTGCGGCGTTGCTCCAGCAGGTCGTAATAAACCTTACCAGAACACATCACGACGCGCTTCACGCCTTTAGGATCAAGTTCATCTACTTCGCCAATGGCTGGCAGGAAAGTACCATTTGCCAGTTCATCCAGCGTAGACACCGCCAGCGGATGACGCAGCAGCGACTTCGGTGACATCACCACCAGCGGACGACGCATACCGCGCAGCGCCTGACGACGCAGCATGTGATAAACCTGCGCCGGGGTAGACGGGACGCAAACCTGCATGTTTTGCTCAGCGCAAAGTTGCAGATAACGTTCCAGACGCGCGGAGGAGTGTTCCGGACCCTGACCTTCATAGCCGTGCGGCAGCAGCATAACCAGACCGCACATACGGCCCCATTTCTGCTCGCCGGAAGAGATGAACTGGTCGATAACGACCTGTGCACCGTTAGCGAAGTCACCGAACTGTGCTTCCCAGATGGTTAGCGTGCGCGGTTCTGCTGTGGCATAACCGTACTCGAACGCCAGCACGGCTTCTTCAGACAGCACGGAGTCCCATACGCGGAAGGTGCCCTGTCCGTTATGCACATGCTGCAGCGGCGTGTAGGTTGAACCGTTCGCCTGGTTATGAATCACCGCGTGACGGTGGAAGAAGGTTCCGCGACCGGAGTCTTCACCCGACAGACGGACCGGAATGCCTTCGTCAACCAGCGTGGCGTAAGCCAGATTCTCTGCACCACCCCAGTCAAACAGCTTCTCGCCTGCGGCCATGGCCTGGCGGTCGCCGTAAATCTTGGCAACACGCGACTGCATTTCAACCGCTTCAGGTACGGTGCTGATACGTTTTGCCAGCTCCTGCAGACGCTTCATCTCAACTTTGTTCGGGTAGTTTTCATCCCATTCGTGGTTGAGGTACGGCGACCAGGTGAAGGAGTGCATGTTCATTGGACGCCACTCTTTCACTACGCATTCGCCAGCATCCAGCGCGTCACGGTACAGATTGACCATCTCGGTCGCATCTTCCAGCGTGGCGACCTTGTCCGCTTCCAGCTTATCAGCGTAGATTTTGCGCGGGGTCGGATGCTTTTTGATTTTCTGATACATCAGCGGCTGGGTTGCGCTCGGCTCGTCGGCTTCGTTGTGGCCGTGACGGCGGTAGCACACCAGATCGATAAAGACATCGCGTTTAAAGGTATTACGGAAATCCAGCGCCAGGCGGGTCACGAAAGCGACCGCTTCCGGGTCATCCGCGTTCACGTGGAAAATCGGCGCCTGAACCATCTTACCGATGTCGGTACAGTACGGTGTAGAACGCGCATCCAGCGGGTTAGACGTAGTGAAGCCCACCTGGTTGTTGATAACGATGCGAACGGTACCGCCCACTTCGTAACCACGCGCTTTCGACATGTTCAGGGTTTCCTGAACCACGCCCTGCCCGGTAACTGCCGCATCACCGTGAATGGTGATTGGCAGGACTTTATTGCTGCTCGGCTCGTCCAGACGATCCAGACGCGCACGTACGGAACCGATAACCACCGGGCTAACGATTTCCAGGTGCGACGGGTTAAACGCCAGCGCCAGGTGCACCAGACCGCCTTCGGTTTCGATATCTGATGAGAAGCCCATGTGGTACTTCACGTCACCGGTGCCGAGGTGTTCTTTATGTTTGCCCGCAAATTCGTCGAACAGTTCCTGCGGGCGTTTGCCCAGTACGTTAACCAGAACGTTCAGACGACCACGGTGCGCCATGCCCAGTACCACTTCACGGGTACCGCTGTTACCGGCGTGGCGGATCATCTCTTTGAGCATTGGGATTAACGCATCGCCGCCTTCCAGCGAGAAGCGTTTCGCGCCCGGGAACTTAGCGCCCAGGTAGCGTTCCAGACCTTCTGCTGCGGTCAGTTCACTGAGGAAACGTTTCTTCTCTTCGCTACTGAATGCGGCACGGCCAGACTCGATACGCTGCTGAAGCCAACGTTTTTCTTCAGTGCTGGTGATGTGCATATACTCGGCGCCAATTGGGCCGCAGTAGGTTTGTTTCAGCGCAACAACCAGGTCGCTCAGCTTCATCGTGTCTTTGCCGCCGGCAAAAGAACCTACGTTAAAGCTTTCCTGGAAATCCGCATCGGTCAGATCGTGGAAAGACGGGTCCAGATCGGCCACATTTTCTTGCTGCCACAGTCCCAGCGGATCAAGATTCGCATGCTGATGACCGCGGAAACGGTAGGCGTTAATGAGCTGCAGGACTTTAACCTGCTTCACATTGGCATCAGGGTCGGAAATAGAAGAAGAGTAACGTGGGGTAATCAACGCCTGTCGACGGAAATAATCACGTGTTTTTGAGTGAAGTTGATCCGGTTTGACTCCGGTACCAGGTAACTGCTGGAACGTCGAACGCCAGTTAGCATCTACCGAGTCAGGGTCGGTTAAGAAGTCTTCATAGAGCTGTTCTATCCAGCTCTGGTTAGAACCAGAGAGGTAAGAAGAGTCCAACCAGGCTTTCAAAGCGCTGTTCTGCATCGTGATCCCTTAAGCATTTGTATGCTTACTTCGCCGTGGATACTACCACGCACACCGATGTGCGTGCCGGGGTTCACTTGTTGCGGACTGTCGTGTCATCTGCGTCCGCTAAGGAACCTTTAAAAACTGTCTAATAATGTGGCAGTTTTTAGAGGTTTCCTGCACTTAAATTGCCTGATGGCGCTTCGCTAATCAGGCCTACAAGGTACGTAACCCGTAGGCCGGATAAGACGCTACGTCGCATCCGGCAACCATTGCCTGATGGCGCTTCGCCTATCAGACCTACAAGGTACATAACCCGTAGGCCGGATAAGACGCTACGTCGCCATCCGGCAACCACTACAACTACTTACGCACTACGTTTGAGCAGCATCGACTTAATATGGCCAATGGCGCGCGTCGGGTTTAGTCCTTTCGGACATACGCTGACGCAGTTCATGATGCTATGGCAGCGGAATACGCTGAAAGCGTCACTTAAACCTTCCAGGCGGCTGTCGGTCTCGGTATCGCGGCTATCAATTAAGAAGCGATACGCTGCCAGCAGGCCTGCCGGGCCAATAAATTTGTCCGGGTTCCACCAGAATGATGGGCAGGACGTTGAGCAGCATGCACACAAAATACATTCATACAGCCCATCGAGCTTCTCACGCTGCTCTGGCATTTGTAAATGCTCACGAGCTGGCGGATTTTTCCCATTATTCAACAAGTAAGGTTTAATCTTCTCATACTGTGCGTAGAATTGCCCCATGTCTACCACCAAATCGCGCACAACCGGTAAACCCGGCAGCGGGCGAATGACAATTTTTTTGCCCGGCTGATTCAGCGCAGAAATAGGAGTGATACAGGCCAGTCCATTTTTGCCGTTCATGTTCAGACCGTCGGAGCCACAAACCCCTTCACGGCAGGAGCGGCGGAACGACAGTGACGGATCTTTTTCTTTCAGCTGCATCAATGCATCCAGCAGCATCATGTCGCGCCCTTCTTCCGCCTCCAGGGTGTAATCCTGCATGCGCGGAGCGTCGTCAACATCCGGGTTATAGCGATAAACTGAAAACTCGAGTTTCATTGTCCTGTCTCCGCATTAATAAGTACGAATCTTCGGCGGGAATGCCGGGCGCAGCTTCGGTTCCATATTGACTTGACGTCGCGTCATGGATTCCGATTCTGGCAGGTACAGGGAATGGCACAGCCAGTTTTCATCATCACGTTCCGGGAAGTCGAAGCGGCTATGCGCGCCACGGCTTTCGGTACGGAAGTTTGCAGATACTGCAGTGGCGTACGCGGTCTCCATCAGGTTATCCAACTCCAGACACTCAACGCGCTGGGTGTTGAACTCGCTGGAGGTATCGTCCAGACGGGCATTTTTCAGGCGTTCGCGGATCGCTTTCAGCTCTTCCAGACCTTTCGCCATCGCATCGCCTTCGCGGAATACCGAGAAGTTATGCTGCATACATTCTTGCAGCGCTTTGCGAATCGCCACCGGGTCTTCACCGTTACGGTTACCGTTCCAGCGGTTCAGACGCGCCAGAGAAGCGTCGATTTCATCTTCGGTCGCATCCAGCAGGTCACCCTGCTCAGCGATGGATTCCTGCAGATGCAGACCAACCGCACGACCAAATACTACCAGGTCCAGCAGCGAGTTGCCGCCCAGACGGTTGGCGCCGTGAACCGATACGCAGGCGATTTCGCCGACGGCAAACAGCCCAGGGATCACCACATCTTCGCCCTGCTCATTCACGGTCAGCGCCTGGCCAGTTACTTTGGTCGGAATACCACCCATCATATAGTGGCAGGTTGGGATAACCGGAATCGGCTCTTTGACCGGGTCAACGTGAGCAAAGGTACGGGACAGTTCGAGAATACCCGGCAGACGGGATTCCAGCACTTCTTTACCCAGGTGGTCGAGTTTCAGTTTGGCGTGCGGACCCCACGGGCCGTCGCAGCCGCGACCTTCGCGAATTTCGATCATGATGGAACGCGCCACCACGTCACGACCCGCCAGGTCTTTCGCATTCGGGGCATAACGCTCCATGAAGCGTTCGCCATGTTTGTTCAGCAGGTAGCCACCTTCACCACGGCAGCCTTCTGTTACCAGAACGCCTGCACCGGCGATACCGGTTGGGTGGAACTGCCACATCTCCATATCCTGCACCGGCACGCCAGCGCGGATAGCCATACCAACACCGTCACCGGTATTGATGTGGGCATTAGTGGTGGACTGATAAATACGGCCAGCACCACCGGTCGCCAGCACGGTCGCGCGGGCTTTGAAGTAAACCACTTCACCGGTTTCGATACACAACGCGGTACAACCGACAACTGCGCCATCGGCGTTTTTCACCAGGTCCAGCGCATACCACTCGGAGAAGATGGTGGTATGGTTTTTCAGGTTCTGCTGATACAGCGTGTGCAACAGTGCATGACCGGTACGGTCGGCCGCTGCCGCAGTACGTGCCGCCTGCTCGCCGCCGAAGTTCTTCGACTGGCCACCAAACGGACGTTGATAAATTGTGCCATTGTCGAGGCGAGAGAACGGCAGTCCCATGTGGTCCAGCTCCAGAATGGCTTCCGGACCGGTTTTACACATATATTCAATAGCGTCCTGGTCACCAATGTAGTCCGACCCTTTAACGGTGTCGTACATGTGCCATTCCCAGTTATCTTCATGGGTATTACCGAGCGCAACGGTGATGCCACCCTGCGCGGATACGGTATGGGAACGGGTTGGGAACACTTTGGAGAGCAGCGCACAGGTCTGACCGCTCTGGGAAATTTGCAGCGCCGCGCGCATACCTGCGCCGCCGGCACCAATCACAACAGCATCAAATTCTCTGACTGGCAGTTTCATTACACACCCCACACCACAACAAATCCATAAATGACGTAAACCACCAGCGCAACAACGATAGCCAGTTGCAGAATCAGGCGCACAGCCAGAGGTTTAACGTAGTCGGTCAACACCTGCCACATGCCGATCCAGGCATGAATCAAGATGGAGAAAAGTGCCAGCAGGGTGAAGACTTTGGTGAATGCCGATGAGAAGAAACCGGTCCAGACTTCATACGTCAGCTCGCCGCTGGTGGCGAAGAAACCGACCATATAGATGATGTATAACGTCAGAACGATAGCGGTAGCACGGACCAGAATGAAGTCATGTACGCCGTTGCGTCCTAATGCGGAGGCGTTGCTTACCATACGAGGACTCCTGCGAGAAGTGAAAGCACGACAATGATAACGAAACAAATTTTGGCGGAGCGTGTCCCTGCTTCGAGGGTTTCTTCGATATAGCCAAAATCCATCAACAGATGGCGAATGCCCATTACGGCGTGATATGCCAGCGCAATCAGGATCCCCCACAGAATTAACTCCACAAAGAAGTTATTCATAATGGATGACGCAGTGAGGAAACCTTCAGGGGAGGAAAGGCTGGTACCCAATAACCACAACAGAATCCCGACCGCCACAAAGGTGATCACTCCGGATACGCGATGGAGAATGGACGCTATCGCCGTGATTGGGAACCGGATCGTTTGCAGATCCAGATTGACAGGTCTTTGTTTTTTCACATTTCTTATCATGAATAACGCCCACATGCTGTTCTTATTATTCCCTTTAGACTTCGGGTACAGAAGATGAAGACACCTGTAGCCTGAAAGACGACGGGATTTCCTTCCTCCGGTCTGCGTGCGGGTCAGACAGCGTCCTTACTATAACTACGCGTCATATAAAACACTGCTTCCAGATGCTAAAACGACACGTTACAACGCTGGTTGGCTCGGGATTGCAGGGTATTCCGGAGACCTGGCGGCAGTATAGGACGTTCACAAAATCATTACAATTAACCTACATATAGTTTGTCGGGTTTTATCCCGAACAGTGACATAGGTCACGATAACAACATTATTTTAATTTTTAATCATCTGATTTGACAATCATTAAACAAAGTTGTTACAAACGACACCAGAAAAAGCATATAATGCGTAAAAGTTATGGGGTCACTCTTTCACCGGAGATTTAGTTATGTAACAGTGTGGAAGTATTGACCAATACCTTCAGGACAGTTATTAGTGATAGACAGGTTAAATAATTCGGATTGCTAAGTTCTTGATTTGCAGTTTATTCGCCATGAAAAGACCGTTTTACCTGCAAGCGCCCATAGCTCTGTACCCAGGTCATCCCCTCTTTCGCAGAGCGGCGAGCCAAATAACAAACTGGTAACGGTTTATTGATGCACGAAGGCAAATTTAAGTTCCGGCAGTCTTAAGCAATAAGGCGCTAAGGAGACCGTAAATGGCTGATACTAAAGCAAAACTCACTCTAAATGGTGACGCTGCTATTGAACTGGATGTGCTGAAAGGTACGCTCGGTCAAGATGTTATTGATATTCGTAGCCTTGGCTCAAAAGGGATGTTTACTTTTGACCCAGGTTTCACCTCTACCGCATCCTGCGAATCCAAAATTACTTTCATCGACGGTGACGAAGGTGTTTTGCTGCATCGCGGCTTCCCGATTGACCAACTGGCGACCGAGTCCAACTATCTGGAAGTGTGTTATATCCTGCTGTACGGCGAAAAACCGACGCAGGAAGAGTACGACGAGTTCAAAACCACAGTCACTCGCCATACCATGATCCACGAGCAGATCACCCGTCTGTTCCACGGTTTCCGCCGCGACTCTCACCCGATGGCCGTTATGTGCGGTGTAACCGGAGCGCTGGCAGCGTTCTATCATGACTCGCTGGATGTAAACAACGCGCGTCACCGTGAAATCGCCGCCTTCCGCCTGCTGTCCAAAATGCCAACCATGGCAGCGATGTGCTACAAATATTCCATCGGGCAGCCGTTCGTGTACCCACGTAATGATCTCTCCTACGCCGGTAACTTCCTGAACATGATGTTCTCTACGCCGTGCGAAAAATACGAAGTGAATCCGATTCTGGAACGCGCAATGGACCGTATCTTAATCCTGCACGCTGACCACGAACAGAACGCCTCAACCTCTACCGTACGTACCGCGGGCTCTTCTGGCGCTAACCCGTTTGCCTGCATCGCGGCAGGTATTGCTTCCCTGTGGGGACCGGCACACGGCGGCGCAAACGAAGCTGCGCTGAAAATGCTGGAAGAAATCAGCTCTGTTAAACACATTCCGGAATTTGTTCGCCGCGCGAAAGACAAGAATGATTCCTTCCGTCTGATGGGCTTTGGTCACCGTGTTTATAAAAACTATGACCCGCGCGCTACCGTCATGCGTGAAACCTGCCACGAAGTGCTGAAAGAACTGGGTACCAAAGATGATCTGCTGGAAGTGGCGATGGAACTTGAGCACATTGCGCTCAACGACCCGTACTTCATTGAGAAGAAACTCTACCCGAACGTAGACTTCTACTCCGGCATCATCCTGAAAGCGATGGGTATTCCGTCCTCCATGTTCACCGTGATCTTCGCCATGGCACGTACCGTTGGCTGGATTGCACACTGGAACGAAATGCACACCGACGGCATGAAAATCGCGCGTCCGCGTCAGCTGTACACCGGCTACGACAAGCGCGATTTTAAGTCTGATATTAAGCGTTAATTGTTCAGGCCACCGGATAATTCCGGTGGTTTTTTTCAGTTCCCGTCTTGTTCATTGCATTCACCTCTTCAATATTACCTTCTCTCGTTTACTCGCCCTTTAATATATTTAATTGAGCGCAATTACTACCCTGTTTAATATAGCATTAATTGCCAAAGCATTATTTGATCTTTAAATTCATTAACTATTTAATCCAGCCTCATAAAACACAGCGCTGGATTAAATGGCATGGGCGACCTTATTTATCTGAAGATAACAGGTGAGCGACAAGGCGATATCTCTTCTGGTTGTGGTACAGACGCATCGATAGGAAATCGCTGGCAGGAAAACCATCCTGATGAGATTTTTGCTTTTTCGCTCTCTAACGGATTAGTTAATACGGGTTCTGGTATTAATACCCGGATGCTAAGATTTGAAAAATTAATTGATAAAAGCACACCACTATTTATTAACGCCATCAATAACAATGAACGTCTATTTATTGAAATTGATTTATGGCGAATAAACAGATTCGGCAGATGGGAACGCTACTATTATATTCAATTAAGAAATGCTTCGGTAAAAAGCATACAAACCTATGTGGCCCTAAACGAGCTGGATACCGAAGAAATTGCGGTATCGTATGACTATATTCTTTGCAAGCACCTGATTGCCAATACGGAATTTAACTACCTGACATTGCATGCTGAGTACAACCGTTTATTTATACCACCCCGCAATCAGCCGGCTAGTTCGATAATACCCGTTGCGAACCGACCTCCCCCCCCAGCACCACTCATTCCTGCAGTCACACCGGTCTATGCCAAATCCTGTCTGAAAGAGAAAGGCTGTACAGACGCAGGGAGCCGTGAAGAATCGGCTGAAAACTTCGGTCAGATGGCGGTTTTCGCACAATCTTCCGTCAATGATTGTTGCGGATATGCGCAGCCTGCAGAAGCCTCGACCGCGCAGCCGATCTTAGGTGGGCTGACGCAGGTGTGGGGCGAGTGGTCACTCGGTGGCATGCTCAGCGCCGCACGAGGCGTTCCTTATATCGGAGCGCTGGCTTCCGCGCTGTATATTCCGTCCGCGGGTACGGGCAGCGCACGCGTTCCCGGACGCGATGAGTTCTGGTATGAAGAAGAACTGCGGAAAAAGGCGCTGGTAGGTGGCACTGCCACAACCCGCGTTCGTTTTTTCTGGGGAACCGACATTCACGGTAAGTCGCAAGTCTACGGCGTGCATACCGGCGAAGGTACTCCGTATGAAAACGTGCGCGTCGCAAATATGGTGTGGAATGATGACCATCATCGCTATGAATTTACACCCGCCCACGACGTAGACGGGCCGTTAATCACCTGGACGCCGGATGACCCCGCGACGGGTGATTTACCTAATCACACAGGAAGCAATGTTCCACCGCTTGATCAGCCAACAATTCTGGTGACACCCATCCCGGATGGCAAAAATGAGTACACCACGCCACCGTTCCTTGTGCCGGATGTCGCCGATTTTAACGATTATATTCTGGTCTTTCCGGCCGATTCAGGCATTCAGCCGATATATGTATACCTGAAAACAGCCCGGGACGAACCCGGTACAGCAACCGGCCACGGTGAAATTTTATCCGGAAATAATCGTTGGCTTGAAGCCGCCAGTTCAGGGCTGAGAGCGCCGATACCGGCACAGGTGGCAGATAAGCTGCGGGGAAGAACGTTTCGCAACTTTGACCATTTCAGAAGAGAGTTCTGGCTTGCGGTGTCAGAGTGCCCTGAGCTTATGAAGGATTTTAAACCTTCTAACCAAACCCTGATAAGAATGGGGTTAGCACCATATCCTGGTCCTTCAGAGCAAGTAGGTGGCAGAAGCACTTTTGAACTTCATCACTTAGAAGAAATCCAGCATGGCGGAGAAGCGTTTAATATGGATAATATAAATATTACTACTCCTCGCTTACATATAGGAATACATAAAAATGCTAATAGATAATGAAAAAACAATAAGCGATTACACTGAGTCAGAGTTCATTGATCTACTATCTAACTTTTTTGAGAATAAACATGGACTAAATGCTAGTGATTTTGGTAAATTTATCGATAACCTACAACTACATGTAGTCAAAGTCACCCAGCATCCACTTGGTAATGGACTGATTTTTAATACTCCAGATGAGATTGAATGTTCACCCTTAGGAATATTTAAGGAAATAAAAAAGTGGAGAACATCTCATGGATTAGAGTTATTTAAAGATTCTAAATGAGCTATACAAAGAAACTTATTATAAAGGTGAGTATATGAATCATCTTAAAAAGATCGAAGACTACACCGAAGCTGAATTCATAGAACTCTTGAATGAATTCTCCGCAAATCCGCGCTATCAAGGCGAAATGGACCGTGAATCTTACATCGACTCATTAGTCGATCATTTCGATAAAATCGTAGATCATCCGGAAGGTAATGGTTTGATTTTCTACCCCCCGGATGACAGGGAAGATAGCCCACAAGGCATCATTGATGAAATCAAAAGATGGCGTAAGTCCAAGGGACGAGCGTCATTTAAAGATTCAGAATAAAAACCTTCACAGGTAATGGAAAAACAAATTGAAAACCAATTTCAATATTTTAGGGATAGATTATTTCATTGAAAATGTGAAGAGTATTTACGATGAGTTATCTACTATAGATTTTACCAAAACAGTATCAGAGGAGGCTATCCGACTAGATGAAGATTTATTTCAACTAACCCAAAATAATGGTGTTGTCATAGACATCGGCTGGTACCCCTCGCTTGACGAGAAAGGGGAGTTTCTTATCCAGGTTATATCGGATGACGATTGGGATCACCCTATGATAAAAACATCCTCAGGATGGGATAAAAATGAGCTGATTGAAAAGTTAAACAAGGTTTTAGGTCAGTTGCTTTTAATTTTAAAAGCTGAATAACTATTTCAAAAACAAATAACAGCATTTTGCAAAGCCTCTTATTATTAAGGTGAATATATGATTCATTTTAAACAAAAAATAGAAGACTACACTGAAGCTGAATTTATAGAATTTCTGAATGAATTTTTCAGTAACGTTTACAATCTGAAAGGAAGAGAACTTGAATCTCATATTGACTCATTAGTCGATCATTTCGATAAAATCGTGGATCATCCGGAAAGTGATGGATTGATTTTTTATCCCCCGGATGACAAGGAAGATAGCCCACAAGGCATCATCGATGAAATCAAAAAATGGCGTAAGTCCCAGGGACGCTCATCATTTAAAGAATCAACCTAAACATTTCAAATCAAGCATTTAAATCATTAATATCAATTTCAGAATAGCGTAGTTTTATACATCCAGGGAAATTAAAATGACAATAACGGTCACGGTTCAAGCTCAACTCATCGTCGGTGAAAAGCAGGTAATAGAAAGTTTAGCTCCTGAAGGTTCATACGCTGCTGTATTTGAAGATAATGGTCAAACCGAATATTTCTATGCACTTGATGAATCTGTAGACGGAAATCCTATCAAAGATGCTCTACATATTTACAATGCAGAAGACGTTTCAGATGGACATATCCCATCAGATGTGAAGATCGGTTGGTCAGAAAATAGTAAGAAATGTGTGTTGCTGATAAATGGTTACCCACATGGCGTCTTTGATTTTGAATCTAAGAATGGATACTGCCGGAGCGATTTTCCACCTACAATCAGTCAGGAGTGGTCTATCTTCGGGCATGCCTGGAATGATGCTGTCGACGATTTTTTCAGATAACAGGCATCAATACCCGATCGCCGGTTAGTCCGTTTTTATTGATACCTGATATTTTTTTCAGCTGACTTTTTCTCTATGCTGTATCAAGACATTGAATGCAGTATAAAACAAGGGAGCATGGGATGCCTGTTTTGCAGTGGAGCCTGTTGTTTGTGCTATCGCTCCTTCTTTCCCTGCTCTTTCTGTTTATCCATCTTCCAGGCCCCTTGCTGCTCGGTTCGATGATCGTCGGCATCATTTTCAGTATGCGCGGCATCTCGCTGCATCCTCCTCGCAGCACGTTTCTTGGCGCACAGGCGATTCTCGGCTGCATGATTGCCCAAAATCTGACCGGTTCAATCTTCACAACCCTTGCAGCCCACTGGCCGATGGTGATTGTTATCCTGCTGGCAACCCTTATCAGCAGCGCGATAATCGGCTGGCTGCTGGTTCGCTATAGTAATCTACCGGGGAATACCGGTGCGTGGGGCTCGTCACCAGGCGGTGCAGCAGCAATGGTCGCAATGGCCCAGGATTATGGCGCCGACATCCGGCTGGTGGCGTTTATGCAGTATCTGCGCGTACTGTTGGTGGTCGGCGCGGCAGCGCTGGTCACCCGGCTGGTGATGGGCGACCAGGCCCAAACGGTCAGTGAACAAATCATCTGGTTTCCGCCGCTAAGCGGCAATCTTTTCAGCACTCTGATGCTGGCCGCCGTTGCCGGCACGGCTGGGCGCCTACTGCGTATTCCCTCTGGTGTTATGCTATTGCCAATGCTGGTGGGGGCCTTGCTGAATGCAAGCGGAGTGATGGTGATTGAACTGCCGGAATGGCTACTGGCAATAGCCTATATGTCAATTGGCTGGCAAATCGGTCTTGGCTTTGACAAGCAGATCTTTTTGATGGCGTTACGACCACTGCCACAGATCCTGTTGTCCATTTTTTCACTGATGGCGATCTGCGCAGCCATGGCCTGGGGACTGGCGCATTACATGCAGATCGACTTTCTCACTGCCTATCTGGCAACCAGTCCTGGAGGAGTGGATTCTGTTGCGGTGATCGCCGCAGGAAGCCACGCTGATATGGCGCTCATCATGGCGATGCAAACCCTGCGACTGTTCAGCATTTTGTTAACTGGCCCCGCAGTCGCGCGGTTTATTTCGGTGCACGCACCAAAACAACCCGCTTAGTGCTGACAACCCGGGCACCAGTAAAAGGGGCGCGAAGAGAGCATCGTTTTCTCGATTATTCCACCACAACGCTCACAGGTTTCGCCGTCCCGATGAAAGACCTTGAAGCGAAACAACGCACCGTGATGTTTATTCTCATCGACCAGGCCGCGGGTAGTATAAGACAGCCGCGGAATATCAAGCAGCGCATGTGCCAGTTGATCCAGTTGCTCATCACTAAGCTGCAACGCTTTATGCTGCCCGGTCAACCCAACCTGCCAAAGGATCTCTACCCGCAGGTAGTTACCTAATCCCGCCAGAAATGCCTGGTCCAATAGCAGACCAGAAAACTGGCGATTGCGAAAACGCGGAGATAACAGACGCGCTTTAACCTCATCAGGCGTTAAACGTAAATCCAGTACATCCGGCCCTACCCGTTGCAGGAACGGATGGGTGGTGAGCTGTTCTGGCGTCAGCATTTCAATATCAGACGCACTATAGAGCAGGATAGTTTTGTCGTGTGTCTGCAGCCTGACGCGCAGTACCCGCGAAGTTTGCGGGATTTTGCCGGTGTCCACCACTCGCCACACGCCATAGAGCTGATTGTGACTGTACAGCGTCAGGCCATTAGAAAAATGGGTCAGTAATGCTTTCCCCCGCGTTTCAAGCTGGGTAACACGTTGCCCAATCAGTTGAGATTGATACGGTTTTAACTGCTCAAAGGCAAACCAGACATCCGTCAGGGGTTTGCCTTTGACTGCCGCCTCCAGGTTATCCGCCGCGCGGCGGATCTCCGGGCCTTCAGGCATAATACTTTCCTTTGTTAATGTGTTGCGCCGCCCGTCACTGCGATATCGCTTTCCACCTGCAAGGCGGTGGCAATCGCAATCTCCAGCGCACGGCGCACCGTTTCTGTCGCCATACTTGGCGCCCCGGGATGCTGTGCAGCCTGTTGCGGCAAATAAGGGATATGAATAAAGCCGCCCTTCACCGCCGGTACGTCGCGTAGTTTATGCAGCAGGCCATACATCACGTGGTTACACACGAAAGTACCCGCAGTCTGGGAAACCGAGGCCGGAATTCCCGCGTTGCGCATGGCGACAACCATCGCTTTAATCGGCAACGTACTAAACCATGCCGCCGGGCCATCGACCACAATCGGCACATCGACCGGCTGTTGCCCCTGGTTATCCGCAATACGCGCATCGTCAACGTTAATCGCCACGCGTTCCACGGTGATATCCGTGCGACCACCCGCCTGCCCCACAGCCAGCACCAGTGATGGCGACAACGCGTCAATCGCGGCATTGAGTACAGCGAGAGACTCACCAAAGACACACGGTAGTTGGCGGGCTATTACGCGGCATCCGCCGATAATAGCATTGTCGAGGCTCGAGACCACTTCCCAGGAAGGGTTAACTGACTCGCCGCCAAAGGGTTCAAATCCCGTGATGAGTACTGTTTTCATCCTTCCTCCTTACAGGAACATCAGGAAATACATCAGGAACACGTTGACCAGCAGCAGCAGTATGCCGGTTGGCACCTGCGCTTTAATCACCGCATTTTTGTCCGGTAGTTCCAGCAACGCTGCAGGAACAATATTAAAGTTCGCCGCCATCGGCGTCATCAGCGTCCCACAATAGCCGGAGAACATACCAATCGCCGCCATTACCGCTGGGTTGCCGCCGTGTTGCAGTACGAGGATTGGAATACCAATCCCAGCGGTCACGATCGGGAAAGCAGCAAACGCATTACCCATAACCATGGTCAGCAATGCCATGCCGATGGTGTACACCGCCACCGCGATAAAGCGACTATCCACCGCCAGATATTCCTGCGTCAGGTATGAAATGCCGCTACCGACACCCGCCGCTGTAAACAGCAGCCCAAGCGTAGCCAGAATCTGCGGCAGAATGAACGCCCAGCCAATGGAGTCCAGCAGACGGCGTGCCTCCTGAATCGGTTGATGCACCCGCTCATGGGTCATTTTTATCGCCATCGCCAGACCAATCAACGAGCCCGCTGTCATTGAAAAGAGCGTTACCAGCGTGGCGTGATTACCCGGCCCGAACAGCGCATCCTGTAAGCCCGGAATATGGTTGAACATCAGTACGCCAATGACCGTTACCACCGGGATCGCTAATGCCGGGAAAAACAGGCGGTTGCCCAGGCGGCTGGCGCTTTCTTCGCGCTGTTGCTGCGTGCGTTGATGGTAGCTTCCCAGCTTCACACCACCAAAACCCGCGATCAGGGCCAGCACAACCACCGCAACGCCGACGGCAATATGCACTGCGCGTTTATCGCCAAACAGCGAGTATGTCCAGTCACCAAGCAGAAACAGTACGCCATATATGCCCCAAAACAGGCCTGTGGTGAAACGGCGCGGGTTTGCTTTGTCCTGCCAGGACATCAGCGCCACAATCAGTAATACCGCACCTGCCAGCCAGTAGAGATAGCTTTGTTGAAAATTCATTTCGCTTCCCCTTTCGCTGCGGCATTCGCTTTCGCCACTTCACGTTGCAAATAGCTATCCAGACGCCACAAACGCGTGCCGTGGATCAGGAAAGCACAAATTGCCGTCGGGATCCCCCACAAGGCGATATGCAGCGGTTCGGTCTGGATCCCACCAGACTCCAGCATAAAGTTGTGCATGAATATGATCGCGCCGAAGGCAACAAAGATATCTTCACCGAAAAACAGCCCGACGTTATCGGTCGCCGCTGACATTGCGCGCAGGCGATAGCGAACCGCGCCGGGTATCTCGCCGTGATTTTTCTCGGCGGCCCCTTCCGCCATTGGCGCCAGCAGCGGGCGCACCATCTGCGGATGCCCCCCCAGGCTCGTCAACCCTAACGCAGCGGTCGCTTCACGAATGAACAGATAGACAATAAGCAGACGGCCACTGGTGGCACTGCGGATTTTCGCAATCCACGCCTGAGCGCGCTCTTTGAGTCCGTGACGTTCCAGCAGGCCAATAACCGCCAGTGGGATCAGCAGGATAAACGGCAGGTTGCGGGTGTTAAGAAAACCTTCACCCAGCTTCTCGAGGATGGTGGCGATCGGCATATGCGCCGCCAGTCCCGTGACGATCCCGGCAATAATAACCACCAATACCGGATTAAAACGTAAAAGAAATCCGACCACGATGACGGCGATCCCCGTCAATGGCCAGAGAGAAATTACCTCTCCCATAATTCATTCCCGTATATGTTGTTGTGTAATATATTGTTGTTTTGTATGGTAAATCTTATGCACCAATTTCAATATTGCATGCATTAAAGGCGCTACGCAAGCGACGGGCAAAAGCGAGTGCGTGCTCGCCATCCCCATGAATGCATACCGTCTGGGCAGTTACGCTTGCCCATGTTCCACTTTGGCTTTTTACTCTGCCGGATTGCACCATTTCTAACGTTTGCGCCAGCGCCTGCTCTTCATCCTCAATCAGTGCGCCCGGCTGGCTGCGAGGTACCAGACTGCCATCGGCCTGATAACCCCGATCGGCAAAAACCTCCTGACGCGTTTTCAAGCCATAGTGTTCTCCAGCGCGAATCAGTTCGCTTCCCGCCAGCCCGACCAGAACCAGCGACGGATCACAGGCATGAACCGCTTTCGCAATCGCATCAGCCAATTGAGGATCTTTCGCCGCCTGGTTATAGAGCATGCCATGCGGTTTGACATGGCGCATCACGCCGCCTTCTGCCCGCGTGATGGCAGCCAGCGCGCCAATTTGATACAGCGTCTGCGCATACACCGTTTGTGCAGGCAGGGTCATGGCGCTACGACCAAAATTTTCCCGATCCGGAAAGCTGGGGTGTGCGCCTACCGCCACACCATTTTTTAACGCATCACGCACGCTTGAGAGCATAGTTTGCGCATCGCCGGCGTGAAACCCACAGGCGATGTTGGCCGATGACACCAATTGCAGCAACGCTGCATCGTTCGCACATCCCTCACCGAGGTCTGCATTGAGATCAATTTTCATTGTTAAGTCGCCATGCTAACTGTTCAAGATAACGCTGCTGGTCGTACCGCGCCTTCAGCGCTTCCTCCAGCGAACACTGCACAAAATGAATCGGCTGACCGAGCGGGATCTGCGCCAGATGATACATATCTGCCTCGATAATACAGGCGATGCGCGGATAGCCACCCGTCGTCTGAGCATCGTTCATCAGCACGATTGGCTGGCCATTATGCGGAACCTGCACCACGCCGGGGAGCAAACCATGCGACAGCAGCTCGCGATCGGTCGTGCGCGTCAGCGGTTGCCCCTGAAGACGATACCCCATACGGTTACTTTGCGGGCTAAGCTGCCACGGCGAGCGCCAGAAAGAGGCCTGCGATACCTCATCAAACTCCTGATATTCAGGGCCGGGCAGTGCGCGAATGAGATTACCCCACATCAGTTGTTTTACACCTTGTGGCCCGCTGAATTGCCGGGTCGATACGCCAATCGCCAGTCGGTCGCCATCACGCAGCAGACGCCCTTCAAACCCACCAATGCCCACTTTCAGATCGGTACTACGCGAACCCATCACTTCAGGAACATCAATACCGCCCGCTACCGCCAGATAACTGCGCATGCCATGAAGCGGGCGTTTTAGCGTCAGGCGCTGCCCGGCTTTTACCGGTAACCGCCATCCGCTCCATACGGGAGTTCGATCCAGATGCGCTTCGCATCCAGCACCGGTCAGGGCAAACCAGCCATCGGCTTCAAACTCCACCACCAGTTGCCCCAGCGTGATTTCCAGCGCTGCGGCATTCGCATCATTACCCACCAGCAGGTTAGCCACGTTCAACGCCGGTTTATCCAGCGCGCCACAGTGACTAATTCCGGATTGACGAAAACTATGGCGTCCCCCGTCCTGTACTGAGGTGTACATGCCAGCGCGGATGATGTTTAACATATCCCCTCCTTCTGCGGGACAAAACGCACGGTATCGCCAGCCCGTAACAGAATCGGCTCCTCCCGTTTTGGATCAAATAACGAAACGGAGGTACGCCCAATCAATTGCCATCCACCAGGTGTTGCAAGCGGGTAGATCCCCGTTTGAGATCCACCGATACCGACAGAACCTGCCGGAACAAGCAAACGCGGTTCCGCACGTCTGGGGGTATGCAGCTGTTCAGGTAAGCTCCCGAGATAGGGAAATCCCGGCTGAAAACCGATAAACCACACCACATAGTCAACTGACGCATGAAGTTCGACGACCTGCTTGTCGCTTAATCCGCTGTGTCGGGCGACCTCTGCCAGATCAGGGCCAAACTCACCACCATAGGTCACAGGTATTTCAATAAAACGTGAATCCGGCTCCAGTGCTTCGCTCTCTTCCCACCAGCGCTGCAGGCGTTCAATCGCATCCAGCGCCAGCGTTTGCGGGTCGCGTAGAGTAACCGTGATATTGTTCATTCCCGGAATAGCTTCAAGCACATTCGGGGCGTCAACTAAACGCTGAGCCAGACGCCAGATGCGTTTCTGAGTCGCCAGCGTGATGGGGGGCTCCAGTTCAAGAACCACCGCCGTTTCACCTAACAGATAACAACGCGCTCGCTGCACTTTCATCCCTCTTTATTACGCTGGATTAGGTATATCGATAAAGGTTACGTCCAGATCGGTATTTTCATTCAGCCATTCGCTTAATGCGCGAATGCCGCCGCGTTCGGTCGCATGGTGACCGGCAGCATAAAAATGCAGCCCCTGCTCGCGGGCTGAGTGAATGGTTTGCTCAGAGACTTCACCGGTAATAAAGGCGTCGACACCAAATCGGGCTGCGCTATCAATAAAACTTTGACCGCCACCGGTACACCAGGCAACGCGCTGAACTTTCTCCGGCCCGGTATCACCGCACCATAACGGTTTACGGCCTAAACGCGCTTCAATCCACGATGCCAGCTCCAGCCCCGGAACCGGCATGGAGAGTTCTCCCCATGGCACCAGCGGTTCAATTTCCCCCATCACGGTGATTCCCAACAGCGCGGCCAACTGCGCGTTATTCCCCAATTCCGGGTGTGCATCCAGCGGCAAGTGCCAGCCATACAGGTTGATATCATTTTCTAACAGCGTTTTCAGACGATTGCGCTTCATGCCGCGAATAACCGGAGATTCGCCTTTCCAGAAATAGCCGTGGTGAACAATAACCGCATCCGCTTGCTGGCGTACCGCCTCGTCCAGCAATGCCTGGCTTGCAGTCACACCGGTCACGATTTTATGCACCGTCTCTTTGCCCTCAACCTGCAAACCATTCGGCGCATAATCGCTAATGGCGGCGCTGTTTAGTTTGTCGTTGATCAGTTGTTCCAGTTCGGTGTTTTTCATCATCGTCCTCGTAGTCATCATTTCTGCCTGCCCAATCAGCAACACAGCTTAGGTTAAAATAGCGTCCCCGCCTGCGTTCGTCGATAGCCATTTCACTGACACATAAAGAAACAATCACACCCGCTTTGAACGTGATTTGCTTACCACTACGCGATCTAATTCATGTATATTTATGCAATCAGACAGCATATTGCAAAAATAATCAGATCTGTATCAAAGTTACAACTTTAAGGAAACACACTCGCGCAGCACGTTCAGCCAGTCGCGAGGCATTTACTTCGAGAAAATAATGAATAAACAAGCATCTCAACCACGGGCGATATACTACGTTGTCGCGCTACAAATCTGGGAATACTTCAGTTTTTACGGCATGCGTGCGCTGCTGATCCTGTATCTCACTAACCAGCTTAAGTACGACGATAATCACGCATATGAACTGTTCAGCGCCTACTGCTCGCTGGTCTATGTCACCCCTATTCTCGGGGGATACCTGGCCGATAAAGTGCTCGGCAATCGAATGGCGGTGATGATCGGCGCATTTTTAATGGCGGTGGGACATCTGGTATTAGGTGCCAGTGAAATGGCTCCGGCGTTCCTCTATTTGTCGCTGGCGATAATTGTCTGCGGTTACGGTCTGTTTAAATCAAATATCAGTTGCCTGCTGGGCGAGTTATATCAACCTGAAGACCCGCGTCGCGACGGTGGATTCTCTCTGCTCTACGCCGCCGGTAACATCGGTTCGATCATCGCACCAATTGCCTGCGGATACGTGCAGGAAGAGTACAGTTGGGCGATGGGCTTTGCGCTGGCTGCCATCGGCATGCTGGCAGGGCTGGTGATTTTCTTATGTGGAAATCGCCATTTCGCCCACACCACCGGCGTCAACAAGGCCGTTCTGTGTGCTAAAACCTTTATTCTGCCAAACTGGGCCTGGCTGTTAGTTCTGCTAGTTACCACACCGCTGCTGATTACCGTGCTGTTCTGGAAAGAGTGGTCCGTTTATGCACTGATTGTTGCCACTGTTATTGGTCTGGCAGTTCTGGCGAAGATTTATCGCCAGGCACAGACGCAGAAACAGCGCAAAGAGCTGGGGCTTATCGTCACACTGACCTTCTTTAGCCTGTTGTTTTGGGCCTTTGCTCAACAGGGCGGCAGTTCGATCAGCCTGTATATCGACCGCTTCGTTAACCGCGATATTCTGGGGTATTCCGTCCCTACCGCGATGTTCCAGTCGGTTAACGCTTTTGCCGTTATGCTGTGCGGTATCGTACTGGCGTGGGTAGTCAAAGAAAGCGTAAGTGGCAATCGTACCGTACGTATCTGGGGTAAATTTGCCCTTGGCCTCGGCTTAATGAGCGCTGGATTCTGTATTCTAACCTTGAGCGCTCGCTGGTCCGCTGCTTACGGCCACTCTTCCATGCCGCTGATGGTACTTGGGTTAGCGGTCATGGGCTTTGCCGAACTGTTTATCGATCCGGTGGCAATGTCACAAATTACGCGTATTGAGATCCCTGGTGTTACCGGCGTATTAACCGGCATTTATATGCTGCTTTCCGGTGCCATCGCCAACTACCTGGCTGGTGTTATCGCCGATCAGACCTCGCAAGGTTCGTTTGATGCTGCGGGCGCTATCAACTACTCCATCAATGCATACATTGATGTCTTTAGTGAAATTACCTGGGGCGCGCTGGCCTGTGTGGTGCTGGTGCTGCTGATTTGGCTGTACCAGTCGCTTAAGTTCAGAAACCGTTCACTGGCGGTAGAATCCTGAGTGTAGGGGCCCGATGATGTAATCTGATTCGGGCTTTTTTCAGGAATTACGCATGGCTGGCAGTCAACTCCTCTTCAGAAAGACCTGTAACCAGAAGCACCATGTTGCGATCTATTCCCTGCTCCAACATAGTTTGCGCTATACGTAATGCGGCTTCTCGTTTGCCTCGCTGCAACCCTTCCTGTAATCCATCTAAGCGTAACCGCTCGGCAATCGTCATCAGCTTCTCCTTATGTTGGGGGATCCGTTGCGCCATCTCTTGTATAAATTCATTAAAGCGAGATTCATCGCCGGATTGCAGGATGTAATTAAACATCGCCTGTAGTTGCGTGTCATTAGCGCACCCTGTAAGTAACAGCGTGGCCAGTTGATCTACCAGCCCCATCAAATCCCGCTGACGGATATGTTTTTGCATTAGTTCCAGCAGTGCCATTCGCCTGTGAGCCATGATTTCGTCATCGGGCACCACTGTGATATCCACCAATGGAAATGCGCTGGCATAAAGTTGCCGTGCCGTTACAGGATCGGTAAACGCATCAAGCCAGCACAGTGAGTACGGATACGGACTTCGACAGCCATGATAAAACAGCATGGGTATCACAATCGGCAGTTCTTTGTGCCCGGCATCCAAATGACGCTGCATCGCCGCTATTGCGTAACGCAGCAGACGAAAAGCCATATGCGGATCGGCTGAACTCTGGTGTTCTATAACCACGTATACATAACCTTCACCATCGTGCGTATGCACAGACCAGAGCACGTCGGAGTAGCGGGTACGTAAATCCGCTTCAATAAAGCTTTCTGACTCCAGCTTCAGCGTATTTAAATCGCAAAGCGTTTGCAGATCTGCGGGTAGATGAATTTCGAGGAAGTCCCGAGCTGTTTCTGGATGATGTAAAAACGTTTTAAATACCGCATCGTGCGGTGTAGATGTCGTTGGTGTTGTCATCAAATTCCGTCACCTGAATGAAGATGACGGCACTTTACTGCTGGCGGAAAACATCTTCATCAAGGCATTAGCAGCCTTGCGTACACGCTTCAGCGCTAAATGCCCCCCACTGCAACATATTCATTCTGCTGGAAGGTATTACGCAGAAATCCGCTGCGCGCTTATCCCTTACGCGCCGCCTCATATGCCGCCAGCGTCGCCAGCCTCGCCTGTTTATGATCCACAATCGGGCGAGGATAACTCAGTGTTACCTGCGCTTTTTCAGCCCACGACCACGGTTCATGAATGGCTTTACCCGGCACGTCGTGCAGTTCCGGCACCCACTGGCGGATAAACTCACCGTCACGGTCGAATTTTTCGCCCTGCGTCGTGGGGTTAAAGATACGGAAATACGGTGCGGCGTCGGTTCCGGTTGAGGCTGCCCACTGCCAGCCGCCGTTATTGGCCGCCAGGTCGCCATCGATCAGTTGCGACATGAAATATTGTTCGCCTTTACGCCAGTCGATCAGCAGGTCTTTCACTAAAAAACTGGCGGTAATCATTCGTAAACGATTATGCATCCAGCCCGTGGCGTTGAGCTGACGCATGGCCGCATCCACAATGGGGTAGCCCGTATTCCCTGTTTTCCAGGCCTGCAAATGCGTCGGATTATTCTGCCATTGCACGCGATCGGTCCAGCGAATAAAAGGTTGATACCGACACAGCGCCGGATGGTAAGTCATCAGATGACGATAAAATTCGCGCCAGATAAGCTCATTCAACCAAACGCTGCCTGCCCCATCCTCAAGCGCCTGCGGCTGCTCCACGAGCAGTCGATTCAGGCACTGGCGCGGCGATAGCCCTCCTGTCGCCAGGCTCGCGGATAATCGACTGGTTCCATCAATCGCCGGAAAGTCACGCAGTTGTTCATATTCTCCGGCGGCCTGCTGGCAAAAATGGCGTAACTGCGCGATGGCCAATTTTTCTTCTGCCGGAAATTGCTGCGAATCAAAATCCTGCTGCGGGTAGCTCAGCGTGATGGATGTTAATGGAGAGTCAAGAGCACCGCTTTCTCTCACCTTCGGCGCACTGACACATTCTGGGATCCCGTCTTTTATCCGCTTCAGCCAGGCATTTTTAAACGGCGTAAAGACTTTATACATCTCGTGATTACCGGTCATGACCGCCCCCGGAGGCAGGATCACGCTGTCGTCAAACCCTTCGCACACCACCTGAGGTATTGACTTTTCAACGGCAGCATCACGCTGGCGTTCGTTTATTTCATATTGATAGTTATAAAATATTCGACTGACGCCATGCTGTACGCAGACGTTTTTGACGGTTTCCACACTGGTCGCAAAATCACCGACTTCATGAAACAGAAGCGGGATGCCCTTTTCTGCCAGCGCCGTTTGCAACGCGTTCAACTGCGCGTTAACCAATGCCGCCTGACGTGGGGCCATATCATGCGCCTTCCACTGTTCAGGCGTGGAGATATAGAGCGCGAGTACATGTGCAGAACGATCCCGACAAGCCGCCGCCAGCGCGAGATTGTCATGCAGGCGTAAATCACGCCGAAACCAGACCAGATGCGTGGTCATAACACTCCCTGATAAAAATTAATCATTGCCCTGTAAACGCCAAATCGCAGGCCAGAGTTCAAAATAACGTTGCCCGGACAACCAGGTGTTCGGGTGCTCAGCCATATAGTGTTTGAGGAACATTAAGGGTGCAAGTAGCGGCTGCGCCTCGCGTCGATAGTTATCGATTATCGAGGTCAATTCCTGACGTTGACGCAGATCGAGCTGATTACGGAAATAGCCCTGTACGTGCATCAATACATTGGTATGGTTACGCCGGGTAGCAGGATTTAATAACAGATGGATCAATCGTAGGCGATACTCGGTAAAAAAAGCATCGAGATCTTGCCATTCATGGATTGCGGCAACGAAGGGGCCAAGCTCCCGATACTCTGGCTGGGAATGCGCCAGTAGTACCAGTTTGTAGCGGGTATGATAGTCAATTAATGCGCCCCGCGTTAATTTTCGCTGACGCAGGCGGTGCAATTCATGCAAAGCGTAAACACGTATTAATGTATTTTCGTCGAACTGAGGTGCCTCACTCGCTTCTGTGGTCAGACAGGTGCGGATACCAACAGGAATTCTCGTGCTCATCGCCACTCCTTATCCGTTACTCAGATAAGTGTAGACGTCGGCGTATAAAAAAACCGCCACATTGCTGTTGGCGGTTTTCTTGAACAATAACGACAACTTAATAGAAGTCGCAGGTAGCTTTTTCAGCCTGCTCCATCCACACCGGTTTATCACTAGTTTTGGACCAGACGCGGTGCAGATAGCTGTAAAAACGGGCGCGGTCTTTCCAGAACAACATGACCGGCAGCGCCAGCACGCCCGCCACAACGGCAAAGGTACGGCGCAAGAAAACAATGTGTGCTGGATATTCTTTATAAAAGTCCATAATCCTCTCCCATATATCTGTTCGGTGAATCGCACCGGAAAAATAAACTTGGTTAACTGATGAAAATAATACCGCCTTGTGTGTAATTTTGCTACTCATCCGACCACTTATTTTTATCTATTGATGCTCCGTTTAGCTAAAAACCGTAATTAAGTTACATAAAGGTTAAATTAATACTAATCATTAGTTAAATAATGGTCTTTGCCATTTTTATACTTTTTTTACACCCCTCCCACTGATTTTTGCGAAATCTTTGCAAGCAAAAATCTACGCTCTGGTTATCACATTTATGCCACTGGAGGTGCACCGTGAGTGCAGGCGTGATAACCGGCATTGTGCTGGTCTTTTTATTATTAGGTTATCTGGTGTATGCCCTGATTAATGCGGAGGCGTTCTGATGGCGGCCCAAGGATTTTTACTCATTGCCAGTTTCTTGCTGGTACTGTTTATCATCGCCAGACCGCTGGGTTTTGGCTTGGCTCGGCTGATCAATAATACGTCCCTGCCGGGCCTGGCTGGCGTGGAACATCTGCTCTGGCGCGGTCTGGGCATCTCGCAGCAGGAGATGAACTGGCGGCAGTATCTGTTGGCGATCCTCGCGCTCAATGTGCTGGGGTTGCTGGTCCTGTTTTCAATGCTGATGGCGCAAAACCTGCTGCCGCTAAATCCGCAACAGCTACCTGGGCTTTCGTGGGATTTGGCGCTCAACACGGCGGTAAGTTTTGTCACCAACACCAACTGGCAATCCTATGCTGGCGAAACCACCTTAAGCTACTTCAGCCAGATGGTCGGGCTGACCGTGCAGAACTTCCTGTCAGCGGCAACCGGGATTGCGGTGATTTTTGCCCTGGCCCGTGCCTTTACTCGCCAGAGCATGAACACGCTGGGCAATGCCTGGGTCGATCTGGTTCGCATTACGCTGTGGATCCTGCTCCCCATTGCATTGCTCATTGCGTTGTTCTTCATTCAGCAAGGTGTGCTGCAAAACGTGTTGCCCTATCAGCCCATTACTACCCTTGAAGGGGTGAAACAGCTGCTGCCGATGGGGCCCGTCGCCTCACAGGAAGCGATTAAGATGCTTGGCACTAACGGGGGCGGGTTCTTTAACGCTAACTCATCACATCCGTTTGAAAACCCTACCGCGTTGACCAATCTGGTACAGATGCTGGCCATTTTCTTAATTCCTACCGCGCTGTGTTTTGCCTTTGGTGATGTGGTTGGCGATCGTCGCCAGGGGCGGACCCTGCTGTGGGCCATGTCGCTGATATTTGTAGTCTGCGTAGCCGTGGTGATGTGGGCCGAAGTTCAAGGCAACCCGCACCTGATGGCATTCGGTGCAGACAGTAATATCAACATGGAAGGCAAAGAAAGCCGCTTTGGCGTGCTGGCTACGAGTCTTTTTTCCGTCATGACGACAGCGGCATCTTGCGGCGCTGTCGATGCGATGCATGACTCCTTCACCGCGCTGGGCGGGATGGTGCCGATGTGGCTAATGCAGATTGGCGAAGTGGTCTTCGGTGGTGTCGGTTCGGGCCTGTACGGCATGCTGCTGTTCGTGTTGTTGGCGGTGTTTATCGCGGGCCTGATGATTGGTCGCACGCCGGAATATCTGGGTAAGAAAATAGACGTGCGTGAAATGAAAATGACCGCGCTGGCGATTCTGGTCACCCCTGCGCTGGTGCTGCTCGGTACGGCGATAGCGATGATGAGCGACGCCGGACGCAGCGCCATGCTCAATCCTGGTCCTCATGGCTTTAGTGAGGTGTTGTACGCCGTATCGTCTGCCGCGAACAACAACGGCAGCGCCTTCGCCGGATTAAGCGCCAACAGCCCGTTCTGGAACTGTCTGCTGGCCCTGTGCATGTTCTTCGGCCGTTTCGGCGTGATCATCCCCGTGATGGCAATTGCCGGATCGCTGGTCAGTAAAAAGATCCAGCCAGCAAGTCCAGGCACGCTGCCTACCCACGGTGCACTGTTTGTCGGGTTGTTAATCGGTACGGTGTTACTGGTTGGCGCCCTCACCTTTGTTCCTGCCCTGGCGCTTGGCCCGGTCGCAGAATACCTGTCATTACACTGAGTGATGCGGAGCACATGACTATGAGTCGCAAGCAACTGGCGCTGTTCGAACCATCTCTGGTCGCACAGGCGCTGATGGATGCCGTGAAAAAATTAAGCCCACATACCCAGTGGCGCAATCCGGTGATGTTTATCGTCTGGCTGGGCAGTCTGCTGACAACCCTGTTAACGCTGGCAATGGCCACAGGCCATATGCAAGGCAATCCGTGGTTTACCGGCGCGATAAGTCTGTGGCTGTGGGTCACCGTACTGTTCGCCAACTTTGCCGAAGCGCTGGCGGAAGGACGCAGTAAGGCTCAGGCTAACAGTCTGAAAGGAGTGAAAAAAACCGCTTTTGCTCGCAAACTCCGCGAACCGAAATACGGTGCCGCCATGGATCACGTTCCGGCGGAGGATTTGCGCAAAGGAGATATCGTGTTAGTAGAAGCGGGCGATATTATCCCGTGTGACGGCGAAGTCATCGAAGGTGGCGCATCGGTGGATGAAAGCGCCATTACCGGTGAATCCGCGCCGGTCATTCGTGAATCCGGTGGTGATTTCGCCTCCGTCACCGGCGGGACCCGCATCCTCTCCGACTGGCTGGTGATCGAATGTAGCGTAAACCCTGGTGAAACGTTCCTCGACCGGATGATCGCCATGGTTGAAGGCGCGCAGCGGCGTAAAACGCCGAATGAAATCGCCCTGACGATCCTGTTAATAGCCCTGACCATCGTTTTTCTGCTGGCGACCGCCACGCTGTGGCCGTTTTCCGCCTGGGGTGGTAGCGCGGTCAGCGTCACGGTACTGGTTGCCCTGCTGGTGTGTCTGATCCCCACCACCATCGGTGGGTTGCTCTCTGCAATTGGCGTCGCCGGGATGAGCCGCATGCTGGGCGCGAACGTCATCGCCACCAGCGGACGTGCAGTAGAAGCTGCGGGTGACGTGGACGTACTGCTGCTGGACAAAACCGGCACCATTACGCTGGGTAACCGCCAGGCTTCAGATTTCCTGCCCGCCCAGGGCGTGGACGAAAAAACGCTGGCCGACGCCGCGCAGCTTTCATCTCTGGCCGATGAAACCCCTGAAGGCCGCAGTATCGTGATTCTGGCAAAACAGCGCTTTAATCTGCGTATTCGCGACGTGCAATCGCTACACGCCACCTTTGTACCGTTTACCGCCCAAAGTCGGATGAGCGGGATCAACATCGACAACCGCATGATCCGCAAAGGGTCGGTCGATGCTATTCGTCGTCACGTCGAAGCCAACGGCGGCCACTTCCCTGCCGACGTGGAGCAGAAGGTCGAAAACGTCGCACGCCTAGGCGCTACACCGCTGGTGGTTGCCGAAGGCTCCCACGTACTGGGCGTGATTGCCCTGAAAGATATCGTAAAAGGCGGAATCAAAGAACGTTTTGCCCAACTACGCAAAATGGGCATCAAAACGGTGATGATCACCGGCGATAACCGTTTAACCGCCGCCGCGATTGCGGCAGAAGCCGGGGTAGATGACTTCTTAGCTGAAGCCACGCCGGAAGCCAAGCTGGCGCTGATTCGTCAGTATCAGGCGGAAGGTCGTCTGGTGGCGATGACCGGCGACGGAACCAATGACGCCCCGGCGCTGGCGCAAGCCGACGTGGCGGTCGCCATGAATTCCGGGACCCAGGCGGCGAAGGAAGCGGGCAACATGGTGGATCTCGACTCTAACCCCACCAAGCTGATTGAAGTGGTGCACATTGGTAAACAGATGCTGATGACGCGTGGTTCGCTGACCACCTTCAGTATCGCCAACGATGTGGCGAAGTATTTCGCCATTATCCCGGCCGCGTTTGCCGCCACCTACCCGCAGCTCAATGCGCTTAACGTGATGGGTCTGCATTCGCCGGACTCGGCGATCCTCAGCGCGGTTATCTTTAATGCGCTGGTTATCGTCTTTCTGATCCCGCTGGCGCTTAAAGGCGTGAGCTACAAACCGTTATCCGCATCCGCAATGCTGCGCCGTAATTTGTGGTTCTATGGTCTGGGTGGTCTGGTTGTGCCGTTTATCGGTATCAAAGCAATTGATTTACTGCTGACCCTGCTGGGTCTGGTGTGAGGTTTCAGATGAGTGGATTACGTCCTGCATTATCAACATTGATTTTCCTGATGCTTATCACCGGCGGGGCTTACCCGTTGTTGACCACCGCGTTGGGGCAGTGGTGGTTTCCCCACCAGGCTAACGGCTCGCTTCTGCGCGAAGGTCAGGTCGTTCGCGGCTCTGCGCTCATTGGGCAACATTTTACCGCGGCCGGTTATTTTCAGGGACGTCCGTCTGCTACAGCAGAAATGCCCTATAATCCAATGGCTTCAGGCGGCAGTAACCTGGCAGCCAGCAACCCGGAACTGGATAAACAGCTGCAAAGCCGGATAGCCGCGCTGCGTGCAGCTAACCCGCAGGCAAATGCTGTCGTTCCAGTAGAGCTGGTAACGGCTTCTGCCAGCGGGCTGGACAACAACCTGACACCCGCCGCGGTGGCCTGGCAAATCCCCCGCGTGGCGCAGGCTCGCAACCTCAGCATTGAAGAGGTCACGCGCCTGGTTGCACAATACACGCAAAAGCCGTTGGTCAGTTTTATCGGCCAGCCGGTGGTGAACCTGGTGGAACTTAATTTAGCGCTGGATAAGCACTGAGAAAAAGGACATGCATAACGAACCCTTACGCCCCGACCCCGATCGCCTGCTGGAGCAGACCGCTGCCCCGCACCGCGGAAAACTGAAAATTTTCTTCGGCGCGTGTGCTGGCGTCGGTAAAACCTGGGCCATGCTGGCAGAGGCCCAGCGGCTGCGGGCGCAGGGGTTAGATGTGCTGATTGGCGTGGTGGAAACCCACGGACGCAAAGAGACCGCCGCGCTGCTGGACGGTCTCAGCATCCTGCCGCTAAAGAGACAGGCGCGCCATGGTCGTCATATCAGCGAGTTCGATCTCGACGCGGCGCTGGCCCGCCGTCCGGCGCTCATTTTGATGGATGAACTGGCACACAGTAATGCGCCTGGCTCACGCCACCCTAAGCGTTGGCAAGATATTGAAGAACTGCTCGAAGCCGGCATTGACGTTTTTACTACCGTCAACGTGCAGCATCTGGAAAGCCTCAATGATGTGGTCAGCGGCGTCACCGGCATTCAGGTTCGCGAAACCGTCCCCGATCCTTTTTTCGATGCCGCCGACGATGTGGTGCTGGTCGATCTTCCCCCCGACGATTTGCGCCAACGCCTGAACGAAGGCAAGGTCTATATCGCCGGTCAGGCGGAAAGAGCCATCGAGCATTTCTTTCGCAAAGGGAACTTGATCGCGCTACGTGAGCTGGCCCTGCGCCGCACGGCCGATCGGGTTGACGATCAGATGCGTGCCTGGCGAGGGCGTCCGGGGGAAGAAAAAGTCTGGCATACCCGTGACGCCATTTTACTGTGCATTGGACACAATACCGGCAGCGAAAAACTGGTGCGTGCTGCCGCGCGTCTGGCAGCGCGCCTCGGCAGCGTCTGGCATGCAGTGTATGTCGAAACGCCAGCGCTGCACCGACTGCCCGAAAAACAGCGCCGGGCAATCCTAAGCGCTCTGCGGTTAGCCCAGGAGCTGGGTGCAGAAACCGCCACCCTTTCCGATCCCGCTGAAGACAAGGCGGTAATCCGCTACGCCCGTGAGCATAATCTGGGAAAAATTGTCCTCGGACGTCCGACTACACGACGCTGGTGGCGCAGTGATTCCTTTGCTGACAAACTGGCCCATCGCGCACCGGATCTCGACCTGATGATTGTTGCGCTCGATGAGCCACCTTCGCGCCCTGTGCTACAAACTGCAGATAACCGCACCTTTAAGGATAAATGGCGGGTACAAATTCAGGGTTGTGTGGTTGCCGTCGCGCTGTGCGCCATCATTACGTTGATTGCCATGCAGTGGTTGATGGCCTTTGACGCCGCCAACCTGGTGATGATCTATTTATTGGGCGTGGTGGTTATCGCCCTCTTTTACGGACGCTGGCCGTCGGTGCTGGCAACTTTTATTAACGTCGCCAGCTTCGATCTCTTCTTTATTGCTCCGCGCGGCACGCTGGCCGTTTCCGATGTCCAGTACCTGCTTACCTTCGCCGTGATGCTAACGGTAGGGCTGGTAATCGGTAATCTTACCGCCGGAGTGCGTTATCAGGCGCGGGTGGCCCGTTATCGTGAACAACGTACGCGCCATTTGTATGAGATGTCAAAAGCGCTGGCCGTTGGGCGTAGTCAGCAAGATATTGCCGCCACCAGCGAACAGTTTATTGCCTCAACGTTCCAGGCCCGCAGCCAGGTTTTACTGCCCGGTGAGAACGGTAAGCTGGCCCCTCTCACCCATCAACAGGGCATGACGCCGTGGGATGATGCCATTGCCCAATGGAGCTTTGATAAAGGGCAACCGGCTGGCGCAGGTACTGACACGTTGCCAGGTGTGCCGTATCAAATATTACCATTAAAAAGTGCCGACAAAACGCATGGGCTGCTGGTGGTGGAACCGGGAAATTTACGCCAGCTGATGATCCCCGAACAGCAACGCCTGCTAGAAACTTTCACTTTACTGGTCGCCAGTGCGCTGGAGCGTCTGACGCTGACTGCCAGCGAAGAGCAAGCCCGGTTTGCCAGCGAGCGCGAAAGCATTCGCAACGCGCTGCTCGCCGCCCTTTCCCACGATTTACGTACACCGCTAACGGTGCTGTTTGGTCAGGCAGAGATCTTAACGTTGGATCTGGCAAGCGAAGGATCGCCGCACGCGCGCCAGGCCAGTGAGATTCGCCAGCACGTCCTGAATACTACCCGACTGGTTAATAACCTGCTGGATATGGCGCGAATTCAGTCTGGCGGCTTTAATCTTAAGAAGGAGTGGTTAACACTGGAAGAGGTGGTCGGCAGCGCCCTGCAGATGCTGGAGCCAGGACTCTCTGCTCCTATTAATTTGTCGCTACCAGCACCGTTAACGCTGATCCACGTCGATGGCCCACTCTTTGAACGGGTGCTGATTAATCTGCTGGAAAACGCCGTTAAATACGCAGGTCCAGCGGCGCAAATCGGTATTGATGCCAGCGTCGATGGCGAGCACCTGCAACTGGACGTCTGGGATAATGGTCCCGGCATTCCATCGGGTATGGAGCAGCGAGTTTTTGACAAGTTTTCCCGGGGAAACAAAGAGTCATCGGTACCGGGCGTTGGGCTGGGGCTGGCAATCTGTCAGGCCATTGTGGACGTGCACGGCGGTACGATTTCCGTCCACAATCGCGCACAGGGAGGAGCATGTTTCCGTGTTACACTGCCCCAGGAAATCCCCCCTGAACTTGAAGATTTTCATGAGGATATGTGACGAACGTACTGATTGTTGAAGATGAACAGGCTATCCGTCGCTTTCTGCGCACCGCGCTGGAAGCCGATGGTCTGCGTGTATATGAAGCGGAAACGCTGCAACGTGGTCTGCTGGAAGCCGCCACGCGAAAACCCGATCTCATCATTCTCGATCTCGGTCTGCCGGACGGTGACGGCATTGATTTTATTCGTGACCTGCGACAATGGAGCGCGATACCGGTAATTGTGCTCTCAGCCCGCAGCGAAGAAAGCGATAAAATCGCCGCTCTGGATGCCGGTGCCGATGACTATCTCAGTAAACCCTTTGGTATTGGCGAGCTACAGGCGCGATTACGCGTGGCATTGCGCCGCCACGCCAGCGGCGCGTCTCCCGAGCCGGTGGTGCATTTTTCCAACGTAAAAGTAGATATCGCCGCCCGCCTCGTACATCGTGGTGATGAAGAGATTCATCTGACGCCGATTGAGTTTCGCCTGTTAGCGGTACTGCTGAATAATGCCGGAAAGGTACTAACGCAACGCCAGTTGCTAAATCAGGTTTGGGGACCGAACGCCGTCGAACACAGTCACTATCTGCGAATTTACATGGGACACCTGCGCCAGAAGCTGGAACAGGACCCGGCGCGTCCGCGTCATTTTCTGACCGAAACCGGGATTGGTTATCGGTTTATGCCGTGAATCTAAGCCGAATAAAAAAAGCCGGATCAGCACAAAGCTATCCGGCTTTTTTATTCATACCGGATAGCGACGCTAGCGTCTTATCCGGCCTACGGTTTACGCGTTTTTCAGCACTTCGCTGACGATCTCAACCGCTTCTTTTTCAATCTGCTTGCGATGTTCTTCACCGAGGAAGCTCTCGCAGTAGATTTTATAAGCGTCTTCGGTGCCGGACGGACGAGCGGCAAACCAGCCGTTGTCAGTCATCACTTTCAGACCGCCGATAGAAGCACCGTTGCCCGGTGCCGCCGTCAGACGTGCGGTGATCGGGTCGCCCGCCAGCGTGCTGGCACTCACCATTTCCGGAGACAGCTTAGACAGCGCCGCTTTCTGCGCGGAGGTCGCACTTGCCTGCAGGCGGTTGTAGCTCGGCGCACCAAAGCGGGCAGCCAGTTCGTTGTAGTGCTCCTGCGGATTTTTACCGGTCACTGCAGTAATTTCTGCCGCCAACAGGCACATGATGATGCCGTCTTTGTCGGTCGACCACGGTGTACCGTCGAAACGCAGGAAAGATGCCCCCGCGCTCTCTTCACCACCAAAGCCAAAGCTGCCGTCGAACAGACCGTCAACAAACCATTTAAAGCCAACCGGCACTTCGACCAGTTTACGCCCTAAATCATTCACCACGCGGTCAATCATCGCCGAGGACACCAGCGTCTTACCAACGGCAACGTCTTTGCCCCACTGCGGACGATGCTGGAACAGGTAGTTGATCGCCACCGCCAGATAGTGGTTCGGATTCATCAGCCCTGCCGGGGTGACGATACCGTGACGGTCGTAGTCTGGGTCGTTGGCAAAGGCCAGATCGAACTTGTCGCGCAGCGCCAGCAGGCCCGCCATCGCGCACTCGGAGGAGCAGTCCATGCGGATTGCGCCATCTTTGTCGAGATGCATGAAACGGAAAGTCTGATCAACGTGATCGTTAACGATAGTCAGGTTCAGGTTGTAGTGCTTAGCAATACGCTTCCAGTATTCGATACCGGAACCGCCCAGCGGATCGACACCCAGTGTCAGACCCGCTTTTTGGATCGCTGCCATGTCGACGATGTCAGCCAGTCCTTCAACAAACGGCTGAACCAGATCCTGCTCTGTTACATGACCAGATGCCAGCGCAGCATCCAGCGACATGCGCTTCACGCCTTGCAGACCGTCAGCCAGCAGCGCGTTGGCTCTGTCTTCCACCACTTTGGTGACGTTGGTATCTGCCGGACCACCGTTTGGCGGGTTATATTTAATGCCGCCATCTTCCGGCGGGTTGTGGGACGGCGTGATCACAATGCCGTCAGCCAGCGGGCCGCCTTTTTTGTTGTGGACCAGGATAGCATTCGACACAGCAGGGGTTGGCGTAAAGCCGTTATTTTCCTGCACGATGACGTCAACGCCGTTCGCCGCCAGCACTTCCAGTACAGAGATAAAAGCCGGTTCAGACAGCGCGTGGGTATCCTTGCCCACATAGCACGGGCCAGTAATCCCGTTTTTCGCACGTTCTTCAGCAATCGCCTGAGCGATAGCCAGAATATGCGGCTCGTTAAAACTATGACGACCTGCACTGCCACGATGTCCGGACGTACCGAACTTAACGGCGTGCTCAGCGTTCCCTGCTGTTGGTTTCAGTACATAGTACTGTGCCGTCAGTTGGGCGACGTTAATCAAATCACTCTGTTGCGCAGGTTGACCTGCACGGTTGTGGATTGCCATTGCCTGGTCCTTCTAATGCAAGGATTAAATTGTTCCGCAAACCTTTTCAATCAATTCCGCAGGGAATTGCATTGACTGCATGATGTGTTCAACCATGCTGCATTTACGGCCGGTATTGGTGTTGGTGATCACCCAGTACGGCGTGCCTGGCACGTGTTTCGGTTTGGTTTGATTACCATTTTTCAGCAGCGTCTGTTCATCCGCTGCAAAATAAACGCGCGTACGGCCATGCAACGATTCCGTTGCTTCGGCGAACGCGTTTTGATCCAGTGAATAGAGTGTAGACAGCACCAGCATAAAGCGATTTACTGCTTTCTTCTGTTCCGCGTATTCGTCGGACAGCAGCAGTTCACGCATCGCGCGCACTTTATCTTTTACGGGGTTAACCGGCTTAGCTTCCACGACAGGTTGCACAGCGCGGACTTCTTTGACTACCGGAGTGACAGGCTGTGATGCGGCGGAAAATTTCAACATACGCCGTAAAATGTCGGATGCGCTCTCGCCAATATGCTTGGTGTGGCTGGCAATATAGCTATAGAGTTCATCATCAACTTCAATCGTTTTCATCTTAATCCAGTGCAGTGTTTAGCTGAATACAAGTTGTCGGGGTAAACACACGTAGTGTAAAGGCAAATCCCAACAGCGGATAGCGTCAAGCCTGGTGACCAGCAAAACTCAGAGTAACCGTAGTTGTTGCAGCCATGTGGCAGAATGGTCAACATGATACCCTAACCCGTGAGTGTGAAAAAAAGAACTTTGCCATGAAATTGAATATCCGAGCGCAATCTGCGCAAAACCTGCACAATAATTCTCCCATCGTCCTGGTTCACGGCCTGTTTGGCAGTCTGGATAACCTGGGGATCCTGGCACGCGATCTGGTGGTCGATCACGATATCATCCAGGTCGATATGCGAAATCATGGCCTCTCCCCTCGTTCCCCTGAGATGAATTATCCGGCCATGGCGCAAGATTTGCTGGATACGCTGGACGCTCAGCAAATAGAAAAGGCGACCTTTATTGGTCACTCGATGGGGGGAAAAGCCGTCATGGCGTTAACCGCGCTGGCTCCTGATCGTATCGATCGACTGGTGGCCATTGATATTGCGCCGGTCGACTATCATGTTCGCCGTCACGATGCGATCTTTACCGCTATTAATGCCGTAACCGATGCCCAGGCCACTTCGCGTCAGCAAGCGGCCAGCGTCATGCGTCAACATCTGCATGAAGAAGGCGTAATCCAGTTTCTGCTGAAATCTTTCGTCGACGGCGAGTGGCGTTTTAACGTTCCCGTGCTGTGGGATCAGTATCCTCATATCGTCGGTTGGGAAACCATTCCTGCATGGGAGCACCCGGCGCTGTTTATCCCTGGCGGCAACTCACCGTATGTTACCGAAGCGTATCGCGAACAACTGCTGGCGCAATTCCCACAGGCTCGGGCGCATGTTATTGCTGGAGCCGGTCATTGGGTGCATGCGGAAAAACCGGAGGCGGTGCTGCGCGCCATCCGTCGTTATCTGAACGAACAGGCTAACTGATTAAAAACTCAGCGTCTGCGCGCGATTACGCGCGTGGGCGTTGGCGTGTCACCCCTGCTGATGTATTATGGCGCGCTATCCATCCGGGCAGACGCCTGGCTGATTGTTTCCCCGAAGTCACCAAGATCATGGCCAAAGAACAAACGGACCGTACGACATTAGATCTGTTCGCGCAGGAGCGTCGCCCGGGACGACCCAAAACTAATCCGCTCTCGCGTGATGAACAGTTACGTATTAATAAACGTAATCAGCTTAAGCGTGACAAAGTTCGCGGGCTTAAGCGTGTCGAACTGAAACTGAACGCTGATGCCGTTGACGCTCTGAACGAGCTGGCCGAGGCGCGCAACATGAGTCGCAGTGAACTCATCGAAGAGATGCTGATGACCCAACTCAGCACATTGCGCGGTCAGGCATAGTCTGAATTTCTGCTCTAAATCATAAATCGTGTAGCACAGAGTGCAGTCCTGCGTGTTTGCTGTTTCCGCATGCCTGACTGTTCTGCTATGATTGCCCTTATCCGTGGGCAATGCGCCACCACCATTTCAATAAGTTTCAAGAGGTTATTTTACTCATGGCAATCACTGGCATCTTTTTCGGCAGCGACACCGGTAATACCGAAAACATCGCAAAAATGATTCAAAAACAGCTTGGTAAAGACGTTGCCGATGTTCATGACATTGCAAAAAGCAGCAAAGAAGACCTCGAAGGTTATGACATTCTGCTGCTCGGCATCCCAACCTGGTACTACGGTGAAGCGCAGTGTGACTGGGACGACTTCTTCCCTACCCTCGAAGACATTGATTTTAATGGCAAACTGGTTGCATTGTTCGGCTGCGGCGACCAGGAAGATTACGCAGAATATTTCTGTGATGCGTTAGGGACCATTCGCGACATCATCGAACCGCGCGGCGCAACTATCGTTGGTCACTGGCCGACTGCGGGTTATCACTTTGAAGCGTCTAAAGGCCTGGCTGACGACGACCACTTTGTCGGTCTGGCTATCGATGAAGATCGCCAGCCAGAACTGACAGCAGAACGCGTAGAAAAATGGGTTAAGCAGATCTCTGAAGAGCTGCACCTCGACGAAATCATTAATGCCTGATTTCGTGCGGCGCAGATTTCCATCTGCGCCGCATCAATAGATAAAACCAATCAAAATAATTGCTACAAATTTGTAACTTTTTCGTCTGACCCTGTACAATGGCTGGATGCCAATCGGGTGTTGCACAGTGTGTTTGTCGGCGATACCACGTTTTGATTAACAATATATGCCAGAGACTTGCAGTTTTCATTTAGCCATGGCAGTTCTATAATGATACGCATTATCTCAAGTGCAATTTCTGTCACTTCTGTTAATGAAGTGAATCGTTTAGCTACAGGACAGATTCCGCATGACTGACAACAATACCGCATTAAAGAAGGCTGGCCTGAAAGTAACGCTTCCTCGTTTAAAAATTCTGGAAGTTCTTCAGGAACCGGATAACCATCACGTCAGTGCGGAAGACTTATACAAACGCCTGATCGATATGGGTGAAGAGATTGGTCTGGCGACCGTGTATCGTGTGCTGAACCAGTTTGATGATGCCGGTATCGTGACCCGCCATAATTTTGAAGGCGGTAAATCCGTCTTCGAACTGACTCAACAGCATCACCACGATCACCTCATTTGCCTCGACTGCGGCAAAGTGGTCGAGTTCAGCGATGATTCCATCGAAGCCCGCCAGCGTGAGATTGCGGCTAAACATGGCATTCGCTTAACTAACCATAGCCTCTATCTTTACGGTCACTGCGCCGAAGGCGATTGCCGCGAAGATGAGCACGCCCACGACGGCAAATAATGTAATGCTTTCTGAAAAGCCAACCCTCCGGTTGGCTTTTTTTATGGGCGTTACCTGCCCTTTTCCCCTTCCCTCCGCTCCTGTGTTGCTTTAATGTAAAATCAATTGCCCCTTCCGGAGAGTCGAAATGGAACTTCGCCAGCTACGCTATTTTGTGCGCATTGTAGAAACCGGCAGCATGGGTAGCGCGGCACTCGATCTCAATATCGGGGTTTCGGCACTCAGCCAGCAAATGTCGCGTCTGGAAAACGAACTCGCTATTCGCCTGCTGCAGCGCACCTCGCGAGGCGTGACGCCCACCAGCGCCGGGCTGGCTTTTTACTCCCAGGCGCAGCTGGCGCTCCGTCACGCAGACGATGCGATCCTCGCCGCACGAGAGTCCCGGCTTTCCGGGCACGTCAGCGTCGGTATGGCTCCCAGTACCGCTTCCGTTCTCGGTATGCCTTTTATTCACGCCATGCGGGAAAGCTATAGCGATGTTCGCCTGCACGTGGTGGAAAGTCTCTCTGGTAATCTGGAACGGATGATTAATACCCGCCAGATTGATCTGGCTGTGGTGTTTCAAAAAGAAAAGATCCTGCGCTGGAGTGCCAGACCGATTCTCGAAGAACGGCTGTTTTTGATTGGGACCCATGCCCTACTGGCTGATATTGCCGATGACAATATTGCGCCTGCCCAACTGGCGAGTATTCCATTGATAATGCCAAGCCCAGGCCACGGTCTGCGCGGCAGGCTGGAGGCAATTAGTCAGGAACACGCGCTGAACATTGAGATCGCGACAGAAATTGATGGTCTGGCGCTGCTGATGCGCGCCGTGCGCAGTGGCATTGGCGCCACTCTTCAACCCGGAGCGGCGATTTCCCATCTCGATAAAGAGACGCTAAGAGTGATCGGCGTCCATAATCCGATACTTAGCCGCCCCAACTTTCTGGTGAGCCTCTCTGACGATGAGCTCACCCCGGCGGGCCTCGCTGCCCGCGTGGTACTGACGAAAGTGATGCATCAACTGGTAGAAGCAGGAAGCTGGCCAGGTGCCATCCTTTACAATAACTAAAGCCCTCTTTAGCGCTACGTCATAGCGCCCGCACAAGCCGTGCGTATACATTTCAATTACAAATTTAACAAATGGTTAAATGGTAATGGAGTATACGATGGTTGATGTTCTGGTGATTGGTGGTGGCAATGCCGCGTTATGCGCTGCCTTGTCTGCCCGCGAGCAAGGAGCTTCGGTACTCCTGCTCGAAGCGGCTCCCCGTGAATGGCGCGGAGGAAACTCCCAACACACACGTAATTTACGTTGTATGCATGACGCGCCGCAGGATGTGCTGGTGGAAAGCTATCCTGAAGAAGAATTCTGGCAGGATCTGTGGCGCGTCACGGAAGGGAATACCAACGAAGCGCTGGCGCGTCTGGTGATCCGTACCTCTTCACAATGCCGTGACTGGATGCGTCAGCACGGCGTTAACTTTCAACCTCCTCTCTCCGGCGCTTTGCACGTGGCGCGAACCAACGCCTTTTTTATGGGCGGTGGAAAGGCCCTGGTGAATGCCTATTATCGCAGCGCAGAAAAGCTGGGCGTTCAAATTCGCTATAACACCCCCGTTCAGGCGCTTGAACTGCGTAATGGCGAGTTCGTGGCGGCGTTGGCAGGCGAAGAGCGCATCACCGCTAAGTCCTGCGTGCTTGCCGCTGGCGGATTCGAATCTAACCGGGAGTGGTTGCGCGAAGCCTGGGGGGAAAATGCCCGCGGCGAGTGGCCTGCGGATAACTTTCTGATTCGCGGCACGCGTTTTAATCAGGGCGTACTGCTCAAATTTATGATGGATGCTGGCGCAGACATTATCGGCGATCCCTCCCAGTCACACTGTGTTGCTATTGATGCCAGAGCACCATTATATGATGGCGGAATTTGCACTCGCGTGGACTGCGTCTCGCTCGGTATTGTGGTGAACCGGGACGCAGATCGTTTTTATGATGAAGGCGAAGATTTCTGGCCGAAACGCTACGCCATCTGGGGACGTCTGGTCGCTCAACAGCCAGGACAGATTGGCTACTCCATCATCGACAGTAAAGCTATCGGACACTTCATGCCTCCGGTCTTTCCTGGCACGCAGGCCAATACGCTGGCTGAACTGGCCTTTCAGTTAGGACTGGATGCCGAACGCTTTACCCACACCGTGACAGAGTACAACAACGCCTGCCAGCCAGGTCAGTTCGACCATACCGTTCTGGATAACTGCGCCACTAAAGATTTGCTACCCGCGAAAACGCATTGGGCGCGACCGCTGGATCAACCGCCTTACTACGGCTACGCCCTTCGGCCAGGAATCACCTTCACTTATCTTGGGTTAAAAGTGAACGAACGCGCCGCTGTGCATTTTGCAGGGCTTCCAAGCCGTAACCTATTCGTCGCCGGAGAGATGATGGCGGGCAACGTGCTGGGCAAGGGTTACACCGCAGGCGTGGGGATGTCGATCGGCACGACCTTTGGCCGCATTGCCGGAAAAGAAGCCGCGCTGGCCGCACGTAAGGAGACACGTCATGAAGCAGCTTGAGAAACTGATCATCGAAGCGCAAATTATCACCGAACCGGAAGCGGAAGTTGAACGTGTAATGCAGGTGTGTAACGCCTGCCGCTATTGCGAAGGCTTTTGCGCCGTGTTCCCGGCCATGACGCAGCGTCTGGAATTCGGTAAAGCGGATATCAATTATCTGGCAAATTTGTGCCATAACTGCGGCGCTTGCCTGCACGCGTGTCAGTATGCCCCGCCTCATGAATTTGCCATCAACGTGCCGAAAGCGATGGCGGAAGTCCGGCTCGAAACCTATCAGCATTACGCGCAACCCGCCGCCTTTGGCACGCTTTATCGTCGCGCAGGCGTAACCGTGACGCTGGCGCTGGTTTTCGGTCTGATCCTGTTTTTACTCCTCGCTATAGGTTTGAAAGGTTCATTATTCCATCCTCCACTGGCCGGGGATTTCTATCAAATTTTCCCGCATAACCTGCTGGCCTGGATGTTTGGTTCGGTGTTTATTCTGGCGATCGGTTTGCTGATGGCAGGCGTTATCCGCTTCTGGCGCGAGATTTCTCCGGACATGCCGCGTTCCGCCGAGATTGCTGAAGCCTCGCACAATGCGCTGACGCTGAAGTATCTCGATGGAGGCCATGGCAAAGGTTGTAACGAAGCGGATGATGCTTTCACCCTGATGCGTCGCCGTTTCCACCACTTTACCTTCTATGGTTTTATGCTCTGCTTTGCCGCCACCGTGGTGGCAACGGGCTATCACTACTTTGCAGGCATAGAAGCACCCTACCCGTTCTTCAGCATTCCGGTCATGCTGGGCACGTTGGGTGGCATTGGCCTGGTTGTCGGTCCGGCTGGCTTGCTATGGCTTAATCTCAGGCGCTCACCGCTACACGGCGACGCCCGGCAAAAACCGATGGATCGCGGTTTTATTTTGCTGCTGCTGCTGACCAGTCTGACCGGTCTGGCGCTGCTGGCGGGAAGAGATACCTCATGGATGGCTATTTTACTGGCCATTCATCTCGGTGTGGTCATGGCGCTTTTTCTGACCATTCCTTACGGAAAATTTGCCCACGGATTTTACCGCTGCGCAGCCTTACTCAAGTGGGCGATTGAGAAACGGCGCGGCAAACAGGCGGGAGTCTCAGGCGACTAACCCGCAAACTCTTACCTCTATAAATATTATGATAAGACAGTGGAGCAAACCCAATGACACAACAACCATCGCGCACCGGAACTTTCGGCGCAATACTGCGGGTAACCAGCGGTAATTTTCTCGAACAGTTCGACTTTTTTCTGTTCGGGTTTTACGCCACCTATATCGCAAAGACTTTCTTCCCCGCGGAGAGTGAGTTTGCCGGGCTCATGTTGACCTTTGCGGTTTTCGGTTCGGGTTTTTTAATGCGGCCCGTTGGCGCAATCGTGCTGGGTGCTTATATCGACAGAATTGGTCGCCGCAAAGGACTGATGGTGACGCTGGCGATCATGGGCTGCGGGACCCTGTTGATTGCCCTGGTTCCCGGTTATCAAAGTATTGGCCTGCTGGCTCCTGTGCTGGTATTAGTCGGTCGATTATTGCAGGGCTTCTCTGCGGGCGTAGAGTTGGGCGGCGTTTCGGTTTATCTTTCTGAAATCGCCACGCCTGGCAATAAAGGTTTCTACACCAGCTGGCAGTCTGCCAGCCAACAGGTTGCCATTGTGGTGGCAGCGCTGATTGGCTACGGCCTGAATGCCACGCTGGGGCACGATGAAATCTCTGAATGGGGCTGGCGCATTCCGTTCTTTATTGGTTGTATGATTATTCCGTTGATCTTCGTCCTGCGCCGCTCGCTTCAGGAAACGGACGCATTTTTACAACGTACACACCGTCCCGACACCAGGGAAATTTTCACCACTATCATCAAAAACTGGCGTCTGATCTCAGCGGGTACACTGCTGGTGGCGATGACCACAACGACGTTTTACTTTATTACCGTCTATACCCCGACCTATGGCAGGGCTGTACTCCACCTGAGCGCGCGCGATAGCCTGGTCGTCACCATGCTGGTCGGTATTTCTAACTTTATCTGGCTGCCGATTGGCGGAGCGATTTCTGACCGAATTGGTCGCCGCCCGGTGTTGATGGGGATTACCGTACTCGCACTGCTCACCACCTGGCCGGTCATGCACTGGCTCACCGCCGCGCCAGATTTTATGCGCATGACGTTGGTTCTGCTTTGGTTCTCGTTCTTTTTTGGTATGTACAATGGGGCAATGGTCGCGGCACTCACCGAGGTGATGCCTGTCTATGTCCGTACGGTGGGTTTTTCACTGGCCTTCAGTCTGGCTACGGCGATTTTTGGCGGTCTGACACCCGTCATATCCACGGCGCTGGTCCAGCTAACCGGAGATAAAAGCTCGCCGGGATGGTGGCTGATGTGCGCGGCACTTTGCGGACTCGCCGCCACGGCAATGCTGTTTGTCCGCCTGAGTCGTCATTATCAACCGGCCGAACAGAAACTCTGACATGCAAACGGGCGGAGAATTCTCCGCCCGTTGTATTTTCTTTTTTCGATTTACTGCGCAGTATTCTTACTGCGTATTTCCTGCCAGACCTTGTCACAATCAGCATTGACGGACTGACCGTTACCCGTGCGCGTGGCCTGGATACACTGCTGATAATCCAGCACGCGTACGCTTTCTTCATTGGCAAACTGTTGGTGCTGTTTTTCTTTCTTCAGCACATTCAACACGCTTTGGCAGGCTTCAATTTTCTCCGGCGATCCCTGCGCGGTATTAATACACGCGCTGTAGGCTTCTTTCAGACGGCTGTCCTCTTTCGGCGCAGGAGATTGCGCACACGCCACCAGCCCTGATGCCATAACGGCGATGAGTATCAGTTTTTTCATAGCACTTTCCTCAACGATGCGGCAGGCACCCGACCTGCCGCTGTTGGCATTAGAAGATGGTGAACGGAGCAATAACGATGAACTTCACGTCGCGCTCATCCTGGAACATGTTGCCGTAACCACCGCCCCAGCTCGGAATGTCTGAATGGTTGTCGTACTGAGTGAAGTGCAGCTTAAACATGGTGCCCTTCGCACGACCTTCCTGCAGGGTGTAGACCGCATCCAGGCTGTAAGAAGATTCTTCGATAGTCCGGTTTTTGTCGTAGTACGCATCCGGGTTGAGCTGCCAGGTTGATGGCTTAGCATCCCATGCGTAAACGTAGGACGCGCCTACCGCCCAGCCCGGCAGATTCCAGTTCTTCAGGTCATACATTGCGCCGAAGAAGACTGCCTTTTCACCGTTGGCGTTGAAGTCAGAACGGTTATCCCACCAGACATCCAGACGACCGTTTGAAGAGGCGTAGGTTGGGGTCATACGCTGCAGGAAGTAACCCTGCTGGCCGTCCGCTTTAACCCAGGTCCCTTCCAGACGAAGGTCGACGACTTCTGCCACTTTGTAGCCAAAGGTCAACGCCTGCAACCAGGCAGTGCCATCATAAATATCGTTCACGGTACGATCATCAACTTTGTCGCGTGCGCCGTAGAACTGGTAGCTGGTGGTAAATGGGTTACCGCCTAAATCAAATTTATAGCTGGCTTTTGCGAAGTACTGATCGACATAACCTTCAGACTGACCAAATGCCGCTTCCAGCAACAGGTTATTCTTGAAGTCATATTTCGCGCCAATTGAGTGCAGGTAATCAACGCTGGTCTTTTTATCAGCCTGATAGAATTTATCGACTTCAGTGTGCCACGGTGCTTTATATTCGTTAGCCCACATATAGGAGAAACTCAGTGCGCCAGCATCACCGTAATCGAAATTGGCACCGGCTTCAGCACCCTGATAGGTACCTGGCATAAAGCTCCAGTGCGGTGCCAGCAGAGTCTGCCCGGTTGGTTGAATGTAACCGGCGCGCGCCCAGGTTGGGCCGTATTTAAATTTAGCTGCTGCTTTATAAAGGCTAATCCCGCTCTTATCGCCGGAGTAATCCTCGTCATAGCCTTTATTTTTGGAAGAGAATGCGATTTCGTTTGGATGGCCGCTTTCGCTACTTTCGTTCATTTCAATCGCGGTAAATGCTGCGATATCAATACCAAACATATCGGCCGCATAACCGGACTGGAAGTCGAGGTTAGCGTTCCAGGTGGAGTGAGAAAGGTTGGTTTTGTATTTGTCATGATCGGTCACATCTTTACGGTCACGCTCACGCTGCCAGTAATAGATGCCACCGGTTAAGGTTGAGTCATCAATAAATCCTTCGGCGTGTACCTGTGGAGCGACAACAAAACCCGACATTGCTGTGATACCGGCGATAGCCAGCGCCAGCGTACTACGTTTGCCACTAAACGTACGCATATGTTAATCCTCTTTGACGTATAAAATGCTGCCGACAAAAGCGGACAGCGAAAAAACAAAAAATAAAAAAGTAGCGCTAAGAAAACCTCAGTGACTACAATGAATAGACTATTTTTCGCGACGCGAATTATCAATCTCTTTCTGTAACGAGTATGTAATAGTATGAGCAACCGCACATATTTGATTGCTTTCTGTTACATTTTCATCGGAAGATAAAAAAGCGTTGAAAAAATGAAAAAATCGCTTGTTTTCCATGGAGATGAAATCGGTTTTAGCCCATTTCATATTGAGGTAAGTTATTTAAACGTAAAAACATTCGCCCAGTCCATTATTACGGACATGTAATTAATTCGCTCCGCAAACGGAGCCTGGAACACGGTTTTTTTGCGAAAAAAAACGCCGCATGAAGCGGCGTTTAGAGAGGATGTGTTGCGGCTTATTCGCCCGCTTTAGCCCACGTGTCACGTAGACCAACGGTACGGTTAAACACCAGCTTGTCAGCCGTTGCATAACGACTGTCCAGGCAGAAGTAACCTTCACGCTCAAACTGGAACGCTTTACCTGCAACCGCTGCCTTCAGCGACGGCTCACCGTAACCCTGCTTAATGACCAGCGATTCCGGGTTAATAACGGACAGGAAGTCTTCCGCCGCGCCTGGATTTGGCACGCTAAACAGACGATCGTACAAGCGGATTTCAATCGGCAGCGCATGGGATGCGCTCACCCAGTGAATAACGCCTTTGACTTTACGACCATCGGCCGGGTCTTTGCTCAGGGTGTCGGCATCGTAGGTGCAGAAAATGGTGGTGATATTCCCTTCCGCATCTTTCTCAACACGTTCGGCTTTGATCACATAAGCATTGCGCAGACGTACTTCTTTGCCCATCACCAGACGCTTGTACTGCTTGTTCGCTTCTTCACGGAAGTCTGCGCGATCGATCCAAATTTCACCGCTAAATGGCACTTCGCGGCTGCCCATTTCCGGTTTGTTCGGATGGTTAGGCATGGTGACCAATTCGCTTTCGCCCTGCGGATAGTTTTCGATAACCAGTTTAACCGGATCGATAACCGCCATCGCGCGCGGGGCGTTTTCGTTCAGATCTTCGCGGATACAGGATTCCAGAGAAGCGATCTCAATGGTGTTGTCTTGCTTGGTCACGCCAATGCGTTTGCAGAACTCACGGATCGCGGCAGCGGTGTAACCGCGACGACGCAGGCCAGAAATCGTCGGCATACGCGGATCGTCCCAGCCTTCAACGTGCTTGTCGGTCACCAGCAGGTTCAGCTTGCGCTTGGACATCACGGTATATTCCAGATTCAGGCGCGAGAATTCGTACTGACGCGGATGAACCGGAATGGTGATGTTGTCCAGCACCCAGTCGTACAGACGACGGTTATCCTGGAACTCCAGCGTACACAGGGAATGCGTAATGCCTTCCAGCGCATCGCTGATGCAGTGGGTAAAGTCGTACATCGGGTAGATGCACCACTTGTTGCCGGTCTGGTGGTGTTCGGCGAACTTAATGCGGTACAGCACCGGATCGCGCATCACGATAAACGGCGACGCCATATCGATTTTCGCGCGCAGGCAGGCTTTACCTTCTTCAAAGCCACCGGTACGCATTTTTTCGAACAGCGCCAGGTTCTCTTCGACGCTACGATCGCGGTACGGGCTATTTTTGCCAGGCTGAGTCAGCGTGCCGCGGTATTCGCGGATTTCGTCCGCTGACAGTTCGTCAACGTACGCCAGGCCTTTATTAATAAGCTCTACCGCATAGGCGTGAAGCTGATCGAAGTAATCCGAAGAGTAGCGAATGTCGCCAGTCCAGTGGAAACCTAACCATTCAACGTCGTTTTTAATCGACTCAACGTACTCGATATCTTCTTTAACCGGGTTCGTATCATCAAAACGCAGGTTGCACTGGCCCTGGTAATCTTGCGCAATGCCAAAGTTCAGACAAATGGATTTCGCGTGGCCAATGTGCAGATAGCCATTTGGCTCCGGCGGAAAACGGGTATGGATAGTGGTGTGCTTACCACTGGCCAGATCTTCATCGATGATCTGACGAATAAAGTTACTCGGGCGGGCTTCAGCCTCACTCATCGTGGATTCCTCAAAGCGTAAACAACGTATAACGGAGTATGATCTTATAAGCGACGTCAGGAGACAACTATTAGTTGCACAAAAAAGGTGTTTCAACAGGATATATGAGGGCATTTGCTGCAAAAAAAAGCGGCGGAGGAATATCCCCCGCCGCTTAAGGCACTTAACTCACTTTACTCAGGAGCAGTTATTTACCTTTAATCTCATACAGTGGTGTTTGACCGGCAACCACATGACCTTCGGCTTTAATAACCAGAGCGCCGAAATCATCGCTGTTGCTGCACACAACCGGGCTTATCATCGAACGTGCGTTAGCGTTCAGGAACTCCAGATCCATTTCCAGAATCGGTTGGCCTGCCGTAACTTCAGCACCTTCTTCAACCAGACGCTTAAAGCCTTTGCCTTCCAGCGCTACGGTATCGATGCCCATATGGACCACGATTTCCGCGCCTTTAACAGTTTCCAGGCAGAACGCATGGTTAGTGTTGAAGATTTTCACGATGGTGCCCGCAGCCGGAGCAACCACGATTTTATCCGTTGGTTTCACTGCCACGCCGTCGCCTACTGCTTTGCTGGCGAAGGCTTCATCAGGAACCTGATCCAGAGCAACTACGTCACCAGTAATCGGAGAAACCAGCGCTTCAACGGTGACTGCATTCGCTACAGCCTGCGGTTTTGCTACTGGAGCCGCTGCTGCTGGCGCACTTTCACCAGATGCTGCTGCCACCGGGCCACGCGCGACAACTTTCTTCATTTCGTCGCCGATGGATTCGGCTTTCGCCCCCACGATGACCTGGATAGTTTGCTTGTTCAGCTTAACTACCCCAGATGCGCCTAAACGCTTACACATCGCATCGTTAACGCGACCGGAGTCGGCAACGGTCAGACGCAGACGAGTGATACAGGCATCAATCGCTTTCAGGTTATCAGTACCGCCAACCGCTGCAATGTAGTTGGTTGCAAGTTGAGCCAAACCTTCTTCAGTGTTGCTGTTGGCTTCTTCAGTAACGATATCGTCTTCTTTATCTTCGCGGCCCGGCGTTTTCAGGTTAAACATACGAATAACCGCGCTGAACAGCACAAAGTAGATAACGAAGAACACCAGCCCCATCACCACCAGCATCCAGACGTTCTGGCTTGCTGCCGGCAGGTTGTACATCAACACGTAGTCGATAGCACCTGCGGAGAAGGAGAAGCCTGCGTGGATCCCCAGCAGTGTTGCAACGAACAGGCTGATACCCGTTAACAGTGCGTGCAGGAGGTACAGCAGTGGAGCCAGGAACATGAACAGGAATTCCAGCGGCTCGGTAACACCGGTCAGGAACGCGGTGATCGCAACGGACAGCAGCATACCGCCAACCATCGGACGACGTGCTTTCGGAGCCGCGAAGTACATCGCCAGCGCCGCACCCGGCAGACCAAACATCATGATTGGGAAGAAGCCAGACATGAACATACCCGCAGTGCCGTCACCCGCGTAGAAGCGGTTGATGTCACCGTGGAATACGGTACCTGCAGCATTAGTAAATTCGCCAATCTGGAACCAGGCGATGGTGTTCAGCACCTGATGCAGACCGGTTGGGATCAGCAGACGGTTGATGAAACCAAAGATACCGGAACCCAGCGCGCCAGCGCCCACGATCCACTCACCACCCGCATGGATGGCGTTCTGCACCGGCGGCCATACGTAACCGAAGATAGCAGCCAGCACCAGACAGAAGAAGCCAGTGGCGATCGGCACAAATCGTTTGCCGCCAAAGAAGCTCAGGAAGTCAGGCAGTTTGATACCAGACCAGCGGTTATACACGGCACCGCCGACCAGACCGGTGATGATACCAGCCAGCACGCCCATATTGATTGCAGGGTTAATGGTAACCATTGCTTTGGTCAATATGAAATAACCGACCGCACCTGCCAGCGCTGCTGCTCCTGCGCTGTCTTTTGACCAGCTGGAAGCAACACCGATCGCAAAAATTAACGCGAGGTTATCAAAGATGGCCCCACCCGCTTGCGCGATGAAGGGTACGTTAAGTAAATCTGGTTGGCCGAATCGCAGCAGCAGTGCCGCGACTGGCAGCACAGCGATGGGGAGCTGTAACGCCCTACCCAGCCGCTGGAAAAAACCTAAAATATTCATTTTATTCCCCCTACGAGACCCCGATTAGGCTTCTTTGAAGCCATATTTTTATTGTGCGACCATTCCTGACAGCAAGATTCTGGAACAACGATATTAACCATTCATCTACATTCAGAGTGTGTGAAAAATTAATTCGTATCGCAAATTAAACGCGTGTTTTTTGTGATTCCAGTCACCAAATATCGTTATTAACCCTCCCTTTCACTGGCTAACTACGAAAACTTATTTTATCATTCAAAAAATCGAAACGGATTGATCCTTACCGATGCAAAACCAGGTTACGCTTATTACTGCACAGAGACTCAATCCGCCAACTGCTTACTTTTACTTTTGAGGTGAAGAATGAGACTGATCCCCCTGAATACCGCTGAACAAGTCGGCAAATGGGCTGCTCGCCATATCGTTAACCGTATTAACGCGTTCAAACCAACGGCAGATCGTCCGTTCGTTCTGGGCCTGCCGACTGGCGGTACTCCGCTGACAGCTTATAAAGCATTGGTTGAAATGCACAAAGCGGGCCAGGTGAGCTTCAAGCATGTTGTTACGTTCAACATGGACGAATATGTTGGCCTGCCGAAAGAGCATCCGGAAAGCTACCACAGCTTTATGCACCGCAATTTCTTTGATCACGTTGATATTCCAGCAGAAAACATCAACCTCCTCAATGGTAACGCGCCGGATATTGATGCAGAATGCCGTCAGTATGAAGAAAAAATCCGTTCTTACGGTAAAATCCACCTGTTTATGGGCGGTGTAGGCAACGATGGTCACATTGCGTTCAACGAGCCCGCTTCCTCTTTGGCTTCCCGTACCCGCATCAAAACGCTGACTCACGACACACGTGTTGCTAACTCACGCTTCTTTGACGGCGACGTAAGCCAGGTGCCTAAATATGCGCTGACCGTTGGCGTGGGCACCCTGCTGGATGCTGAAGAAGTGATGATCCTGGTTCTGGGCCACCAGAAAGCACAGGCGCTGCAAGCCGCCGTTGAAGGCAACGTTAACCACATGTGGACCATCAGCTGCCTGCAGTTGCATCCAAAAGCCGTTGTGGTCTGCGATGAGCCTTCCACCATGGAACTGAAAGTGAAGACGCTGAAATACTTCAACGAGTTAGAAGCGGAAAATATTAAAGGTCTGTAATTGATGTCTCCGCCCTGTCGATAAGTTGCAGGGCGGCATTTTTTTGAAATCGGGGGTCGGAATGTATGCTTTAACCCAGGGCCGGATCTTTACCGGTCACGAAATTCTTGATGACCATGCGATTGTTGTCGCCAATGGCCTGATCGACAGCGTTTGCCCACTGGCTGAATTACCGTCAGGGATTGAACAGCGCTCACTGAATGGGGCCATTGTTTCCCCCGGTTTTATTGATGTACAGCTGAACGGCTGCGGCGGTGTGCAGTTTAACGATACGGCAGAAGCCGTAACCGTTGAAACGCTGGAAATCATGCAGAAAGCCAATGAAAAATCTGGCTGCACCAACTATTTGCCAACGCTTATCACCACCAGCGATGACCTGATGAAACAAGGTGTTCGCGTGATGCGTGAATACCTGGCGAAACACCCGAATCAGGCATTAGGACTTCATCTTGAAGGCCCGTGGCTGAACCTGGTGAAAAAAGGCACCCATAATCCGGGATTTGTCCGTCAGCCGGACGCTGCACTGGTTGATTTCCTGTGCGATAATGCGGATGTGATCACCAAAGTCACACTGGCGCCAGAAATGGTCCCGGTAGAGGTCATCACCAAATTGGTGAATGCGGGTATCGTGGTTTCTGCGGGTCATTCCAATGCAACGGTAAAAGAAGCAAAAATCGGATTCCGTGCAGGTATTACCTTTGCAACGCATCTGTTCAACGCGATGCCGTACATTACCGGCCGCGAACCCGGTCTGGCGGGCGCTATCTTGGATGAAGCCGATATCTACTGCGGTATCATCGCCGATGGCCTGCACGTTGACTACGTTAACATTCGTAATGCTAAGCGCCTGAAAGGCGACAAGCTGTGCCTGGTTACTGACGCGACCGCGCCAGCAGGTGCAAACATTGAACAGTTCATTTTCGCTGGTAAAACAATATACTACCGCAATGGACTGTGTGTTGATGAGAACGGTACGTTGAGCGGTTCATCATTAACCATGATTGAAGGCGTACGCAATCTGGTCGAACATGCGAATATCGCTCTCGACGAAGTCTTACGCATGGCAACGCTCTACCCTGCTCGCGCCATTGGCGTCGACAAACAACTCGGCAGCATCGCGCCAGGCAAAGTAGCCAACCTGACTGCGTTCACGCACGACTTTAAAATCATCAAGACCATCGTTAATGGCAACGAGGTCGTTACTGAGTAAGAGAAAGAATGACACCAGGCGGACAAGCTCAAATAGGTAATGTTGATCTCGTAAAACAGCTTAACAGCGCGGCGGTTTATCGCCTGATTGACCAACACGGGCCAATCTCGCGAATTCAAATTGCCGAGCAAAGCCAGCTTGCCCCCGCCAGCGTAACCAAAATTACGCGTCAGTTGATCGAACGCGGGCTGATCAAAGAAGTCGATCAGCAGGCCTCCACCGGGGGCCGCCGCGCTATCTCTATCGTCACAGAAACTCGCAATTTCCACGCCATTGGCGTACGACTGGGTCGCCATGATACGACGCTCACACTCTATGATATGAGCAGTAAAGTGGTTGCTGAAGAGCATTACCCCCTCCCGGAGCGCACCCAGGAAACGCTGGAATATGCGCTGCTCAACACCATTGCCATCTTTATTGAGAGCTGCCAGCGGAAAATCCGTGAGCTGATCGCAATTTCTGTCATCCTGCCAGGCCTTGTCGACCCTGAAAGCGGCGTCATCCGCTATATGCCACACATTCAGGTCGAAAACTGGGGACTGGTCGAAGCGCTCGAAAAACGCTTCAACGTCACCTGCTTTGTTGGACATGATATTCGCAGCCTTGCGCTGGCTGAGCACTATTTCGGGGCAAGCCAGGATTGCGAAGACTCCATTTTGGTACGAGTGCACCGCGGAACCGGTGCGGGTATCATCTCCAATGGCCGAATTTTCATCGGTCGCAATGGCAACGTCGGCGAGATTGGTCATATTCAGGTAGAGCCGCTGGGTGAGCGCTGTCACTGCGGTAATTTCGGCTGCCTGGAAACCATTGCCGCCAATGCTTCTATTGAACATCGCGTGCAGAACTTACTGGAGCAGGGTTATCCAAGTCGACTCACGCTGGATGATTGCAGCATCAAAGCCATCTGTAAGGCAGCAAATAAAGGCGATAATCTGGCATCAGAAGTCATTGAGCACGTTGGTCGCCATCTGGGTAAAACTATCGCCATTGCCATCAACCTGTTTAACCCGCAAAAAATCGTCATTGCGGGCGAAATTACCGAGGCGGATAAGGTGCTGCTGCCTGCAATAGAAAGCTGTATCAACACGCAGGCGTTGAAGGCGTTTCGCCATAATTTACCGGTGGTTCGGTCCACGCTGGATCACCGCTCCGCCATTGGCGCCTTTGCGCTGGTGAAGCGCGCAATGCTCAACGGGACATTGCTGCAACGTTTGCTGGAAAGCTAATACACGTCATCCTTCGAGCTGCCTCTGCGTTAGCTGCATCTGCTCACCCCGGTCACTTACTTCAGTAAGCTCCAGGGGTTCGCAGACTTGCCGCCTTGATGCAACTCGAATGATGTAGTGTATTTTGTGTATAGTAATGCCTTCTTTTTTTAATGTCGGATTGTCCATGGCCATTAAGAATGTAATTTGTGATATCGACGGCGTGCTGATGCACGACAATGTTGCCGTACCAGGTGCGGCAGAATTTCTGACTGGGATCCTGGAAAAAGGCCTGCCGTTAGTCCTGCTGACTAACTACCCTTCGCAGACCGGGCAAGATCTGGCAAACCGCTTCGCCACCGCGGGTGTGAATGTCCCTGATAGCGTCTTTTATACTTCCGCGATGGCTACCGCTGATTTTCTTCGTCGCCAGGAAGGGAAAAAGGCCTACGTGGTGGGTGAAGGCGCGTTAATTCACGAACTGTATAAAGCTGGATTTACCATTACCGACGTGAACCCCGATTTTGTGATTGTTGGCGAGACACGTTCCTATAACTGGGACATGATGCATAAAGCAGCCTATTTTGTCGCCAACGGCGCGCGTTTTATCGCCACTAACCCGGATACCCACGGTCGCGGCTTTTATCCCGCCTGTGGAGCACTCTGTGCCGGTATTGAGAAGATCTCAGGTCGTAAACCGTTTTATGTCGGCAAACCCAGCCCGTGGATTATTCGCGCGGCGCTCAACAAAATGCAGGCGCACTCGGAAGAAACCGTTATCGTTGGTGACAACCTGCGTACCGATATTCTGGCAGGTTTTCAGGCGGGTCTGGAAACTATCCTGGTACTGTCTGGCGTATCCAAGCTTGATGATATTGACAACATGCCGTTCAGACCAAGCTGGATTTACCCGTCCGTTGCTGAAATAGACGTCATTTAATCTCTTTAGCCGGATAACAACATCTGCAAGTTATCCGGCCTGAAAAAGACATCCATTCAATAAAATCACCACTTCACTGTTGATTCATCAATAATAGCGCTCATTACATAATCTTTTTTCATCAATCAGCAATGACCATTGCGTTTTTTATTTTCTGACCCGTAATTCGCTTGCGCCCTCTCCAGCTTTGCGGCATTTTCTTTATCAAGCAAACGTAAAAAGCATCACGCAACAGATTAACGGAGAAGGTTATGTGTTCTATTTTTGGCGTATTCGATATTAAAACTGACGCAGTTGAACTGCGTAAAAAAGCCCTGGAACTGTCTCGTCTGATGCGCCACCGCGGCCCGGACTGGTCAGGTATTTACGCCTGTGATAACGCCATTCTGGCGCACGAACGTCTGTCCATCGTCGACGTCAATGCCGGTGCTCAGCCGCTGTACAACGTGAAGAAGACACATATCCTGGCGGTTAACGGTGAAATTTATAACCACCAGACGCTGCGTGCTGAATACGGTGATCGCTACCAGTTCCAGACCGGTTCCGACTGCGAAGTTATCCTCGCGCTGTATCAGGAAAAAGGACCCGCGTTCCTCGATGACCTGCAAGGCATGTTTGCTTTTGCTCTGTACGACAGCGAGCAGGACGCCTACCTGATCGGTCGTGATCATATCGGGATCATCCCGCTGTATATGGGTTACGACGAGCACGGTAACTTCTACGTTGCGTCTGAAATGAAAGCGCTGGTTCCTGTCTGCCGCACAATCAAAGAATTCCCGGCCGGTAGCTATTTGTGGAGTAAAGACGGTGAAATTCGTCAGTACTACCAGCGCGACTGGTTTGAATACGATGCAGTCAAAGACAACGTTACCGATAAAAACGAGCTGCGCCAGGCGCTGGAAGATGCGGTGAAAAGTCACCTGATGTCAGATGTTCCTTATGGCGTACTGCTGTCCGGCGGTCTGGATTCATCCGTAATTTCCGCGATAACTAAAAAATACGCGGCACGCCGTGTTGAAGATCAGGAACGTAGCGAAGCCTGGTGGCCACAGCTGCACTCCTTCGCCGTCGGCCTGGAAGGCGCTCCGGATCTGAAAGCTGCGCAAGAGGTGGCGAACCATCTGGGGACCGTGCACCATGAGATCCACTTCACCGTGCAGGAAGGTCTGGATGCGATCCGCGACGTGATTTATCACATCGAAACTTACGATGTCACGACGATTCGCGCCTCGACGCCAATGTACTTAATGTCGCGTAAAATTAAAGCGATGGGCATTAAAATGGTGTTGTCGGGTGAAGGTTCGGACGAAGTGTTTGGCGGCTATCTCTATTTCCACAAAGCGCCAGATGCAAAAGAACTGCACGAAGAAACCGTGCGCAAGCTGCAAGCGCTGCATATGTTCGACTGCGCCCGTGCCAACAAAGCCATGTCGGCCTGGGGTGTAGAAGCCCGCGTGCCCTTCCTGGATAAGAAATTCCTTGATGTGGCGATGCGCATCAACCCACAGGACAAAATGTGCGGCAACGGCAAAATGGAAAAACACGTTCTGCGCGAATGTTTTGAGTCCTACCTGCCGGCAAGCGTCGCATGGCGTCAGAAAGAGCAGTTCTCTGACGGTGTCGGTTACAGCTGGATTGACACGCTGAAAGAGGTGGCTGCAGAACAAGTTTCAGACCAACAACTGGAAACCGCCAGCTTCCGTTTCCCGTACAACACGCCATCGTCAAAAGAAGCGTATTTGTACCGTGAGATTTTCGAAGAGTTGTTCCCGGTAGCAAGCGCTGCCGAATGCGTGCCGGGCGGGCCGTCGGTTGCCTGTTCTTCTGCCAAAGCAATCGAATGGGATGAGGCGTTTAAAACCATGAACGATCCGTCTGGCCGTGCCGTTGGCGTACACCAGTCCGCTTATAAATAAGTTAATCCTTAGATAAGAGCCCTGCGGGGCTCTTTTTTTATGTTTGTTTTCTGTGCAAAAAAACAATTAATAACTAATAATTGCCGAATATTGCGTCATGCTGTTCGCAACCTAACCAAACAGTCACATTCCAGCTATTTTCAATGAAAAAGGGGTTGACGCTTCAAGGCTCAATACGCATAATGCGCCCCGCAACGCCGATAAGGTTACGCGAAAAAAAGATGGCTACGTAGCTCAGCTGGTTAGAGCACATCACTCATAATGATGGGGTCACAGGTTCGAATCCCGTCGTAGCCACCATCTTTTTTGCGGGAGTGGCGAAATTGGTAGACGCACCAGATTTAGGTTCTGGCGCCGCAAGGTGTGCGAGTTCAAGTCTCGCCTCCCGCACCATTCACCCGTAAGCGTTGCACGGATGGGGTATCGCCAAGCGGTAAGGCACCGGTTTTTGATACCGGCATTCCCTGGTTCGAATCCAGGTACCCCAGCCATTTTTTTCTTCGATATAGCGGTTCACCGCAACGGTCATTGGGGTATCGCCAAGCGGTAAGGCACCGGTTTTTGATACCGGCATTCCCTGGTTCGAATCCAGGTACCCCAGCCATCGAAGAAAATGTTAGTATTTGGCTACGTAGCTCAGCTGGTTAGAGCACATCACTCATAATGATGGGGTCACAGGTTCGAATCCCGTCGTAGCCACCATATTAAGGACGTATCGACTCGTTCGGTAAATCCAAAAAATTGTTGGGGTATCGCCAAGCGGTAAGGCTCTGGTTTCTGATACCAGCATTCCGAGGTTCGAATCCTCGTACCCCAGCCAATTTCAAAAAGTCGTCCACTCTGTGGGTGCGCCCGTTGGGGTATCGCCAAGCGGTAAGGCTCTGGTTTCTGATACCAGCATTCCGAGGTTCGAATCCTCGTACCCCAGCCATATTAAAAAAGCTCGCTTCGGCGAGCTTTTTGCTTTTCTAACGTTGGGTGACGGCAAGCCTTACCCGGCCTACATGACTTGTAGGCCTGATAAACGTAGCGCCATCAGGCACCACTCGAGCTACAACCCTAACGCATACTTCAGTGCCTGACGTTTCAGTACGCCAGCGCGCTCTGCGGCCATGAGCCCGAGATTACGCATGATGCGCAGCGGCTGCAGGTTATTACTGAATCCGGCATAGAACAGATCCATACCGCTTTGCATGATGAAATTGTCAGTCATACGGCGATTCTGATAGCGCTTGAGCACCGGCTGACTGGCCCAGGATTCACCGTAGCTGCGCGCGTTCACCAGCACATCAATCAACGCATCGACATCACGAAAGCCCAGATTAACGCCCTGCCCCGCCAGCGGATGAATGGTATGCGCGGCATCACCTACCAGCGCCAGCCCCGGTTGCACATATTGCAGCGCATGACGGCGCGTAAGCGGGAACGCCCCCGCAGCCACTGGCATCACCTTACCGAGTCGCGATGGAAAATGTTTAGCAATCTCCGTCTGCAATTGCGGCATATTCAGCGCTTGCAATTGGCGGATGCGAGCCGGTGAGTCGTACCACACCAACGAGGCCCAGTTATCAAACAGCGGTAAAAACGCGCGCGGGCCGTCAGGCGTAAATTGCTGCCAGGTGCTGTCTCCCGGTGAATTTTCGCATTGCACGGTTATCAACATACAGGACTGCGCGTACTGCCAGGCATGGATACCAATCCCGGCCATTTTTCGCACCTGAGAGTTGGCACCATCGGCGCCGATGACCAGCTTCGCGCTGATGGTTTCGCCGCCTGCCAGCTCAAGCTCATGTCGATCGTTATGTTGATGCAAAGAAATCAGGGACGCCGGTACGCGCAGCGTGACTTTGGGGTGAACTTCCAGCGCCTGCCAGAGCGCCTGTTGCAGGACCGTGTTTTCCACCATATAGCCCAACAGAGGCAGCTTAAGCTCGGCGGCATCAAACATCACATGGGCATTTTCCCACTCCCACGTTTCCAGTCGACGATAAGGATGGCTGCGCATCCCCTGCACCGTATCCCAGACGCCCAGCCCTTTTAGCAACGACACCGACGCGGAACTAATGGCAGAAATTCTGACATCAGGCTGTCCGTCAGCCACAAACGGCGCGGGAACGGCATGCTCGATGACCGTTACCGTAAATCCATGCTGCGCCAGTCCAAGCGCCAGCGCGCCGCCGACCATCCCCCCGCCGACAATGGCAATTTCCGTTGGTTGATTTGTCATGGTCAATTATCCAGTTACATGTATTGTGTAAGTTTACAGGATTTTTTACCCCTTGAGGCTGACATCCGTCATACTGGTCACAACCGCGCCAAAGCAGTACACTATGCGCCCTGCATTTCAGCCACAATTTCGCAAGAGCAAGTCGATGACCAAAAAACTCCATATTAAAACCTGGGGCTGTCAGATGAACGAATACGATTCATCGAAGATGGCCGATCTGCTGGATGCCACTCATGGGTATCAACTGACTGACGTGGCGGAAGAAGCGGATGTGCTGCTGCTGAATACCTGCTCAATCCGTGAGAAGGCTCAGGAAAAAGTGTTCCATCAACTGGGCCGCTGGAAACTGTTAAAAGAGAAAAACCCCAAGCTCATCATTGGGGTCGGTGGCTGTGTTGCGTCTCAGGAAGGCGATCATATTCGCCAGCGCGCGCATTACGTCGATATTATTTTTGGGCCGCAAACGCTGCACCGCCTGCCGGAAATGATCAACAAAGTGCGTGGAAGCACGACCCGTAGCCCGGTGGTTGATATCAGTTTCCCGGAGATCGAAAAGTTCGACCGACTGCCGGAACCGCGTGCTGAAGGTCCAAGCGCGTTTGTGTCCATCATGGAAGGTTGTAATAAATATTGTACTTACTGCGTGGTGCCCTACACCCGCGGTGAGGAAGTCAGCCGTCCGGCGGATGATATTCTGTTTGAAATCGCCCAGCTTGCAGCCCAAGGCGTGCGTGAAGTGAACCTGCTGGGGCAAAACGTGAACGCATGGCGTGGTGAGAACTACGACGGCACGATCGGATCTTTTGCCGATCTGTTACGTCTGGTCGCAGCGATCGACGGCATTGATCGTATCCGCTTCACCACCAGCCATCCGATCGAATTCACCGATGATATCGTTGAAGTTTATCGCGATACGCCAGAGCTGGTGAGCTTCCTGCATCTGCCGGTACAGAGCGGTTCAGACCGCGTACTTAACCTGATGGGGCGCACCCATACCGCGCTGGAATACAAAGCGATCATCCGCAAACTGCGCGCTGCGCGTCCGGATATCCAGATTAGCTCCGACTTCATCGTTGGCTTCCCGGGTGAAACCACGCAGGATTTCGAGCAGACCATGAAGCTGATTGCTGACGTCAATTTTGACATGAGCTACAGCTTTATTTTCTCTGCGCGTCCTGGTACCCCTGCCGCCGATATGGTTGACGACGTACCGGAAGAAGAGAAGAAACAGCGTCTGTACATTCTACAGGAGCGTATCAACCAGCAAGCTATGGCCTGGAGTCGCCGTATGGTCGGCACGACCCAGCGCATTCTGGTTGAAGGCACATCGCGTAAGAGCATCATGGAGCTGTCAGGCCGTACCGAAAATAACCGTGTGGTGAACTTTGAAGGCAACCCGGATATGGTCGGTAAGTTCGTAGACGTAGAAATTACCGATGTCTGGACTAACTCCCTGCGCGGTAAAGTGGTGCGTACCGAGGACGAAATGGGTCTGCGTATCGCAGAATCCCCTGAATCGGTCATTGCGCGTACCCGCAAAGAAAACGATCTGGGCGTCGGTATTTATCAGCCTTAATCCTGCTGAAAAACGTAAAAAAGGCCCGATACTGCTACACTTATCGGGCCTACAATCCTGGGCTCGCTGTCCCGGCGGGTCTTGTAATCTGCCCTATCATCCCCATATTTGCTGCAATGCTTGCGCCTTTCCCCCATGGCGTGAATAATTTCCTTAGATGCCGGTAAATGTTCAGCGTCCGGCGAGACATGCATAAGAGGAACAGTTTGAACATAGACACTCGCGAAATCACCCTTGAACCCGCAGACAACGCCCGCCTGTTGAGCCTTTGCGGCCCATTTGATGACAACATCAAACAGCTGGAACGTCGCCTCGGCATCGAAATTAACCGCCGTGATAACCACTTTAAACTGACCGGTCGTCCAATTTGCGTCACCGCTGCGGCAGATATTTTACGTAGCCTGTACGTCGATACCGCCCCAATGCGCGGTCAGACGCAGGACATCGAGCCTGAACAAATTCATCTGGCGATCAAAGAAGCGCGTGTGCTTGAGCAAAGCGCAGACAGCGTGCCTGAATTTGGCAAAGCGGTGAACATCAAAACCAAGCGTGGAGTAATTAAGCCGCGCACGCCGAACCAGGCACAGTACATTGCGAATATCCTCGACCACGACATTACATTTGGCGTTGGCCCTGCGGGTACGGGTAAAACGTATCTCGCGGTTGCCGCTGCGGTTGATGCGCTTGAGCGTCAGGAGATCCGTCGCATTCTGCTGACCCGTCCGGCAGTGGAAGCGGGCGAAAAACTGGGATTCCTGCCAGGAGATCTCAGCCAGAAAGTCGATCCGTATTTACGACCGCTGTATGACGCGCTTTTCGAAATGCTCGGCTTTGAAAAGGTTGAAAAGCTGATTGAGCGTAACGTCATTGAAGTTGCGCCACTGGCCTATATGCGCGGTCGTACGTTGAACGATGCGTTCATCATTCTTGATGAAAGCCAGAACACCACCATCGAACAGATGAAAATGTTCCTGACCCGTATCGGCTTTAACTCCAAAGCGGTCATCACTGGCGATATCACCCAGATTGACCTGCCGCGTAGCACCAAATCCGGTCTGCGTCATGCCATTGAAGTGCTGGCTGAAGTCGACGAAATTAGTTTTAATTTCTTCCATAGCGAAGACGTGGTGCGCCACCCGGTGGTCGCCCGTATCGTCACGGCGTATGAAGCCTGGGAAGAAGCAGAACAGAAACGCAAAGCCGAGCAGGCTGCAGAACGCAAGCGCGAAGCTCAGGAGCAGGAACAAAAATGAGTCAGGTTATCCTCGATTTACAGCTGGCATGTGAAGACGAATCCGGTTTGCCAACAGAAAGTCAGTTTCAGGGCTGGCTGGATGCGGTGATCCCGCAGTTTCAGGAAGAGTCTGAAGTGACGATTCGTCTGGTCGATGACGCGGAAAGCCACGACCTGAACCTGACCTATCGCGGGAAAGACAAATCCACCAACGTGCTCTCTTTCCCGTTTGAGGCTCCGCCGGGCATTGAGATGCCGCTGCTGGGCGATTTGATCATCTGCCGTCAGGTGGTCGAGAAAGAAGCGCAGGAGCAAGGCAAACCGCTTGAGGCCCACTGGGCGCACATGGTGGTGCACGGTAGCCTGCATTTACTCGGCTACGACCATATTGAAGACGATGAAGCGGAAGAGATGGAATCCCTCGAAACAGAGATTATGCTTGCTCTGGGCTATGAGGATCCGTACATTGCCGAGAAGATTGCAGAATAGTAGCTTGCCGGATGGCGGCACTTGCGCCTAATCCGGCCTACATTCATGCCTTTCGTAGGCCTGATAAGCGTAGCGCCATCAGGCAAAACATGCCGTCAACAGCTGAGTAAACGCATGACGCGCTTTGTATTAACTAACATGAGAACCCATACGACGCCATGAGCGACGACAATTCACACAGTAGTGACACCTTAAACAGCAAAAAGGGATTTTTTTCCCTGTTACTGAGCCAACTTTTCCACGGTGAACCGAAAAACCGCGACGAACTGTTGGAGCTGATCCGTGATTCCGGGCAAAACGACCTTATCGATGAAGATACGCGCGATATGCTCGAAGGGGTAATGGATATTGCGGACCAACGTGTTCGCGACATCATGATCCCTCGCTCCCAGATGATTACCCTGAAACGCAACCAAACTCTGGACGAATGCCTCGATGTCATTATCGAGTCTGCCCACTCGCGTTTCCCGGTAATTAGCGAAGACAAGGATCACATTGAAGGGATTCTGATGGCCAAAGATCTGCTGCCGTTTATGCGTAGCGATGCCGAAGCCTTCAGCATGGAGAAAGTGTTACGCCAGGCGGTTGTCGTCCCTGAAAGCAAGCGGGTTGACCGCATGCTGAAAGAGTTCCGCTCCCAGCGTTATCATATGGCTATCGTCATCGACGAGTTTGGCGGTGTCTCAGGTCTGGTGACCATTGAGGACATCCTTGAACTGATTGTCGGTGAAATTGAAGATGAGTACGACGAAGAAGACGATATTGATTTCCGTCAGCTCAGTCGCCACACCTGGACTATTCGCGCGCTGGCGCCGATTGAAGACTTCAACGAAGCTTTCGGCACGCATTTCAGCGATGAAGAAGTAGATACCATTGGCGGATTGGTCATGCAGGCCTTCGGTCATCTGCCCGCGCGTGGAGAGACCATCGACATTGATGGTTACCAGTTCAAAGTGGCAATGGCCGACAGCCGTCGTATTATTCAGGTTCATGTCAGAATTCCGGACGACTCACCCCAGCCCAAACTGGACGAATAAACCCGAAACTGGATCTAAGACTACATGGCATTTGCCCCTTTAATTGAACGCCAGCGCATTCGCCTGCTGCTGGCGTTATTATTCGGTGCCTGCGGGACACTGGCTTTCTCACCGTATGACATCTGGCCCGCTGCGATTGTTTCGCTGATGGGCCTGCAGGCTCTCACCTTCAACCGCCGTCCGCTCCAGTCTGCCGCTATCGGCTATTTCTGGGGACTGGGACTGTTTGGCTCAGGCATCAACTGGGTTTACGTCAGTATCGCGCAGTTTGGCGGTATGCCGGGCCCCGTTAACGTCTTCCTCGTGGTTCTGCTTGCTGCTTACCTTTCCCTCTACACTGGCCTGTTTGCCGGCGTTTTGGCGCGTCTGTGGCCGAAAACTACCTGGATACGTGTAGCGATTGCCGCGCCGGTAGTCTGGCAAATCACTGAATTTCTACGCGGCTGGGTACTGACCGGTTTTCCGTGGTTGCAATTCGGCTACAGCCAGATCGACGGTCCGTTAAAAGGGCTGGCGCCGGTAATGGGCGTTGAGGCGATAAACTTCCTGCTGATGATGGTTAGCGGCCTGCTGGCACTTGCACTGGTAACGCGTAACTGGAAGCCGCTGGCTGCCGCCGTGGTGCTTTTCGCTCTGCCCTTCCCGCTACGTTATATTCAGTGGTACACGCTGGAGCCGGAAAAAACCACCCAGGTCTCGATGGTGCAGGGTGACATCCCGCAGTCGCTCAAATGGGATGAAGGCCAGTTACTCAACACCCTGAAGATTTATCTCGACGCCACCCAGCCTGAGATGGGCAAATCACAGCTCATCATCTGGCCAGAATCCGCTATTCCGGACCTGGAAATTAACCAGCAGCGTTTTCTGAGCATGATGGATGACCTGCTGAAATCGAAAAATAGCACGCTGATTACCGGTATTGTAGACGCGCGTCTGAACAAGCAGAATCGTTACGACACCTACAACACCATCATCACACTGGGTAAAGACAGCCCATACAATTACGACTCCAGCAACCGCTACAACAAAAACCATCTGGTACCGTTTGGCGAGTTTGTCCCGCTGGAATCTATCCTACGCCCGCTAGCACCATTCTTTGACCTGCCAATGTCTTCGTTCAGCCGCGGTCCTTATGTACAGCCACAGTTGCATGCACACGGCTTTAAGCTGACCGCTGCCATCTGCTACGAAATCATTCTTGGCGAACAGGTACGGGATAACTTCCGCCCGGATACGGACTACCTGCTGACTATCTCCAACGATGCATGGTTTGGTAAATCTATTGGCCCGTGGCAGCACTTCCAGATGGCGCGTATGCGTTCCCTGGAGCTGGCGCGACCTCTGCTGCGTAGCACCAACAACGGTATTACGGCGGTGATTGGTCCGCAGGGCGAAGTTCAGGCGATGATCCCGCAGTTTACCCGTCAGGTGCTGACCACCAGCGTGACGCCAACGACGGGCTTAACCCCTTATGCCCGTACCGGAAACTGGCCGCTCTGGCTGCTAACCGCGCTGTTTGGCTTTGGCGCAGTGGTAATGAGTCTGCGTCAACGTCGTAAGTAAAACAGTGCCCCATCAAATGCAGGCCGGATAAGGCGGTACGCCGCCATCCGGCAGTTGTGCAGCATCGTGCCTGATGGCGCTACGCTTATCAGGCCTACTCCCTCCATCCAAAAGACCATTCTGGCACGTCTATTGCTTTGTTCTACAAGGCAAACGCTGTTTTGGCTGAATGTGCAACCTGGTCGCACCAAAGTTGAGCGCCGGTAGCACCTGAAAAGTGCAACAAGATATTTTTGCCCCCAAATGGTGCGGCGCACTTCGCAAAAATAAACAATAACACAGCAAATTCTTTACATTCATCCAAACTAAATGTTAACAAACACATACAAGACTGCACGTTTTAGTAGCAAACAATAACAACATCACAATGGGTATCAATGCGTCCCTGGCGCAGACGATAAAGGAGTTGGATATGCAATTACGTAAGCTCGCCACTGCCATGCTGGTCATGGGAATGTCCGCCGGTCTGGCGCACGCAGAAGACGCAGCACCAGCGGCAGGCAGCACGCTGGATAAGATCGCCAAAAATGGCGTGATCGTTGTCGGCCACCGTGAATCATCAGTACCGTTTTCTTACTACGATAATCAGCAAAAAGTGGTCGGTTATTCACAGGATTACTCCAACGCGATCGTTGACGCCGTGAAGAAAAAGCTGAACAAGCCTGATCTGCAGGTGAAACTGATCCCGATTACTTCACAAAACCGTATCCCGCTGCTGCAAAACGGCACCTTCGATTTTGAATGTGGATCCACCACCAACAACATCGAGCGCCAAAAACAAGCCGCTTTCTCTGACACCATTTTCGTTGTCGGCACCCGTCTGCTGGCGAAAAAAGGCGGCGACGTCAAAGATTTCGCCGATCTGAAAGGTAAAGCCGTAGTCGTGACTTCGGGTACCACCTCCGAAGTTCTGCTGCACAAGCTGAATGAAGAACAAAAAATGGATATGCGCATCATCAGCGCGAAAGACCACGGTGACTCTTTCCGTACTCTGGAAAGCGGTCGTGCCGTTGCCTTTATGATGGATGACGCCCTGCTGGCTGGCGAGCGCGCGAAAGCGAAGAAACCAGACAACTGGGAGATCGTCGGCAAGCCACAGTCTCAGGAAGCCTACGGCTGTATGTTGCGCAAAGATGATCCTGAGTTCAAAAAGCTGATGGACGACACTATCGCCAAGGCGCAAACCTCAGGCGAAGCTGAGAAATGGTTTGATAAGTGGTTTAAAAATCCAATTCCGCCGAAGAACCTGAACATGAATTTCGAACTGTCAGACGAGATGAAAGCCCTGTTCAAAGAACCGAATGATAAAGCGCTTAACTAACTAAAATAAATGGGAGGCTTCCCCTCCCTCTCGATTGTTACTCGGCACGGACAGACTATAAGCCTGATGGTCGTTCCCCATCAGGCCTGAAAACCGCAAAACGCCGAATAACAATCTTCGAGGGTAGCGCTGCTACCCTTTTTTTTCTGGAGTAGATTTATGTCTATAGACTGGAACTGGGGTATTTTTTTACAACAAGCCCCGTTCGGCAACACCACCTATCTCGGCTGGCTCTGGAGTGGTTTCCAGGTCACTGTCGCGTTATCCATCACCGCATGGATTATCGCTTTCCTCATAGGCTCTTTATTCGGCATCTTACGTACCGTTCCAAATCGTTTCCTTTCTGGGATCGGCACGCTGTACGTTGAGCTGTTTCGTAACGTTCCGCTCATCGTCCAGTTTTTTACCTGGTATCTGGTTATTCCGGAACTGCTGCCGGAAAACATTGGGATGTGGTTCAAGGCTGAGTTGGATCCCAACATCCAGTTCTTCCTCTCATCAATGCTTTGTCTGGGGCTGTTTACCGCCGCGCGCGTCTGCGAACAGGTTCGCGCCGCTATTCAGTCTCTGCCTCGTGGGCAGAAAAACGCCGCACTGGCGATGGGGCTGACGTTACCGCAGGCCTACCGCTATGTTCTGTTGCCAAACGCATACCGCGTGATTGTTCCGCCAATGACCTCAGAGATGATGAACCTGGTGAAGAACTCCGCGATCGCCTCCACCATCGGCCTGGTCGATATGGCGGCACAGGCAGGCAAACTGCTGGATTACTCCGCCCACGCATGGGAATCGTTTACCGCTATCACTCTGGCTTACGTCCTGATTAACGCCGTCATCATGCTGGTGATGAATCTCGTTGAACGTAAAATCCGCCTGCCTGGCAATTTGGGAGGCAAATAATGTACGAATTTGACTGGAGTTCTATCATCCCTTCCCTGCCGTATCTGCTGGACGGGCTGATCATCACGCTGAAAATCACCGTTACGGCGGTAGTCATTGGTATTGTCTGGGGAACCATCCTTGCAGTAATGCGTCTGTCCAGCTTCGCGCCGATTGCCTGGTTTGCGAAAGGCTACGTCAACGTATTTCGTTCTATTCCGCTGGTCATGGTGCTGCTGTGGTTCTACCTGATTGTGCCCGGCTTCCTGCAAAACGTACTGGGTCTGTCGCCAAAAACCGATATTCGCCTGATCTCAGCAATGGTCGCGTTTTCGATGTTTGAAGCCGCGTACTATTCCGAGATTATCCGTGCCGGTATCCAGAGTATTTCTCGTGGGCAATCCAGCGCCGCGCTGGCTCTGGGGATGACCCACTGGCAGTCGATGAAGCTCATTATTCTGCCGCAGGCATTCCGCGCGATGGTACCGCTGCTGCTAACCCAGGGCATCGTACTCTTCCAGGATACCTCGCTGGTCTACGTATTAAGTCTGGCAGACTTCTTCCGTACCGCCTCTACCATTGGCGAGCGTGACGGCACACAGGTTGAAATGATCCTGTTTGCTGGCGCCGTTTATTTTGTATTCAGTCTGAGCGCATCGTTGTTGGTCAGCTATTTGAAGAAAAGGACAGTTTAATGATTACCCTGAAAAATGTTTCTAAATGGTATGGTCACTTTCAGGTGCTGACCGACTGCTCCACGGAAGTGAAAAAAGGGGAAGTGGTGGTGGTCTGCGGCCCTTCAGGTTCCGGTAAATCAACGCTTATCAAAACGGTGAACGGGCTGGAGCCGGTACAACAAGGCGTCATCACCGTTGATGGTACAGTGGTGAATGATAAAAAAACCGATCTGGCCAAACTGCGTTCTCGCGTTGGTATGGTGTTCCAGCACTTTGAACTGTTCCCTCACCTGTCGATCATTGAGAACCTGACTCTGGCGCAGGTAAAAGTGCTCAAGCGCGATAAAAAGCCGGCCCGTGATAAAGCGCAAAAGTTACTGGAACGCGTTGGTCTGTCAGCACATGCGGAGAAGTTTCCAGCTCAGCTCTCAGGGGGCCAGCAACAGCGTGTCGCTATCGCCCGGGCGCTGTGCATGGATCCTATCGCCATGCTGTTTGACGAACCAACGTCGGCGCTTGATCCTGAAATGATCAACGAAGTACTGGATGTTATGGTTGAACTGGCCAATGAAGGGATGACCATGATGGTGGTAACCCACGAAATGGGCTTTGCGCGTAAAGTGGCGAACCGGGTGATCTTCATGGATGAAGGGAAAATTGTTGAAGACTCGCCGAAAGAAGAGTTCTTCGCTAATCCGAAATCGGACCGCGCCAAAGACTTCCTCGCGAAAATACTGCACTAATCTTGCTGGCGCGCACCTCCATGTGCGCGCCACCTCACGCTTTATCCCTTCGCCTCTCGAAACACATACAGCCCAGCGTTAACCTTGTCACAAAGTCCCACTTACAAGGAGCAACAATGGCACTTCCTATCCTGTTTGATTGCGATCCGGGTCATGACGACGCTATCGCAATTGTGCTCGCCCTCGCCTCACCAGAACTGGATGTGAAAGCGATAACCTCATCAGCCGGTAACCAGACACCAGACAAAACACTGCGTAACGTGTTGCGCATGTTAACGTTGCTCAACCGTACGGATATACCAGTAGCTGGTGGCGCAGTGAAGCCACTGATGCGCGATCTGATTATCGCCGATAACGTTCACGGCGAGAGTGGGCTGGATGGCCCGGCGCTACCGGAACCCGCTTTTGCGCCACAAGACTGTACCGCCGTGGAACTGATGGCGAAAACCCTGCGTGAAAGCCCGGAACCGATGACGATTGTCTCCACCGGGCCGCAAACTAACGTCGCATTGCTCCTGAATAGCCATCCTGAGCTGCACGCCAAAATCGCCCGTATCGTAATTATGGGTGGTGCGATGGGCCTCGGAAACTGGACGCCCGCCGCCGAGTTCAATATTTTCGTGGATCCTGAAGCCGCTGAAATCGTATTCCAGTCTGGCATTCCAGTGGTGATGGCTGGTCTGGACGTCACGCATAAAGCGCAAATACATCGCGAAGATACCGAGCGGTTCCGCGCTATCGGCAATCCCATTTCGACGATCGTGGCTGAACTACTCGACTTCTTCTTTGAATATCACAAAGATGAAAAATGGGGATTCATCGGCGCACCACTGCATGATCCATGCACCATTGCCTGGCTGCTGAAACCTGAACTGTTTACCACCGTTGAACGCTGGGTCGGCGTGGAAACTCAGGGTAAATATACCCAGGGAATGACCGTGGTGGATTACTACTTCCTGAGCGGCAATAAGCCAAACGCCACCGTAATGGTAGACGTGGATCGCGAAGGGTTTGTCGATTTGCTGGCAGAACGGCTGAAGTTTTACGCCTAATACACGCCGGATGGCGCTAACGCTTATCCGGCCTACAAAATCGTGCAATTTGTAGGCCGGATAAGACGCTTTGCGTCGCCATCCGGCAATAAGCGATCACGGCTCAAACGGTCGGCGCTGAAACTGATCGTGCCCGCATTTCGGACACAGCGGCAGCACATCCGGGGTGTAAACCGCTAAATGGAAGTGGCACTTCTCACAGACCAGATTACCTAATCCGACCACCTCACCGCTGTGATAAACCCCGTGATGACTGAGGTCCTGGAACACCTCGCGCCATTCGAGCTGCGTTTTATCGGTAATATCGGCCAGTTCCTGCCAGATACTCTCCTTGATAACCCGCATAAAGACGCTGTCTGTCTCCTCATCAAGACTTTCTTCATAGCTCAGAGCAAACTCTTCCAGGTCACGTCTGACGGCCCGGGTGAGCTCTTCTACCTCGGTTCGCGTTAACTCCCCGGTCTGCATAACTCGTTGACGCGCCTGCTCCACCAACGCATCAATATCGCGTTCGCCATTACGCAGACGTTCGCTCAGTGAAGCCACCAGTTCACGGTAATATTGAGCAACCTTGTTCATCGCTTCGCCTCCTGGGTCGTTAACTGTCTATAATAATAGACGTTATTTACGCTACGCTTTGCAAGACTGTCCACAGAGTGTGTAAATTCGTGCAAGAATTATCCTTGCGGGAATTCAACGCTGAATGCGCGAAAGGCTGTTTTGGCGCGGGCGTTTGGGCTATGCTATGCGGATCTGAAACACCACATCTAAAGCTACGTTTGTAGCTGTATTGAAAACAGGACCACTGGCTGCCATGCAAGAGCAATACCGCCCGGAAGAGATAGAATCCAAAGTACAGCTTCACTGGGATGAGAAGCGCACATTTGAAGTTACCGAAGACGAGAGCAAAGAGAAGTATTACTGCCTGTCTATGCTTCCCTATCCTTCTGGTCGACTACACATGGGCCACGTACGTAACTACACCATCGGTGACGTGATCGCCCGCTACCAGCGCATGCTGGGCAAAAACGTACTGCAGCCAATTGGCTGGGATGCGTTCGGTCTGCCTGCAGAAGGCGCTGCGGTTAAAAACAATACCGCACCAGCACCGTGGACGTACGACAACATCGCATACATGAAAAACCAGCTCAAAATGCTGGGTTTCGGTTACGACTGGAGCCGTGAGCTGGCGACCTGCACCCCGGAATACTACCGTTGGGAACAGAAATTCTTCACCGAGCTGTACAAAAAAGGCCTGGTGTACAAGAAAACGTCTGCGGTCAACTGGTGCCCGAACGACCAGACCGTACTGGCGAACGAACAGGTTATCGACGGCTGCTGCTGGCGTTGCGATACCAAAGTCGAGCGTAAAGAGATCCCACAGTGGTTCATCAAAATCACCGCTTACGCTGACGAACTGCTGCGTGACCTGGATAACCTGGATCACTGGCCTGACACCGTGAAAACGATGCAGCGCAACTGGATTGGCCGTTCTGAAGGCGTGGAAATCACCTTCGATGTGAACGGTTACGACAACACGCTAACCGTTTACACCACCCGCCCGGACACCTTTATGGGTGCGACCTATCTGGCCGTTGCCGCAGGTCACCCGCTGGCGCAGAAAGCTGCTGCAAATAACCCAGAACTGGCCGCCTTCATTGACGAATGCCGCAATACCAAGGTTGCTGAAGCCGAAATGGCAACCATGGAGAAGAAAGGCGTCGACACGGGCTTTAAAGCCGTTCACCCGCTGACTGGCGAAGAAATCCCCGTTTGGGCAGCAAACTTCGTCCTGATGGAATACGGTACGGGCGCAGTCATGGCCGTTCCGGGCCACGATCAGCGCGATTACGAGTTTGCGACAAAATATGGCCTAACCATCAAGCCAGTAATTCTGACCGCTGAAGGCGCAGAGCCGGATCTGTCCGAACAAGCTCTGACCGAAAAAGGCGTGCTGTTTAATTCCGGCGAGTTTGACGGCCTCGACTTCGAAGCTGCCTTCAACGCCATTGCTGACAAGCTGGTAGCGAAAGGCGTGGGTGAGCGTAAAGTGAACTACCGTCTGCGTGACTGGGGTGTTTCCCGTCAGCGTTACTGGGGTGCGCCAATTCCGATGGTGACGTTGGAAGACGGTACCGTACTGCCGACGCCAGAAGATCAATTACCGGTTATTCTGCCGGAAGACGTGGTTATGGACGGCATCACCAGCCCAATCAAAGCCGATCCGGAGTGGGCAAAAACCACCGTTAACGGCATGCCTGCGCTGCGCGAAACCGACACCTTCGATACCTTTATGGAATCCTCCTGGTACTACGCGCGCTACACCTGCCCGCAGTACAACGAAGGGATGCTGGATCCAGAAGCTGCAAACTACTGGCTGCCAGTTGATATCTACATTGGTGGTATTGAACACGCCATCATGCACCTGCTCTACTTCCGCTTCTTCCACAAGCTGATGCGCGATGCGGGCATGGTCAACTCTGACGAACCGGCCAAACAGCTGCTGTGCCAGGGTATGGTGTTGGCTGATGCGTTCTATTACGTTGGTGCAAACGGCGAGCGTAACTGGGTTTCTCCGGTTGATGCCATCGTTGAGCGCGACGAAAAAGGTCGTATCGTCAAAGCTCAGGACGCAGAAGGCCATGAACTGGTCTATACCGGCATGAGCAAAATGTCCAAGTCGAAAAATAACGGTATCGACCCGCAGGTCATGGTTGAACGTTACGGCGCTGACACGGTACGTCTGTTCATGATGTTCGCTTCTCCGGCTGATATGACGCTGGAATGGCAGGAATCCGGCGTTGAAGGGGCGAACCGCTTCCTGAAACGTGTATGGAAGCTGGTTTACGAACATACTTCCAAAGGCGATGTTGCTGCCCTGAACGTTGATGCGTTGAGCGAAGACCAAAAAGCGCTGCGTCGCGACGTACATAAAACCATTGCTAAAGTTACCGATGATATCGGTCGTCGTCAGACCTTTAACACCGCAATTGCGGCGATTATGGAGCTGATGAACAAGCTGGCGAAAGCACCGCAGGAAGACGAACAAGACAGAGCCCTGATGCAGGAAGCGTTACTGGCCGTCGTTCGCATGCTGAACCCGTTCACCCCACACGTTTGCTTCACGATGTGGGAAGCACTGAAAGGCGAAGGCGATATCGACAACGCACCGTGGCCGGTGGCGGATGAAGCGGCAATGGTTGAAGACTCGACGCTGGTTGTTGTTCAGGTGAACGGTAAGGTCCGTGGCAAAATTACCGTTCCGGTAAATGCGACAGAAGAACAGGTTCGTGAACGTGCTGGCCAGGAGCACCTGGTGGCAAAATATCTTGATGGCGTTACCGTACGTAAAGTGATTTATGTACCAGGTAAACTCCTCAATCTGGTCGTTGGCTAAGCGCGGGAGGAAGCGTGCGACTTCTGACAACATTGTTGTTATCTCTGGCGGTGCTTGTCACCGCCGGGTGTGGCTGGCATCTGCGTAATACTACGCAGGTTCCACCCTCAATGAAAACCATGATCCTGAACTCTGGTGATCCGAACGGCCCATTAAGCCGCGCGGTTCGTAATCAGCTGCGCCTGAACGGCGTTACGCTGCTTGAAGACGGTACAATGCGTAAAGATGTGACGTCCTTACGTCTTGGCGCAGTCAGCATTTCGCAGGATACGGCGTCGGTATTCCAGAACGGTCAAACGGCTGAATACCAGATGGTGATGTCCGTAAGTGCTACTGTGCTGATTCCAGGTCATGATATTTATCCAATCAGCGCCAAAGTTTATCGTTCGTTCTTTGACAACCCACAGGCTGCACTGGCGAAGGATAACGAGCAAGAGATGATCATCAAAGAGATGTATGACAAAGCGGCTGAACAGTTAATTCGTAAGCTGCCAAGCGTACATCTGGCCGATACTCTGTCATCCAATGCTGATGATGCTAAGCCAGCGGCGACAAAAGCCGCAGAGCCTGCGTCATCTCCGGCGCGTGTTTCCACCACGCTGGCTAACTGATGCTCAAGTTGTACCCTGAACAACTCCGCGCACAGCTCAATGAAGGGCTGCGCGCGGCGTATTTGCTCTTAGGTAACGATCCTCTCTTGTTGCAGGAAAGCCAGGACGCTATCCGTCAGGCTGCCGCCACACAAGGGTTCGAAGAACACCACGCTTTCACCCTGGACAATAGCACCGACTGGGGAGAGATTTTTTCACTCTGCCAGGCAATGAGCCTGTTTGCCAGCCGTCAAACCCTACTTTTGCAGTTGCCTGAAAATGGCCCCAATGCCGCCATTAACGAACAGCTCGCTTCACTCGTCACACTGCTACATGACGACCTGCTGCTGATCGTTCGCGGCAACAAACTGACTAAAGCGCAGGAAAACGCCGCATGGTATACCGGACTTGCCAATAATGCGGTGCAGGTAAGCTGCCAGACGCCGGAGCAAGCACAGCTTCCTCGTTGGGTCGCCGCCAGAGCGAAGCTTAACAATCTACAACTGGATGACGCAGCCAATCAGCTGTTGTGCTATTGCTATGAAGGTAATCTGTTAGCGCTGGCGCAAGCGCTGGAACGGCTAGCATTGCTTTGGCCTGATGGCAAACTAACGCTGCCTCGCGTGGAGAAAGCCGTTAACGATGCCGCGCACTTTACCCCGTTCCATTGGGTGGATGCGCTGCTGATGGGCAAAAGCAAACGCGCGCTGCACATTCTGCAACAGTTACGCCTGGAAGGCAGTGAGCCGGTTATTTTGCTGCGCACGATACAGCGTGAATTACTGCTGTTGGTCAACTTAAAACGGCAGTCAGCCCATACGCCTTTGCGCACGTTGTTTGATAAACACCGGGTGTGGCAAAATCGCCGGGGTATGATGGGAGACGCGCTAAACCGGCTGAATCCTGCGCAGTTGCGTCAGGCTGTAACGCTGTTAACGCGTACTGAAATTACGCTTAAACAAGACTATGGTCAGTCAGTGTGGGCGGAACTTGAGGGGCTTTCCCTGTTGCTCTGCCATAAATCGCTGGCCGATGTTTTTATTGATGGTTGATATGAAATCATTGCAGGCTCTGTTCGGTGGCACCTTTGATCCGGTGCATTATGGTCATCTTAAACCGGTTGAAATTCTGGCGAATCTGATTGGCCTTTCCCGGGTTATTATCATGCCCAATAATGTGCCGCCGCATCGTGCGCAACCCGAAGCGTCCGGCGAACAACGTCAACGCATGGTTGAACTGGCCATTGCCGATAAGCCGCTGTTCTCCCTTGATGAACGCGAACTGAAACGCGATACCGCCTCCTACACCGCGCAAACGCTCAAAGAGTGGCGCGAGGAGCAAGGACCGGACGTGCCATTAGCGTTTATTATTGGCCAGGACTCACTGCTTACCTTTCCGTCCTGGCATGACTACGACACGATTCTGGGTAACACCCACCTCATTGTCTGCCGACGTCCGGGCTATCCGCTCGAAATGGCGCAGGAAAAGCACCAGCAGTGGCTGGAGGATCATCTGACCCATTCGCCAGATGACCTGCACAACTTGCCTTGCGGGAAAATTTATCTGGCTGAAACGCCGTGGTTTAACATCTCCGCCACGCTCATCCGTGAGCGTCTGGAAAAAGGCGAGCCGTGCGACGACCTGATGCCAGCTGCAGTGCTTGACTATATCAATCAGCAGGGGTTGTACCGCTAAGCACCTTGCGTAGAGCCGCCAACAGGCGGTTATTCTCTTCCTGGCTGCGAACGGCTACCCGATAATAGCGCGCATCCAGCCCCGGATAATTAGCACAACTGCGAATCAAGACATGTTGTTTCAGCATTGCGCGTTGCAGATCAAAATCCGCCCGATCGCAGCGCAATAAGCGATAATTTGCCCTGCCAGGATACACCGTCAGGCCGGGCAGTTCTTTCAACTGCCGATCAAACCTCGCGCCCTCTTGCTCCAGCCACTTCCATGTTGCCTGCTGATATGCGCTGTCGTGTAAAATAATCTCGCCTGCCAGTGCAGCAAATGCGTTAATTGACCACGGCATTTGTCGACGGCGCATCTGTGCAACAGCCTGTTCATTACTGTTGACCAGATACCCTAACCGCAGCCCCGGTATCGCATAGAACTTGGTTAGCGAGCGCAGCACCCAAATATGCGGGTTATCCCGAAGCAGCGGAATAAACCCCTGCTCCCCGGCAATAAAATCGATAAACGCTTCATCAAGGATCAGATTGATCCCAAGCAACTCACAACGCGCGGCTATTTCGCGCAGCAGGCGGTTATCGGGCAGCAAGCCAGTGGGATTGTTGGGCGTACAGAGAAACAGGCAGTCCAGCTCTGAGGTTAACGTATCGAGGATTGCATCGGTAAGCTGCCAGCCATCGTCTTCGCGCAGCGCAAACTCATGGATCGTACAGTCTCCCCATTGCAGCGCCCGACGATATTCAGCAAACCCGGGCGTCACGATCATCGCATGACGTGGTTTAAGTCCTTGCACCAAAGTGAAAATCGACTCAGTCTCGCCGTTTCCGGCAAGTATCCATGAGGCAGGAATCTGATGATGCTCCGCCAGCGCCGCATGCAATTTAGCGTAATCAACATCCGGGTAACGCTCCGCGCAGTCCAGGTTGTCGACGATCGCGCGTTTTAAACTTGCCGGCATACCCAGCGGATTAATATTCGCGCTAAAATCCAACAATTGTTCAGGCGAGATGCCCAACAGTTCGGCGGCTTCTCGGGTATTGCCACCATGCGCGCTCTTCAATAAAGACATCGTGCCGCTCCACGCAAAAAAAGGTATTTTAGTGAAAAATCTCTGCGCAATCAGGGCAAACATCATGTTTTGTGCGAATAACCTCAAGAGGAAAAAATGAGACTCTGGTTAGTACGTCATGGAGAAACTGAAGCCAATGTCGCTGGTTTATACAGCGGTCACGCCCCCACACCGCTAACGGAACGGGGTATCGCTCAGGCGCAAACACTGGGTACGCTGTTACGCAATGTGCCTGTCGACAACGTTCTGTGCAGCGAGTTGGAACGTGCCCGCCATACAACGCAGTTGATCTTAGGCGATCGCGAGGTTCCTGTGCGCAACATGCCTGAGCTCAATGAGATGTTTTTTGGTGACTGGGAAATGCGCCATCATCGCGATCTGGCGCGAGAAGACGCCGAAAACTACGCCGTGTGGTGTAACGACTGGCAGAATGCGACGCCAACCAATGGTGAAGGTTTTCAGGCGTTTTCCCTGCGCGTGGAACGCTTTATTGCTCAGCTCGCTGATTACAAAACGTGCCAAAACCTACTGGTGGTGAGCCATCAGGGTGTTCTGAGCGTGTTGATCGCCCGTCTGCTGTCCATGCCGGCTGCAGCAATGTGGCATTTTCGCGTCGAACAAGGTTGCTGGAGCGCAATTGATTTTTGCGACGATTTTGCGGTTCTGAAAGTGCTCAACAGCCGGGCTGTATGGCACGACGGGGAGTGAAAGCCCTGTTTTTTCTGCCGAAGGGCTTCTCTCCCATTGACACCCCATGACAGGCTGTTATTCTCCGCAACCTGACTTTTCCCGCCCTTCAGAGCTTTGCAGAAATTGTTTTACAAAAATGGCGATGCATTCTGCGGCGTGGGGTGGGATGATAGCGCACTTCAAAAGCGCTTTCGGAGACATTTGTCCCGATATCGCCTCTGGTTCAGGTATACTAACAGACGTTTTTAACTCTTTTCACCCAGGGGGAACACTTGCAGGGTAAAGCACTTCAGGATTTTGTAATCGACAAAATTGATGACCTGAAAGGTCAAGACATCATCGCCTTAGACGTTCAGGGCAAATCCAGCATCACTGATTGCATGATTATCTGCACCGGCACGTCCAGCCGTCATGTAATGTCTATCGCAGACCACGTTGTTCAGGAGTCCCGCACTGCTGGTCTGCTGCCGCTCGGCGTAGAAGGCGAGAACGTTGCAGACTGGATCGTCGTTGACCTCGGTGATGTGATTGTCCACGTGATGCAGGAAGAAAGCCGTCGCCTGTATGAACTGGAAAAACTCTGGAGTTAATGCGTGAAGCTGCAACTTGTCGCTGTGGGTACGAAAATGCCTGACTGGGTGCAAACCGGGTTTACGGAGTATCTCCGTCGGTTTCCGAAAGATATGCCCTTTGAGCTGATCGAAATCCCGGCAGGAAAACGCGGCAAGAACGCGGATATTAAACGCATTCTCGACAAAGAGGGTGAGCAGATGCTGGCTGCCGCAGGCAAAAACCGCATCGTCACCCTTGATATCCCTGGTAAACCCTGGGACACGCCGCAGCTGGCGACTGAACTGGAACGCTGGAAACTGGACGGTCGTGACGTCAGTCTGTTGATTGGCGGGCCGGAAGGTCTCTCCCCTGCCTGTAAAGCGGCAGCGGAACAAAGCTGGTCACTCTCTGCGTTAACCCTTCCTCACCCTCTTGTTCGAGTTCTGGTCGCGGAGAGTCTGTACAGGGCGTGGAGCATCACCACCAACCATCCTTATCACCGTGAGTGATCATTGATTCTTGAGTAGATTAAGCAGCGGATGAAACTACAGAATTCTTTTCGCGACTATTCGGCTGAGTCCGCGCTGTTTGTGCGCCGGGCGCTGGTCGCTTTTTTGGGGATTTTGCTGCTCACCGGCGTGCTGATCGCCAACCTTTATAATCTGCAAATCGTTCGCTTTACTGATTATCAGACTCGCTCGAACGAAAACCGCATCAAACTGGTGCCTATCGCCCCCAGTCGCGGCATCATTTATGACCGTAACGGAATTCCGCTCGCCCTTAACCGCACCATTTATCAGATAGAAATGATGCCGGAAAAGGTCGACAACGTTCAGGATACCCTCGACGCGCTGCGTAACGTCGTAGACCTGACGGACGACGACATTGCCGCCTTTAAAAAAGAGCGCGCCCGTTCACACCGCTTCACCTCCATTCCGGTAAAAACTAACCTCAGTGAAGTGCAGGTGGCCCGATTCGCCGTTAATCAATATCGCTTTCCCGGCGTCGAAGTTAAAGGCTATAAACGCCGCTATTACCCCTACGGCTCTGCGCTGACCCACGTCATTGGCTACGTATCGAAGATCAACGATAAAGACGTGGACCGCCTGGACAAAGACGGCAAGCTGGCCAACTACGCGGCGACGCACGACATCGGTAAATTGGGTATTGAACGCTATTATGAAGACGTACTTCACGGCCAGACGGGTTATGAAGAAGTTGAAGTGAACAACCGTGGCCGCGTCATTCGCCAACTGAAAGAAGTGGCGCCGCAGGCCGGGCACGATATCTATCTCACCCTTGACCTGAAACTCCAGCAGTACATCGAAACGCTGCTGGCGGGCAGTCGTGCCGCGGTGGTAGTCACCGACCCGCGTACCGGTGGCGTTCTCGCACTGGTGTCCATGCCGAGCTACGACCCGAACCTGTTTGTGGATGGCATATCCAGCAAAGATTACTCTGGATTGCTCAATGACCCGAATACCCCATTGGTTAACCGCGCGACTCAGGGTGTCTACCCTCCTGCTTCGACGGTTAAACCTTACGTCGCGGTTTCTGCATTAAGTGCAGGCGTCATCACCCGCAATACTGGTCTGTTCGATCCGGGTTGGTGGCAATTACCGGGCTCTGAAAAACGTTACCGCGACTGGAAAAAATGGGGGCACGGCCATCTGAACATCACCCGTTCTCTGGAAGAGTCGGCGGATACGTTTTTCTATCAAATCGCCTATGATATGGGGATAGACCGCCTTTCAGAGTGGATGAGCAAGTTTGGCTACGGCCAATATACGGGTATCGATCTTGCCGAAGAGCGCGCCGGAAACATGCCAACCCGCGAGTGGAAGCAAAAACGGTTTAAAAAGCCATGGTACCAGGGTGATACCATTCCGGTCGGCATCGGTCAGGGTTACTGGACGGCAACCCCTATCCAGATGAGTAAAGCGCTGATGATCCTTATCAACGACGGTTTGGTAAAAGTCCCGCATCTGCTGATGAGCACAGCAGAAAACGGCAAGCAAGTGCCGTGGATCCAGCCGCACGAACCACCCGTTGGTGACATTCATTCCGGTTATTGGGAAATCGCAAAAGACGGCATGTACGGTGTAGCCAACCGTCCTAACGGTACTGCACACAAATATTTCGCTGGCGCACCTTACAAAATTGCGGCGAAATCCGGTACTGCACAGGTCTTTGGCCTGAAAGCCAATGAAACCTATAACGCACATAAGATCGCCGAGCGCTTACGTGACCACAAGCTGATGACGGCCTTCGCACCCTATGATAAGCCCCAGGTTGCTGTCGCCATAATTCTTGAGAACGGTGGCGCGGGCCCGGCTGTGGGTACCATTATGCGCCAGATCCTTGACCACATTATGTTGGGCGACAATAACACCAATCTGCCTGCAGAAAACCCCGCGGTTGCAGCAGCGGAGGACCAATAATCGTGACGGATAATCCGAACAAAAAAACATTCTGGGACAAAATCCACATCGATCCCACGATGTTGCTTATTTTGCTGGCGCTGCTGGTTTACAGCTCGCTGGTCATCTGGAGCGCCAGCGGCCAGGATATTGGCATGATGGAGCGCAAGGTCGGTCAGATCGCAATGGGCCTGGTCATCATGGTGGTGATGGCGCAAATCCCGCCCCGAGTTTATGAAGGCTGGGCTCCCTATCTCTACATCTTTTGCATCATTTTGTTGGTGGCAGTAGATGCCTTCGGCGCTATCTCCAAAGGTGCGCAGCGCTGGCTGGATTTGGGGATTGTGCGTTTTCAGCCCTCCGAAATCGCCAAGATTGCCGTGCCGCTGATGGTCGCGCGCTTCATCAACCGTGATGTTTGCCCGCCATCGCTAAAAAATACCGCCATTGCGTTGGTGCTGATATTTATGCCCACCCTGCTGGTGGCCGCCCAGCCAGACCTCGGAACTTCAATACTGGTCGCTCTTTCCGGTCTGTTTGTTCTGTTCCTTTCTGGTTTGAGCTGGCGTTTAATCGGTGTTGCGGTAGTCCTGGTTGCGGCGTTTATCCCGATACTGTGGTTCTTCCTGATGCATGATTATCAACGCCAGCGCGTCATGATGTTACTCGATCCGGAAACCGATCCGCTGGGTGCGGGTTATCACATCATTCAGTCTAAAATTGCTATTGGCTCCGGCGGTCTACGTGGTAAGGGCTGGCTACACGGTACGCAGTCACAGCTTGAGTTTTTACCCGAACGTCATACAGATTTTATCTTCGCGGTATTAGCGGAAGAACTGGGTCTGGTAGGGATCTTAATTCTGCTGGCGCTGTACATTTTGCTGATTATGCGCGGATTATGGATCGCTGCCCACGCGCAAACCACCTTTGGTCGCGTCATGGCGGGTGGTTTAATGTTGATATTATTCGTTTATGTCTTCGTAAATATTGGTATGGTGAGCGGTATTCTGCCCGTGGTTGGCGTTCCTCTCCCACTGGTTAGTTACGGAGGCTCGGCACTTATCGTGCTGATGGCTGGGTTCGGGATTGTTATGTCGATCCATACCCATAGAAAAATGTTGTCGAAAAGCGTGTAAGGGGTACGCAATGCGTAAGCAGTGGCTTGGTATCTGCATCGCAGCAGGAATGCTCGCGGCGTGTTCGAGTGATGATGGTCAGCAACAGGGTGCTGTCGCGCCGCAGCCTGCGGTGTGTAATGGTCCGATTGTTGAAATCAGCGGGGCCGATCCGCGCTTTGAACCCCTGAACCCAACGGCGAATCAGGACTATCAGCGTGATGGTAAGAGCTACAAAATCGTCCAGGACCCTTCCCGCTTTAGCCAGGCAGGGCTTGCCGCTATCTATGATGCGGAACCCGGAAGCAACTTAACCGCGTCTGGTGAAGCGTTCGACCCGATGCAGTTAACCGCAGCGCATCCGACGCTGCCAGTCCCAAGCTATGCCAGAATAACTAACCTGGCAAATGGCAGGATGATTGTCGTGCGCATTAACGATCGCGGCCCTTATGGCAACGATCGCGTGATTTCACTTTCACGTGCAGCAGCCGACCGTCTGAATACCTCCAACAATACCAAAGTGCGTATCGACCCGATCATCGTCGCCCAGGATGGTTCATTGTCCGGGCCGGGAATGGCTTGTACCACGGTAGCGAAACAAACCTATGCCCTGCCCGCGCGTCCTGATTTAAGCGGCGGTGGCAATATGGGCAGCATGCCTGCGCCATCGGATGCGGGTCAGCCGCAAGGCGATATTCGTCCGATCAGCAATTCCACGTTGAAAAGCGATGATACAACCGGTGCGCCAGTGAACAGCAGTGGATTCCTCGGTGCGCCGACCACGCTCGCTGCAGGCGTGCTGGAAGGTAGCGAGCCGCCTCCGGCTCCGCAACCGACCACCACCGCACCGGTAACACCAACCGCACCAGCAGCAACACCAGCCGCCGTCGCAGCACCTGCGCCAGCGGCAGTAGCCAACGGACGCTACGTGGTTCAGGTTGGCGCAGTCAGCGAGCAGTCGCGTGCGCAGCAGTATCAAAAACGTTTAAGCCAGCAATTTGGCGTCCCAGGTCGGGTGGTACAAAACGGCGCAGTCTGGCGTATCCAGATGGGGCCGTTCGCCAGCAAAGCTGAAGCCTCCACATTGCAGCAGCGTCTTCAAGCCGAGGCGCAATTACAGTCCTTCATCACCGGCGTGTAATAACGTAAATCGGGTATCTGAACTGTCAGTTTCTGTAAATGACATTAACAAAGTCACGCGGAAAGTCAGATGCCTGCCCGTTTTGCATTTGCTATAGTAGGGCACTTTTTTTAATTTCATCACGGACGTCGTAGTTCAGACCATGAAGACCACTTTTTCCGCTCGTTTCGTGCAGCGTATGGCGCTCACCGCGGCTCTCTGCGCAGCTTCTCTCTCTGCTGCCCATGCCGATGACCTGAATATTAAAACCATGATCCCGGGTGTTCCGCAGATCGATGCGGAGTCATATATCCTGATTGATTACAATTCAGGTAAAGTTCTGGCAGAACAGAACGCTGACACTCGCCGCGATCCCGCCAGTCTGACCAAAATGATGACCAGCTACGTCATCGGCCAGGCGATGAAAGCCGGGAAATTCAAAGAAACCGATCTGGTCACCGTCGGCAATGACGCTTGGGCTACAGGTAACCCGGTCTTTAAAGGTTCATCATTGATGTTCCTGAAACCTGGCATGCAGGTTCCTGTTTCTCAGCTTATCCGTGGTATCAACCTGCAATCCGGGAATGACGCGTGCGTGGCAATGGCGGACTTCGCAGCCGGTAGCCAGGATGCTTTCGTCGGTCTGATGAACAGCTATGTGAACGCGCTGGGCCTGAAAAACACCCACTTCCAGACCGTTCATGGTCTCGATGCTGACGGTCAATACAGCTCGGCTCGCGACATGGCGATGATTGGTCAGGCGCTGATTCGCGACGTGCCTAACGAATACTCTATCTATAAAGAAAAAGAGTTCACCTTTAACGGCATCCGTCAGTTAAACCGTAACGGCCTGCTGTGGGATAACAGCCTGAATGTCGACGGTATCAAAACCGGTCATACCGACAAGGCTGGCTATAACCTCGTTGCATCCGCAACCGAAGGTCAGATGCGTCTGATCTCCGCCGTCATGGGTGGCCGCACCTATAAAGGTCGTGAAACCGAAAGTAAAAAACTGCTGACCTGGGGCTTCCGTTTCTTTGAAACCGTGAACCCACTGAAAGTCGGTAAAGAGTTTGCTTCAGAGCCCGCCTGGTTTGGTAATACCGATCGTGCATCGTTAGGCGTAGATAAAGATGTCTACCTGACTATTCCGCGCGGCCGCATGAAAGATCTGAAAGCAAGCTATGTGCTGAACACCACAGAACTGCACGCACCGCTGCAGAAAAACCAAGTTGTCGGCACCATCAACTTCCAGCTGGATGGCAAAACCATTGAGCAGCGCCCGCTGGTAGTCCTGCAGGAAATCCCTGAAGGCAACTTCTTTGGGAAAATCATTGATTACATTAAATTAATGTTCCATCACTGGTTTGGCTAAAAATCGAACACTTGAAAGTGTGATTTACGTCCCCATATACTAGGTATCCAGATAACTCCCACGCGCTGTGGGAGTTATTATTTATTGATGTAACGCCGGAGCTGACATGAAAACCAAACTTAACGAACTGCTTGAATTCCCTACTCCATTTACTTACAAAGTAATGGGGCAGGCGTTGCCTGAGCTGGTTGATCAGGTGGTTGAAGTGGTACAGCGCCATGCGCCAGGTGATTACTCTCCGACGGTAAAACCGAGCAGCAAAGGCAACTACCACTCGGTCTCAATCACTATTACTGCTACACACATTGAGCAGGTTGAAACGCTGTACGAAGAATTAGGCAATATCGATATCGTTCGCATGGTGCTGTAAAAACCTGTTGGTTACCCGCTGCATCCCCGCTCGGGTAACCCCTCCCTCCTGTGATATACTTTTTCCCCTCTTTTATATTCTCTACTCTATGTGAGTATCTACGGAGATGCCGTTTTGTATCAGGATAAAATTCTTGTCCGCCAGCTCGGTCTTCAACCTTACGAGCCAGTTTCTCTGGCCATGCACGAATTCACCGATACCCGCGATGAAAACAGTTATGACGAAATCTGGCTGGTAGAGCATTATCCTGTTTTTACCCAGGGTCAGGCAGGTAAAGCAGAGCACGTACTGATGCCGGGAGATATTCCGGTGATCCAGAGCGATCGTGGCGGTCAGGTGACTTATCACGGGCCGGGCCAGCAGGTCATGTATGTGCTGTTGAACCTGAAGCGTCGTAAACTTGGCGTTCGCGAACTGGTTACGCTGCTGGAGCAAACCGTTGTGAATACCCTTGCGGAAATCGGTATTGACGCCCACCCGCGAGCCGATGCGCCAGGCGTATACGTTGGAGAGAAGAAAATCTGCTCTTTGGGGTTACGTATTCGTAAAGGTTGTTCATTTCACGGCTTAGCGCTCAATGTGGATATGGACTTGTCGCCTTTCCTGCGTATCAATCCTTGTGGTTATGCCGGAATGGAAATGGCGAAGGTATCGCAGTGGGATAGCACCGCCACTACCGAGAGCATTCGCCCAAGGCTGCTGGCCAACATTCTGGCGCTGTTGGGTAACCCACCGCACGAGTACATCGCGGACTGAAAATACGCGCATACTTTGCCACGGCATATGTTGTGGCAAATGGCACAAAACAACAACTATTTTACATTTTGCCAGCCTGTCAGGCTGCTTTCTGGCCCGTTTCAATGATATACTGCGTATCACTAATTCAAAAATAGTTGATAAATGCAACATTCCCTTGAATTGAAACGCTTTCCTTCGTAATTCGCAACTGGAACACGCAAGCTATGAGTAAACCCATTGTGATGGAACGCGGTGTTAAATACCGCGATGCCGATAAGATGGCTCTTATCCCGGTAAAAAATGTGGCAACAGAGCGTGAAGCCCTGCTGCGTAAACCGGAATGGATGAAAATAAAACTGCCAGCGGACTCCACTCGCATCCAGGGCATCAAAGCGGCAATGCGCAAAAATGGCCTGCACTCTGTCTGCGAAGAAGCTTCCTGCCCTAACCTGGCTGAATGTTTCAATCACGGAACTGCAACCTTTATGATCCTCGGCGCAATCTGTACCCGCCGTTGCCCATTCTGTGACGTTGCCCATGGCCGTCCGGTTGCTCCTGATGCTAACGAGCCGTTAAAACTTGCTCAGACGATTGCTGACATGGCGCTGCGCTATGTCGTCATTACCTCCGTTGACCGCGACGATCTGCGTGACGGCGGTGCTCAGCACTTTGCTGACTGCATCACCGCTATTCGTGAGAAAAGCCCGTCGATTAAAATCGAAACGCTGGTGCCTGACTTCCGTGGTCGTATGGATCGTGCGCTGGATATCCTCACGGCCACCCCGCCGGATGTGTTTAACCACAACCTCGAAAACGTACCACGTATTTATCGCAATGTACGCCCCGGGGCTGACTACAACTGGTCACTGAAGCTTCTGGAACGTTTCAAGGAAGCGCACCCGGAGATTCCGACTAAATCAGGTCTGATGGTCGGTCTGGGCGAAACCAATGCGGAAATCATTGAGGTCATGCGTGACCTGCGCAGTCATGGTGTAACTATGTTGACGCTGGGGCAGTATTTACAGCCAAGCCGCCATCACCTGCCGGTTCAACGCTATGTGAGCCCGGATGAGTTCGATGAGATGAAAGCCGAAGCTATGGCAATGGGCTTTACCCATGCAGCCTGCGGTCCATTCGTTCGCTCTTCTTACCATGCTGACATGCAGGCCAAAGGGCTGGAAGTGAAGTAATCGTGTAATACTCACTTACATATCAGCAATAAAAAAACCGGCAAATTGCCGGTTTTTTTTCATGCAGAGTATGCAGTATGAGCATCATGCTCCTGACATTACTCTTTATGAGAAAGCTTCTCAGCCTGAACGCTACCATCAGCATCTTTCTTAGCATCGGCATTATCGTCGTTCATTGCTTTCTTGAAGCCCTTGATTGCCGTTCCCAGGTCTCCACCCAGTGTACGTAACTTCTTGGTACCAAACAGCAGAACAACCAGTGCGGCAACCACCAGCAGTTTGGTAATACTAATCTCACCCATAGATACCTTCTTGACTTAAACCAGGCTGCATAAAGCGCCATATTAACCTGAGAATATTAACGGCCTTTCGACGCGCGCACACAATAGCAATCTGTAACAAGGTGAATCAAGCCTTGTTTAAAAAAACGTCATAATAATTGCGGTGGCGCAAAGCGTCGGTTACTTAACACCGGGAGTTGTGCCCTAACCTGCCTCACCCGCTCGGCGGAAACCTCGGCCATAATTAGCGTGGGCGTTTCTGCCGCAGCAGCAATGGTCACACCAAAGGGGTCGATGACCCTGCTTTGGCCGATATTCTTGTTACCGCACTCTCCCGCCGCAATCAAGTAACACGTCGCATCTAACGCTCTTGCCGCCAAAAGCGTAGCCCAGTGATGTTCTTTAAGCGATCCCCGAACCCAGGCTGCGGGTAAGACAAGAATTTCCGCTCCCTGCAATGCGTGCGCCAGCGCCAACTCAGGAAAGCGCAGATCATAACAGGTCATTAACCCTACTTTTAACCCGTCTACGTCCAGCAGCGGCGCTATGGCGTCCCCTGCATCCACATTTCGTGACTCCTGAATCGAAAAGGCATCATAGAGATGTAATTTAGCGTAATGGGCCACGACCTGACCTGCCCGTAGCGCCACCAGCATGTTAAACGCCCGGCCTGGCACAGAAGGAACATGAATCGTCAGGATTGTCGTCATCTCGTTTTGCGCGCTTTCTCGCAGCAAGCGCGTCAAAAATCCGCCCTCCAGCAGTTGAGCTGATTTCACTGACAGGTCTGGGTCCAGATCGTCACGGGCCAGAAGCGCCTCCGGTAATACCAGCAGCGACGCCCCCTCTCCTGCAGCCTGTGACATCAATAAGACGCAGGTTTCTGCATTTTTTTCCCATGAAGGTCCCACGGCAAATTGCCCTGCTGCAACGAACATATTCCCTCCAGAAAACATTGTTAGGCTCGCCAACCACGATTATTCAGCGTTACACTCATCCTATATACAATCAAATAGCAGGATTATGCAGTGTTACAACTCCTTTTAGCGGTTTTTATCGGTGGTGGTACAGGTAGTGTAGCAAGATGGATGTTGAGCATGAGGTTTAACCCGCTACATCAGGCCATCCCATTCGGTACGCTGGCTGCAAACTTACTTGGCGCATTTATCATTGGTATGGGTCTGGCGTGGTTTAATCGCATGACTAACATTGATCCAATGTGGAAGGTACTGATTACCACTGGCTTTTGCGGGGGACTAACAACGTTTTCCACTTTCTCAGCTGAGGTGGTGTTTTTGCTACAGGAAGGACGCTTTGGTTGGGCTATGGTGAATGTACTGGTTAATCTGTTGGGATCATTTGCGATGACCGCCCTGGCATTCTGGCTGGTTTCGGCCTCTCCCGCGCACTGAAGCGAAAAAAAACCCGCAATTAAGCGGGTTTTGAATGCTTGCTGTCGTATGCTTACAGAGCGATTACGTTTGCAGCAGAAGGGCCTTTGGCACCGTTAGTGATTTCGAACTCTACACGCTGACCTTCAGCCAGAGTTTTAAAACCATTGGTCTGGATTGCAGAGAAGTGTACGAACACGTCTTTGCTGCCATCTTCCGGAGTAATGAAACCGAATCCTTTGGACTCATTAAACCACTTAACGTTACCTTTAATCTTAGACATCAAAATTACCTTTACATGAAAAATAGACACAAATGCTGTGTCGGGTATCAGTACAACAATTGTGGTGGACTTTGTCCAGTCGAACTTTATCAAAAAGTGATAAATGTCGCGTTATTTTTCAGTTAAAGTTAATATCGCACTGTTTTTAAAAGACTTTTTAATAATCCACCTAACAATACAGGTAGTCCATCAAAACTGGAAACGCATCCATGCAAAGTAGACGTTACCGTTGTTGTACGTTCCCGGAATGTAGGTCATCTGGAACGTTGCCGGACCATACCCTATCGATGCCAGCGGTAACAGCACGGGAACCGGAATGTAGTTCCAGTTATCGCGCGCGGTAAAACCGGCGGTAAAACCAAGTCCGGTATGGAAATTTTCATCTGCCAGCGGTCGCCAGGTTTTTTCCCAGCCATAACCACCAATAGGTTCCCATTTATTGTAGGAATCCTTAAAGGCCATTATATAAAGCCCGTGCCAGTTACCTTTATCATCCCAACGGGATTGACCAAAGCCCGCCCCCCATGGGCGTTCATTGTAGCGATCCGTTTTTTCTTTATCATAAGCAAAACGAGCATGCCAGGTAATAGCCGGCACGTACAGATCATAATGTTCTGGCTGCTGCCAGGTTTCACTGACGTTGTCTTTAAAAGTAGCGAACCAGCCTTTATCTTCAGCAGCGCCCTGGGGAATGAAAGCTAACTGAATAAAAAGAAATGAAAAAATGAGAAAATATCGTTTAGCGACAATCACAACTTAATTACCATCCTGGGATTTATTATTAATTGTAGCAAACCCAACCTTAATGTTAGCTTAACAAAAATGCGCAGCTAAAAAATCAGAATAATCCTCAGCCTATAATTTTTAAGATAATTATCCATGAGTTTATTGAGCCATCTAATAGGAACTATTTTCTCTTTATTGCCAATAAATTGTTCTTTCCTGCGAAAAAAGTTAAATATCATCACAATAAATTAACAATTAACATTCATCATTGCCACAAAACACACACATCAGCGCTGCGCTTCACAGTTTCTTATTGTGAGATTCTTTTTTAAACCGCGATGCTGAAAAAACGGCTTAACCATCGCTTGAATCCGTATTTTTATTGATTTTAATCAGCAAGAGTTATCGGTTTATTAGGCACATTCTGTCACCACTTTTTACTTTTTTTAGTTTTTTTACTTTCTGGGCAGCAATGCGACAGGGGAAACGATGTTGACATTTATTGAACTCCTTATTGGGGTTGTGGTTATTGTGGGTGTAGCGCGCTACATCATTAAAGGTTATTCCGCGACAGGCGTACTGTTTGTTGGTGGTCTGGTTTTGCTGATTATCAGTGCGCTGATGGGGCATAAAGTTTTGCCGTCCAGCGCGGCATCAACGGGCTATACGGCAACAGACATTGTTGAATATATTAAAATTTTGCTGATGAGCCGTGGTGGCGATCTCGGCATGATGATCATGATGCTGTGTGGTTTTGCCGCTTATATGACCCACATTGGCGCGAACGATATGGTCGTTAAGCTGGCCTCCAAGCCTCTGCAATACATCAACTCTCCTTATCTGCTAATGATTGCCGCCTATTTTGTCGCCTGCCTGATGTCACTGGCGGTTTCGTCAGCAACCGGTCTGGGCGTATTGCTGATGGCAACACTGTTCCCGGTCATGGTTAACGTTGGGATCAGCCGTGGCGCCGCAGCGGCCATTTGTGCCTCCCCTGCTGCAATTATTCTTTCACCAACATCCGGTGATGTGGTGCTGGCGGCAAAAGCTGCGGAAATGCCGCTGATCGATTTCGCCTTTAAAACCACGCTGCCAATTTCCATTGCCGCCATCATTGCTATGGCGATTGCCCACTTTTTCTGGCAGCGTTTTCTGGATAAAAAAGAGAACATTTCTCATGAAATGTTAGATGTGGCTGAAATCACCACGACTGCTCCGTCATTTTACGCCATTCTGCCGTTTACTCCGATTGTTGGCGTCCTGATTTTTGATGGTAAATGGGGTCCACAGCTGCATATCATTACGATTCTGGTTCTGTGCATGCTCATCGCGGCTATTCTGGAGTTCGTACGTGGGTTCAACACCCAAAAGGTTTTCTCTGGTCTGGAAGTCGCTTACCGTGGCATGGCGGATGCCTTTGCTAACGTGGTGATGTTGTTAGTCGCTGCGGGTGTTTTTGCTCAGGGCCTGAGCACAATCGGCTTTATTCAGAGTCTGATTTCTATCGCCACCTCGTTTGGTTCGGCGAGCATTATTCTGATGATGGTGCTGGTGATCCTGACTATGCTGGCGGCAATGACTACGGGTTCCGGTAACGCTCCGTTCTATGCCTTCGTTGAGATGATCCCTAAGCTGGCGCATTCCTCCGGCATTAACCCAGCTTACCTTGTTATCCCGATGCTGCAGGCGTCAAACCTTGGACGCACAATCTCCCCGGTCTCCGGCGTGGTGGTTGCTGTTGCAGGTATGGCGAAGATTTCTCCGTTCGAAGTGGTGAAACGTACTTCGGTTCCAGTTCTGGTTGGGCTGTTGGTTGTGATTATCGCAACTGAAGTGATGGTACCAGGTTCTTCTTCAGCCGTCGTTGGCGGCTGATACTCAGAGAAATGTAGGCCGGATGAGGCATTCACGCCGCATCCGGCATTTCGACTGCAACGTTGCCGGATGTCGATGCTAAAGCATCTTATCCGGCCTACGTCAGAAATCAGCATTTAGCCGCCGTGATAGATACGCTGCGGCCTACCCACCTTACCGTGAATAATCTCCGCAATAATCAAATGACGGCTGGCACAGTACTCCAGGTAGCGTCTGGAAGTCGTTCGGCTGATGGTGAGCGCCTGGGCGATCGTTTCTGCTGTATGGTGTACCGTCGGATCGGCGAATAATTTCAGCACTGCATTCAGCGTTAAGGCATCAATCCCAGTCGGTAAATCCCCTTTCGGCTCGCCCCGCGCGTAGGCATTAAACATCTCATCTATCTGCTTTTGACTGGCGCTATCATTACCCGCCAACATGCGTCGACGCTGTTGATAACGCGTCAGGGTCTGCCCCAGTCGCTCGTAGGCAATGGGTTTGACCAGGTAATCAAACGCGCCGCTGCGCACAGCTTCGGAGACTGTTTCCATGTCGCTGGCCGCCGTGGTAAACACCACACCGCCCGGATAACGCGCCTGGGTTAGCTCATGCAATAAGGTAATTCCCTTGCCGTCCGGCAAGTAGTTATCGAGCAGAATCAAACCGGGCTTAAAACGCTCAATCATCATCCTCGCCTGCGCAAGATTACCCGCCAGCCAAATCTGGCTGAAGCCGGGTATATGGCGGATATATTCAGCATGCATTTCCGCCAGTAGCGTTTCATCCTCAACGATCAATAGCGTTAATGGTTCCGTCATTGTTTTTTTTCACTTTCGGAAGAAATAAAGAAAATAAGGTGCCGCAGGGGGAGTTATCTTCGAGCGTAATCACCCCGTCACAGCGCCTCACATAACTAGCAATAAGATACAAACCGATGCCATGTTCACCTGGTTCATCGGTACGGGTGCTCACACCCTGTTCAAATATTTTTTCACGCAATGCTTCCGGCACACCGCATCCCTGATCGGCAACTTCGATGATCACGTCATCCCCTTCATCGCTCAAATAGAGTTCGACGACCTTGTTGCCTTGCTGGGTGCGCAAGCTCGCTTCAAATGCATTATCAAGCAGATTGCCAACAATTGCTGCAAACTCTGTGCTATCCAGCCCCTCGGGGAGTTGATGCAGTTGGCTGCCCGGAACAATAGTCATGGTGAGACCCAGTTCCCGCGCGCGCTGCACCTTGCCAAACAACAGACCGGCTACCTGACGATCGGCAAACGCGCCGCGCAGGCTGTCAATCAGTTGCTGTTGCGCCTGGGATTCTCCCTGCACCATGGCCAGAACCTTGTCATACTCTTTCATTTGCAGCAGACCATTGATGGTCGACATCCAGTTCAGGTGCTCATGACGCAGCGTCCTCAGGCTCTCTACATACTGTTTGATTTGCGTTAACTGCGCATTAAGAGTAGCAATTTCATCTTTACTACGAAAACTGATGATTGCCCCAAGCAGTTCGTCACCGGAGCGAATCGCCTCACGGTTGGCGATAACGCTCAGTCCATTAAAGTTGACCATCGCGTCCTGTCGTTTTTCCGCAATCTGTTGGGTGAAAAAGTCCGCTGGCTGAACCACCTCACTCACCGGTTTTCCAAGCCACTTTCTCCCAGGTGAAGACAGCCCCAGCATTTTCCTCGCACTGCGGTTTATTGCGGTGATATATCCATCAGGATCCACGGCAATCAATCCTTCATATACCGAACTGAACAACGCTTCCTGCTGACGTACCACACGCGCAATTTGTTTCGGTTCCATACCCAACATCTGCCGACGAATATGGGCAGCGAAAAACCAGGAGAGCAGCATAAGTACCAGCAACAGGAGGATAAACACGCCGGCCATCGGAAGTAAGAAGTCCGATCGCCAGCTATCGATTTTGCTGATCAGATAACCAATTGAGACTACGCCAATGATTTTGCCATCGTCATCAAAGATGGGCGTTTTAGCGCGCATTGCCATCCCGATAGACCCTTTACCGGTAATAAAGTAGCTCTCGCCTTTTTCCAGCGCACCGGGTTTGGTGAACTGCATCGGATAGCCAATCTTTTCCGGGTTCGGATGATATAGACGAATGGAGTTGGTATCCCCGATAACCACATAGTCGAAGTCAGTTCCGCTCTGCAGTTTGTCGGCAATCGTCGCCAACCGCTTGTAATCACGATGCTTAACCGCCGTGATGATACTGTCGTTAGAGGCGATGATTTTGGCCTGATTCATTGCCATATCGCGGACATGCGTTGCCAGATAATCTTCAAAGCTGGCGGTGAAGTATTGTGCCAGGGCGGCGATGATAAAAACAGAAACGACCAGAATGAGCAGAAAGATACGTAAAGGAAACGCCAGACTGCGGAAAAAAGGAAACCGTGTTTTATTTTTCTGTTCTGCCATCACATTTTTCCTCACCGACGTTAACTAAAACTAATTTCTCATTGTAGTTGTAATTAAAATGTTCTATTTACACGTTATGGTATAAAACAAGATCGTTGCAGATTCCCCACCTTAAATCAATTAAACAAATTAAAACCACACCTTATTTTAGGGTTAAATTAATTAAAAAACTTAAAACCATAAAACACATTAAAACCTTCTAACTTATTGTGAAATAAATCAAAAATTACCTCCAAAATACCCCTTACGATGTATGCAGCAGGGAAAAAAAGAAATACTCCGTAATAAAAAACCATTCCCTTCAATTGCAAACAAAACGTTATCAGGTTGCTAAACAGAGCAACAAAAACAGAAACCCAGTAACAAATATAGCATCGGGGCTCTATTCACTATGTTCGGTAATAATATATTCACGCAAGTTAAACGCTCAGAAAATAAAAAGATGGCGGCTATCGCGCAATTTCTGAAAGAGAATGATTTGAGCGTAGATACGACCGTCGAAGTATTTATCACCGTCACCCGTGACGACCGTCTGATTGCCTGCGGTGGTATCGCTGGGAATATTATTAAGTGTGTCGCAATCTGTGAATCTGTCCGCGGCGAGGGTTTAGCGCTGACGCTGGCGACTGAGTTAATCAACCTTGCCTATGAACGCCATTGTACGCACCTCTTCATCTATACCAAAACCGAGTACGAATCGCTGTTTAAACAGTGCGGTTTTTCTACGCTCACCAGCGTTCCCGGCATTATGGTATTGATGGAAAACAGCACCACACGTCTGAAACGCTACGCCGAATCACTGGCAAAACAGCGTCATGATGGGAAAAAAATTGGCTGTATCGTCATGAACGCCAACCCCTTCACCAACGGACACCGTTTTCTGATCCAACAGGCGGCCGCGCAATGTGACTGGCTGCATCTGTTTTTGGTGAAAGAAGATACCTCACGTTTTCCGTATGAAGACCGCCTGGATCTGGTGCTTAAAGGAACAAAAGACATTCCACGTTTAACCGTGCATCGCGGTTCGGAGTACATCATTTCCCGCGCCACGTTCCCGTGTTACTTCATCAAAGAACAGAGCGTTATTAACCACTGCTACACCGAAATAGACCTGAAAATCTTCCGCCAGTATCTGGCTCCGGCTCTCGGCGTCACGCACCGCTTCGTCGGTACTGAGCCGTATTGCACCGTCACCTCCCAGTATAACAACGACATGCGTTACTGGCTGGAGACCCCAACGCTTCCCGCCCCGCCGATTGAACTGGTGGAAATTGAGCGGCTGTGCTTCCAGGAGATGCCGATTTCCGCCTCCTGGGTGCGCAAGCTGCTGGTTAAAAAAGATCTCACGGCTATCGCATCCCTGGTCCCTGACGCCACGCTGCAGTATCTGCAAAGCATGGTTGAGCGAGCCTCATCGGGTGCGGCAGTCCGCCAAAATACCCCCGCATTAGCAACAGGTGAAAAATGAAAATAAACCAGGCAGCCGTCGCAGGCACACTCGAGTCCGGTGATGTGATGATTCGCATCGCCCCACTCGATTCGCAGGATATTGACCTGCAGGTTAACAGTAGCGTCGAAAAGCAGTTCGGTGATGCCATCCGGGCCACCATTCTGGACGTTCTGTCCCGCTACAACGTACGCGGCGTGCAATTGAATGTTGATGATAAAGGCGCACTGGACTGCATTTTACGTGCGCGACTGGAAGCACTACTGGCCCGCGCTGGCGGTATTCCGGCACTGCCATGGGAGGATTGCCAGTGATTTCCGAATCTTTGCAACAACGTAAAACTCGTACTCGCCGCAGCATGTTGTTCGTACCGGGCGCCAATGCCGCCATGGTCAGCAACTCGTTCATCTACCCGGCAGATGCACTGATGTTCGACCTGGAAGACTCCGTCGCGTTGCGTGAAAAAGATACCGCTCGCCGCATGGTGTACCACGCGCTGCAGCATCCGCTGTATCACGACGTTGAAACCATCGTGCGTGTAAACGCCCTCGACTCCGAATGGGGTATCAACGACCTTGAAGCCGTGGTACGTGGCGGTGCTGACATCGTACGTTTACCGAAGACCGATACCGCGCAGGATGTCATCGACATCGAAAGCGAAATTCTGCGTATCGAAAACGCCTGTGGCCGTGAGCCAGGCAGCACCGGTCTGTTAGCCGCCATCGAATCGCCGTTAGGCATTACCCGCGCGGTAGAAATTGCCCATGCTTCCGAACGTCTGATCGGTATTGCCCTGGGTGCGGAAGACTATGTACGTAACCTGCGCACTGAGCGCTCACCGGAAGGTACTGAACTGCTGTTTGCCCGCTGCTCTATTTTGCAGGCTGCACGTTCTGCCGGTATTCAGGCGTTCGACACCGTGTATTCCGATGCCAACAACGAAGCGGGTTTCCTGCACGAAGCCGCACATATCAAGCAACTGGGTTTTGACGGCAAATCGCTCATCAACCCGCGCCAGATCGAACTCCTGCACAACCTGTACGCCCCAACGCGCAAAGAACTGGCTCACGCCCGTCTGGTTGTGGAAGCCGCTGAAGCCGCTGCTCGCGAAGGTCGTGGCGTAGTTTCCCTGAACGGCAAAATGGTCGACAGCCCGGTTATCGAGCGCGCCCTTCTGGTTATCTCCCGTGCAGAACTTTCCGGCATTCGCGAAGAATAAGGCAAAAAAATGACGCAGAAAATCGAACAGTCTCAACGCCAGGATCGCGTGGCGACCTGGAGCCGTCATGCAGAAAGTGAGCTTTCCGCTTATCAGAGCACCGCAAAAGTAGAATTGCAGGCGCAAAAACCGCGCGACAAAAAGCTGTGCGCTAACCTGGAAGACGCCATTCGTCGTTCTGGTTTACAGGATGGTATGACCATCTCTTTCCATCACGCTTTTCGCGGTGGCGATCTGACGATTAACCTGGTGATGGACGCCATCGCCAATATGGGCTTTAAAAATCTGACGCTGGCCTCCAGCTCTCTGAGCGACTGCCATGCTCCACTGGTTGAGCACATCCGTCAGGGCGTGGTTAGCCGCATTTATACCTCCGGTCTGCGTGGCCCGCTGGCGGAAGAAATCTCACGTGGCCTGCTAGCCGAACCGGTACAAATTCACTCCCACGGTGGCCGTGTGCACCTGGTGCAAAGTGGCGAGCTCAGCATTGATGTGGCGTTCCTCGGCGTGCCGTCCTGCGACCAGTTTGGCAACGCCAACGGTTATACCGGTAAAGCGTGCTGCGGCTCACTGGGCTATGCCCGCGTAGACGCCGAAAACGCGAAACAGGTTGTCCTGCTGACTGAACAGCTGCTGACCTATCCGCATAACCCGGCCAGCATTACGCAGGATCAGGTAGATCTGATCGTGCAGATCGATCAGGTCGGCGATGCGGACAAAATTGGTGCCGATGCGACCCGCATGACCACCAACCCGCGTGAACTGTTAATCGCCCGTAGCGCGGCTGAGGTCATTGCTAATTCCGGCTACTTCAACGAAGGCTTCTCACTGCAGACAGGAACCGGCGGCGCTTCTCTGGCCGTTACGCGTTTCCTGGAAGACAAAATGCGCAGCCGCGATATCCGTGCCGACTTCGCGCTGGGCGGCATTACCGCTACCATCGTTGACCTGCACGAAAAAGGCCTGATTCGCAAACTGCTGGACGTTCAGAGTTTTGACCGTAACGCCGCAGAATCGCTGGCCCGCAATCCAAACCACATTGAGATCAGTGCCAACCAGTATGCCAACTGGGGCTCAAAAGGCGCATCCGTCGATCGTCTGGACGTCGTGGTGCTCAGCGCGCTGGAAGTTGATACCAGCTTCAACGTCAACGTACTGACCGGTTCTGACGGCGTACTGCGCGGCGCATCCGGCGGTCACTGCGATACCGCGGTTGCCGCTGCGCTGTCTATCATCGTCGCGCCGCTGGTTCGCGGACGCATCCCGACCCTGGTTGATAACGTGCTGACCTGCGTAACCCCAGGCTCCAGCGTTGACATTCTGGTCACTGACCACGGTATCGCCGTCAACCCTGCACGTCCGGAACTGGCAGAACGTCTGAAAGAAGCCGGTATGAAAGTGGTGTCCATTGAATGGCTGCGCGAACGTGCACAGCAGCTCACCGGTCAGCCATGCGCTATCGAATTCACTGACCGCGTGATTGCCGTTGTGCGTTACCGCGATGGTTCAGTGATTGACGTTGTGCATCAGGTGAAGGAATAAACCATGCACCTGCTCCCTGAATACGCCACCCAACACGCGGTTTCCATTCCCGAGCTGCTAGCCAGCCGCGATGAGAGACAGGCAAGGCAACAGGAGTGGCTGACACGCCACTCTGCGCCGCTGGTCTCGTTTACCGTCGTCGCACCGGGACCGATTAAAGACAGCGAATTAACCCGTCGTATCTTTAATCACGGCGTAACCGCCTTGCTCGCGTTGGCGAAACAATCCACCTGGATTGTCAGGGAGCAAACAGCGCTGGTTTCTGCCAGCGGTCCAGAAGGTCTTTTGTCTATTGAGGCTCCGGCCCACGACCTCAAGCTCGCCACAATTGAACTTGAGCATTCACACCCGCTGGGACGGCTATGGGATATCGATGTCCTGACCCCTGAAGGGGAAATTCTGTCCCGGCGTCATTTCGCACTCCCTGCCCGCCGCTGTCTGCTGTGCGAGCAAAGTGCTGCCGACTGTGCGCGGGGTAAAACCCACGCACTTTCCGACTTACTCACTCAGATGGAGGCACTGCTGCATGATGCCGATTCCCGCAACATCAACCAATAACGCAGTCCTTCCTCTGGATCTGCCTGATGCTTACGCAACGCTTGCGTGGCGCGCCATGTTGACTGAAGTCAACCTGTCGCCCAAACCCGGTCTAGTAGATCGTATTAACAACGGCGCGCATAAAGATATGGCGTTGGAAGATTTTCATCGCAGCGCTGAAGCGATTCAGTCATGGCTACCACGTTTTATTGAATATGGGGCGTTTAGCGCACAGCTGTCGCCTGAGGATGTATTGAAAGGACTGCGCCCGCTGGGCATGGCCTGCGAAGCCGATATGTTCCGCGCCACCGCCGGGGTGAACACCCATAAAGGGAGCATCTTTTCACTGGGACTGCTGTGCGCCGCCATTGGCCGCCTGCACCAGCTCCAACTCACTGTTACCGCTGAAACCATTTGCTCTACGGCAGCAACATTTTGCCGTGGCCTGACCGAGCGCGAACTGCGCCAGAACAATCAACAACTCACGGCTGGCCAACGTCTTTATCAGCAATTGGGATTAACCGGCGCACGGGGCGAAGCCGAAGCGGGATATCCGCTAGTCATCCAGCATGCCCTGCCGCACTACCGCGCACTGCTGACTCAGGGCCGCGACCCTGAACTGGCGTTACTCGACACATTATTGCTGCTGATGTCTATCAACGGCGACACCAACGTGGCTTCACGTGGCGGCGCAGAAGGTCTGCGTTGGTTACAGCAGCAGGCCACCGCCCTGATGCAGCAAGGGGGGATTCGTACCCCTGCCGATCTCGAATATCTACACCAGTTCGACCAACAGTGCATTGAACGCAACCTCAGTCCCGGAGGCTGCGCCGATCTGCTGATCGTCACCTGGTTCTTAGCTCAGATTTCACAAGTTCATCATTATCACAATTAAAGATCCTTTCCGGAGAATCACACACATGTCTTTAGCAAAAGATAAAATATGGAAGTTATTGGCCCCCCTGGTCGTCATGGGTGTCATGTTTCTTATCCCCGTCCCTGATGGAATGCCTCCACAGGCCTGGCACTACTTTGCCGTGTTTGTGGCGATGATCGTCGGTATGATCCTGGAGCCAATTCCGGCAACAGCGATCAGCTTTATCGCCGTAACGATCTGCGTTATCGGCAGCAACTATCTGCTGTTTGATGCTTCAGAACTGGCCGACCCGGCGTTTAAAGCGGGTAAGCAAGCGCTGAAATGGGGTCTGGCGGGCTTCTCCAGCACCACCGTGTGGTTGGTGTTTGGTGCGTTTATCTTCGCACTGGGTTATGAAGTCACCGGTCTGGGTCGTCGTATCGCGCTGTTCCTGGTGAAATTCATGGGTAAACGTACCCTGACGCTGGGCTATGCGATTGTTATCATCGACATTCTGCTGGCACCGTTTACTCCATCTAACACTGCGCGTACCGGTGGCACCGTATTCCCGGTTATCAAAAACCTGCCGCCGCTGTTTAAATCATTCCCGAACGATCCTTCCGCGCGCCGTATCGGTGGATATTTGATGTGGATGATGGTCATCAGTACCAGCCTGAGTTCCTCGATGTTCGTGACCGGCGCTGCGCCTAACGTGCTGGGTCTGGAATTCGTCAACAAAATTGCCGGTATTCAAATCAGCTGGTTGCAGTGGTTCCTCAGCTTCCTGCCGGTCGGTATTATTTTGCTGATCGTTGCTCCGTGGCTGTCATACGTTCTGTACAAACCAGAAGTTACTCACAGTGCTGAAGTTGCCGCTTGGGCCGGTGATGAACTGAAAGGCATGGGTAAACTGACCCGTAAAGAGATAACTCTGATTGGTCTGGTATTGCTCAGTCTGGGTCTGTGGGTCTTCGGTGGTAAACTGATTGATGCAACCGCAGTGGGCCTGCTGGCTGTTTCCCTGATGCTGGCGCTGCACGTTGTACCGTGGAAAGACATTACCCGTTATAACAGCGCATGGAACACTCTGGTTAACCTCGCCACGCTGGTCGTTATGGCGAATGGTTTAACCCGTTCAGGCTTCATCGACTGGTTCGCCAACACTATGAGCACGCACCTGGAAGGCTTCTCGCCTAACGCGACCGTGATCGTTCTGGTGCTGGTGTTCTACTTTGCTCACTACCTGTTTGCCAGCCTTTCCGCTCACACCGCCACCATGCTGCCGGTTATTCTGGCCGTCGGTAAAGGTATCCCGGGCGTGCCAATGGAACACCTGTGTATCCTGCTGGTACTGTCCATCGGTATCATGGGCTGTCTGACTCCATATGCAACAGGCCCTGGCGTTATCATCTACGGCTGTGGTTATGTGAAGTCCAAAGACTACTGGCGTCTGGGTGCTATCTTCGGCGTTATCTACATCGCTATGCTTCTGCTGGTCGGTTGGCCGATTCTGGCAATGTGGAGCTAATCATTCCCGTTCACGCTTGATGAAAATGATGCCAGTCAGCTAAACCTGACTGGCATTTTTTATGATTAAATAGATGATATTCAGAATTTATATAAGTGTCCGAAATCATCATGACATCAACATGGCGTTATTCTTCGTTGCTGGCAGCACTCCTGCTACCAGTTTCTGCAGCTCAGGCCGATGAACTTCAGGCAAAACAGTACGCTGATTTTGACAGCTACGTGCTGGCTCTCTCCTGGCAAACCGGATTTTGTCAGAGCCAACATGAGCGTAATCGTCAGGAGCCTGACGAATGTCGTTTGCAAAAAGAGAGCGCAGACAAAGCTGATTTCCTGACCGTTCACGGTTTATGGCCCAGCCTGCCTAAATCCATTGCCGCCCGTGGAGTAGACAATCGCCGTTGGATGCGTTTTGGCTGCGCGACTCGCCCTATTCCCAACCTGCCTGAAGCCCGCGCCAGCCGTAAATGCGCGGCCCCCGAAACCGGGCTGTCGCTGGAAAGCGCGGCAAAACTCAGCGCCGTAATGCCCGGCGCTGGAGGAAGATCCTGTCTGGAACGTTACGAGTATGCCAAACATGGCGCGTGTTTCGGTTTTGATCCCGACGCGTACTTCGGCACGATGGTGCGGCTGAATAATGAGGTTAAGGACAGCGAGGTGGGCAAATTCCTGGCGGAAAACTACGGCAAAACCGTCAGCCGTAACGCATTTGACGCCGCCGTTGCCAAAAGCTGGGGCAAAGAGAACGTCAAAGCTGTGAAGCTAAGCTGCCACGGCAATCCAGCGTATCTCACTGAGATCCAGTTATCCCTGAAAGCCGACAACATCAACCAGACGTTATCTGCCCAGTCATTCTTACCGCAACCGCATCCGGGTAGCTGCGGTAAACAGTTTATTATCGACAAAGTGGGATACTGAAACTTGCGACCGACGCTGCGAGCTGGCGTCGGTCCGTAAACTTAGCGTTTTGCACGGACGTCCGGGCGAACTAAATCAAAACGATGTGTTTCACTGATCGAATAATACGCCGTTGGCCCACCTGCACGCAGTACCGGTTTCGCTTTCGCCGTCTGATAGATGCCGTCTTCCAGGAGCGTTTCATCTATGTGAATGCCTACCACTTCTCCCAACACCAGCCAGGTATCAACCGGTGAGCCATCAGCGGTAGTCAGTTGCAGGCTTTGCGATAAGCGACACTCAAAATTGACCGGGCTTTGCGCCACGCGCGGCACGTTGACTATCCGGCTATCTGCCTTGCTAAGCCCGGCGGCAAAAAACTCGTCCTCACCGTGCGGCAAGCTGGCTGACGTTTCGTTCATCGCAGTGGCCAGCTCAAGAGTCGTCAGGTTCCAGACAAATTCACCGGTTTCGATAATATTCTGCACGCTGTCTTTCCAGCCGCTGCTGGCGAAACCGATAATCGGCGGATGATAGTTAAAACAGTTAAAGAAACTGTATGGTGCCAGATTGTGCCGACCGTTGCTGTCACGCGACGCAATCCAGCCAATCGGGCGCGGTCCAATGATGGCATTTAGCGGATCATGCGGTAAGCCGTGTCCCTGTGACGGTTGATAGAAATACATAGCGTTCCCTGTTGAAGTTAACGTCAGCGCAGCACAAATTATGCTTCGCTCATCCCCCTGGAAAAAGAAGATCAGCGTAGAACAATCTGCCAACGATTACGACTGAATAAAGTTGAGCAGGTCACCGTTGATCTGTTGCTTATGGGTGGTGCAAATGCCATGCGAGCCGCCGACATATACCTTTAACTGCGAGTCCGGCAGCATTTCCGCCGCGACCTTTCCGCAGGTTTCAAACGGGACAATCTGATCGTCATCACCGTGGATCACCAGCGTCGGGATGGTCATCTTTTTGAGGTCTTCACGCAGATCTGTTTCCGAAAACGCATGAATGCAGTCGTACAACGCTTTGATGGACCCTTGTAAGCCCTGTTCAACAAAACTTTCCCGTACAGCTTTCGACTCTTTCGCGCCAGGACGATTGTAGCCATAGAATGCAGCGGTCAGCTCATAGAAAAAGGCGGCGCGATCGTTCACAACCCCCTCACGGATGCCATCGAATACCTCTTTCGGCACGCCATTTGGGTTAAAGTCAGTCTTGATCATGATGGGCGTCACCGCGCCAATTAACACCGCTTTTGCCACCCGCTGCGTCCCATGCCGGCCAATATAACGAGCCACTTCCCCACCGCCGGTAGAGTGCCCAACATGTACGGCATCTTTAAGATTGAGATGCGCGGTAAGTTCAGCCAGGTCGTCAGCATACTGATCCATATGATGTCCATCCCAGGGTTGGGCCGAACGCCCATGTCCGCGCCTGTCATGGGCGATCACACGAAATCCTTTCGATCCAAGGAACAGCATCTGATCTTCAAACGCGTCTGCCGTCAGCGGCCAACCGTGACTAAACACAATAGGTTGTCCACTTCCCCAGTCTTTAAAATGCAAATAGCTGCCGTCTTTCAAGGTAAGTTTGTCGTACTGGCTCATGAGATCTCCTGTCGCGGAACACTGAGTTGTTTGACGCGCCCGCAGCGAGCGCTTAAAAAGCATAATGCAAATTGGAGAACGATCACGTTTTCCGGCTAAAATCACACCATATGCGACAATGTTGATGATTTACCTGAATGTGAACTAAATCACTTCAAACATGGGGTAAGTCTCAGTATCATCATAAAAGCTAAACCCTTGCCGCCTGACGGTGAGGGTTTTCTTTTGGGATTATTTACCTGCGCACCCGCAGTATCGACGACATGGAGTAATAAATGTCCAGACCAACTATCATCATTAACGACCTCGATGCGGAACGCATTGACCGCCTGTTGGAGCAACCTGCGTTTGCTGGTTTACCGATTGCCGACGCCCTTAACGCCGAGCTGGATCGTGCCCAAATGTGTTCTCCAGAAACCATGCCGCACGACGTCGTGACCATGAACAGCCGCGTGAAATTCCGCAATCTGAGTGATGGCGAAGTCCGTGTGCGTACCCTGGTGTATCCGGCTACTATGACTGACAGCAACACACAGCTTTCGGTAATGGCACCTGTCGGCGCTGCACTTCTGGGGCTGCGCGTTGGTGATACCATTCACTGGGAATTGCCAGGCGGGACCTCAACGCACCTCGAAGTTATCGAGCTTGAGTACCAGCCTGAAGCTGCAGGCGACTACCTGCGCTAACTCTGTCTTATCAAAGCCACTCGCTTTATCTTACAGGGGATGCATCCGCATCCTCTTTCCGGTTAGATCTCCCTGCTCCTCGCTTTCTTTCCTGTTCGCAGAACATAAATCTGTGTCGTGACTGACAGAATCATTTTTAATACTATGCTGTTATGTGTTCATGTAATGACAAGGAGAATGTTTATGTACAACACAATCATAATGCCAGTTGATGTATTCGAAATGGAACTGAGCGACAAGGCTATTCGCCATGCAGAATTTCTGGCCCAGGATAAAGGGGTTATCCATCTGCTGCATGTGCTGCCAGGCTCAGCGAGCTTAAGCCTGCACCGCTTTGCAGCCGATGTCCGTCGTTTTGAAGAGCATCTGCAACACGAAGCGGAAACCCGTCTGCAAACGATGGTCGGTCACTTCAGCATCGATCCTTCCCGTATTAAGCAACACGTCCGCTTTGGCAGCGTACGTGACGTGGTCAACGAATTGGGTGAAGAGTTGAATGCGGATGTCGTTGTCATTGGGTCGCGTAACCCATCAATCAGCACCCATCTGCTCGGCTCTAACGCTTCCAGCGTTGTTCGACACGCGACTTTGCCAGTGCTGGTTGTTCGTTAACAGCCACTGATTTGCTAAAGAAAACCCCTGCCAGGTTAACGCCTGACAGGGGTTTTTATTACCTCACGATTAATACAAATGGCCGATATTCACGATGGAGCTGATCGTATCGCCAAAAAACGTCAGACGGCTCAGGAATATGCCAACAAACAACAGGACGAAAAGCGCTTTTGCGCGATGCTCGCCCTGACGGCTAAGCACAAAGGCCACCGCCAGACACACCAGACTCGCCAGATAAAGTGGCGACGTCAGCCAGGCATGCGCCGTCATCTGCATGATGGTGCCACCGCTTAGCCAGATAATGGGTGCGGCGATCATGACTGCCATACACACGACAATCCCCTGGCGCAATGCAGCAACGGCAGGTGCGAGGTTAAGCAGTGGAATCGCAGCACACCCCATCACCCACACCGTGATGAAGAACAACAGCATTGTCAGACCGTTGGCGATCGCCACCATTGCCGGGGCGGCATAGGTCATCCCCTGTACCGCCACCAGTGCGATACCGAGAACAGAGGCCAGAACAGCTGGTGCTTTGTGCCCTTTTGCCAAAAACGTCACCCCGACAGCTGCACCGTATAAAGTGGCGCCCAGAATCTCTCGGCTCAGCCAGGCGTGCTGCAGGTTGATCAAGGCATCGTAGGCGCGATCCGGATGCGCAAGGTGTAATATCGCCGCCACGGACGCCGCCGCCAGAACCAGTCCACTTACCAGCCAGTACAGGCGCTTGCTCTCCAGTTTTCCTTGCAGCACACGGAGCGTCAGAATGAGCGTGATCCCAACCGACATTTGGCTTAATACGGTAAAAATGACCAGAGGAAGTTCATACTTTTCCATTACTTGGCCTCCGGCTGCTTTGGTTGACGCGCAAGGATAAAACGCGTGCCAGGATTAAGCTGCGGCATACGCGGGAATCCCGGCGGATACTGCACCGCATTATCAGGTATAGGATCGGCATCCAGATCGATAAGCGTCAGCGCACCTACCGGACAGGCATTCACGCACGCCGGCTGCATGCCAACATCAAGACGCTCATAGCACATGCTGCATTTTTCCGCTTTTTTCGTCTCTTCATTAAAGCGCGGCGCACCGTATGGACAGTTGCGAATACAGTTTTTGCATCCGATACAACGTTCCGGGTTATGCACTACAACGCCATCCTCACGTTTGGTGTACGCCTCTACCGGACAAGCCGCCAGGCAGGCCGGATTTTCGCAGTGGTTACAGGCCAGCGAGTAGAACGCTCGCTCTTCATGCGGATAAATTTCTTTATCCAGCGGGTAGACGTAGCGCCAGAAACGTTCTGGCTCCAGCTGGTTAAAACTCTTACACGCCATCGCACAGCCACGGCAGCCGATACACTTATCGCTATTAACTAAAAACGCGCGCCTCATGCCGCTGCTCCTTTATCGATCAAAATGATGTCCGCAAACTGACTATGGATGGCCGCACCTGGCGCACCAGTTTTCATCAAGCCCATATCGGCTGGAGTATCCGCCACTACGTTTTGAACGTTGTATTTCCGTTTCGGGAACCAAGCCTCGTACATCACCAGGAAATCCTCCGGAACGTTAGCGGTTACCTTCGCACGTAACTCCACCTCACCTGCGGTGTTAAACACTTTCACCAGGTCATTTTCAGCGATGCCTCTTTTCCCGGCGGAAACCGGGTGCATATAAACAAACGGTTCAGGATAGAAGACCTGCATCCAGTCAAGGTTGATGAATTGGGAATGGATACCGAACTGGACATGCGGCGTAAACAGGTGGAATGGCAACGTGCTTTTTGCCTCCGGTTTGTATTCCGGCAGCGCCGTATGACCATTTTTCTCACACAGCTCAGATTTGAACTCAAACTTTCCAGAGGGCGTTTTAAACTTACGGTCATACCAGGCCGCAGAACTTGGCAGAATGGCTTTTTTCGGCCCTTCCAGTAAATCATCCCAGGAGGAGATACCAAACATTTTGGCCATTCCGTCATTGAACTCCTGGTCCAGCCAGCGCTTATGATCGAACTCCTGCGGGAATGTGCAAGAACCCGGCTCCAGCTTGTTGATTGTGCGGGAAAGTAAAACGGCGATTTCCAGATCGCATTTTGCCTCATACATTGGCTTAATTGCAGGCTGGTTGATTGAGAGCCAGTAGTGCCAATATGAGGCGTCTACGTTCCACTCTTCAAAGGCTGTGGTGACAGGCAAAACGATATCGGCATGCTGGACGGTCTCGTTAAAGAATTGGTCGGCGCACACCACCATTTCCAGTTTTTCGAATGCTTTTTCCATCTTGCTGCGATCAAAATCCTGAGCAAACGGGTTCTTACAGGCAACCCAAAGCATTCGGACAGGCGGCTCATTGGCTTCCAGAATTCCCTTTGCGGTCTGGTTGATATTCAACGAGCGATCGGAATACTGTGCGACTTCCCCCGCAGAACCAAACTCGCTGGTTGTGCCCGCCGCTCCCGGCATCCCGATAGAGCCTACCGGTGGCTTCTGCAACATGGCATTGTAGTTAAAGCCCCAGGTATGCAAATGACCGTAGCGAGCGCCACCGCCCTCAATGCCAATATTGCCGGTCATTGCCACAAAGGCATCGATCGCCCGTACGTTAGCGCCGCCGTTGACATGGCGCTGCATGCCGTAGCCAATCCACACGGTAGCAGGGTTAACCGCGGTAAATTCTTCCGCCAACTGGCGAATAACATCCGCCGACAGCCCGCAAATCTCAGATGCCCACTCTACGGTAACGTTATTACGCAAATACTCTTCAAATTCAGCATAACCATGGGAATAGTTGTTAACGAAATCCTGATCAACCAATCCTTTGTCCACCAGGTGGCGTGCCATGCCCAGCGCCAGAGCGCCATCTGATCCTGGCCGAACACGTAAATAGAGATCGGCTTTCGCAGCGGTTTGGGTTAACAGTGGATCGATAACGACCACTTTTGCGCCTTTTTCCCGCGCCTGATAGATGTACTTCATGGTGTGCATAGAGCACCAGGCCGGGTTAGCGCCCCAGATAATAATGTATTTGGCTTTCACCATATCTTCCGGGTCGTTACACCACATGTCGCCCATGTCGTAGTTTTGCGCGTCGATACCGGCTGGCCAGCAAGGTGTTCCGGCAAAACGGGTGGTGTAACCCAGTGAAGACATCATCCCTTCAACGGCATAGTTCAATACACCAAATTTGCCTGAGTACTTGGTCAGCGCCAGACCCAACATTGAACCATCTTTCTTTTTAATCTCCAGCATCTTGGTCGCAATGCGCTGCATTGCTTCATCCCAGGAGATACGACGCCAGTTACCGCTGCCGCGAACATCCTGAACCATCGGATATTTAATGCGGTCCGGGCTGTATACCCTACGTGGATAGCTCAATCCCTTCACACACGGAGTTCCATGCGTAAACGTTGATTCAGGCGCGCCTTCCACAAAGGTGATGACGTCATCCTTCACCCAGGTTTTCAGGCTACAAGTGTCATAGCAGTTACGTGGACAGGCGTTACGATAGATTTTGTAGGTTTTGGGATTAAACGGAATTGGCGGTTGCGCCAATGCACAGCGTGAAGTCAGCAATCCCCCTGGCAGGGCAGCCACCGTTCCAAGGGCAATCAACCCTTTCAAAAATGAACGTCTGTTCAGAACTCCCGGTTCATTACTCATATTGATACTCTCGTGTTTAATTCATCAAGCCAAAAAGACAACCTTTCCGCGACGTTTTTCAACGTAACGGTTTGTGCATTTATATGTATTTTTTCTATATACGCGGGCACCCACATCGCTATATACTCAATTACATATCGAGTCATGACGATCTGGTATTCTGCTGATATCCTGGCATTAGCCGATAATAAAACTGCTAATTCCAATACGCAGGAAATATGATCATCCGGGATATTATTTACATGGTTTATAGATAGACCTATATTTGCCATGAATTCCCGAATGCTTAAGGTTGATTTACCCATTACGAGGGCATCTTCTTCAAGGTATACCGAAGCGAACGGCGGGGCTTTTAGCGTCTGCGGCCCAACAAATAGTGCATTGAAGTCGTACTCCGCCTCCAGCCACTCCTGCTCTGTTAGCGTTGAGGCATTTGTATCTAAAGCTGAATAAGCCGCTTTCAGCGTGTAACTATCGTGAGAGATAAAAAAATCACGTAACAATAACCCTGTCGATTCAAAGATCGTCAGGGTTTCATATATTTCACCCATGAATTAACCAACCATTTATTCACACAACAAATAAAAAAATAATGCAGGTTAATATAATAAAGATAACGCCCTCTCTTTCTTTGATGAAAATAATGATCAGGCTAATTAAGTGAATGTTTTAAACGGTTTATTGTTTCAAGAATTGACAATTTAAGTGTATGGAAATAAAAAACCGCCAGCGGATGACTGGCGGTTTTGGCATTGCAGGTGAGTCTTACTTTTTTTATGCTACTGTCGTGCGAATCAGATAATCAAACGAACTTAACGAGGCCTTCGCACCTTCACCGGTCGCGATGATAATCTGCTTATACGGTACGGTGGTGCAGTCACCGGCAGCGAAAACGCCTTTCACGCTGGTTTCGCACTTGGCATCGATGATGATTTCACCCATACGGTTACGTTCAACGGCGCCTTCCAGCCAGTTGGTGTTCGGCAGCAGACCAATCTGAACAAAGATACCTGCCAGTTCCACATTGTGAACATCGCCGCTCACACGGTCACGATACTCCAGGCCAGTAACTTTGCTGCCATCGCCTTTCACTTCTGTCGTTTGCGCATTCAGAATGATGTCGACGTTTTTCAGACTGCGAAGCTTATTTTGCAGCACCTGGTCGGCCTTCATTTCAGGAGCAAACTCCAGCAGCGTCACATGTTCAACAATACCAGCCAGGTCGATAGCCGCTTCAACGCCGGAGTTACCGCCGCCAATCACCGCAACACGCTTGCCTTTAAACAGCGGGCCATCACAGTGCGGGCAGTAGGTTACGCCTTTGGTGCGATACTGATCTTCGCCCGGAACGTTCATGTTGCGCCATTTCGCGCCGGTGGCGATGATAATGCTACGTGCTTTCAGCACCGCGCCGGAGGCCGTTTCAATCTGATGCAAACCGCCTTCCTGCGCTGCTGGAATGAGTTTGCTCGCGCTCTGGCTGTCAATCACATCGACATCATAATCATCAACGTGTGCTTTCAGCGCGCCTGCCAGTTTCTGACCTTCAGTTTTCGGTACTGAGATATAGTTTTCAATATCAACAGTATCAAGAACCTGGCCGCCAAAACGTTCGCCCATCAGACCGGTGCGAATGCCTTTACGTGCAGAGTACACCGCTGCCGCCGCACCTGCAGGACCAGAACCGACAATCAATACGTCATAAGCATCGCGCTTATTCAGCTCTTCAGCCGCACGTTTTTCTGCGCCAGTATCCACTTTCGCCACGATCTCAGTCAGCGTCATACGCCCCTGACCGAACTCTTTGCCGTTCATAAATACCGCCGGAACACCCATCACGTTACGATCGGTGATTTCGTTCTGGAAAGTACCGCCGTCAATCGCCGTATGTTTGATACGTGGGTTCAGCACCGCCATTAGGTTCAGCGCCTGCACCACGTCCGGGCAGTTATGGCAGGAAAGTGAATAATAGGTTTCAAATTCAAAATCACCGTCGAGATCGCGGATCTGCTCCAGCAACGTCTGCGCCTCTTTTGACGGATGACCACCGGTCCACAACAGCGTCAGCACCAGAGAGGTAAACTCATGACCCAGCGGAGAACCGGCAAAACGCGGTCCCTGGTGAGAACCTGGATTGGTAATCAGGAACGATGGCTTACGCACCGCCAGAGTATTGTCTTCTTTGAAGGTGACTTTTTCTGACAGTTCAGCAATTTCAGTCAGCAGTTCCTTGATTTCTGCCGATTTAGCGCTGTCATCCAGCGTCGCAATCAGCTCAACAGGTTTGGTCAGTTTCTCAAGGTAAGCCCTGAGCTGGGTTTTCATATTTGTGTCGAGCATTCTTCTTCCCTCTCTGAAAACATCATCATGCAAGCCGATTTTGCGGGACTGCATTAATGCAACTTGCGTCATGGTGCTGGAATGAAACAGGCGCAAATTTGCGCCTGTGGAATGCCGGATGCACTACGTTTATCCGGCCTACAAACTATGCGACTTAGATTTTACCAACCAGGTCCAGAGATGGCGCTAAGGTTGCTTCACCTTCTTTCCATTTTGCCGGGCAAACTTCACCTGGGTGGGAAGCGACGTACTGTGCTGCTTTGATTTTACGCAGCAGGTCAGACGCATCACGGCCGATACCTTCAGCGGTAACTTCGATTGCCTGGATGATACCCTGCGGGTCAACAACGAAGGTTGCGCGGTCAGCCAGACCTTCATCTTCACGCATGTTGTCGAAGTTACGGGTCAGGGCGCCAGTCGGGTCGCCGATCATCGCGTATTTGATTTTCGCGATGGTTTCAGAGCTGCTGTGCCATGCTTTGTGGGTGAAGTGGGTGTCGGTAGAAACGGAATACACATCTACGCCCAGTTTCTGCAGTTCTTCGTAATGGTCTGCAACGTCACCCAGCTCGGTCGGGCATACGAAAGTAAAGTCAGCCGGGTAGAAGAAGAAGACGCTCCAGCGACCTTCGGTATCTTTCTCGGTTACTTCGATGAACTCACCGTTTTTGAACGCCTGGTTTTTGAAAGGTTTAATTTTGGTATTAATCAAAGACATCTGTACTTCCTCCGTGTTTTCGTTGAGAGATAAGTTAACGAAAATCTCTTCGCAGGGCTAATGCGTTTCCTTTATCAAATCAATAAGCGTTAACTAACAACCCACTCAAACTCATGTTGTGAACCTAAAGATAAAAGTAAAAAAGGCCCCCTTTGCAGGGAGCCTCATTACCCGAGCTACCCGCAGGTAACGTCAGTGCCAGCAGAGCTGGCTATGTGTTGCGCTCTACATTACCTTAACAAAGGTCGTAACAGCGATGGGGATTACATCACCCAACTAAAGAAAGGGCAATCGACAGACCGTCGATCTTACCTATGGCTGTGATAGGTTTTGCAATTAAGCCCACTTTCCTGCTGATTTTATAAGGAAAATCAATGTTTAAACGCACCTTACTCTTAACTCTTCTCCCTGCTATCGTGCACGCAGAGGAGCTCCCTGCCCCTGTTAAAGCCATTGAGAAACAGGGGATTACCATCCTGAAGCCCTTCGACGCACCGGGTGGAATGAAAGGCTACCTGGGAAAATACCAGGACATGGGGGTCACTATCTATGTCACGCCTGACGGTAAACATGCCATCTCCGGCTACATGTATAATGAAAAAGGCGAAAACCTCAGTAATGCGCTCATAGAAAAAGAGATCTATGCCCCTGCCGGACGTGAGATGTGGCAGCGAATGGAAAAAGCGTCGTGGATTCTGGACGGGAAAAAAGAAGCCCCGGTCATCGTTTACGTGTTTGCCGATCCCTTCTGTCCTTATTGCAAACAGTTTTGGCAGCAGGCGCGCCCATGGGTAGATTCCGGTAAAGTTCAGCTGCGTACGCTGCTGGTTGGCGTGATCAAGCCCGAAAGCCCGGCAACCGCTGCTGCAATCCTGGCATCCAAAGATCCGGCCAAAACCTGGCATGACTATGAAGCATCCGGTGGGAAAATGAAGCTGGAAATCCCGGCTTCAGTCCATCCAGAACAGATGAAAGTACTGAATATCAACCAAAAACTCATGGATGATTTAGGTGCTAATGTGACGCCCGCGATCTACTACATGAGCAAAGACGATACGTTACAACAGGAAGTGGGATTACCCGATAAAGATAAATTAAATATTATTATGGGAAATAAATAAAGGTAACAGAATGAGTGATTGTTATGGTTCTCATTTCAATCACTCTTTAAAATGTATTTTTATCGTAACCATCAAGCAATCTGTGTTATTTTAGTTTAAGTTAATTATTCATTAAGCCATAAACATAAATTCTAAGAATGATTAGAATTTAAATTATTCAACAATTGAATTATCCTATACATTACCATCACAGGAAGGTATGCATGGCTAACCTCTATGACCTCAAAAAATTCGATCTTAACCTATTGGTAATTTTTGAATGTATTTATCAACATTTGAGCATCAGTAAAGCTGCGGCAACACTGTATATTACCCCTTCAGCCGTCAGCCAGTCATTACAGCGACTGCGTACACAGTTTAACGACCCCTTGTTTATTCGCTCAGGCAAAGGCATTACGCCTACGGTCACAGGGGTAAACCTTCATCTTCACCTTGAAAAAAATCTCAATAATCTGGAACAAACCATCAATATCATGCACGGTTCCAGCCTGAAAAATAAATTCGTCATCTACAGCCCACAAATTACAACCAACCTGAATGTGACATCTTTAATTAATAGCCTCAGAGAAAATTCAGATATTGAAATTGAGCATCATGATATATTAATGTCAGCAGAAACGGCCGAAAACATCCTTGCCTATCGTAAAGCCGATCTGGTGATTACAACAACGCCAGTTCACAATCGTTCTATTGTATGTACTCATTTCAAGACTATTGACTGTGTTTTAGTGTGCAGTGGCAACCATCCCAGAATAAATGAAACGAGCACACTCGAACAAATTCAACAAGAGCAATTTACATATTTTTCCTCTGAAGATCAGGGCATTAAAGATTATCGTTCCCGTGCAAGCGAATCGATGGCATTCCATAAAGTAGGTTTTAGTAGCGACTCCTTACTCTCGATTGCTAACGTTATCGCCAGTACGGATATTATTGGTGCACTCCCCAGACAAATTTATGAAATTTATCAGCCAGCATTGAAATTTAAAGAAATTAAAACCGATTTTGAATTACCAAAAGTAAAATTATTCATAATGTATAACCGGGCATCCTTGAATAACAAAGCCTTCGCAGAATACATAAGCAAACTATCCTTGGATAGTTAAGGATAACATGATTAAAAGCACATTATAATTCATATAAAATATACAATAACAAAATAGCATGCAGATAATGAATATATTTAAATATTGCATGCTGCAAGAAAAAGCTTATCCTATTACGGACATTTATTATGGCTGCAAATAATAAAAATTCGATATGGATTTGATATGTCTGTTTATAAAATACCGTTGGATAAAAATGTTCTGCAAGCAGCACAGGAACGCATTACCTGGACGCTTGAAACTCTACCGCGTGTCTGCGTTTCTTTCTCTGGAGGTAAAGATTCGGGGTTAATGTTGCATCTGACCGCCGCCATTGCCCGCCAGTTACAGAAAAAAATAAACGTCTTATTTATCGACTGGGAGGCTCAGTTTTCCTGCACTATCGACTATGTCCAGGCGCTACGCGAGAATTATTCCGATGTCATCGAAGAATTTTATTGGGTTGCATTGCCGCTGACGACGCAAAATTCACTGTCACAATTTCAGCCTGAATGGCAATGCTGGGAGCCGGGTACTCAATGGGTTCGCCAACCGCCTGCAGATGCCATTACCGATCCCGAGTTTTTCTCTTTCTACCAACCCGGTATGACTTTCGAGCAATTTGTTCGTGAGTTCGCTGAATGGTTTTCGCAGAAACGACCGGCCGCCATGATGGTCGGGATACGCGCCGATGAGTCATATAATCGTTTCGTCGCCATTGCGAACTCGAAAAAACAGCGTTTTGCCGATGACAAACCCTGGACCACCAGCGCCCCCGGCGGGCATACCTGGTATATTTATCCGATTTATGACTGGAAAACTGCTGACATCTGGACGTGGTTTGCGAAGTCAATGCTCCCGTGTAATCCCCTGTACAACCTGATGTATCAGGCGGGGGTTCCCACGCGATACATGCGTATCTGCGAACCCTTTGGACCAGAACAACGCCAGGGGCTGTGGCTTTACCATGTTATTGAGCCTGAACGCTGGGCAATGATGTGCTCCCGCGTCAGCGGGGTAAAAAGTGGCGGGATATATGCTGGTCAGGACAACCATTTTTACGGTCACCGCAAAATATTAAAACCCGAACATTTAAGCTGGCAGGAATACGCCATGCTGTTATTGAAGAGTATGCCGGAAACGACCGCTGAACATTACCGCAATAAAATCGCCGTCTATTTACAGTGGTATAAGAAAAAAGGCATGGAGAATATCCCACAAACCCAGGAAAGAGATATTGGTTCAGTGGATATTCCGTCGTGGCGGCGTATCTGTAAGGTCCTGCTGAATAACGACTATTGGTGCCGGGCTCTCTCATTTAGTCCAACGAAACCCAAAAACTATCAACGCTACAATGAGCGCATGAAAACAAAACGCCAGGAATGGGGACTCTTATGCAACAGCGATTAACTCAGGAACTCCTCGGCTTTCTTTCTGGTTTATCAGAACCAGAGAGAATTGAAGCCATAAATGAATTCAGAAAGGCAATACACAGCGTCAGTCCCTTTCGCGAGGAGCCCGTAGATTGCGTACTTTGGGTTAAAAATGATCATATTTCACCCAATGACTACAACCCCAATAACGTTGCGCCACCGGAGAAAAAGCTGCTGCTGAAGTCCCTCGAAGCTGACGGGTTTACGCAGCCCATTGTAGTGGTTCACTCAACGGCTGAAGAATACGAAATTGTCGACGGTTTCCACCGCCACGAGTTAGGTAAAGCCAAAGCCTCACTGAGGCCCAGGCTGAAAGGATATCTGCCGGTTGCCTGTTTAGAACGCGAACGCCATGAGCGTATGGCGGCAACCATTCGCCACAACCGCGCTCGCGGGCGTCATCAAATCCACGCCATGTCCGAGATTGTCCGCGAGCTATCGCAACTGGGCTGGAGTGAAGAAAGAATTGGCAAGGATCTTGGTATGGACAGCGACGAGGTGTTACGCCTGAAGCAAATCAACGGCCTGCAAGCGTTGTTTGCTGACCGTCGATTCTCCAAAGCCTGGACCGTGAAATAGCTATAACGAAACCAGACGCTCGGCTGCCGGTAACAGCGTCGATTCTTGCTTGGCAAAACAGAGGCGAATCAGTTTATGCGGGAAAGGATCGGCGCAGAACACCGACAGCGGAATTGCCGCAACGCCCACTTCAGTGGTCAGCCACTGGCAAAACTCCACGTCGTTAAGCGAGGAAACGGCGCTGTAATCGACCAGTAAAAAGTATGTGCCTTCACACGGCAGAATTTCCAGCCGACTATCACGCAGTGCGTTCACCAACACGTCGCGTTTTTTCTGATAAAACGCGGGCAGCTCGCGGTAGTGTGCCGGATCTTCTCGTAGCATATCCGCCAGTGCGAGCTGAGCCGGCGTGTTGACGGAAAACGTCAGATACTGGTGCACTTTTCGTAGCTCAGCGCTAATGGCGGCTGGCGCAACGCAGTATCCGACCTTCCAGCCGGTCATATGGTAGGTCTTACCAAACGATGAAACAGCAACAGCGCGTTCCCGCAGCTCTGAATGTGCCAGCACGCTGGCATGCCCCTGTTTGGCGAAACAGATATGCTCATAAACTTCGTCGCTGATGACAAAGATCTCGCGTTCTTTAATCGCCTGCCACAGCGCGTCAAAATCGGCGTGATGCCACACAGTGCCAGAAGGGTTATGTGGCGTGTTCAGGATAACCAATCGGGTACGGTCGCTGAGTAAGGCACCAAACGCCTGCCAGTCGACGCGAAAAGCCGGTGGTTGCAGGGCAATACGTTTAACCACACCGCCGGATAATTCAACCGCAGGCGCATAGCTGTCGTAGCTCGGGTCAAAACAAATCACCTCATCACCAGGGCGCACCAGCGCAGTGATCGCGGCATACAATGCTTCCGTTGCCCCCGCAGTGATAGTCACCTCACTATTCGCGTCAGGTTTATAGCCGTACAGGTCTGCCGTTTTATCCGCGATGGCTTCGCGCAGCGGCTGCACGCCGGTCATCGGCGCATACTGGTTTGCGCCATGCGCGACGTGATACGCCAGACGCTCTTGCAAAAAGAGTGGACCGTCAAAATCAGGAAACCCCTGCGAGAGGTTAATGGCCTGATGCTGCTGCGCCAGCGCACTCATTTGCGTGAAGATAGTGGTGCCCAGATTAGGCAGTTTGCTTTGCGGAATCAGCGGGTTATTACTCATTATTGTTATCCCAGCGTGTGATGTTGTGGTTGAAGCCACTATAGCACGATGCTAGTATTTGGCAATCAAGACGTTCAGACGTCTATATAAAAATAACCTGCCTGGACAGGACAGCCAAAAGGACAACACAACATGAGTAATACCGAAATTCGCGTCGTCACCGGCCCAGCCAACTATTTTTCCCATCCTGGCAGCCTGTCGAGACTGAACGATTTTTTCTCTGCCGACCAACTTTCACGCGCCGTGTGGGTTTATGGTGAACGCGCCATCGATGCAGCCTGCCCTTACCTGCCAGAGGCTTTTCATCTTCCCGAGGCTAAACGCCTGCTGTTTACGGGACATTGCAGCGAAACCGATGTTGCTCAACTGGCAAAAGAGTCGGGAGAGGATCGCAGTGTGGTGATTGGCGTGGGTGGCGGTACATTGCTCGACACCACTAAAGCGTTGGCCCGTCGTCTGGATCTGCCGTTTGTCGGTATTCCTACTATCGCGGCGACCTGCGCTGCCTGGACGCCGCTCTCTGTCTGGTATAACGATGCAGGCCAGGCACTACATTTCGAAATTTTCGCTGACGCGAACTTCCTCGTGCTGGTCGAACCCGGGATCGTTCTCAATGCGCCAGAAGAATACCTACTGGCGGGGATCGGCGACACGCTGGCAAAGTGGTATGAAGCCGTCGTGCTCGCACCTCAGCCGGAAACACTGCCATTGACAGTACGTCTGGGTATTCAAGCCGCGCAGACCATCCGCGACGTCCTGCTGGAAAGCAGCGAGCAGGCGCTGGCAGACAAACAACAAGGCACGCTAAGCCGCACGTTTTGCGATGTGGTGGATGCGATTATTGCCGGAGGCGGCATGGTTGGTGGTCTGGGCGAGCGCTACACCCGCGTGGCGGCGGCGCATTCTGTTCACAATGGCCTGACCGTCCTCCCACAAACCGAGAAGTTTTTACACGGCACCAAAGTGGCGTACGGCATCCTGGTGCAGAGCGCGCTGCTGGGACAAGATGACGTGCTGGCGCAGTTAATTACCGCTTATCAGCGATTCAACCTGCCAACCCGATTAGCTCAACTGGAAGTGGACATCAATAACCGCGCCGAAATCGACAAAGTGATTGCGCACACTCTGCGCCCGGTGGAGTCCATTCACGCCCTGCCGGTAACGTTAAAGCCGGAGACACTGCGCGCAGCATTCGAAAAGGTAGAGTCTTTTACGGTGTGATTATGGTGCGGGTTGCCTGATGGCGGCTTCGCCTTATCAGGCCTACGACGACAAATTACGCCAATACGATGTTGTAGGCCGGATAAGCGTCAGCACCATCCGGCAAAAAATCAACAGCACTTCGCGCCACCTTTCCCGCCATATCGCGCATCCTGGCGTTCACGGAAAAATTCTTCGTAGGTCATTGGCGTCTGGTCCGGATGCGTGACGCGCATATGTTCAACATAATTGTCGTAATCCGGCACACCTATCATTAATCGGGCGGTTTGACCTAAATACTTCCCGGCTTTGGCGAGTGTTTCAAACATAGTGTTTCCCTGTCGTACAAACGCCCTCCCCGTTCAGGAGAGGGCTCGTTGGTTAAGAGAATATTAGTGCGCGCCTTTCGCCTGCGCCACGATCTCATCGACATTCTCAGGCATCGGCTCGTACGGTGTCTCTTTCGAAGTTGGTTTGTCCTCTTTCAATGCTGCCAGCGCAGTTTTGATGGAGAACAGACCCAGCACCACAACGACGACCATGAAGAAGATGGTAAGACCCGCATCCAGGCGGTTGTTAAACACCAGTTGCGTCAGCTGCGACTGGGTGTACTGCGCCGGAATGTTACCGCTGTCGATCATCGCCTGGAACTTGTTGGCGATAGCCAGGAAGCCGATTTTCGCATCCGGGCTAAACGCTTTCTGCCAGCCAGCGGTCAGGGTACAAATCAGCAGCCAGGCGGTTGGGACCAGTGCCACCCACGCGTAGCGCTGTCGTTTCATCTTGAACAGCACCACAGCACAGAGCATCAACGCCATACCGGCCAGCATCTGGTTAGCGATACCAAACAGCGGCCACAGGGTATTGATACCACCCAGAGGATCCACCACGCCCTGGTGTAAGAAATAACCCCAGGCCAGCACGCACAGCGCTGTAGCCAGCAGGTTTGCAGGCAGCGAATCGGTACGTTTCAGGCTCGGTGATACCACGCCCAGCAAGTCCTGCAGCATAAAGCGCGCGGCGCGTGTACCGGCATCTACCGCCGTCAGAATAAACAACGCTTCAAACAGAATGGCGAAGTGATACCAGAACGCCACATCCATCATGCCACCCAGCGCGCCGTGCAGAATGTACGCCATCCCGACGGCCAGCGTCGGCGCACCACCTGCGCGGGAGATGATGGATTGCTCACCCACTTCATTGGCGATTTGATGCAGGGTGTCTGGCGTAATGGCAAAGCCCCAACTGCTGACTACCTGTGCCGCAGAAGCCACTACGTCAACCGTGCCCGCAGGAGCCAGCACCGCCATCGGGCTGTTCATTGCAAAGTACACGCCCGGATCGATGATGCACGCGGAAACCAGCGCCATAATAGCAACAAAGGATTCCATCAGCATTCCGCCGTAGCCGATAAAGCAGGCCTGCCCTTCATTCGCCAGCATCTTCGGCGTGGTTCCGGAGGAGATCAGCGCATGGAAGCCAGAAACCGCACCACAGGCAATGGTAATAAACAGGAACGGGAACAAGTTACCGGTCCAGACCGGGCCAGTACCGTCAACAAACTTGGTCAGCGCTGGCATGGTCAGCGTCGGACGCATGATCAGAATCCCTACCGCCAGACCAACGATGGTGCCGATTTTCAGGAAGGTAGAGAGGTAATCACGCGGGGCCAGCAGCAGCCACACCGGCAGGACGGCGGCAACAAAACCGTAGCCCACCAGCATCCACGTCAGCTGTACGCCGGTAAAGTCAAAGTACGGTGCCCAGGTCGGGCTTTCAGCCACCCAGCCGCCGGAAATAATGGCAAACACCAGGAACACCAAACCGATGACCGACACTTCGCCAATGCGGCCCGGGCGCAGATAGCGCAGATAAATCCCCATGAAGATCGCCAGCGGGATGGTGAACGCCACGGTGTAGGTTCCCCACGGACTGTGGGTCAGCGCTTTCACGACGATCATCGCCAGTACCGCGAGAATAATCACCATGATCATAAAACAGGCCACCAGCGCAATAACGCCCGCCGTTGGGCCCATCTCTTCTTTCACCAGTTCGCCAAGGGAACGACCATCGCGACGGGTAGAAACAAACAGCACCATGAAGTCCTGCACCGCCCCTGCCAGTACTACCCCAGCGAGCAGCCAGATCATCCCCGGCAGATAGCCCATTTGCGCCGCCAGCACCGGTCCAACTAACGGACCCGCTCCGGCAATTGCCGCAAAATGGTGACCAAACAGCACTTTTTTATCGGTGGGAACATAATCCAGACCGTCGTTATGGCGCACGGCTGGCGTCATACGCGTCGGGTCAAGCGCCAGTACATTTTTCGCGATGTACAGGCCGTAGAAACGGTAAGCGATAAGGTAGACACAGACCGACGCCACGACTATCCACAACGCGTTGATCTGTTCACCACGATTTAATGCGATATAGCCGAGGGCAAATGCTCCCATAACGGAGAGCACTGTCCAGACGAGGTACTTCCCTGATTTGTTCATAGTTGTTATCCGTTGTCCGATCCAGAGAGATGTTACATTTTGTTTCTATAACATCTTTTCTGAATTTAACAACCTGACAACTATGCAAAGCAGATATATCACTGATTTTTTACATTGTATTGTTAACTTGATCACTATCAACGCAGAGACAACTGAAAAAATTGCGCAGTATGTGCCAACACCTCTATATTTTGTCCAATTCTCCTCTCAGCATGATGCTGAGCGTGCCACTTAATATTTTTATTATTAATAAGGATATTAATTAACAATATTAACCTGACTTTCTCAGCTTATACGGTTATTGCACTTAGAGATTCAGACCATCCTGATTTTGTATGCAGTAAGTGCTTTATTTCACTTTAATCACCAATTTCAAAACAAAGAATATATCTGCAGCACCAGTTTTAATGACAAAATAACCCACATAAAAAATAAAATTAATTCAGCAGAATTTTTCAGCGCCAGGTTGTTCAGGATGGCCGTATAAGGATATAAATTATGAATAAATGCTATCGCATCGTCTGGAATATCGCGAGAAATATGTTTGTGGTGACGTCAGAACTCTCGCAGGGCGATCAACGGGTTCGCGCAACCGTCGCAGGCCTGGTGTTATCGGCAGTTGGATTAACGGCAAATTGCGTTCATGCCAGCGACTACGGCCCGCTTAGCGGTGAAACCATCAACTTAAATGATGGCGATACCGTGACATCTGTCAATGGAACCACGGGTATCGAAAGTCTGTCCTCAGGGGGGCAAGGCGTACAGATTAATGGTAAAACCACCATTAACGTTATCGGTGATAGTGGTTCTATTGGGGTAAAACTTGATAACAGCGCCAATAATAATTTAGGTACCGGTACACAGATTAACGTTACAGACACAGGAACGGCGAAAGCAGCATCAACCACAGGTCTTTATATTAACAACACCAGTCCAGGCACAAATATAGACGCCGAGAATATATCAATTAACACCATCAGTAAAAAAGATGCTTACGGAATTAACGTTCATACAGAAAACACCACGCTGAACTTCGGCAACAAGAGTAAAATTATCACCGAATCCCAAAATGGTAATGCGACGGGTGTCTATTTCTATGACGACAATAATACGTTAACCATGAACGCTGGATTAATCCAGGTTAACACCGATGCAACCGGTAAGGCTGTAGGTATCGACACATACTGGGCAAATGGTACCACGCTCAATTTTGGGGATGACAGCCGCATAGAATTAACCAGCGGCACAGCCGGCGGCAGCGCGCTCTATCTTGGAAAAAACACCCAGGTTAACGCGAACGGGCTGAACATTGATTTCACCGTATCAGAGACAGGAACAGGCACCACGATTTATGGTATCCAGGAGGGGCAATACAGCCAAATTAATCTGGGCAAGAACAGCGCAATTACGCTCTCAACGCCTGGAGGTACGGCATATGGACTTGTTTCTGGTTCACAAAGTTATTTTACGGCAGATAACCTTGATATCACCCTTTCCACAACCTCTAACGAGCGCGCAAACGGTACAGGCGCGGACATCAGCGGCAACGTGGATTTTGGCAATGATTCCACCATCACCGTGCACGGTTTCTCCGAAGGATACGGGATGATTGTTGAGGATTATTCGGCAACCAGTAAAGATGATGCTATCGGAACAGTAAAGGCCAACCACCTCACCATTGACGTCACCGGCCAGAAGACGGAAGGGCTTCGAATAGAAGGCGGCGTGGTTGATTTAGGGTCAGACAGCGCCATTAGCGCAAACGGGACTGCATCAACAATTTACCTGACCGGCCGAGGATACAGTGAATTCAATGCCAGAAATCTGACCGTCACGACCGCGCAGTCCACCGCTCTTACACTAATGAGCAGCATGCATGCCGCCGTCGCCAACATTGGTGAAGGCAGCAGCATTGATGGAAGAAATTCCACAGGCCACACGACCAACGGTATTGTGGCCAACACCCCTTACAGCGCACCGACAACCATAAATTTCAACGGTTCCGCAGAGCAGCGAAACACTATCTACGCGGTTAACGGCTATGGCGCATCAGCCCAATACAGTGGCGCGACGATCAATATATCCAATACGGATATCATCATGAGCGGTAAAAATCCTTACGGTCTTTGGGCCATCGGCGATGGGGATTTTACCCATGCAGGCATCATCAATGGTGAGAATCTGACCATTGATATGACCGGCGCTAACGGCAGTGGTTACGGCGTGGTGGTGCAAGAAGGCGGTATCGTGAATCTGACGGGCGATACCACCATCATCGCCGACGGCGGCGTTGCCATCTGGAACCCGAAAGTTTCCTCGGGCGGGAATGTTCTACCTGGCGGGACGGTAAGTGGCTCAGGAAAAATGACCATAACCGGCGACATCGTTAACAGCGGCTGGGGATATATCAACCTCAATATGGACGCGGGTTCTTATTTCGCCGGAGCAACCTCGGTTAATGAAAGCTTCAACGCTCAGGGGATTGATTCAATCCTCAATCTTAACCTTGCCGAGCAGAGCCAGTGGCGGGTTACCGATGATTCCACGCTCACGACGCTGACCAACGCAGGAACCCTTGAGCTGGCGGCAGACCACACAGCCGGAACTTACAGCACTGTGCATGCTGATGAGGTCACGCTGAAAGAAAGCAGTATTCTCAGCGTCGATTTAAGCGCCGCGGCGCTGGCCAGTCAGTCCGCTAACCCGCTAATTACCGGCGGACAGGTTAATCCTGGCGGCGATCTACACATCAGCAATTCGGGTAATGCGCTGGATCTCAACGCGCTGACCTCAGACAGTCAACTGGCAGACATCGACACGGTTACGCTAATTGATGCCAACTCCGCAATCGTGAGCGATTTCGCTTCGATCTCAACCGATCCGGATACCCTGCCCGACTATATCGCGATTTCTGGTCAGGTTAATGCCCTTGATAATACCCAATATGAATTGGGCGTGGGGCTCAGTTGGTACGCCGGAGACTCCGCCGCGGTCTCTACGCCTGCACACGGTACGTTCACCCTGAACGCGGGCCAAACATTTACCGTCAATGGGTTGCTTGCAGATACCTCACCCAACGCCACCACGGGATGGGACGGTAAAAGTCTGACCAAAAAAGGAGACGGCACGCTCACCCTTACCGCAAAGAATACCTGGAGCGGGATCACAGACATTCAGCAGGGAACACTGTGGTTGACTAGTTCTGGCGCTATTGGCTCTGAAGGGAGCAAGCAGAGCATCGATGTTGAAGCTGGAGCCACTCTCGGCGGTAACGGAGTAATCAACGGTGCTGTGAACAACGTCGGCCTGCTAAGCTTTGGTGATCGTACAACGCCAGATAGCCAGTTTATCGTTAATGGTAACGTAACCAATCAAGGTGTAATCCGCAGCAGTAGCACGACTCCCGGGAATGCGTTAATCATCAACGGCGACTACACGGGCAACGGCGGTCAGCTCTCACTTAACGCCAGTTTAGGCGATGATAATTCACCAACCGACCAGCTCATTGTCTCGGGTAATGTTAACGGCAGCACCACGCTCTACATCAATAATGTGGATGGCGTGGGTGCATATACCGATCAAGGTATCGAGATTGTCGACGTCGGAGGGATATCATCGGATGACGCATTTTCTCTTGGCAATCAGATTCAAATCGGCCTGTATGAGTATCGTCTGTATGAAGATAACGAAAGCTGGTATTTGCGTTCCAAAGCAGAAACACCCGACGACCCGGATGATGACGTCACTCCGATCGATCCTGACGACAGCGACGTGACACCAGTTGATCCTGATGACGGCGGCAGCGACGTGACGCCTGTCGACCCTGACGATGGCGGCAGCGACGTGACGCCAGTTGATCCTGATGACGGCGATAGCGACGTCACACCGGTTGATCCTGATGACGGCGGCAGCGACGTCACACCGGTTGATCCTGATGACGGCGGCAGCAACGTTACTCCGTCAAATCCACAATATCGCGCCGATATAGGCGCTTATCTGGGCAACCAATGGCTGGCGCGTAGCCTGCAGATGCAAACGCTGTTCGATCGTGAAGGGAGCCAGTACCGCTCGGCCGAAGGAAGCGTCTGGGCGCGAATGAAAGGCGGAAAAACGGACACATCGGCTGTAAATGGCAATATCGACATGGACAGCGATTACACCCAGTTTCAGCTTGGCAGCGACCTTGCAACCTGGCGCGATGATCAGCAAAGCATCACGTTTGGCCTGATGGCCAGTTACCTTGACGGCAGTACCGACAGCACCGGAAATCGCGGCGCGGATGGCAGTCAGTTTACAGCCACAGGCGATATCGACGGTTACAATCTTGGCGCGTATGCCACCTGGTTCTCTGATGCCCGGCAACATCGCGGCTGGTATGTTGATACGTGGTATCAGTATGGCTTCTACAATAACAGCGTCGAGAATGGCAATGCCGGTTCAACGCATTACGACTCCCTAGCTCACGCGATTTCGCTGGAAAGCGGTTACCGCTACAACATTAACTTGAGCAGCGCTAACACAGTAAGCCTGACGCCACAGGCGCAGGTTATCTGGCAACGCTACGAGGCAGATAGCGTTGAGACAAACGGTACACGCATAGACGGGCAAAATGGCGATAGCTGGACCACACGTATTGGTCTGCGAATTGACAGCCAGCTTTCATTCGTCGATGCAACCGTCCGGCCATTCGCAGAGATTAACTGGCTACACTCCACCGACGATCTGGCCGTATCATTTGATAACGCAACGGTAAAACAGGATCTTCCTGCCGATCGCAGCGAGCTAAAAGTGGGAATTCAGGCGAATCTCAATAGCCAGTGGAACGTCAGCGTCCAGGCGGCGGGTCAGAAAGGTAATAACGACTACCGCGATCTCAACGGGAGTTTTAATCTGCGCTATAGCTGGTAACTGGTGTCACGAAGCGCGTCTAAACGACGCGCTTATCTTCACCCCATCACTGCAGTGCCTAAACGACAGGTGCAACAGCGTCGTCCCTGTTCATCAAAGATAACGATTTCCCAGCTTTGGCTCTGACGCCCGAGGTGCAGCGGCTGGCAGACACCGCGCACTTTCCCTTGCGATACCGCCCGATGATGCGTGGCGTTGAGTTCCGTCCCCACCACGCATTGCCCGTCGCGGGTCATCAGATAACCCGCCATTGAACCCAGCGTTTCCGCCAGGGCCGCGGATGCGCCGCCGTGCAGCAGGCCAAATGGCTGATGCGTACGGCTATCCACTGGCATTTCGGCTTCCAGCACATCATCACCCAGCCGGGTGTAGACCATGCCTAAATGCGCCACCATCGTGTTCTGACTGGAGGCATTGAGTTCATCCAGCGTTAAATGACGCTTCCAGATCATCGTCATGCCCCCAGCGTGGAACCGCCGTCCACCACGATATCCTGTAACGTAATGTGGCTGGCCAGTTCGGAAGCGAGGAATAAAATAGTGTTGGTGATCTCTTGCGGCCGGGCGATTTTCCCCAGCGGAATCCCGAGTTTAAACTGCTCGCCAAATCCACGAATGCGCTGTTGCTCCGCGTCATCGCTAACCCACAGCGTGCGCTGCATATCGGTGTCGGTCGAGCCTGGCGACACCACATTACAGCGCACACCGCTGCCCGCCAGTTCAAGTCCGACGGTCAGCGCCAGACTTTTCAACGCGGCTTTTGACGCGCCGTAAGCACTCATGCCGATACGCGGCGTGTGCGCCGCATCCGACGCGACGGTCACGATCGCCCCGCCCTGCTGGCGACGAAACTGCGCCATCGTCTGCTGAAACAGATTGAACGCCCCACCAACGTTAACCGCAAACGTCTGCTGCCACTCCTCTGCGCTCAGCGCATCGGTGGCCCCCATACGCAAAATACCTGCGGCATTGACCAACACATCTAAACGCTCGCGCGCTTTGAGGACGCGCTGGCACACTTCAGCTACCTGTCCGGCATTCGCCACATCCAGCACTTCGGTCGCAAACGGGTAGTTATCCTGAGGAAATTCGCGATCGAATCCTGTCACCTCAGCACCAGCCTCCGCAAATGCCAACGCCGTGGTGTAGCCAATCCCTTTACCCGCGCCGGTTACCCAGACGGTTTTCCCGGCAAAATCAAATCCAGCCATTACTTCACCTCGCGGGAGAGCAGCGCCCACCAAGCGTCAATGGTCGGTTTTTTCGCCAGCATCACGAAATCAATGTCACCATGAACCTTACGCCAGCGCGCCGCCAGCGCCATCATGCGCACGGAATCCAGCCCGTAGTCGATCAGGTTTTCGTCATCCATCGGCTCTTCAGACTCATCCAGCAACGGCAGAATAACGCTGCGCAACGCATCTTTACTGGTCGGGACCGGTGTCGGCAATAATTCCTGGGTCATTACCACACGCCCGGAACGTCCCGCCACGTATTTCAGCGACATCAGGTGTTCGTCACGGCTAAAGTCCGCCAGCGCATCGGCAACCATAAACGGCTTGATGTCACGCATGAAGGCGTCCGTTGCGGTGGTCATACAGCCGATATGCGCATACACCCCGGTAATGATCAGTTGATTACGCCCGGTTTCCTTGAGCATCTGTTCCAGCGGGGAACGATGAAATGCGCTATAACGCCATTTCACCAGAATGGTATCCGCTTCATCCGGCGCCAGCGCCTCAACGATCTTTTGTTGTTCCGGGGAACGCGTCAGGCCCGGTCCCCACATATCATTGAGCAGAGCGCGGTCTTCATCACTCTGTTCTTTCGGCTGAGCGGTGTAATACACCGGAATGTTATGCTCTTTGCAGTACTGGCGCAGCGCGGCGATGTTCGCGACGACCTGCTCCATCATCGGGCAGTTATCGCCCCAAAAGCCGATAAAATAATCCTGCATGTCGTGGATCAGCAGCGCGGCGCGTTCAGGGTCAAATGCCCAGTCGACTTTGTTCACCGGAACATCGAGCTCCGTTGGTAGCGCATAAGCCTGCATTTTAGGAATTGCCATTTCTATTTCTCCTTCAGGCCAGTGAACGTGATGCCAGCCACTGACGTAATTGTTTTTTATCTACCTTCCCCACTGGAGTCAGCGGTAATGACTCAACGCACTCAACACGATCGGGTAATTTGAATTCCGCTATGCCCTGTTCGCGTAGAAAACGGCGCACCTGCACCGCGCGCAGCGGCTCTTTCACCACCAGCCAGGCACAGCTTTTCTCACCCATCAGTTCGTCTTCCATACTGACCAGCGCGGCATGGATCACCATTGGATGGCGCAGCAGCAGGTTTTCAATCTCTTCAGCGGCGATCTTCTCCCCGCCGCGATTGATCTGATCCTTTTCACGCCCCTGAACGGTGATGTAACCATCCGGATCGATAGCGATCAGATCGCCGGAACAGTAAAAGCCGTTGGCGTCAAAGGCGCTGGCATTATGCTCAGGACTTTTGAAATAACCGCGGAAGGTGTACGGACCACGCGTCATCAGGCGTCCGGTCTCTCCCTGGGCTAAAGGGTTACCGTCAGCGTCTGCTACCCAGACTTCATCATCGGGACACATCGGGCGACCCTGGGTATTGATGATGCGCTCAGGACTGTCGTCCAGACGGGTATAGTTCACCAGCCCTTCCGCCATGCCGAAGACCTGCTGCAACTGGCAGCCAATCTCGGCTGGAATACGTGCCGCAAGCGTGGCAGAAAGTCTCGCGCCACCGACCTGAAGCAGTTTCAGCGAAGCCAGTTGCGCATTACTGCCCCACTCCGCAATCGCCTGCAACCACAGGCTCACTGCAGGTGGCACCAGCGCTGTGACGTTAACCTGATGCTGTTCAATCAGCGGGAAACACAGAGTGGCACTCGGGTCAGCCGCCAGCACCACGGTGCCGCCAGCCAGGAATACGCCCAGCGCGCCTGGCGAACTCATGGCGTAGTTATGCGCCGCCGGGATTGCGCATAAATAACGCGTTTCCCCGGTGAAGCGGCAAATCTCATTGCTGCGACGCACGCTGTAGTAGTAATCGTTATGAGTGCGAGGAATCAGCTTTGGCGTCCCGGTCGTCCCGCCAGAAAGCTGGAAGTACGCCACCTCATCAGCAGGCGATGGCGTGGCGGAAAAATCTGTCGCAGGCTGGTTTATCGCCGTTTGCAGATTGTGTTCACCTTCATCATTACGCAGTAACACCACGCGCACTGAATTGTGTTCGGCCACAAAAGCGTTAAGAAAATCGTCGCAGCTAAACAGCGTATGCTGGCGATCGGCAATCAGCAGTGCCGGCTCAATCTGTTTGGCGTAGGCGTTGAGTTCGTTACGCTGATGGCTGAACAGCGCCAGCACTGGAGCTACGCCCAGCTTGAGCAGCGCAAAGAAGGTGATATACAGCTCAGCCACATTGCCCAGTTGTACCAGCGCGGTTTCGCCGGGTTTGATCCCCTGGCGACGCAAACTGCAGGCAAGGTTGTCAGCGGCCTGATTCAGCTGGCGATAGCTCAGATGGCGTTCACCATCAATAACCGCCGTATGGTCGCTGTCGGCGTGACGGGTCAGAATGTCGGTCAGCGGCAAATCCTGCCAGTAACCTTTTTCACGATACCTGCGGGCAAACTCTTCCGGCCAGCGGGTGAAAGGAATACTCATTATTGCTCCTTAAAGCCAGTCCACAAGGCTCTTAATGCAGTCCAAAAACATTCAACATCGTGGAGAGCTTGGCCCCCGTTTCACGCCATTCCGCAACCGGGGAAGAGGCTGGAACAATTCCTGCTCCGGCAAAAAAACGCACCTGATTGCGCAGCAGCTTCGCACAGCGGATCGTCACCACCCACTCACCGTTACCTTCGGCATCACACCAGCCGACAATGCCGCCGAACAGTTCGCGATCGAACGGCTCCAGCTCGGCAATAAGCTTGCGCGCAACCTGATGTGGGAAGCCGCTCAGCGCAGGCGTAGGATGCAGCAGGCACGCCAGCGTCAGGGCGTTTTCCTGCGGGTTGGCTTTACCCTCAAACGGCGTGCCGAGGTGCCAGAGCGTCGGCGTGGTAACCAGCTGCGGAGAAGAAGGCAGTTGCAGTTCACGGCTGCGATCGCGCAATACCGTTTTCATCGCCTGCGTCACCAGTTCGTGCTCATGGCGGTCCTTCTCAGACGCCAGCAGGCGGATCCCTGCTTCGCGATCCAGCACATCATCAGGCTGGCGACGTGCAGAGCCCGCCAGCGGCAGAGAACTGAAACGATCGCCTTCTTTGCGCAGTAGCAGTTCCGGACTGGCACCAATCAATACGCCGCCGTCTTCAATCGGTACATGGAAGTTGTAGCTCGCTGGATTTTGCGCCACCAGACGCTCCAGCAGCGCACCGCTGTCAATGTTGGCATCGGCGGTGATATCGATCAGGCGTGACAACACCACTTTGTCGACTTCCGGAGTGGACGTCAGCGCAGCCGCCCGGGCGACCATATCTTCAAAAAAGTCCTGTTCCGGGATCGATTTACGTTCAACGACGTTCAGCGACTGATGCGCGGTAAAGTAACGTGATGATTGCTGCTTCGCCGCACGAGAGAAGCTCTGCCATGATTGGGGAATAAACAGCGATGATGGCTGGCGGGTATCAAAGGGAATCGCCCCGACCATGACAGGGTTCGCGATGCCCTGCGATTTGGCATCAGCAAACAGTGCGTTCATTTTCTGTTGGAAAGGGCTGTCTGGCGAATCGCCATCAATTGCCGGTTCCGCATAGCGGGCGAAGCATCCTGACGTCGTAAAACTACGGTACGGCGACATAAAGAAAAAACTGTCGGGAGCGAGCGTCGGCATAGTCTGCGTTTTTTCCTCGGCCAGTGACGTATCCATATCATCCTCCAAAAATGATAAAGGCTCTAATAATGATTATCATTTATATTTTTGGTCGCTAACCTAAAAGTAAAGCGGCGGTATGTCAACTCTTGTGGTAGCACAATGTGCGACTTTGGCTTGCATCCTTGCTCGCTAACAATGAAAATGAGAAGCATTACTTATACTGATAACAGGAAGCCGATTCGTGAGTCTCCCCTCTTTTTGCCGCACCGTGCTCTTACTGGCAGGTTTATCTCTTTCAGGAATTTCTTCAGGTCACGCCGCCGACTGGCCGCGTCAGGTTACTGACAGTCGCGGCACGCATACGCTGGAGCATAAGCCACAGCGAATTGTCTCCACCAGCGTCACCCTCACCGGCTCGCTGCTGGCGATTGATGCCCCGGTCATTGCCAGCGGTGCCACTACGCCGAACAATCGCATCGGCGATGCGCAGGGCTTTTTACGTCAGTGGAGCGAAGTAGCAAAAGAACGCAAACTGAGCCGCCTGTATATCGGCGAACCGAGCGCCGAGGCCGTCGCAGCTCAAATGCCGGATCTGATTCTGATAAGCGCCACTGGGGGCGATTCAGCCCTCGCGCTTTACGATCAGCTGTCCACCATTGCGCCAACGCTCATCATTAATTACGACGATAAAAGCTGGCAGTCGCTGCTGACCCAGTTAGGTGAAATTACCGGTCAGGAGCAACAGGCAGCTGCGCGAATTGCCGAGTTTGATAAGCAACTTCAGGCGGTTAAGCAACATATTACCCTGCCACCACAGCCGGTCAGCGCGCTGGTATATACCGCCGCGGCGCACAGCGCCAACCTGTGGACGCCTGAGTCAGCGCAAGGCAAGCTGATGGAGCAGTTAGGGTTCACGCTGGCAACGCTGCCTGCCAACTTGCACACCAGCCAGAGTCAGGGCAAACGCCACGATATCATCCAGCTTGGCGGTGAGAACCTGGCGGCAGGCCTGAACGGCGAAGCGCTGTTCCTGTTTGCAGGCGACAGCAAAGATGTCGACGCTATTTACGCCAATCCGCTTCTGGCGCATCTGCCAGCCGTGCAGAATAAACGCGTTTACGCCCTAGGTACGGAAACCTTCCGTCTCGACTACTACAGCGCCACGCTGCTGCTGCAACGTCTGTCGGCTCTGTTTTAATGTTCAGCGCCGGATGCGGCTAACGCCTTATCCGGCCTACAAACCATAGAGCACAACGTGATCAGGCATTCACGGGGACCTGCCGGAATCGGCGCACTTCTCCCAACAGCAGCAGCAGTAACAGACCGACAATCACCAGTCCAAATCCACTCACGCTTGCCGAAGCAACCGGCGTCATCATCGCGCCCAGACCACCTAACAACGCCGCGCCAATCGCATCGCCGGTGACGTTTTGCGCCGTCCACAAACCGTTAATTCGTCCGAGCATCGCTTCCGGCGTCTGCGTCTGTAACAGGGTGTACTGCAACAAAGAGCTGACCGCGCTCAACCAGCCAAACAGCGCCAGACAAACCACACCAAGCTGCCAGACGGGCATCAAGCCAAACAGGCCGATAGCCAGAAATGAAGCCACGGTCGATGCCAGCATAATCAGTCCCGGGCGAACGCTGTGCGCCAGTTGTCCGCTGGTCAATGCGCCCACGGCTGCCCCCAGCGGAATAGCCGCATACAGCAGGCCAATTTGCGCACTCGACATGTGCCAGTTAATCGCCAATGCCGGATACAGCACACGCACGGCGCTCGCCATGGTTAACAGACCACCGAGCAGCGCAATGCCGCCAATCAGCGGGCTGGCAAGCAGAAAGCGAAATGCTGCCAGCAGCGATTTCAGCGGATGCTCGCGCGGCTGCGGCGGAGGCGGCAACGCAGGAAGGCTCAGCAACGGTAGTAAGGTAATGAAGGTTCCCGCCGCCGCCAGTCCGTAGTTCCAGGCCACGCCGCCAGTCGCGAGCAGCACCCCGCCAAGCATCGGTGAAATTACCGATCCCAGACGCACCGTCAGCATGGTAATCGCCCCAGCCTGCATCAAATTCTCGCGCCCAACCAGCGCTGGCGTCGCAGCCAGCAATGCGGTCACGCCCAGAGAGGCAAAGAAACCATCCCATAAGCCAAGCAGATAAATCGCCAGCAACGACGGTTCGGGCAGCAGCGCATTCAGACACAGGCCAATAAAGCCAATACCACAGGTTCCACGCGCCAGCAGGATCACTTTTTTACGCTCATAGCGGTCGGCCAGCACTCCGCCCACCATCAGGCCAATAAACATTGCGCTACCGGTCAACGTCACCGACAAACCCACCTGCCAGGTCGACTGGGTCATCATCTGGATCTGTACCGGAACCGCCACGCCGAGTAGCCCCAGAGAGACAATGGAAATAAAACGGGCGAGGAAAACAGCGCGAAATGCTGGGTGGGTCTTTAACAGGCTGAGATTGAGCAGCCAGGATTGTCGATTCATTACAGAGCCTTACCAGGTACTTTTTCAATATCCATTCGATGGCTGCACATGCTAACATATCCAAATAAGATCGATAACGATAATTACTATCATTATCAGGGAAGTTGATATGTCATGCTCTGTTTCCGCGACACGCGCCTTCGCCGTGCCCGGACTATTGTTATTACTTGTTCTCACCACGGTATTAAGTCTGGTTATTGGCGCCAAGTCGCTACCTGCCTCCGTGGTGCTGGATGCGCTCACCGGCAGTTGTCAAAGTGCTGATTGCACCATCGTGCTGGACGCGCGCTTGCCGCGCACTCTGGCGGGGCTGCTCGCCGGTGGTGCGCTGGGCCTGGCTGGCGCACTAATGCAAACGCTCACGCGTAACCCTCTCGCCGATCCCGGCATTCTGGGTGTCAACTCCGGCGCCAGCTTCGCTATTGTGCTGGGGGCCGCGCTGTTCGGCTTTTCCTCTGCGCAAGAACAGCTGCTGATGGCCTTTTGCGGTGCGCTGGCTGCATCGCTGATCGTAGCTTTTACCGGTAGTCAGGGCGGCGGGCAGTTAAGCCCGGTACGTCTGACCCTGGCGGGCGTCGCGCTGGGCGCGGTGCTGGAAGGATTATCCACCGGCATCGCCCTGCTCAACCCGGACGTTTACGATCAGCTGCGTTTCTGGCAAGCCGGCTCACTGGATATCCGCAGCCTGCAAACGCTGAAAGTTGTGCTGGTACCGGTACTGATTGCCGCAGCTGTCGCACTGTTTCTCAGTCGCGCTCTGAATAGCCTGAGTCTCGGCAGCGACACCGCTACCGCGCTTGGCAGTAAAGTCGCTCGCACGCAATTTATTGGCCTGCTGGTTATTACCGTACTGTGCGGCAGTGCGACCGCGATTGTTGGTCCTATCGCCTTTATCGGCCTGATGATGCCGCACATGGCGCGCTGGCTGGTGGGGGCGGATCACCGCTGGTCACTGCCCGTAACCCTACTGGCAACGCCTTCTCTGTTACTGATTGCCGATATAATCGGTCGCCTGATTGTCCCCGGCGAGCTGCGCGTGTCGGTAGTCAGTGCGTTTATCGGTGCACCGGTGCTTATCTTTCTGGTACGCCGTAAATCGCGCGGAGGTGGCGCATGATGCACCTCTCCCGCCGCCTGATAATCAGCAGCCTGCTGCTGGTTGCAGGTTGTCTCGTCATTGGTTTGTGGAGCCTGCGTAGCGGCGTTGTTACGCTGGAAACCCAGCAAATTATTGCCGCCTTGCTCGGCGATGCGCCGCGCAGTATTACGCTGGTGGTAACCGAATGGCGTTTGCCACGCGTGCTCATGGCGCTATTAATTGGCGCGGCTCTCGGCGTGAGCGGCGCAATATTTCAGTCACTGATGCGTAACCCGCTGGGTAGCCCGGATGTGATGGGTTTCAATACCGGAGCCTGGAGCGGTGTGCTGGTGGCAATGGTGCTGTTCGGACAGCATCTCACCGCTATCGCGCTGGCGGCCATGCTGGGTGGGATTCTGACTTCTCTGGTGGTCTGGGCGCTCGCTTGGCGCAATGGGATCGACACCTTCCGGCTTATTATTATCGGTATCGGCATTCGCGCCATGCTGGTGGCGTTCAACACCTGGCTGCTGCTGAAAGCATCATTAGAAACCGCGCTGACGGCCGGGCTGTGGAACGCCGGATCGCTCAATGGCCTGACCTGGGCCAAAACCTGGCCTTCTGCCCCGCTGATTATCATCATGCTGGTGTGCGCCGCGCTGCTGGTACGCCGGATGCGTTTACTGGAAATGGGTGATGACAGCGCCTGTGCGCTTGGCGTCAGCGTTGAGCGTTCACGTCTAATGATGATGCTGGTTGCGGTAGTACTGACCGCTGCCGCCACCGCGCTGGCCGGTCCTATCTCGTTTATTGCTCTTGTTGCGCCGCATATCGCGCGACGTATAAGCGGTACATCTCGCTGGGGATTAACCCTGTCGGCGCTGTGCGGCGCGTTGCTGTTGCTGATGGCGGATTTATGCGCCCAACAGCTGTTTATGCCTTATCAGCTTCCGGTGGGCGTTGTCACCGTAAGCCTCGGCGGTATTTATCTTATCGTCTTGTTAATTCAGGAGTCCCGCAAAAAATGATCGAATCAGTAGCCCGTTTGCGTGGCGACCAGTTAACGCTGGGTTATGGCAAGTTTACCGTGGCGGAAAACCTCAATGTGTCGATTCCCGACGGCCATTTCACCGCGATTATCGGGCCAAACGGCTGCGGGAAATCAACCCTACTGCGCACGCTGAGTCGTCTGATGACGCCCGCGCATGGCAAGGTCTGGCTCGATGGTGAGCATATTCAGCACTATGCCAGCAAAGAAGTCGCCCGCAGAATAGGTTTGCTGGCGCAAAACGCCACCACGCCGGGAGATATTACGGTACAGGAGCTGGTTGCCCGCGGACGCTACCCACACCAGCCGCTGTTTACCCGCTGGCGGCAAGAGGATGAAATTGCGGTCTCAAACGCCATGCAGGCGACGGGTATCACCCACCTGGCATCACAAAGTGTGGATACCCTTTCCGGCGGACAACGTCAGCGTGCATGGATTGCGATGGTGCTGGCGCAGGAAACGTCGATTATGCTGCTCGATGAACCCACCACCTGGCTGGATATCAGTCATCAGATCGATCTGCTGGAACTGCTGAGTGAGCTAAACCGGGAAAAAGGTTACACGCTGGCCGCCGTTTTGCACGACCTGAATCAGGCCTGTCGCTATGCAACGCATCTGATTGCGCTGCGTGACGGAAAAATTATTGCCGAGGGTGCACCGAAGGAGATCGTCACCGCGCAGCTTATTGAAAAAATCTATGGACTGCGCTGTATGATTATCGACGATCCGGTTGCCGGAACGCCGTTAGTGGTGCCGCTTGGACGCAACAAATAACACGCGTTACAGTATGGCGGCCGGCTTGCCGCCATACGACAATTCATCACACCAGTTGCTGATCAATAAACGTCATTTTTTGCTTACGCGACATCATGGCATGGTTCAACAGAACACCACCACACGCCACCATTCCCCCCAGTAATGCGGCCAGAATAACGATCATCGATTTAGCCGGACCATCTTTTTTCACCGGCAGCGAAGGTGAAAGTTGATATTTAAACGGCGTAAATGTTACGTCACCCACATTCATCGCTAACAGCTGCTCAACGTGATATTGGCGATTACGTAATTCACCGTTAATTTCAGCAACATCCGTTACTGATTTTTCTATTTCTAATTTACGTTCGATGCCGTCAGCACCCAGTGAAATAGAGAAATCGGGGTCATCCTTCACGGCCTGGCCATTACTGTAGACCGGCTTTTTAATCCCGGCGGCATTAGCGATCTCCAGCGAGTAGTTCAGTCGCTGGATATTTGCTTCCAGCTGGTTTTTGAGCCTGACGCGATCCATCTCCAGTCTCTCTTTTTCAAAACTGGTTTTGATGGACAATTTATTGCGAATATCTTCCAGCGTTTCTTTCACCACAAGGGCAGAAATATGCTGGATATATCCCTTCAGCACTGACTGGGCTTCTTCGGCCTGAGGTGCGGTAAAACTCAGTGTCCATGAGGTATACAGCGAAGTTTCGTTCTTCTTACCCAGGTTAGTATCAACCGCTTTCATTTTCTCACTGAGCCTGACAATTGCCTGATGCAACTCCATTTCGTCGATATCAGCACCTTTCAATTGATCCATTACGTAAGGCGAAGAGCGCAGATATTCTTCTAACAATGACGGCGACTGGAATTTTTTGATAAACAGGTTAAACACATCACCACGGCTAACGCTAATATCCATATCCAGCACGCGCAATTTGGTCAGCGTATTCTCTAATCCCTGCCATTGAACCGCTTCCGCCGGCGTCACGATGGCCTGACTGGTCCATTTTTGTGGCAGCAGAAAAGAGACCAGAATACCCACACAAGCAAAGGCGAAAACGGTCGCTATAATTTTCGTTCTTGCGCGCCATAAGATTTCGATTAGATTCACTAAATCGATTTCATTTGCGTTTGCCGTTGGCTGAGGATACCCAGTAAATTCCGAAACGTTATCTTGCTTTATATTTAATGATGACATGTTGCGTGACCTGAAAACTTTCCTAAAAGAAAAACATTCCTGTGGGAGAAGTCTACCAGCTAGTCAGAATTATCCGAAACACTCTTTGTGCTTGTCGCCCTACCAAAAATTATATTCGGAATTTATTCACCCCTTTCATCACCTTGCATTACATGAAAAACAACAGTTCCATAACATATTATTTACATTATAGAACTGTTCGATCACCGCGATAGCATTATTCGTCTTGTTACACAGATTTATTAATCAGTGCATTTATTACAGGCCCTATCGACTCAAACGCGGTGGGGGAAATAATATCAACATGCGCGCAGTCCTGGCGGTAAACATCCAGACTGGATATCCACGGTAACCAGCTGCGTTCAGGACTGACACCCGGTACTAACGTGCGCTCAGCAACAAAGAGCGTGGCGTGACCTGCAAACGGCACGCTGTGTGCCGTGGTGAGCAGGCGAACCGCATCGGCGTAGTTGCCTTCAATTGCGTTAAATAAAGCCTCTGACGCATTCCCCTGCTGCGCCGCCAGAAACGCTTCGCGTTCACGCTCGATCTCCGCCAGTACCGCTGGATCCAACCCATTGGCCTCTTTTTCTTGCCAGTTTTGCGTTTCCGGCGGCCAGGTATCCAACAGAGCGAGGAATGCAACAGTCTCTCCTCTGGCATGTAAGCGCGCGGCGATCCCCTGTGCCAGCGTCCCACCCAGCGAATAACCTAATAAATAGTAAGGTCCGTGAGGCTGTTGACTGAGCAACGTTGCCAGGTGATGTTCGCATACCGCATCAAGATTTTCCGCCGTCTGCATAGGGCCATCCGGGCGCGGCGACTGAATACCTATAATCGACCACTGCGGGCTGAGATATCGCGACAGCACGCTAAACTGCCAGGCAAAACCCGACGCCGGATGGAAACAGAACAGCGTTGGGCCGTGACTTTCACGAAGCGGCAGCAGTGCCTCAAATCCCATATGTTGCGACTGCTCATCATCAGTGCTCTCCAGTAGAGCACTCAGTTGTTCAACGGTAGAGGCCACCATAATCTGCCCCGGCGTCACCTGACGCTCAAAAACCCGGCTCAACTGTGCCGCCAGCTTCATCGCCAGCAACGAATGTCCGCCAAGCGCAAAGAAGTCTGCCGCCACGTCATTAACCTCGCAACCCAGCAAAGCCGCAAAAGACTGCGCGATGGTGGTTTCAGTCCCTGCTCGCGGTGCGCGCCCGGAAGTACGCGACGTCAACTGCGGCATCGGCAGCGCTTTACGATCCAGTTTACCGTTCGCGCTAAGCGGTAGCTCCGCCAGCTGCAACAAAACCGTCGGCACCATATGCGCAGGCAGTTTTTCACGCAGCTTTTCCCGCAACGCGGACGTATCCAGCGGTAAACCCGATTGTGACACCAGATACCCCACCAGTTGACGCGCATCGCCGCCTGTCGCCGCCGCCTGGTTGAATACGCAGGCGTGGGCAACGGCATGCTCGACATCAGGCAACTGCTGCATCACCCGGTCAATCTCGCCGAGCTCAATGCGTTGTCCGCGAATTTTAAGCTGGTCATCGCTGCGCCCGAGGTATTCCACCGCGCCATTTTCCAGCCAGCGAGCTACATCCCCGGTACGGTACATACGTTCGCCAACGTTAAACGGATCGGCGATAAAGCGGCTTGCGGTCAGATCCGGACGGCCCAGATAACCTTGCGCCAGTTGGATCCCCGTCAGATATAAATCACCAGCCACGCCGAAAGGCACCGGGCGCATCATGGCATCCAGGATACGTAAACCGGTATTCCATACCGGATAGCCAATCGGCACGCTGTTGCCGGTTACAGCAGCAAGGTCTTCCCCCCAGGCCGGATACCAGCTCACATCAACCGCTGCTTCCGTTGGTCCGTACAAATTGTGCAGTGGCGCATGAGTTAACTGTTCCCACTCACGGCATAAATCTGCAGGCAAGGCTTCGCCGCTGCAAAATACCCGTTTCAGCGAGGCACAACTCTCCCGCGCGGTTTCCGGCGTCAGTGAAGCGACAAAAGCGGCCAACATAGAGGGAACAAAGTGCGTGGTCGTCACCCCATATTGGGCAAAGAACTGCTGCATCGCCAGCGGATCGCGGTGCGCCTCAGGCTCTGCCATTACCAGCTTTGCCCCGGCAATAAACGGCCAGAAAAACTCCCATACCGAGACGTCAAAACTGCACGGTGTTTTCTGCGCCACCACATCATCCGCGGTCAGCGAATAGTGATTTTGCATCCACAGCAGACGGTTAACGATGGCGGTTTGCCCAACCATCACCCCTTTTGGTCTACCGGTAGAACCGGAAGTAAAAATGATATAGGCAGTATGATTGGGCTGAGATAGCGCCAGCGGAGCAGCATCTTCTGCTGGCAGGGGCGAGTCATAGCACAGACTTTCCAGCCCTGGAATATCGCTAAAGCGCGCCAGTTGCTCATTGGTCGCGATCAACAATTTTGGCTTCGCGTCTTCGAGCATCATCCGCAGGCGATCGTCCGGGTATCCGGTATCCAACGGCAGCCAGGCTGCACCGGCTTCAACGATACCGTGCAGCGCCAGCGTCAGGAACACGGAACGCGGTAATGCCACGGCGACGCTGTCGCCAGGCTTGACGCCGCGTGCACGCAAAAGGCTCGCCAGCGCCACGACCTGCTGGCGCATTTCGCGATAGCTAAACTGATAGCGGGCATCGGCCAACGCCGGGGCATCCGGCGTTTTATCGGCCTGCTGTACCACCAGCGCGCTCAGCGTAGTGGACGGGATCTCGACGGTGGTGTGATTAATCTTCGCCAGCCGCTCATGTTCTGTTGGCAACAGCATCCCGGCGTCGCCGCAGCATAGCGCCGGATTGTCGGCAAACTGCTCGATAAGCCCGATTAAACGCGACGCATGCTGCGCCAGCGTCTCGGCTTCATAACGTTGTTTATTGGCAAGGATTTCAATACTCAGCCCACCGTTTTCATCCGGGAATAACGCCAGCTCAAGATCGTTCACCGGACCTGTCGCCAGCGTATGGGTTTGTGCCTGAACGCCGGGAATATTCAGCTGATAGTCGAATATTTTCACGTTCAGCACCGGGCCAAACAGCGGCTCAGCATCAGCTGCACGCCCGCTGTCGCGAACGATTTGTTCGGCATCATAACGTTGATGCCGACGCATTTTCTTCAACTGTCCGGCCAGTCGTTGTGCAAGCACAGGCAAGCTTTCTGCCGCATCCAGCCTCACACCAAATGGCAGTACGTTTAAAACCGGTCCTGTGGAGGTCAACGCCGCCGACCCCATGCGCCGCATAAAGATAAACCCGGCGGCATAATCCATTCCGCTGCATAAACGTCCCAGCCACAATGCCACCAGCGCGAGGGCCAGATCCGCACGCTGAACGTCAGGCATACGTGCCGCAAGCCGACGAAACGCTCCTTCAGGCGCGGTTAACTTCATACGAATAATATCCGCGCTGGCCGATCGTCCCGGCAACGGATTGTTCGACAGCGAGGCAGGAGGCGGGAGTTGCTTTCGCTGCTCGCTCCAGAAAGCGCCGTCGCGTTGCCAGGCATCGCTTTGACGGTACTGTTGATACTCTTCCACCACCTCGGCGAACGGCGTAAAAGGCGAGTCTGGCGTAGGCTCGCCGTGTAGCCATGCGCGATAAATTGCGGCTATCTGGCGGGTAATGGCCGGAAAACTGAAGCCATCGACCAGCAAATGATGGTAACGCTGATACCAATACCAACGCTTTTCTCCCACCTGTATAAGCAGGTGAAAAACCAGCGGTTTATTGCCATCAGCACGTATGTCCTGCTGCAGGTCTGCCTGCATCAACGCACGCGCCTCCTCATGTGGATTTGATTTTGCGCGCAGGTCGATAATTTCAGGTTGCGCAAAGGCGAGCGCAGAATCCACCCATTGCCAGATCTCACCGTTATCTTCGCTAAACCGCATCCGCAGGGTATCGGCCTGCTCCAGACCCGCCACAACCGCTTTCGCCAGCAACGACGCGTCCAGTTCGCCAGTTAACTCTACGTAGTGCGCCACGCTCCACGCCGAGGGCAATGCGGAGAGTTTTTCCGCCATCCAGATCCCCGGCTGAGCCGCCACTAAAGGTAAACGCTGAGTCATGGAGCCTCCTGCACATCGACGTAGTTCGCGGTCGTAAGCGTGGTCCAGTTTGCTTCCAGCCATTGTTGGCAGGCTTCCTGGGATTGGGGTTCGCAAGCAATTTGCCAGCCAGCAGGAAGCGAGCACTGCTGCGGCCAAAGGCTAAACTGACGTTGGGGATTTTGCAGAATGTAAAACTGGCCCTGCGGATTATCGAAGGGGTTACTGAATTCCATACTCAACTCCTGTCGTGGAACATCGTCCGGTTAAATCGTGTCGGTAAGCGGTTGCCAGAGCGTCATTAGCCCTTGCATCAGACCGCCGCGCCAGCAAAGCGCATCGTGTCCGCCATCAACCTGACGCCAGAAAATAGACTGTGGTGCAGAAGGTAACTGGGCATATAGCGCCTGATTAGCGCGATAAATAATGGGCTCGCGGATCCCCGCTTCCAGGACAATACGCAACCCCTGAGCACTCACCTTCCCGCTTTTCAGTTGCTCGACGATCGCCCCGTCCTGATGACCACCACGATGCGGCCACCAGTAAGAGCCAGACTGGCTAAGCACACAGCCAAAGCGCGCGGGCCAGTTCAGCCCGGCATACAGCGATGACAACCCGCCAAAACTTTGCCCAGCCACCACGGTGCGCTGCGGATCGTCACTAAACGCGATCGTTGTCTTCACCAGTGGTAATAGCTCCTCCTGCACCGCCAACCAAAAATCCGCATTACACGGTAGCTCATGGCTGCGGTGAGCCGTATCAATGGCATCAATCAGGAGATAAACGGCAGAAGGAAGGTGTCCGCGATGCGTGAGTGAAGTCAACGCAGGCCAGACCGGCATACTCTGTGCCCAAAACTGCCCATCCAGCAGGATAGCCAACGGACGCGTTTCGGGTTGAGCATCACCGGTGGTAAACACCCATACGCGACGCGTATTGCCGAGCCTGGCGCTATGCCATTGCAGGCACACTGCGGGGGATTTGGGGGGTTCAGGTTGCTCCCATCCGGGCTGTACGGGTGCCTCCGGCATTTCCAGCGCAGACACCGCGTGGCCACGACCGCCCCGCCAGCTCTGCGGATTAAGGGGATCAGCAATGGCCTGTGGCAGCAATTGCCGCCAGCCTTCACGCAGTATGCTTCGGTCAGGCGCAGCATCCGCCGCCAGCGAGGAGAAGATATCGTTGCGCTCTGTTGGGATAAAACAGTAGCTGCCACGCCAGTTGGCGCTGAGGGAAACACTCCAGCACCAAACATTTGTTCCATCAATGCGTCGCATCGACTGAGGGGTGGCATTTTGATGGTGGTCGGTGACGCCGGTGATATAAACCCAAACGCGATGAATGGCTGACTCATTTTCCGTTCCCTGCGGGTCACGCCACCAGAAGGTTACCCGATAATTTCCGTTGTCTTCACGCTCCCACTCCGGGCCTTTTTTCGACTGCCACCACGCCTCGCTTCCCATCTTTAACGTCGTCACAGCCATAACCCCATGTTTATTGTGAAATTTTATGATCTAGCGTGAAATATATTGATAATATTATTGATAACTATTTGCATTTGCAATAGCGTATTGTCGCGCTGTGGGAAGCGCGTACAGTTTTTCACCACTTATAAACCGACCTGGCGCTGCGTACTTTTTCTGGAATGGATAGTTTACGCAGATGCGGGCGACATCAGGCCAAATGCCGCACCACGGCACATTGGTACTCGTGGCTAAAAGAACAGCAGGACATACAATGAACAACAAGATTCATTCACTGGCCTTATTGGTCAATTTAGGGATTTACGGGGTAGCCCTGCCAGCAATGGCAGAAGATCAAACCGATAGCGTCGCTGTCTCTCATGAAGACACCATCGTCGTTACCGCCGCCCAGCAGAACCTGCAGGCGCCGGGCGTTTCTACCATTACCGCTGATGAAATTCGTAAGAACCCTCCCGCTCGCGATGTGTCGGAAATCATCCGTACCATGCCTGGTGTTAACCTGACCGGTAACTCAACCAGCGGACAGCGCGGCAACAACCGTCAGATCGATATTCGCGGCATGGGGCCAGAAAACACCCTGATTTTGATCGACGGTAAACCGGTTACCAGCCGTAACTCCGTACGCCAGGGCTGGCGCGGCGAGCGTGATACCCGCGGCGATACCGCCTGGGTTGCTCCGGAAATGATTGAACGTATTGAAGTGCTGCGCGGTCCTGCCGCAGCACGCTATGGCAATGGTGCAGCTGGCGGTGTGGTGAACATCATCACCAAGAAAGGCGGCGATGAGTGGCATGGTTCCTGGAATACCTATTTCAACGCCCCGGAACACAAAGAGGAAGGTTCAACCAAGCGTACCAACTTTAGTCTGAATGGACCGCTGGGCGGAGATTTCAGCTTCCGCCTGAACGGTAACCTCGACAAAACCCAGGCCGATGCCTGGGACATTAACGACGGTCACCAGTCAACACGTACGGGCGATTACGCAGATACGATGCCTGCGGGTCGTGAAGGGGTTAAAAACAAAGATATCAACGGCCTGCTGCGTTGGGATTTTGCCCCAATGCAATCGCTGGAGTTTGAAACCGGCTACAGCCGTCAGGGCAACCTGTATGCGGGTGACACTCAAAACACCAACAACGATAACAAAACCAACGGACTGGTGAAAAAATACTACGGTAAAGAAACCAACCGTATGTACCGCCAGAACTATGCGCTGACGTGGAACGGCGGCTGGGACAACGGCATTACCACCAGCAACTGGGCGCAATACGAACACACCCGTAACTCCCGTTTGGGTGAAGGTCTTGCAGGTGGCCTTGAAGGGTTATTTAACAGTAATCAATTTACCGACACTGACCTGGCGGATGTCACCCTGCACAGCGAAATTAGCATTCCATTCGACCTGTTAGTTAACCAGAACCTGACGCTCGGTACCGAATGGAACCAGCAGCGTATGAAAGACATGAGTTCCAATACCCAGACCTTTATGGGCGGGAACATACCTGGTGCCAGCAGCACCGATCGTAGCCCATATTCACAGGCTGAAATTTTCTCCCTGTTTGCTGAAAATAACATGGAGCTGACCGACAGCACCATGTTGACGCCGGGTCTGCGCTTCGACCACCACAGCGTCGTTGGCGACAACTGGAGCCCGTCCCTGAACCTGTCCCAAGGTCTGGGCGACGACTTTACGCTGAAAATGGGTATCGCACGGGCCTATAAAGCACCTAGCCTGTACCAGACTAACCCGAACTATATTCTGTACAGCAAAGGCCAGGGCTGCTATGCCACCGGATCTGCGACGGGCATTGGTTGCTACATGATGGGCAACGATGACCTGAAGGCCGAAACCAGTATCAACAAAGAGATTGGTCTGGAGTTCAAACGTGACGGTTGGCTGGCCGGCGTAACCTGGTTCCGCAACGATTACCGTAACAAGATCGAAGCGGGGACTGTACCGCTAAGCAGAACGTCAATTACCCAGAAAAACCCGACTACGGGTAAAGAAACAACAACCTACACCGATATCTATCAGTGGGAAAACGTACCTAAAGCTGTGGTGGAAGGCCTGGAAGGGACGTTGAACGTACCGGTTAGCGAAACCGTTACCTGGACCAACAACATCACTTACATGCTGCAAAGTAAGAATAAAGAGACCGGCGAACGCTTGTCGATTATTCCTGAATACACGCTGAACTCAACGCTGAGCTGGCAGGCGCGTGAAGATTTGTCACTGCAATCCACCTTTACCTGGTACGGCAAACAACAGCCGAAGAAATATGATTACCAGGGTAAACCAGTAACCGGCAGTTCAGCCCAGGAAGTGAGTCCGTACAGCATCGTCGGCCTGAGCGCGACCTGGGATGTGACGAAAAACGTCAGCCTGACCGGCGGCATGGATAACGTCTTCGACAAACGTCTGTGGCGTGAAGGTAATGCCCAAACCACCAGCGATATCAAAACTGGCGACTATATGGCGGGCGCTGGCGCGTACACCTATAACGAACCGGGTCGTACGTGGTATATGAGCGTTAACACCCACTTCTGATAGCGTTGTTCCCTCTCCTCGCGACGGGGAGAGGGAAACGATACACAACCATGCGTACAACACACACATCGCTTCCCTTCGCCGACCACGCGCTGCATTTTGTCGAGTTTGATCCCGCCAGCTGCCATGACCACGATCTGCTCTGGCTCCCCCACCACGCCCAGCTTCTGTCCAGCGGACGCAAGCGTAAAGCTGAGCACTTAGCAGGGCGTATTGCCGCAGTACATGCATTACGTGAATACAGTATCAAAACTGTACCTGGCATCGGCGGGCAGCGACAACCGCTGTGGCCACAAAAGTTGTTTGGCAGCATCAGCCACAGTGCATCAACTGCGCTGGCGGTAGTATCGACGCATCCCGTTGGGCTGGATATAGAAGCTATTTTTATGCCACAAACCGCAGTTGAGCTGGCTGACGGTATTATCGATAACCACGAACGACCGATTTTGCATCATTCTGAATTACCCTTTCCACTCGCCTTAACTCTGGCATTCAGCGCCAAGGAGAGCCTGTATAAGGCGTTTTCCACTCAGGCATCCGGGTTACCAGGTTTCACCAGTGCAAAAATTACCGCACTCACGAATCAGCAATTAACATTGCAAATCATGCCATCATTTTCGCCTAACCTCGCCAATCAGGAAATTAACGTGCATTGGTTTCAACGCGATAAAAACATCATTACCCTGTGTGCACCCACGCTGTCAGGATCGTGATCCTTTTCTCCTTTTAAGAAATTAGCTGCGCAAATCGTAGACAGTTCGATTATCTCGACTTATCGTTAACTTGAATAATAAATCATATTTGAATAAATATTCAAAGTGGAGAAAAAGATGAACAAGACCCTGATTAAATCCGTATTACTGGCCTCGATCCTTACCGCATCGGGTTCGCTGTATGCTGCCGACAACGGACTGATTGCGATTATCACCCCTTCACACGACAACCCGTTCTTTAAAGCCGAAGCCGACGGCGCGGTCGCCAAAGCGAAAGAGCTGGGATATACCACGCTGGTCGCCTCTCATGATGATGATGTCAATAAACAAAACCAACTGATTGAGACCGCCATAGCCCGAAAAGCAAAAGCCATCATTCTCGATAACGCGGGCGCCGATGCCACCGTTGGTCCACTGGAAAAAGCCAAAGCGGCGGGCGTGCCTGCATTCCTCATCGATCGTGAAATTAATAAAACCGGCATCGCAGTCGCGCAAATCGTGTCGAACAACTACCAGGGCGCGCAGCTCGGCGCAGAGAAATTCGCCAAACTACTGGATGGAAAAGGCAAGTACGTTGAGCTGCTGGGACGCCAGTCCGACACCAACGCGCATGTGCGCTCACAGGGATATCACGATGTGCTCGACGACTATCCGGATATGAAAATAGTCGCCCAGCAAACGGCGAACTGGAGCCAAACTGAAGCGTTTACCCGTATGGAAGCTATTTTACAAACCAACCCTGATATCGTCGGCGTCATTTCCGGCAACGACACCATGGCGCTGGGCGCAGAAGCTGCCCTGAAGGCTGCTGGGAAAAACAATGTCATCGTGGTGGGTTTTGACGGCAGCGACTACACCCGAGATTCCATCATCAACAAGAGCAACATTAAAGCGACCGTCCTTCAGCCCGGCTGGCAGCAGGCACAAATGGCGGTTGAGCAGGCTGATTACTACCTGAAAAACGGCAAAGCGCAGAAAGAAGAAAAACAGCTCATGGATTGCGTGCTGATTGATGAAACCAATGCCAGCAAGCTGAGTAAATTCAACCTGAGCCACTAAGCGGAGGCACTATGTCGTTAACACAATGGGGTGCTGCACTGGTTGGGTGCGCCACCCTGTTGCTGACGGCCTGCACGGTAGTTGACCTCGACGAAAACGGCAACCCCATCATCCCGGCCGACCCACAGGCCAAAGCCAGTTTCGACAATCAAACACCCGAGCAGATCGCGCAACAAACCTGGCAATCCCGCGTCCTGGATGCGGCAAAGCAACACGCTCTGGATGCGTCAGCGCTGAGCGCACGCCTGAAGACGCCCTCACCTACCGCCGAGAGCGTATTTGTGCGCCTGACCAGTCAGATTGAGAACGTCGATACCACCAATGCGCGCGAGAAAAGCATTGTGATGAGGGTCAATGACGCCCCTGTCACCATCCAAATAGGCCCGGTGATGCGCGGCAATGCCATTCGCGATGCGAGTGGGTTTAAGTTTGAAGACTTCACTAACCAGGTTCAGTTTGCCCAGCTTTCCCGGGCGTATAACCGCGAAGCGGTAAAACACTTGCCCGCAGTGGACGAAAGCTGGCAAGGGAAGCGTGCCACGGTACTGTTCGCCGTAACGCTGAATGCAGGAAAAGCGGAAAACGCAGCAGCGTTAGCGCTGGAACAGGAGGCACACTGATGAATAATTCCTCAGCAGATGACATCATCCTGCGCACACATGCCATCTCAATGCTGTTTCCCGGCACGATTGCGCTGGACAGCGTGGATTATCAGGTGTGGCGCGGTAAGGTCAACGTGATTATTGGCGAAAACGGTGCGGGGAAATCCACGCTGATGAAGATCCTCGCCGGTGTTCAGCAGCCCAGCAGCGGCGAGATGACGCTCAATGGCAACCCTGTTCGCTTCGCCAATACCCGGGACGCCGCGGCGCACGGGATTGGTATGGTGCATCAGGAACTTAACCTGTTTGAGAATCTCACCGTCGCGGAAAATATTTTCCTTGGCCGGGAGATCCAAAAAGGCATGACCCCCATTGATGAGGCCGAACAGGAGAAGCGTACTGCGGAGCTGCTAACCCGACTCGATCAGCCCATTTCACCCCGCGATCTGGTCGGCAATCTCAAAGTTGGACAGCAACAGCTGGTTGAAATCGCCAAAGCGTTGGCGGAGGACGCTGACATTCTAATCCTCGACGAACCCACCTCGGCGCTGAGTAAAACCGAAGTCGAGATCCTGTTTCGCGTGATTCGCGAACTGACTCGCCAGGGCGTTTCGATAATCTACATCTCTCATCGACTCGAAGAATTGATGGCGATTGGCGATGTGATCACCATTTTACGCGATGGCAAATTCCAGGCCGAAGCCAGAGTTAGCGATATCGATGTGCCGTGGATTGTGCGTGAAATGCTGGGCAGCGACCCGGTGAGTAATTTTCTTGAGCCAGGTCGCACGTTCGGCGCGCCGGTTCTCGAAGCGGAACATATTACCTGCGTCAATGCCGCTGGCAATGCGGTGGTCAACGACGTCACCTTTAACGTCCACGCGGGCGAAATTGTCGGTATCTATGGACTGATGGGGGCCGGAAGAACCGAATTGTTCGAGTGCTTGCTGGGTACTGAGCGCAACTACCTCGGTAAACTGTGGCTCGACAGCAAGCCAGTTCCACAACGCTTAACCACCGCCGACCGCATTCGTATGGGAATGAGTCTGGTACCGGAAGATCGCAAGCGCACAGGCATTTTTCCCATTTCTTCGGTTGCCAGCAATCTGACTATTGCCAGCCTGTGGCGTCGCCTGCAGCGCGGTTTTGCCATCGCCCGCAAAGATGAGGAGGCAGTCGTCGCCAGCACAATTGGTAATCTGTCGATCAAAGTGTCCTCACCGGATGTTGAAATCCAGGCTCTGAGCGGGGGTAACCAGCAGAAAGTGGTGATTGGCCGCTCCCTACTTACCAATCCCAAAATTCTGTTCCTTGATGAGCCCACACGCGGCATTGACGTTGGCGCGAAAGCCGATGTGTTTCGCATGATGGTACAGCTCTCACAACAGGGTATTGCCGTTGTCTTCTCCACCTCGGATTTAAAAGAAATTATGGCGGTATCTGACCGCATTCTGGTGATGTCTGGCGGCAAGCTCACGGCCGATATTACTCGCGATCGTGCCGAAGAATCGGCGCTGGTCACCGCAAGTGCTCAGGGGTTCTGACATGAAAACACTACAATCTGCCGTCGTCGCACCGCGAGCCGGCGTCACCTTCTCGCGGGAAAATATCCTGCTGCTGATCCTGAAATTACGTACCTTTATTGCGCTATTTCTGATCGTCGGATTTTTTGCCTTCACCGTCCCCGGTTTCCTCTCTGGCGGCAGCATGGTCATTATGATCAAGCACATCGCCATTAACGCGTTTCTGGCGTTGGGAATCACTTTCGTCATTATTACTGCCGGCATTGATCTCTCGATTGGCGCTACGCTTGGGCTGTGCGGCATGATTGCCGGATTGCTGATCACCAAAGGCATTGTATTACCCATGTTTGGCATCGCTATCTTCCCCAGCGTCTGGGTGATTGTACCTGTCGTACTGCTGATTGGCGGATTGATTGGCGCAGCAAATGGCTGGATTATTACGCGCTATAACGTCGCACCTTTTATTTGTACGCTGGGCACCATGTACGTATTGCGCGGCGCGGCGATGCTGACCTCTGACGGACAAACATTCCCCGGGCTTTCCGGCAATCCACAGTTGGGTAACACCGGTTTTGATGAAATTGGCGCGGGAACTCTGTTTGGTATTCCGTGGGCCATCTGGATGATGATTGTGCTGGCGCTGGTTATTGCCTACGTTGCCCGCCGTCTGCCCTTTGGCCGCCACGTGTACGCCATCGGCGATAACGAACGCGCTGCTGAACTGTCCGGGGTAAAAGTGAGGCAGGTAAAAATCTGGGTGTACACCCTGTCCGGACTATGTGCTGCAATTGCCGGAATAGTTGTTTCAGCACAACTTTCCGCCAGTCATCCGGCCAATGGTACAGCATTTGAGATGAACGCCATTGCCGCCGTTGTACTTGGTGGTACGTCGCTGGCCGGTGGTCGAGGCACCATCTTAGGCACGTTGATTGGTGCTTTCGTTATCGGTTTTCTGGCCGATGGTCTGGTGATGATGGGCGTCAGCGAATTCTGGCAAATGGTGATTAAGGGCATCGTGATTATTGTCGCGGTCATTATCGACCAGATGCAAAACCGGATGCAGCAAAAAGCCGCAGTGGTTGCGCAAAAGGCGGCGATGGAAAGTCAGTAGCCCTGAAATTACGCCTGATGGCGCTGCGCTTATCAGGCGTAGGTCGTGTATGACATATGGGCCTGATAATGCACCGCCATCCGGCAGTGGGGAAATTTTATTTCATGACGGCTTCAGCCTGCCCTGCCGAAACCTTATCATCCAGTTTAAACATCATCAGCAACCCCAAACTAATGGCATGGAAAATGGCAGGGATCCCGGCAATTAAGAACATAATCGCCGTCATCGTTTCCGATGACACCGCCTCACCCGCTTTGTAACCGCTAAGGGAGAGCACTAGCCCAACCATCCCACCCGCCAGTGCCAGACCAACCTTCATCGAAAAGAGCGTACCGGCAGCGACAGCCCCAGACATTCTGACGCCGGATTTGTCTTCACAATAGTCGGCACAATCAGAAGGCAGCGCCCATGCAGTAATCGAGCCAAGTTCAGCCATCAATACCGACAGCACCAGTAGAACACATGCCAGTGAGATTTGTTCAGGGTTAACGAAATAGAGACATAATGCCGCCACGCCACCGCCCAGTTGCGCCACCTTCAGCGTACCTAATTTCGAGAGTTTGTTGCGCTTAATCAGTTGAATAGCAATCATCGGCGCAATGATCCCCGCAATCGCTGTGGCCGAAAGCAGACCAGAAACAAAGGCATCCCCACGATTCAGGAAATACTTCACAAAATAAATAGTCACACTGCCTTTAATTACAAAAGCAATGGAGCTGGTAATTTTGAACAGATAGAAAACAACCACCGGTTTCGCTTTCAGCATAATTCCCAGTTGTTTGGTAAACGGGACTTTATCCGTCTCCACGTTAACCTGATATCGCTCCTTTGTTCCCCAGAAACAGAGCAGCATAAACGCCGTGGCCAGTACGGCAATAAAGCTCATCGCCATCATGTAGGCGCGTGCTTCATCGGTTTTTCCATACCAGGCGACGAAAATCGGCACTACCATTGAGCAGATAAGAAAGGCCATTTTAGCCAGTGGGAAACGCCAGGAGTTGGCGCTTAAACGATCCATGGGATCGGCGGTGAGTGTCGTCAACAACGCCACATACGGCACCACCGTGGAGGCATACATCAGGATCAGAAATAGATAGGTAATCACTGCATAGACTAGCTTTCCAGTGGGTGAAAAGTCCGGCGCCAGAAAGACTAAAAAACAGGAAATACCGTAAGGGATCGCCAACCAGAGCAAAAAAGGACGATACGAGCCGTGCTTTGTCCGCGTGCGATCGGAGATATTACCGATAAATGGATCATAGAAGGCATCAACCAGACGGGCAACAATAAACAATATCCCCATCGCCGCTGCCGAAATCCCTAAAACATCGGTATAAAAATAGGGCAAAAACATCATCGTCATCCCAAGAAAAATGTTCGCTGACGAATCACCTAACCCATAACAGATCTTCTCTTTGATACTCAATTTATGCTGTTGCTTCATGAGAAACCCTCTTTATGAATATATATTCATTATCGAATTACTATTCACACAAAGGTTAAGCCCACGAATTTAGCGCTGGCAAGTGGTTAGTCGTGACATTGTTACCAGTATCACAATTAACCTCATTCTTTTGCTTCTAAGCGCGCCGTCATCTAGTGGCGAAATGTCATCTTATTAATAAACAAGACGTTTATGCTGGCTGGCCGTTTCTCTCGTCATTCAGATAACGCTTACTCCTTTCAGTCTCACAGTAAAAACCTCACAGTAATCAGCAGAAATGGCGGCGTTTTTGTGATCGCATGCTCATTTTTTCGCCTTGACAGTGGAATGTTAACGGTAACCTCCCTTACTCTCATCGTGAATATAAAATCACAATGGAATATATATTCCAAAGGAGAGGTGCTATGAGCGAACAAAGTATTGCCCTGTGGGGGCGGTTTGAGTATCAAGTCACGGACGTTGACGATCCTCGCCATTTTACCGACACCGAGCTATCAGCCACCTTTACCTGCGGCGAAGAATCCCGCACGGTTTGGGGCTTTTACAACGGTAACGGTCAGTTCATACTGCGCTTTATGCCGGATATCCCCGGCGTCTGGCACTATCGCATCAGCTCAAATATTCCTTCGCAGTCCCCTGTCGAAGGAACGTTTACCTGCGTCCCTGAAACACAGTTAACCGGCCCGGTACAGCGTGATGGCGACGGGCACTTCCGCTATGCCAATGGCAACGCGTTTTATCCTTTTGGCACCACGGCCTACGTCTGGAACTACCAACCGGACGATATACAGCAACAAACGCTGGCATCGCTGGCGGCGAGTCCGTTCAATAAAATCCGCATGTGCGTATTTCCTAAACACTATCGCTACAATCTGCAGGAACCGATGCGCTTCCCCTTTCCGGGTACCCTCGACCAGGGATTTGATTTTACCCGCTTCGATACCACCTTCTTTGCCCAGTTGGAGAGTCAAATACAAAAGCTGGATGAACTGAATATTGAGGTGGATTTGATCCTCTTTCATCCGTATGACCGCTGGGGATTTTCCGCCATGTCGCAGGAGACCGATCGCCGCTATCTCCGCTACGTGGTGGCACGCCTCGCATCGTTTAAAAATATTTGGTGGTCGCTGGCCAATGAGTTCGACCTGCTGAAAGAAAAACCGATGTCATTCTGGGATGCCGCCATAGCGCAAATCAAACGCGAGGATCCCTCTTCGCACATGATCTCCATTCATAACTGGCACAACCCGCCGATCCACTACCGCTCAAATGCGCACTGGTACGATCATCACAATCCCGCGCTCACCCACGCCAGCATCCAGCACCACGATATGCACTTTGTCCCGGAATGGCGGCAGACATTTGCCAAACCCATTGTCATTGACGAATGCTGCTATGAAGGCAATGTCGATCTCGGCTGGGGCAATATCACCGGAGAAAAAATGACTGCATTGTTCTGGCATGGCGTAATACTCGGCGGCTATGTCACTCACGGCGAAACATACCTGAATGAAGATGAGATTATTTGGTGGTCACATGGCGGCACGCTCAAAGGAACAAGCATCCCGCGCATCGCTTTTTTGCGCAACATCCTTGAGGAAGGACAAGCCAAACGCCTGACACCGCTCCCGTGGGGTAGCCACTGGGATACGTCGATGGGGATAAGCTGCGAGGGCAACTGGGGACTGTTCTATTTTGGCGATCATTGCCCTGCCTACAAGATGATGACTATGTTGCCGGAGAATACGACGTGGAAGGTCGATATCATTGATACCTGGGCCATGACGATCACGCCGGTTGCGGGGGTTATTCAACACGGTGACAAGCTGGATCTACCGGCTAAGCCATGGATTGCTCTACGCTTAATAAAACTCTGATAACTACAGCCAGCCCCAGGGGCTGGCGATAACTTGACTCACCGCGGCGTCACCCTTTGACCAGATTGCGCGCTGTCGGGTAGTCGGTGATCAGTACGTCGATATAATTCCCCTGCAGCGCGCCACGGATCGCATTCTGTTTTTCTACCCCGCCCGCCAACGCTATCACATGGTTGCAGTCGCGGATCTGCGCCAGCTCCATGCCGATAACCGGGTCTTCCTCATGGCTGAGTACCGGATTGCCCGCCGCGTCGTAATAATGCAGACAGATATCCCCGACCGCGCCGCGTTCGGCCAGCAGTCGCAGCATCTCTTCGTTGTAATAGTTTCCTGAATTTTTCAGCAATTGAGAAGGTTCCAGCTCCCCGATGCCGACAATCGCCACATCCACTTCAGCAAATTTTTCGACGACCGCCGCCACGTCCGGGCTGTTAACCAGCCGAGAACGTTCTTCCACCGAATGCTCAATACTTTGCGAAGGCAACAGCCAGGCCGGGCAGCCGAGGTGTGCCGCCAGCTGTTGCGTCAGAATCGTGGCCTGCACGTTGCCGTTTGGCCCCACGCCACCCAGTAATTGGATCACGCCTGCCGCCCGGATATTTTGCGGGTGCATTTCATCAACCATGCAGCGAATGGTACTACTCCAGGAGGAAATACCGACCAGGTCTTCGGCACGCAGACGAGTTTCAACGTAATGTGCCGCCGCACTGCCAATGGCATGCTTAATTTGCGTACTACTGGGGTTGTCGCCAACATCCACGACAATCGCCTGGCGCAGACCAAACCGCTCTTCAATGGCTTTTTCCAGCTCGACAAAGATATTAGTCGGCTGTACGACGGTGATTTTCACCAGCCCTTCTTTCTGACAACGCGTCAAGGCACGGGAGACAAAGGACTGCGACAAATGCAGCAGCGTGGCGATTTCAGACTGTTTTTTATTTTCGGCGTAGTAAAGTGTGGCAATCTTAACCAGCAACCGCTGTTCATCCTGCTTTGACATAACATTCCCCCTGGTAAACTGCCTGTTATTTTTATTCATACCTGAATAGATAACAAGTCGTCTGCGCCTTTCCGGTTATCGCGTTAGTGTGATCCTTTTCTCTTTTCGCCAAAATTTGCTGCTATAAGGCGTAGACAAACCCTCAGACAAGGCATATCTTTAATCATGAATAATAAATCAGTAGTGAATATTTATTCTAACCGATAACGACCAACTGTTTTAGCTGCATATTACGCAGTGGATAGCGAGACAGTTGCACTACTGCACCCACATGGAATATTTATTCACTAAGGATTAAACATTCAAGAGGTGTCTTATGAATCCGTTTTCGCTCTCAATACCAGAGCTAGTCAAGAAAGCACGTGCGATACGTCGTCGCATTATCGTGTTGAATGCAGAAAGCCCGGCGGGGGGACATACCGGCGCTGACCTGTCGCAGGTCGAACTGCTGACAGCACTCTATTTTCGCATCCTGAATTGCTCACCAGAGCTTATAGCAAGCGATGAGCGCGACATCTACATCCAGTCGAAAGGTCATGCAGTGGGCGGTTACTACTGCGTGCTGGCTGAGGCTGGTTTTATTCCCGTGGACTGGCTGGCGACCTATCAGCACGCCGATTCACACCTGCCGGGTCATCCGGTGAAACACAAAACGCCAGGGATCGAACTGAATACCGGAGCGCTCGGTCACGGTCTGCCGGTCGCCGTGGGCATTGCGCTGGCAGCTAAACGTAACAACAGCAAGCGCCGGGTGTTTGTCGTTACCGGTGATGGTGAACTGGCAGAAGGAAGCAACTGGGAAGCCGCACTGGTCGCCGCCCACTACAAGCTGGATAACCTGATTATCATCAACGACAAAAATAACCTCCAACTTGCCGGCGCAACCAAAGAGATCATGAACACCGATCCACTGGATGAGAAATGGCGCGCCTTCGGTATGCAGGTCACAGAGTGCCGCGGTAATGATATGAGTGATGTGGTGCGCACGCTGGAAGGGTTAACCCCGGAAGGTAAACCGCACGTCGTCATTGCCCACACCACCAAAGGGGCCGGGATCTCCTTTATTCAAGGCCGCCCGGAATGGCACCACCGCGTGCCAAAAGGGGAAGAAGTTGAACTGGCGCTGGAGGAACTGAAAGATGCGTAATAGTGAACACCTCGCCACCGTGATGGTGAATACCTTAATTGCCGCGGTCGAGCGCGGAATGGACGTTGTACCCGTCGTTGCTGACTCAACGTCTACGGCGAAAATCGCCCCGTTTATGAAGGAATTTCCCGGTCGTCTGGTCAACGTGGGTATCGCCGAACAGACGCTGGTTGGCGCCGCCGCCGGCCTGGCGCTGGGGGGCAAAATCGCCGTCACCTGTAATGCCGCTCCGTTCCTTATTTCGCGGGCTAATGAGCAAATCAAAGTCGACATTTGCTACAACAACACCAACGTGAAGCTGATCGGCCTGAACGCGGGCGCCAGCTACGGCCCCCTCGCCAGCACACATCACAGTATTGATGACATTTCCGTTCTGCGCGGTTTTGGCAATATTGAAATTTACGCCCCGTCCTGCCCAGTGGAATGCCGGCAGATTATCGACTATGCCTTAAGCCACGTCGGCCCGGTTTATGTTCGCCTCGACGGAAAAGCCTTACCGGAACTACACGACGAAAATTACCAGTTCACTCCGGGTAATATCGATATTCTGCGGAAAGGAAAAGATGTCGCTCTGGTCGCGATGGGCTCAACCGTCCATGAAATTGTCGAGGCTGCCACAGTGCTGGAACAGGCGGGTATTGATGCAAGCGTAATCAGTGTACCGTCAATTCGTCCCTGCAATACCCAACAACTGTTGGCGGCATTAGCCCACTGCAAGGCCGTGGTCAGTGTGGAAGAGCATAACATTAATGGCGGCGTGGGAAGCCTGGTGGCCGAGGTACTGGCAGAAGCTGGCTGTGCCATTCCGCTGCGCCGACTCGGCATTGGCGATGGTCAATATGCTATCGCGGCCGATCGCGCGGCAACACGTGCCCGCCACGAAATTGACGCCGCTGGCGTCGTGAAAAACGCCGCCGCGCTGTTGCAGCGCCACACGATAAAACAATAACAACAGAACACTTACTGGAGAAAGCGATGTCACGAATTCCTCAACAGTTGACCATGGCGGTGATTATTGGCAATCGGGGATTTTTCCCAAGCTATCTGGTTGCTGAAGCCCGCGAACAAGCCAGCGTGCTCTTTGCGCGACTGGGTATTAAAACCATTATGCTCGACGATACGCAAACGGAACTCGGTGGGGTAGAAACCCGCCAGGATGCGAAAGTGTGCGCCGAACTTTTCCGCGCTCACCGCGACGACATTCACGGCGTGGTAGTGCTGTTGCCGAACTTTGGCGATGAAAAAGCAATAGCGGAAACGCTGCGCCTGTCTGGCCTGAATGTCCCGGTACTGGTTCAGGCGCAGGAAGATAACCTTGATAAAATGGGGCTTGCCACTCGCCGTGACAGCTTCTGTGGAAAAATCTCCCTGTGCAATAACCTGCGTCAGTACGGCATTCCATTTACGCTCACCACCCAGCATGTCTGCGATCTGGCCGGTGAGGTTTTTGCTCAGGATCTGAAACGTTTCGAACAGATTTGCCGTGTTGTCAGCAGCATGCGTGGCGTACGCGTCGGCGCTATCGGTGCTCGCCCGGCTGGATTCAATACCGTTCGCTACAGCGAAAAATTACTCGAAAGACTGGGTATCGCCGTTGAAACGCTGGATCTGTCTGAAGTCTTTACCCGCATCAAATGTCTGCGCGATGACGATATCCGTGTGGATGAAAAACGTCGTCTGCTGCTGGATAACGCCGATGCCAGCGCCATTCCCGCCGACAAACTCGTCACAATGGCAAAACTGTTTGTCGTCATCAGCGAATGGGTCATCGCTAACGATATAGATACCACTGCGATCCAGTGCTGGACTTCGCTGCAGGAAAATTTAGGCATCAACGTATGCTCAATCATGAGCGTGATGTCCGGGCAGTTAATGCCCAGCGCATGCGAAGTGGATGTGATGGGCGCGCTGTCAATGTACGCCCTCGCCAGCAGTAATTTAAGCCCGGCTTCCATTGCCGACTGGAATAACAATTTCGGCGACGATCGTGATAAATGTGTGCTTTTTCACTGCGGAAACTTTGCATCAGCCAGTCTGGAGAGCCCCAAAATGGGCACAGCGGACATCATCGGTACCACCGTTGGGAAAGAGAACACCTGCGGTGCAGTACATGGACGCATGAAAAGCGGCACACTGACCTATTTCCGCCTGAGCACCGACGATTTAACCGGTGAAATCAAAGCGTACGTCGGAGAAGGCCAATCGGTAGACGATCCGCTGGATACGGTTGGCTGTCGTGCAGTAATCCAGGTGCCGCATCTGGAGAATTTACTGGCGTGGATCTGTCGTAACGGTTTTGAACATCACGTGGCAATGAACCATTCCGCCAGCGCCGAGGTGCTGCATGAAGCCTTCACCCGCTATCTCGGGGTGGATACGTTGTTCCATCGCTAATACTCAGGGAAACAGAGAGGCTGGAGAAAACGATGTCAGCAACGAAAGACATTATTATTGCGCTTGATGAAGGCACCACCAATGCCAAAGCCGTTGCGCTGGACGGTCGGGGAAATGTGGTCGCGAAGTTCTCCCGCGCGCTGGCGATCCACACGCCTCGCGAAGGCTGGGTTGAACAGTCCGGCGACGCGCTGCTGGAGGCCTCTCTGGCTGTAATGGCGCAAGCAGTTGCCGCCGTAGGTACGCAGCGGGTGGCGGCGCTGGCGATCAGTAATCAGCGAGAAACGGCAATCGGCTGGTATCGCGCAAGCGGGCGTCCGCTCGGCCCCGCCATTACCTGGCAATGCTCGCGCACGGCTGACTTTTGCCGGGCGTTGCGCGAGCAAGGTCATGAGGCGAAAATAAAATCCATCACCGGATTGCCCGTCGCCCCGCTCTTTTCCGCCTCTAAAATGCGCTGGCTTCTGGAGTCCGTCCCCAACGGAATGGCGCTCGCGCAGCAAGGCGAAATTTGCCTCGGCACTATCGATAGCTGGTTACTGTGGAATCTTACCGGCGGTGCGGCGTTTCGTTGTGACGCCTCCAACGCTTCGCGCACGCAGTTGCTCAATCTACATAGCGGCCAATGGGATAGCGAGATGCTGGCGCTGTTTGGTATCCCGCAACAGGCGCTGCCAGAAGTTTGCCCTTCCAGTCATCATTTTGGCGTGACGAAAGGTCTGGCGACCATCCCCGATGGGATCCCCATTCTGGCGATGATTGGCGATTCTCATGCCGCGCTCTTTGCCCACGGGCTAGGTGCTGAAGGTTGTGTTAAAGCGACCTATGGCACCGGCTCATCGGTGATGGCTCCGGTATCTTCAACGCAGTCTGCGGTGAATGCGCTGGCAACAACTATTGCCTGGCATGATGGCGATACCCGGGTCTATGGTCTGGAAGGCAATATTCCCCATACCGGCGATGCTGTGGCCTGGATGGCCGACAGTACCGGCTTAAGCGAACTGCCGGAGGAGCAACTGTTACATGAACTCAATACTCTGCCCGCCACGGTCGACTCGACGCTGGGCGTCTATTTTGTTCCGGCACTTACCGGGCTGGGCGCACCCTGGTGGGATGAAAGCGCCCGGGGGTTAATTCATGGCCTCAGCCGCGGCGTGAAACGCGCGCATCTGGTGCGCGCCGCGCTGGAGTCTATTACCTATCAAATTGCCGATGTGGTGCAAGCGATGCACCAGCACAGCGGTTTCAGCCTCAGCGCGCTGATGGTTGATGGCGGGCCAACAAAAAATGATTGGCTGATGCAGTACCAGTCCGATCTGCTGGGTTGCCCGGTGATGCGCAGCGACATTCCCGAGCTTTCAGCCATTGGCGCCGGGCTGCTGGCACGCAAGGCGCTGCTCGGTACAGAAACCGCTCAGCTACGCCATTTTTTGCCCGACCACATATCATTTCAGCCAAACGCAGAGCGTCACGGTCGATTGCAAAAACGCTGGCACGAGTGGCAAAGCGCCGTTGAGCGTACGCGCTGGCAAACACCTTAGCGAGTCAGCAATCATGATAAATCCGCCCGCAGCCACGACTGAGTGCGGGCGCTAATCGCGAACAAACTCACCAATCGCCAGATAGGTGGCTTTAGCTTCCTGCGGGACTTTATCCTCCAGCATCAGATAAGCATGCGTCATCCCAGGAAAGTGAACATGCTGTACGGGTATCCTCTCAGCTTGCAGTCTGGCGACAAAAGCAAAATTCTCATCCCGTAAAGGATCCAACCCACCACTGACTACCAGAGTGGGTGGAAAATCCTGGCTCAACGGCAGGTAAAGCGGAGACGTCTGTTTACGATCTTCTTCATTGCGGAAATATTGCTGAAAATACCAGCGTATTTTGCTTTCATCCAGTAGCTTTCCGGTACCGTTCTCCTGCACCGATGGCCAGTTCAGCGTGTAGTCCAGGCTCGGATAAATCAGCACCAGGCGATGAATAAATCCTGGCTGCTCGGGAAAAGTAGGCCGCCAGCGTCGTGCTAAATGCGCCGCCACCGCTGTCGCCGATAAGCGTGAGTTGGCGAGTGTAAGGAATATGCTGACTGTCGAGCAGCGACCAGACGTTTTCTATTACTGCTTTTGCATCAGAAAGACCAGCCGGATACGGGTTTTCTGGCGCAAGTCGATAATCAACCGACACAACGATATTTCCTGTCGCCATCGCCAGATGACGGGCAACCGGGTCATACACTTCCACCGAACCGCTCAGATGCCCACCGCCATGGATAAACACCACCACCTTCGGCTCTCCGGTCAGTGCCGGGCGATAAATCCGTACCGGGATGCAACGCTCTCCGGTATCCACTTCCGTATTGATAATCGCCGCCATCGGTTCTGAGGTGGACACATTTGCTTTTGTCAGTGCTGCTAACCCTGCTCTTGAGCAGAGCGTGTCGTAGCAAAGGTTGGGATTGCGAGGTTGTGCTGCGAGTAAATCAGCCAGAAGCGCAGGCGGTGTTTGCGTCAGCGAGCCGTGTTCCTGTTGCCAGCGCTGTTGATAACCTTGCTGTTGCGTCTGCACAGTCTCAACGTTGGCAGTCTCACAGGAAAAGCACTCTGCCATCGACTGGCGTTGCCGCCCGTGTTCATCAAAGTTCTCTGCGGCCAACCAGCGCTGTAACACGGCGTCACACTGGGGCCATTCGCTATCAATCATTGATAACCAGTCGCTGTCGCGATTACGCCCCTTGCGCACAATCTTCTGGCGAAAGCGACCTTCGAAGATAAACCCAAGGCGTTCCGCTGCCCGTCGAGAAGCGGTGTTCAGAGAATCGCATTTCCACTCCACGCGACGATAGCCCAACGCAAATGCCTGGCGTAACAGCAGCCAGATGCTTTCGGTGCCGAGAACCGTATTTTTCATACGCGGTGACCAGGTCACATGACCAATTTCGACCGAACCGTGCTCTCGTTCAATCGCCATAAAGCACACCAGTCCAACGGCACGTCCTGAACGCTGTTCAATGACGGCATAGGGAACCAGAGATGCATCAGTAACTTTCCCCTGCACCCAGCAAGCTGCGGCCTCGACGCTTGTGGGGCGAGAGCTTGCAAGCCAGGTCCAGTCGCGATCGTCCGGCGCCTGCGCGTAGGCATCAAACAGATCGGCGGCATGGCTGTCGGCATCCAGGGGAACCAGTCGACAATATTGCCCTATCAGCGTTTCCCGTGGCAGTACGGCAGCGCCATTCCAGTCCGGCACGACATCGCCGACGGTCTGCCCATAAAGATTTATTTCCGGCACGATTCAACCCCAGTAGCGAAGTAAAAAATAGTTATAACACTGGCCATTACACCTTCAAAGCGTCGCAAGGGTGATTTTGACGACGAACAGAAAATCAGCAGTCCTTCTATACTGATTAAAAATCAACGCGGAAGAGAGCCTTATGCCACTATCTGATTTTCATGTTTCCGACCCTTTTACGTTAGGCATTGAACTGGAAATGCAGGTGGTCAATCCGCCAGGCTACGACCTGAGCCAGGATTCTTCCCGGCTGATTGATGCCGTAAAACCGCAGCTCACCGCCGGAGAAGTGAAGCACGATATCACCGAAAGTATGCTGGAGATGGCGACCGGAGTTTGCCGAAATATCGACCAGGCTGATGCTGAATTGTCAGCTATGCAGCAGATAATTATGCGAGTTGCTGCAGAGCATCACCTCGCCATTTGTGGCGGCGGCACACATCCATTTCAAAAATGGCAACGTCAGGAAGTCTGCGATGACGAACGCTATCGGCGCAACCTGGAAAATTTTGGCTATCTTATCCAGCAGGCGACGGTATTCGGCCAGCATGTGCATATCGGCTGCGCAAACGGCGATGATGCCATTTACCTGCTACACGGCCTGTCGCGATTTGTTCCCCATTTTATTGCGCTCTCGGCCGCCTCACCTTATATGCAGACCTCCGACACGCGGTTTGCCTGCGCGCGACTGAATATATTCTCCGGATTTCCCGATAATGGCCCGATGCCATGGGTGAATAACTGGCAAGAATTCGAGGGGCTATTCCGTCGACTGGCTTACACCAGCATGATTGATAGCATTAAAGATTTACACTGGGATATCCGCCCCAGCCCGCACTTTGGCACGGTAGAGGTTCGGGTCATGGATACGCCGCTGACCCTTGATCATGCGGTCAATATGGCAGGACTTATTCAGGCTACCGCCCACTGGTTACTCACCAAACGTCCATTCAAGCACCAGGAGCGTGATTACCTGTTGTATAAATTCAATCGTTTTCAGGCCTGTCGCTTTGGTATGGCGGGAATCGTCACCGACGTCAATACCGGCGACGGTTGCCGCCTGTCAGAAGACACATTGCGACTCCTGGAGAATATCGCTACCTCTGCAGATAAAGTAGGCGCAACCAGCGCGATTGAAGCTATACATCTGCAGGTTAAAAATGGTCATGATGAAGCACAAAACATGCGTGACTTTGTCGCCGAAGGCGGGTCACTAAGTGGTCTGGTGAAAAAACATTGTGAGATTTGGGCGGGGTTGTAAGCGTGGGAATTTGCGTTGCCCGCTGAGATCCCGGACAATAGCTTTTTAACTCAAGTTTAACAATGTCATGAAACACCCGCTTGAATCACTGATGACTGTCGCAGGGATCCTGCTACTGGCTTTTTTGTCTTGCCTGCTGCTACCTGCCCCCTCACTTGGCCTGATGCTGGCACAAAAACTCGTCGCCATTTTTCATCTGATGGATCTCAATCAGTTTTATACTTTACTGTTTTGCCTGTGGTTTTTACTGCTGGGCGTGATTGAATATTTGGTGCTGCGCTTCATCTGGCGGCGCTGGTTCTCGCTGGCGGATTAGGCCCGCGAGAACCCTCTGCTGTTAATGCGTTCGGCTATGATTTTCTTTGCGATAAGCTCCCGGCGGCTGGCTGAACGTACGGGTGAAAATACGCGTAAAGGTCTGCTGCGAATCGAATCCGTATTTCAAACAGATGTCGTACACTTTCTGGTCGGTATCGCGTAGATCGCGCGCCGCCAGCAGCAGCTTGCGCTCGCGGATGTAACGCCCAAGACTTTCGCCTTTGTACTGCATAAAAAGACGCTGCAGGTGCCATTTGGAATATCCCGCATGGCGTGCAATATCATCAATGCGCAATGGCTGATTCAAATTATCATCAATCCATTCAACAATCGTATCAATTACCTGAGCAGAAATCGTCATCATGCTCTCCCCTGTATTCATTGAGTCACCTGTTGCCACCAGGCCGTAAACGGTTGGTCCGGTTCGGACAGTATTACCGGTTCACCCAGCATTGGCGTCAGCAGTCGGTAATCCTGATGACGGCTGGCAAGCGCCAGTCGTTTGTAAGGATCATCCCAGGTATGTTTCGCCAGAACGAAACGGCCGGCATGCCCTGGCAACACGGCTTTCGCATGCAGATCTGCCGCAGCCTGCGCCGTTTCTTCCGGCATCATGTGAATAAACTTCCAGTCCTGGTCATACTGACCGTTCTCCATAATCGCCAAATCGACAGAGCCAAACTGCTCGCCGATGGCTTTAAAATGCGGTCCATAGCCGGAATCGCCGCTGTAATAAACGTTCTGCTCCGGCGTTTCGAACATGAAGCTCGCCCATAGCGTTTGGTTGCGTTTGATACCGCGCCCCGAGAAATGACGGGCGGGCAGCACATGAACGATCAACGAATCCGTCACTCTGACGGACTGATTCCAGTCCCGTTCTTCGATTATCTCGCTGCGCATCCCCCAAAAACGCAGATGCGACCCGACACCGAGCGGCGTAATCACCCGCTTAATTTTCGGCATTAGCGCCTTGATAGTGGCGAGATCCAGATGGTCATAGTGATCATGCGAGATGATGAGCAGGTCTATCTCCGGCATCGTCTGTGCGGTCCACGGATAATCACCGGCAAAGGCCTTGTTCAAGAACGAGAACGGTGCGGCATAATTGCTGAACACCGGATCAATCAGGATTCGTTGACCCGCCAGCTGTAAATACCACGAAGAATGGCCCAGCCAGACCAGGGTATCCTGCTGCGGCGAAAGCCCGGCGAGATCGGTCGCGACCATAGGTAACGGTTGTGCTGGTCGTGCATTTTCACGCTTAGCGACCAGAAACTCCCACCAGGCCGCCAGCATGCCTTTGTTGCCGGTATAGCCCGGTGTCGGCACCTGGTTATGAAACTGTCCATCACGATAGTGCGGTGACTGTTCAACCTGACTCAGTTGTGCCCCTTGCGGCGCCTGACCAAACCCGGCATTGAGTACAAACGGTAAACTTGCAGCTGCAGCAATAAGCATAATAACAACCACACAAACTGTGAGACGCTTCATATCCTGACCTTAAACGCGCCCCCTTTCCGCTGGTTTGCGCGACTGACTCTTGATTATGAGTGAGTAAGCACTCATTATAGAAATCGAAAGTTCTCCGTCAAGATGATTTTCAATCTTTGACATTCGCCGTTGCGGCGCAGCAAACGCCGTGATTCAATCATGTTTTTTACAGACTTAAGGGTAAAGTGTAGTGGCTCGTCCGAAGAGTGAAGACAAAAAACTGGCATTACTGGAAGCTGCAACCACAGCATTTGCACAATCAGGTGTTGCGGCTTCGACCGCCGTGATAGCCCGTAATGCAGGGGTTGCGGAGGGAACGTTGTTTCGCTATTTCGCGACCAAAGATGATTTGATCAACGAGCTTTACCTCTTTTTGAAGCAAGACCTTTGTCAGTCGATGATGGCAAACCTGGATCGCTCAGTGACCGATGCCAAAACCATGACTCACTACATCTGGAACAGCTACATTAGCTGGGGCCTGAACCACACCTGCGGGCATCGCACGATTCGTCAGTTGGCCGTCAGCGAGAAAATAAGCAAGGAAACCGAACAACAGGCTGACGATATGTTCCCGGAACTGCGCGATCTTTGTCATCGTTCCGTACGACCCGAGTTTATGTCTGACGAATATCGCGCCTTTGGCGACGGGCTATTCCTTTCTCTGGCAGAAACCACCATGGAGTTCGCCGCCCGCGACGCTGCCCGCGCAAATGAATATATTTCGATGGGGTTTGAAGCCATGTGGCGCGCCCTGACCCGCGAGGAACAATAATGGACGGCCAGACCCTACCTGCCTGTGCGAAACGCCTTGCGCTTGAATTGCCTTTTACCGAACACTGCTGGCCATTTGGCCCGGAATACGATGTCTTCAAGGTTGGCGGTAAAATTTTTATGCTGGTCACGGAGCTTCGCGGACGGCCGCTTATTAACCTGAAATCCGATCCGCAAAAATCACTGTTAAACCAGCAGATCTACCCCAGCATTAAGCCCGGCTATCACATGAATAAAAAGCACTGGATCTCGGTCTATCCTGGTGACGATATTACCGAGTCATTACTGGCAGAGCTGGTGAATGATTCCTGGCACCGCGTCGTCGACGGCTTGCCGAAGCGGGATCAAAAACGCCTGCGTCCAGGTTGATTTATCGCTAACCCCGATAAGTGTTTTTGCATTTTTCTGTCTTATCTTTTTTCTGCTAACCCTGTACCCTGCTGAAACAAAACGCACCCGCAGGGTATGGAAAATCACCAGGAGTAGTTATGGATATTGTTTCTGTCGCCTTAAAACGTTACTCCACTAAGGCATTTGATCCGAATAAAAAACTGACCGCTGAGCAGGCCGAAAAATTAAAAACGCTGCTGCAGTTTAGCCCGTCCAGCACCAACTCTCAGCCATGGCACTTTATTGTCGCCAGCACTGACGAAGGTAAGGCGCGTGTGGCTAAATCCGCAGCCGGCGGCTTTGTATTCAACGAACGTAAAATGCTGGATGCTTCCCACGTCGTGGTGTTCTGCGCCAAAACGGCGATGGACGATGCGTGGCTGGAACGCGTGGTGGATCAAGAAGAAAGCGATGGTCGTTTCGCCACGCCTGAAGCGAAAGCCGCAAACCACAAAGGCCGCACCTTCTTTGCCGACATGCATCGCAAAGAACTGAAAGATGACAACCACTGGATGGCAAAACAGGTGTACCTGAACGTCGGTAACTTCCTGCTGGGCGTTGCGGCGATGGGCCTGGATGCTGTGCCGATCGAAGGCTTTGATTCAGCTGTCATGGATGCAGAATTTGGCCTGAAAGAAAAAGGTTTCACCAGCGTAGTGGTGGTTCCTGTGGGTCATCACAGCGTAGAAGATTTCAACGCCGCGCTGCCGAAATCTCGTCTGCCGCTGGAAACGACGCTGACGGAAGTCTAATCCTCCGCATTTGCATAAGCTCCGCGCAGCGGTCATCATAGACCGCTGTTTATTAAGGAGACGTTATGCAGGAATTGATATCTCAGGTAGAAGAACTCGGCATTGAAATAAATCACACCACCTCATTGGTGATGATTTTTGGCATTATTTTTATCACCGCCATTATTGTTCACGTTATTTTGCACTGGGTGGTATTACGCGCATTTGAAAAGCGCGCCAGCGCCAGCTCCCGCCTGTGGCTACAAATCATCACGCAGAACAAGTTATTTCACCGGCTGGCATTCACCCTGCAGGGTATCATTGTCAATATACAGGCCGCACTCTGGCTACAGAAAGGCAGCGAAGCAGCAGAAATATTAGTGACCTGCGCTCAGTTGTGGATCATGATGTACGCCCTGCTGTCCCTGTTTTCCCTGCTGGACGTTATTCTCAATCTGTCGCAAAAACTCCCTGCCGCATCGCAATTACCGCTAAAAGGCATATTCCAGGGCATCAAACTCATCAGCGCAATTCTCGTCGGAATATTGATGATTTCCCTGCTGATTGGTCAGTCACCGGCAATACTGATAAGCGGTCTGGGCGCCATGGCCGCCGTGTTAATGCTGGTGTTTAAAGATCCAATCCTCGGACTGGTTGCCGGAATACAACTTTCAGCCAACGATATGTTGAAGTTGGGTGACTGGCTGGAAATGCCGAAATATGGTGCAGATGGCGCGGTTATCGATATTGGCTTAACCACCGTGAAAGTGCGCAACTGGGATAACACCATCACCACTATCCCCACCTGGTCCCTGGTATCAGACTCTTTTAAAAACTGGAGTGGGATGTCGGCTTCCGGTGGTCGGCGAATTAAACGCAGCATCAGCATCGATGCCACCAGCATCCATTTTCTTGATGAGGATGAGCGTCAGCGGTTGCATAAAGCCCACCTGCTGAAACCGTATTTAACCGCACGTCACCAGGAAATAGACGAGTGGAATCAGCAGTTAGATGCGCCTGAATCGGTGTTGAATCATCGCCGGATGACCAATATTGGTACCTTCCGCGCTTATCTGAACGAGTATTTGCGTCATCATCCGCGTATTCGCAAAGATATGACGTTAATGGTGCGCCAGCTTGCGCCGGACGATCATGGTTTACCGATCGAAATTTATGCCTTTACCAATACGGTGGTCTGGCTTGAATATGAAAGTATTCAGGCTGATATCTTCGACCATATATTTGCCGTAGTCGAAGAGTTTGGCTTGCGCATTCATCAGTCGCCTACCGGAAACGATATTCGTGCGCTGTCTGGCGCGTTTCAGCGATAAAGCTCAGGTACTGGCGCGTGAAATATAGCGCCAGTCCATCATCACCCTTTCCGTCTGCGCGTCAGGATTTTCTATTTTATTCAGCAATAATCCTACCGCTTTGCGGCCTATATCCCGTGAGGGCTGCTCAATGGTCGAAAGCTGTGGAGAAACCATTTCTGCCAGTTCCGTACCGTCGAAACCAACAACGGCGATATCCTGCGGGATCTGTAATCCGGCATCGAAAATAGCGCGCATCGCACCAGCGGCTAGCGTGTCCGATACGGCAAACACCGCGTCGGGTTTCACCTCTGCGGCAAGTAGTGTTTTCATCGCCGCAATTCCTGCACTGGAACTTAATTCACTGGCATATTCCACAGCCTGATATTCAAGCGACAGCGCATGCAGCGCCGCTTTATAGCCGCGTTCGCGCAAACGAGCATATTTATAACTCAGGTCATGATTGATTAAGGCAATTCGTCGGTAGCCCTTATCCACCAGGTGAGATATTACCGACTGTGCGGCGTCAACATCGTTAATCCCCACGCAGGAAACCGCGCCTTTGTCAGCATATTCCGCGCACTGAACCCAGGGCGCATCGCCAATCAGCGTAGTCAGTTCCGGTAATTTGGAGAATGCATCCATGGTGATAATGCCATCGACGATTTTCCCCGACAGGAGCTTCAACGCCGATTTTGATCGGGCTGTATCCGAGCCGGAATTACACAGCAAAATGCGATAGCCATTCTTCTCCGCCTCCTCTTCAATGCCTTTAACAACCTCTGCACAAAAAGGGTTGGCAATGTTGGAAACCATCACCAGAATCATCGAACTACGTGCCGTACGCAGCTGACGCGCCAGCAGGTTGGGCTGATAATTGCTTTCTTTAATAGCCTGTAGCACGCGCTCACGATTTTTGGCTTTGACGGTATCACTGTGATTCAGCACACGCGATACCGTCGCCACCGACACACCGGCAAGCTGGGCGATTTTTTGAATAGACATAACGACGACACATCCTGCGGTTTACGCTTTGCGTTGAGGCTACCATAAAATCACCGACTGGCGAACCGGATGTGTGTTTAGCGCTGTACTGATATCCAACGCTGCTGCTGATGGCTTTTTATAATTGCATCAATAATATACATCACATCCGCACCATCAGAAAAAGACGCAAATCGACGCTCCGCCGTTGCGGGCATTTTGCCTGCCAACACAGCCTGATAAAACTGCTGCATCATATTCTTGAACGCATCCGGCCAGCCTTCAATATGCCCACCCGGAAAGTGCGCACTGGCAGCTACATCAGCATTCATCAATCCAGGGTCGTCCGTCAGGATCTGGTTCGCCTGCTGACGGTGCCCGACCCAAAGCTGTTGCGGCGTTTCCTGATCCCAGTGCAGTGAACAGTGGCTACCGTTAATTTCAAAGCTCAGGTGATTCTTGCGCCCGGCACTCACCTGCGAAACGCTAAAGCAGCCTTTGCTGCCATCATCAAAACGTACCAGCACCGACCCACGATCTTCCGTCGTAACCGCTTTATCCTCAAATTGCACATCAGCCGTTTGCTGGCCAAACGTAGCGTTACTGGCAATGCTGGCTTTACGTACCGGCCAGACGATAGCCAAATCGGCCATCACCTCGACAATACGTTTTCCAGTTACGAATTGCACCGTATCGCACCAGTGCGAACCGATATCCGCTACCGCCCGTGAATCGCCGCCCTGTGCGGCATCGACCCGCCAGTTGTAGTCAGTCTCCAGCAGCATCCAGTCCTGCAGATAGCTCCCCTGTACGGCAAACAGACTACCCACGCTGCCGCTTCTGACCATACTGGCCGCCTGCTGCACCATTGCAAACTGGCGATAGACAAAGCTCACGCCGTGCACCACTCCAGCCTGCTGCGCCAGCGCTTCCAGTTCACGAGCCTCATCCGGCGTCATACACAGCGGCTTTTCTGAAAACACGTGCATACCCGCGCGTAAAATCTGCCGATTGATGTCGGCATGCAGATGATTCGGTGTACAGTTATGCACTACCTGTAGTCCGGGATGCGCCAGCAGCGCTTCAACGCTGCCGTACGCATGAGGAATATGAAGAGCATCTGCGCGTTCCTGGGCAACCGCCAGCGAGCTATCACAGAGCGCCACCACGTTCACACCGCCGAGTCGACGCAACGCCTCAATATGTGCAGGCCCAATAAATCCGCTGCCAATAATGCCAACCTGTATCATTTGCGTACCTCATCGCCAGCGGCGAAATCATCAAATGCACGTGCAGAAACCGGAATAACATGGCGGCGTATAAAATCACTCCCCTCACGCGCCCCGGTTTGCGCGTCTTTCAGGCAACACTCCCATTCCAGCACCGCCCAGCCAGGGAAATCATATTGTGTGAGCTTGCTGAAGATCGTTTTGAAATCGACCTGCCCGTCCCCCAAAGAACGGAAGCGCCCGGCGCGATCGAGCCACGGCTGATAACCGCCATAGACACCGCTGCGGCTACTGGCATGGTACTCAGCGTCCTTGACGTGGAACGCTTTAATACGCGAGTGATAGACATCGATAAACCCAAGATAATCCATCTGTTGCAATAACAGATGGCTCGGGTCATAGAGAATGTTGCAGCGAGGATGATTATCAACCAGCGCAAGAAAACGCTCGAACGTCACGCCATCGTGCAGATCTTCGCCGGGATGGATCTCAAAGCAAACATCCACCCCATGGTGATCAAAGCGATCGAGTATCGGTCTCCAGCGGCGCGCCAGCTCCAGAAAAGCCTCTTCAAAGCGCTGACGATTATGCGGTGGCCACGGATAAAAGAAAGGCCAGGCAAGCGAACCTGAAAACGTGGCATGTGCCGTCAGCCCCAGTCTTTGCGAAGCCGCAGCGGCCTGGTGTAAGGTTTCGATGGCCCACGCCTGTCTGGCCTGCGGATTAGCGCGTACAGACGGCGGAGCAAATCCGTCAAAAGCGTCATCGTAAGCCGGATGGACTGCAACCAGTTGACCTTCAAGATGGGTAGATAATTCGCTAATCACTAACCCATATCCGGCCAGCATCCCCCGAATATCATCACAATAGGCCTGACTTACAGCAGCTTGTTCGACATCAAACAGCGACTTGTGATTACACGGGATTTGTAATGCCTTATAGCCAAGCTCCGCCGCCCATTTTGCCACGCCTTCCAGGGTGTTAAATGGCGGATGCTCCCCGATAAATTGCGCCAGAAAAATGCCAGGCCCCTTGATGGTTTTCATAACCCCTCCTGAAAATTACGCCTGCTCTTTGTCGTCATACTTGAAAGAGAAAAGGAAAATCACGGCAATCACTGCGGCAGCGACTGCCGGGATCCACCAGAATGTGGTCCACGCCTGAGGCACGGTTTGCCCCGCCACCAGCCGGTTGTAAAGTGCGCCTGAAATTTGCGAGCCCAGCAGCATACCGATCCCATAGGTAAACATGACGATCATGCTTTGCGCCTGACCTTTTACTTTTTCCCCGGCGATACGATCGGTGTAAATAAAGCCGACCACGAAGAAAAAGTCGTAGCACACGCCGTGCAGCAGAATGCCGAGATACAGCAGGAATCGCCCCTCTTCGCTGATGCCGAGGGCAAAGAAGGCATAACGCACGAACCAGGCGCACATCCCGATTAACAGCATGTATTTCACGCCCAAACGTCTGAACAGGAACGGGATCACCAGCATGAAGAATATTTCAGACATCTGACCAAACGACATCGCCGTACTGACGTCGCCGACGCCCGCATCAGCAAGAAACGACGCGGTATACGCGTAATAGGTTCCCAACGGTACAGAGATAAGCGTCGCGCAGAGCGAGAAGACAAAAAAGTGACGGACCTTGAGTAAGGCAAAAGCATCCGCACAAAACAGATCGCGAACTTTCACCGGCAGTCCTTTCGCCGGTGCAGGCGTGTTGGGTAGCGTCAGGCTGTAGAGCGCCAGAATCACAGAGATAATCGCCGCCAGCGTAAAGATGCCGGTGGTGTCCGAAATTCCGGTTACACCGATAAAGATCCCCGCGACAATCCAGCCAATGGTGCCAAACACCCTCACCACCGGGAAGGTTTTGTCCTTATCCGACAGGCTATGAAAAGCAATATTGTTGGTAAGCGCCAGCGTTGGCATGTAGCACAACGTGTAGCCAAACAGCAGACCAATCAACAGTGCACCGTTTTGCGCCACCAATGCCTGCGGAACAAACCACAGGATTGCCGCGCCAGCAAGGTGCATCACCGCCATCACCTTTTGCGAGGCAAAAAAGCGGTCTACCAGCATCCCTAAGACGAATGGCGACAGAATAGAGGCAATGGGCCCGGCTGAAAACGCATCGCCAATCAACAGCGACATGTTGTGCTGGCTCATCACCAGCCCCAGCGTGACGGACCAACTTCCCCAGATAAAGAACTGTAAGAACATCATTAGCGACAGCCGGGGCACCAGCAGCCGGTACTGTACGCTCTGTTTTCCACTACTTTCGGTTGTTGACACCATTTTTTGCCCCACCCTTAAAAAGTAATCGATTACAAATTAGATTCAATAGAAAAGTAATCGATTACAAAATAAAGATCCTGTCAGCAGCAGCAAAATTGCGAGAACGGTCACGATAAACGTTGAGTGAGGATCCGATCCCATCCTGACGATGGGATCGGTAATAACAAGATCGGTAGAAACTTAGCGGGACTTACGACGCAGCAGTTTGAAGGCAACAAACAGGAACAGGATCCAGACTGGCAGCAGGATAGCTGACAGGCGCATCTCATCCATCGTACACATCAGCACCAGAATCATGCCAAGGAAAGCAATACACAGGTAGTTCCCTGCCGGATACAGCAGCGCTTTAAACTGCGTGTCACGTCCCTTACGACGCATCGCCGCCCGGAATCGCAGATGTGCCAGGCAGATCATAATCCAGTTCAGCAGCAGCGTCGCCACCACCAGCGCCATCAGCAGGCTAAAGGCCTTTTGCGGCAGCACATAGTTGATGAGTACCACCAGCGACGTAATAGCACCGGAAAGAATCAGTGAGTTCACCGGTACGCCGCGACGGCTGACGCGGGTTAAGAACTTCGGCGCGTTACCCTGAACCGAAAGACCAAACAGCATGCGGCTGTTAGAGTAGACGCCACTGTTATACACCGACAGTGAAGCCACCAGGATGACAAAGTTCAGTGCAGAAGCCACTACGTTGCTGTCGAGATTATGGAAAATCATCACAAACGGGCTGCTATTGGATTTCACTTCCACCCACGGGTACAGCGCCAACAGCACCACCAGAGAACCGATATAAAACAGCAGAATACGGTACACCACCTGGTTTACCGCCTTTGGAATGCTTTTCTGCGGATCCTGCGCTTCCGCGGCAGTAATCCCGATAAGCTCCAGCCCACCAAAGGAGAACATAATCACTGCCAGCGACAGAATTAATCCGTTCCAGCCGGTAGCAAAAAAGCCGTTGTAACGCCAAAGGTTATCGATGCTTGCATGTTCCCCGCCGTTACCGGAAAACAGCATCCACACGCCAAAACCAATCATGCCGATAATGGCCAGTACTTTAATCAGCGCAAACCAGAATTCCGTTTCGCCATACAGACGTACGTTGACCAGATTGACGGCGTTGATGATCACGAAGAATGCCGCGGCCCAAATCCAGGTTGGAACATCGGGCAACCAGTACTGCATGTAGATCCCTGCCGCTGTCAGTTCTGCCATGCCGACCAGCACAAACATCACCCAGTAGTTCCAGCCGGACAGAAAACCCGCGAACGGTCCCCAGTATTTATAGGCAAAATGGGCAAACGATCCGGAAACGGGTTCTTCGACCACCATTTCGCCCAGTTGACGCATAATCAAAAAAGCGATGATCCCGGCAACGCCGTAACCCAGTAACACCGCAGGTCCCGCCATCTGAATAGCCGGGCCAATGCCCAAAAACAGGCCGGTACCAATTGCGCCGCCCAGCGCAATTAACTGAATATGGCGGTTTTGCAACCCTCGTTGAAGCGTCGGCTCGTTCGTCGACGCGGCATCAGACACGCTGGTGTCAGATGCAGTTGACGCGTTTTTCACGCCCTTCCCCTGTGTGGTTTTTATTGAAGGGGCTTCTTTTAACATTTCAACCTGGTTGTCGCAAGGCGCAATCGATTGGATACGCCGGGCTTCCTTGCCCAACGCACCGAGGCTCGGGAGAAAAACAATAGAAAGAAGGCGAGCTGTTATTGTTTATTCAGGTCAATACGTACCACGTTATCTGGCGCAGATGTAGAGTGGTCTTTATTAAATTTCTGTTTCACGGTGACAAACAGGGTTTGCCCATCCGCCGAGAGCAGCAAGCTGTTAGGGTTAGGTGGTAAATCCCAGCTTTTCTTCACGCTGTAATCGGTCGCATTCAGGCTGAGCAATTTCCCTGAATCACGCTGGGTAATATAGATTTCGTTGCGTTTTGCGTTAAATTTCACCGCCAGCGAATCACCCACATCCAATTTTTTCAGCAGCTTACCGGTATGGATATCCAGCACCAGGGTAGTTTTCGCTTTCGAGTTGTCGGTGACAAACAGGCGACCCGTTTGTGCGTCCTCCGCCATATTCAGCAACAGCGCAGGTTGTTCCCCCAGCGGTTGCCAGTGTTTTTCTACGCGCTGATTACGCGGGTTGATAACAAGAATTTCACCGCCGCCGTTAGCTGCATAAATTCGCTGCGTCACTTCTGAATAATGCAGTCCGGTCATCCATTTACCCGTATTTTTAATGCGGGTTTTTAGCTTCAGGGTTTCAGCGTCAACCACCCAAATCACCGCCGGATCCGCCACGGCACCAATATAGAGCAAACCGTTATGCAGCAGCACCTGGCGCGCACCATACGGGAAACCTTCTGGGTTACGTTCCGGGAACAGTACGCGATTTTTCACTTTGCCGTCAGCGGTATTCAGCGCGCTCAGGCCACCATCCAGTGAGTTGGTGACATACACTGTTTTACCGTCCGGCGAGATAGCCATACCAAAGTTTTTCATATCGGTATGACTCAAGCCGAGCGTTTTAAGCGTTTTTGGATCCAGCTTGTAAACCACGCCGCCCTGCACATCTTTAAATCCTTCGGCGCTGGCAACGTACAACGCATCCCCTGCCGGGCTAAGCGCCATTTCATATAACCCATCCGCCAGCGCGCGTTGTTGCACATCACTGACGGCAGGTTGCGCTGTTTTTTCCGTAACGCTGTCGTTGCTGGCTGGCGTGGTATGCGCCGCACAACTGCTTAACGCCGCAGCAATCAGCAATGCCAGCGCGGATGTTGTTTTTTTCATTGTCGGGATCCTTACCAGAAGTAATACAGGGAGTTAATAACAAAAGAGAATGAGAACTATACGCATTATCTTTACTGAATCAAGAATAATTACCCGAGAGTAAAAAACATGAAACAGAGGTTTGAAGATGCAGACAGGTGCGCGCGACTTCCGGTTTTTCATAATTACAGTGAATTATTCTGGACGAAAAGGCATCGCAGGCCACAGAATGCGCTTTACTGTTTTTCTAACATTTTCAAACGGGTGAACCTGTTGTACTTCAGCCACTCGTTTTTTAGCCAGGCCAGGCAACGACTGTCATGAATAAGATCATCAAACGACTGGAAATCGTCAAAAGCGCTATTGAACTGGAAGATGAGGAGATTATTTTCCAGCAGGTGGCGCATCTTAAAAATGAGCCTTTGTCAGTCGTACCAGGCACCATTGTGCAGGCGATCGAAGAACGACGCTTTGGTGATGCCCTGCGTGAAATCTCGGCCTGGCTGCAATCTCAACGGGCAGTCTCTACGTGGCAGGATCCCGCCATTGCCGCCAGTAAGCTGGAACTCAAAGCACTCGAAACACAGCTGCGTGACCTGATCGATAAGCGTAACACGCGCATTCAAATCCTCGATGATTTCAACGATCTGTATCACCTTCGTCTTGGACCGCTGATGAGCCGCATTCTCGAACTACGTAAACAGCTCGCCGCCAGTGCCCAGCGCAAACAGGAAGCGGAGCGAAAACGCCGGGAAAAAGACTATCAATCCTGTCAGCACTTTATTTCACAGGCTGTTGATCAACTGGCCAGGCTCAAGCAGCACTGGATGAACCAGAATTCAGATTCGCGCGAATCGGTGGAAACACGCCAACGTATTCAGCAGCAAACTGAACTGATTACCGCCCTGCTGGCGGAGATTCGTGAGCTGGAAAACGACTTTTCTCGCCAGGACGACAGCGCAACCCGTCAGGCACAGGAAGAGGCCAGCCATGAATATGATGAATATCAGGAGCAGCAGCAGGATGCACAGCATCGTTTTAGCCGTGACCAGCGGCTTTCCTCTGATGAACGTAATGAGTTAAAACGCCTGTGGCGTCAGGCAAGCCGTCTTTGCCACCCGGACGTGGTAGCCGATGATCTGAAAGAGAAAGCGCATCAGATGATGGTGCAGCTTAACCAGGCGCGCCAAAATGCCGATCTTGCCGCCGTCCGGGCGCTACTGACTCAATTGCAAAGCGGCCTCGAACCGATGATGGCCAGTGACCGATTGAACGATTTGCAGCATTTACGCAGCAAAATACAGCAGCTCAGAGAACAAATTAACGCGCTGCTCAAAGAGATTACCGAACTGGAAGCCGAGAACGCCTGGCGGCTTGCTACCTCCGTGACTGATAAAGAAGCCTACTTCTCCGATCAACAACGGGCGCTTACGGAAATCCGCAATACGCTGGAACAGCAGGTGCATCAGGTTGAACAGGAACTGTTGGCGGGCTAAGCCCTATCAGCAATAGCAATCAGAAAAAATAACCTCTTCAAGTGAGTTTTTAAAATTAAGCACAAAAAGCCAAAAATAGGATAATTCCCTAAAAAATTCACAACACTAAGAATTATCAACCTGAATACTCGAGTTTCAGGTCGATAACTGCAAATTTAGCGATATTTCTCTCTTCCCCTCGACGCCCCTTCTCTTTGTCCTGGTCTTGATTAAGAATTCTCCTACCAACCAGTAAGCTCATTAAGAAAAACGGGTATCCATCTGAAATATAATGTTTTTCATATAAATCCCCTCCAAAACAGATAGGAATACCCTGTCTTTATAGAAACCACTCAATCATTATTCATGCGATTCATAAGCGAAATCTATCAATCATTTACGCAGAGCTGAAATAAACGATTTATCTTAAATTTTAACAAAGTGTAATATCTACTTTAAGAATAGTTAATGATTCTAATAAATACAGAGAATATCTGTTTAATCTGGAATTAATAAGGATACGTTCACAACACAGAGCGTAATACGAGATTTAATTAACATTTCACGCGTCGCAAGAAACTCTTTTTTAACCTACAAAAAGAGGCGACTGCTTGCACCAAAATTTCAAGGAGATCGTTATGTCAAAGGCTATTTTTTTGGGTGACTCAATTTACCCTTGGCTAGGCATGCGAGAAATCCTACGTGGCTCATCATTATATATTGATATCGCGTATTACTCCTCCCAGACGCTCTCTGCTGTCAAAATGCTTCCTTATGAAACGGATTGCATCATCATTAATCCTGACAAATCAGATTTTTTAAAATATGCCAGGATTATCCGCAACATGGCTTTACGACCTGTCACCAAAATTATTGTTTTGGCAGATGAAGCTACTTTTACTCTTTTTCAAACCGTTTGTGGGAAGAACATGCTGTTTCTTGATCAAGATGCCAGTCTTGATCGGCTACACCATGCCGTTACACGTATCACAAAGAACAATAACCAACAAAATATCAAAGCATTACACAACAAGATCACAGCAAACGAATTCAACGTAATGATGATGCTTGCCCGAGGATGGTCACTGACACAAATCGCCGGGGCATCACAAAAAAGTGAAAAAACCATCGGGGCGTACAAAAGCAATATTGCCAGAAAACTCGGCAAAAATAACACCCGGCTCAAGTACACCATTTCCCACTATAGCCAGCCGTAACTGACTTATTTAAGGACAATTATCACGGTTATTATTTAAAAAGGTTTTCTTTCGACTCGCTTTTTAATTCCGCATCGCACGGAAGGAAACCCTATTCCCAAAAATCTATTACCGGGTAGCACATCCGCGTGCCAACCATAGCCAACAACTCAATGTATTAACACATGCATAACAGGAATGTAGACGAGGGTTATATATGAACAAAGTTTACAGCATTATTTGGAACGCGGCGCTCGGTATCTGGGTGGTCGTTTCTGAATTAACCAAAGGAAAGAAAAAAAGCAGCTCGCGTAAAACGGTTGCGGTATTGGCAGCAACGGCATTACTCAGCACCTCTCCGCTTGTTATGGCGGATGATACTGGCGATCATAATATTTCCGTTGATTATAACAATATTGTTATTCAACCGGGCACGAAGGACAACATCCACAATGATGGCTTCCTCTACCAGAACACCACTAACGGTGCAGTGTTAAACGTCACTGGCGCATTGCCGCAAATTGAACAAGGCCAAACCGGACTGGTCGAATCAGCGACTATTGAGCAGTTGCTAGATCAAAAGAAGATTACGCTCACGGCGAACATTGGGGGCGTTAGCACCCCGATTACCGAAGTTGAAGATCTGAAAAAGTATTACTTCAACCAGCCAACAACGACACCTACGCAAGATAAAGAAATTCCCATCATCGATCCTGCATTAGAAACCCCGGCGGCTATGCAGGTCTACAACACCGATGAACTGGTTCGTTATCTGACCGAAACTCCGTTAGATGGCATAACGTTAAATACCTATGACTCAACCCTTTCTAAAATCTACAACAACTTTGGCATTGCGCAGGCCAGCAACGGTTCGACGGCCAATCTGAACATTGGTAACGATCAGAAAAATGCCCGCGATGCAGAAAACACCATCAAACTCCTTGCCAAAAATAGCGCCTTGCTTGAAGCCAGCGGTACAGGCAGCAAGGTTAACTGGATTTCCGATAACTACATCTCTTTTGGCGCCGCTCCCGTCGTCCCGAACGAAACCTTTAACGGTTCTCAGACAATGGACCAGTTCGGCAAAGTATTGACTATCGATACCTACGGATACGATAGCAACGGTGATGCAGTGAAAACCGGCACTCAGGAGTTTGATATCACCAATACTCAAGAACTGGGCGATCTTAACGACTGGCTGCTGGGCGAAAGTGATGCAACGGTTTTAAATTCGCAGGGGCAAAAGGTCAGTCAACTACAGCTGATGCTGGATGCCAATCGCGGCACGATGTCGCTCAAAGACGTTGAAGACTGGTATGCGGATCTGATTAGCAGCGTTTTGCAATCCGATACCGTAACCGGCTCGGTTGATTGGCAATACCAGGTCTGGAAGGATGGTAAAAGCCATACCAATAATGCCACGATCGGTAATACCGAGCTGCACGCCGTTTACGCGCATGGCGCGGGCGCGACCGGCACTGTGACCAAAGATTCTGTGCTGGCGGTAGATGGCAGCATTAATGGTGTGATGAAAGGCGCAGATGGCGCTGTCATTACGAACCAGGGTTCCCTCAACGCACTGCGTACTTCCACAGGCCACAGTCTGGCGATTGGTATGCTGGCGGAAAATGCTACGGCAACCAACACCGGCACCATCAACTCCGGTTTGTTCATCGATAAAGATAGACGACAGGCTGTTAATAGCTACGGCGCTATCGGTATGCAGGGCAAAGGAACCAGTACTGTCACCAACGATGGCATCATAAACCAGGCTATCACAACAGGTAACTATGGTACCGCCTCTGCGGCCAACCCGTGGGATACCAATACCACGGTAACGACGCCAATTACGCTGGCCATTGGGATGCTGTTGTCAGGAGACTCAACTGGGGTTAACAACAAAACGATCAATGTGGTGGACGGTAACGCCAACGGTGCCTCCTTCGGGAAGGGTACCGCTTATGGCGTTGAAGTGGCTGAAAATGCCAATTTCACTAACAGTACTGACGCCACGATTTATCTCGGTCGTGATGGTTCTAACACCGCACAGGATGTCGAATTGACTGGCGGCGCTAACCTCAGCGCAGGTATCCATGTGCGCGGCGCAGGGACTGTGACTAACGAAGGGAAAATTACCCTCGGAACCGGCGTACGTAACGCAGCCGGCTTACTGGTCGCTGGTGCGAGCGGGAATGTTATCAACTCCGGCGAAATCTCAGTTAATGGTGCGACATCCGGACTGTCAAACTACGGGATGTCGGTGCATAACAGCGGCGCAAATGCTGGTCAAACTATTCGTAATGACGGCCAGATTAATGTTAACGGCAAGAATAATATTGGCATTCATGTTCGCGCAGACAGCTCGGATGCCAAAGTCACCACCAGCCAGGCCGGTCAAATTACGGTGAACGGTGAAAGTAATACCGACGAGCGTAACTACGCTATTTGGGTTGAAGGCTCCGCTGGAAAGCAGGCGATTGCGGATATCTCTTCCGGTATTACGCTGAAAGGCTCCGGGGACATCGGGGTACACGTTCGTGGCAGTGCGACGGCGAATATCAATAACGACAGTAGCCCTGTATTTAACAGCACCGACCAGATAGGCTATTTTTTATACGGCTCCAATGCGGTCGCTAACATTGGCAAGACGGAGATGAATGATAATGGTCAGGTTAATACCACTATCTTCCGTGTTGCTGAGGGCGCCAAATTTGCCGGTAACAGTAAGGACCCCGTAAGCGGAGTTTACTCCGATCTTAAACTATCACTCAGCGGTAACAACTCTGTTGGTGTACTGGGTACGGGGAAAGGTACTGACGTTGTCACCGGTGAAGCGACATTCAACATTGGGGGAGAAGGCGCAACTGCCATTGTGATTGAAGGCGGTGCAAGCGGTAATATTAGCGATAAAACCATCATCAATTTGACCGGTGTAGGGACCACTGCCGGGATTGTTGGCGGCCAGGCGCATAATTTAAACGGCTCCGAACAGGGTAAACCGGTAGAGACTACCCTCACCTCTGATGCCAGCATTACCTCTGAAGCTAGCGGCAACAAGGTTATCGCCTATGTTGCGAGGAATCTGGGTAACCTAATCCTCAACACCAACTCGATTATCGATCTGGCCAGCGTAAACAGCATCGGCGTTGATGTGCAAGAAGGCGGGAGCTTAACTAACAACTCTTCCAGAGCCCTGCATGTCAGCAACGGTATTGGCGTACTGGCTTCAGGTGCCAGCGCCCAGATAAAAAGACTAGGCCAGGTAGCCGTTGATGATGGAACAGCAGGGGTTCTGCTGACCAATGGTGCAAGCCTGAGTATTACCGGTGATGCCGGCGATGCCATCACGACCAATGGTTCAGCAGACGGTATTCGTCGGGATGCGGGCGCAGGCTCTTTGACCGCCAGAGGAGTTTCCATCAGCGCATTGGGTACGGGTGCAGGTATTCAGAACGATGCCAACAACACCGATATCACGCTCAACGACGTGACCATCAATGCCAACGATGGTCCGGGGATTCGGACTAGCGTGGCGCTGAACATGAACGATGGGTTGAACAATATCCTCAACGTCAACGGGAAAGGTACCGGCTTTGCCTTTGAAAAACGCGATGGCAGCTCGGTATCGGGCGATCTGACCATCGGCAAAGGCTACACCATTGAGGTGCTGAACAGCGAAGGCAGCGGTATCCGCGCTAATACCAACGGTAATGTCACCACCAATGCCGACATTAACGTGCATAACGACGCAGGCGGTTCGGCGATCATCGCGAAAAACGTCAGCGCCTTGACCAACAGCGGCAAGATTATCTCTGCCAGCACCACCTCACCGGTTATTGACGCCAGCGGCGACAGCAGTAAAACCATTACCAACACGGGAACCCTGCAGGCCATCAACGACACGGCCGTGGCCATTCAGTCCGGCAAAGGCAATGACACCATTGATATCAGCGGCGGTGTAACCAGCGGCGTAATCAATACCGGCGAAGGTGCGGACATCTTTAACTGGCGTAGTGGCTCCTATGCGGGTGAAGTGAATTTCGCCGGTACTGGCGGTAACAATAAAGCCAACATCGGCAATGTGACGCTGGATAAAACACGCCACATCACTACTGAAGCTGGTAGCGGCAACGCCCTCACCTTCACCGATACAAAAGGTGCGAAGATTGGTACGCTGGCGAGCGACAATCTGACCACTGGCACCAACATCGGCACCGGCTGGGATTCGCTGACCATCAGCGGCTCAAACGCGGATGTCCGCGTCGTAGAAAACCTGACACTGGCAAGCAAAACCATTGCCGTAAACAATGGCGCAACCCTGAGCACCGGCGACCACGTCGAGCCGACCAGTACTGCAGCAAGCATTGGCGATTACAATGTTACGACCCAGGGCACAGGCAGCCGGGTTATCTTCGATACCCAGGGGGATGCTTCAGCGGCGCAAATTTATCGCGGTATCATCAGCGGTGACGGGAAGTTCGAACGTGCGGCGGGCGGTACCACGATCTTCACCGCTAACAATACCTACACCGGCTCTACCACTATCGCTCAAACCGGTACGCTGCAGTTGGGTGACGGCGGAAATACAGGCGAAGTCAGCGCCGTGTCAGACATTATCGACAACGGCATATTGGCGATTAATCGCGCCAACACCGTGCTGCTCAACGGCGTGATCTCCGGTATTGGCGCGCTGCAGCAAATCGGCGGCGGCATTACCCGTCTGAACGGTAACAACATCTACACCGGCGACACCACCGTTACCAACGGCACGCTGCTGGTGAATGGCGATCAAAGCGCGGCGCGCGGTGCCACCACCGTTAGCGGCACGTCCACACTTGGCGGTAATGGCACTATCGGCGGCAACGTGCTGATGAACGATGCCACGACCCTCAGCGCCGGTGACGGTGGTGCGGGTACGTTATCCATTAACGGTAATCTGCAGCTTGGTAGCAAAACGACTTCCGCTTTCGAACTGGGTCAGGCCTATACGCCAGGCGGCGCGCTAAACGATCTGATTAACGTCGCGGGCGATCTGCAACTGGACGGGACTCTGGATGTCACCACTTCACAGGGCGGTAACTTCGGACCGGGCGTGTACCGTATCTATAACTACGGCGGCACGCTGGATAACCAGACGCTGGAATTAGGCGCAATACCGGACAGTCAGGATAAGAGCAATATTTTTGTCCAGACCTCCATCGACAAACAGGTCAACCTGGTGAACGCCAACGGCGTTACCCTGCAGTTCTGGGACGGCGCAACCGTCAATCAGAGCCACGGCGCGTCGGGTATTGAAGGCGACAGCAAAATTGACGGTGGCGATGGCAAATGGATGGCAATCGGCAGCCAGGGTGATAACAACTGGACCACCGCAACCGGTGAAGGTAACGCCCCTTGGGCACAGAAGTCCTTCGCCGTCTTCACCACCAAAGGCGGTACAGTTACCGTGGACAACGCCGCGGGAGAAGTTAACTTCTCCGGGGCACAGTTTGATGCCGATGGCTATGTCGTTAAAGGCGATGCGCTTAACGCGTATGCCACCACTGAAAACGCGACCCACGCAGGCCAGACGCCGGGAACAGGCGAACTGCTGCTGCGCGTTGGCGCCGGTGGCGCGGGGCAAAACTATACCGCGACCATTGAGTCTGTTATCCGCGAAGCCAGTACTGCTGACAAGCTGACGCTGGTGAAAACCGACCTTGGCCGTCTGATCCTCAGCGGCGATAACGAGTATCGCAGCGGCACGCGCATTGATGGCGGCACGTTGCAGATCTCCTCCGACAGCAATCTCGGCCAGAGCGGAACTGACCTGGCAATCAATAACGGTTCAACGCTGCAACTGGGCGCGGACCTGACCAGCAATCGCACCATCGAGCTGGGAGCGAATGAGAACGCAGCGGTGTTCGATCTCAATTCGCACCACTTCACGCCAACCGGTGAGATTACCGGCGACGGTAAACTGAAAGTCACCAGCAGCTCTAGCGATGCGGGCAGCACCTTGTCGCTCGACCGCGCAAACAGCTACAAAGGCGACACAGAAATTGCCGGTACCGGAAACACCAACAATGTGACGGTCAACGTCAGCAAAACCGGAGCCTTTGGCAGTAACGAAAGCAGCACCGTGAACGTCAATAAGGGCGCGACGCTCAATGTCAGCGGGACAGATACCAGCCTGAAATCCCTGACTATGAACATCGCCGACAGCCTGTTAACGCTGGCAGATAACGTCACCGCAGCGAGCGCAATGCTGAACCTGACGGGCACGGCGAAAGCGGTGTTAACCAACAACGCCACCGCGGGCAACGCGACGGTTAACGTGTCAAAAGACAGTACTCTGGAGCTGGAAGAAGACGCCAGCGGCGGCAATGCCACCGTGAACAACAGCGGGCTGATGACCTTTGCTGACCTGGCGATGGCAGAAAATACCGTCGTTAAAAACCTGGCGGGCGGTAAGGTCGATATCAGCGCAGTCGACAGCGCAACATCGATCGGCTCCTTGTCCGGCGCAGGTAATGTCGAATTGGGCAATAAAGAGCTGTCGCTGGGTAATCTGCATCTTGATGACACCATCAGCGGCATTATCAGCGGCAACGACGGTAGCCTGGTGAAAATCGGTGAAGGTACGTTAACGCTGACCGGCGACAATACTTACACCGGCACCACGGACGTCAATGAAGGCGTGCTGCTGGTCAACGGTAATCAGTCTGCGGCTACCGGCCAGGTGACGGTGAAATCCGGGGCAACGCTTGGCGGAAACGGAATTATTGGCGGCGCGGTTGATGTGCTGGACGACGCTCATATTACCGCAGGTGCGGCCATCAACAGCGTGGGTAAACTGACTACCGGTTCGCTGACGCTCAGTGATAACGCACAGCTGGATTATCAGTTTGGTCAGGCTTACACCCCGGGCGGTGCTTTCAACGACTTGATTGATGTAAATGGCGATCTGACGCTCGACGGTAAGCTCAACATTGAAACCTCACCGGGCGGCAGCTTTGATGTCGGCGTCTATCGCGTCATCAACTACACCGGCACATTGACCAACAATGTGATGGATATTGCTAACGCGCCGGAAGCGGCTGACAGCCTGTACGTGCAGACATCGGTGAAAAATCAGGTCAACCTGGTCAACCACGCAGGACTAACGCTGCGCTTCTGGGACGGCACCGGCGGTGAGAATGGCGAGCTGAAAAACAACGGCGTCATCAACGGCGGCGACGGTATCTGGCAATCCAGCCAGGGTAACGACAACTGGACTACCGATGAATCAACGCCGGAAGGCGCGCTGAACGCACCGTTTACCGATGCCGCGTTTGCCGTCTTCCAGGGTGAAGCAGGCAACGTGACCGTCGATAACAGCAAAGGCGACGTCATCATCAGCGGCGCGCAGTTCGCCACCGATGGTTATCGCGTGGGTGGCGAAGCCATTACCACCGATACGGCCAACACCCTGATTCGCGTTGGCGATGGCACAGTAGACGGCGCCAACTACACCGCGACTATCGACAGCGTTATCCGCGGTACCGGCGGCCTGAATAAAGGCGATCTCGGTACCCTCATCCTCACGGGCGACAACACCTACAGCGGCGGAACGACCATCACCTCCGGGACGCTGCAGGTAGCGGGCGATACCAACCTGGGTGCGGCAGATACGGGAATTACCTTTAATGGCGGTACGCTGAAGTATGGCGAAGCGTTTGATACTGCCCGTCAGGTGACGCTGGAATCCGGCGGCGGGACATTCGACACCAACGGGCATGACGTTTCTCTGCTAACGGAAGTCGAAGGTAATGGTCAACTGACCAAAACCGGTAAAGGTTCCCTCACCCTGACGCTGGATAACACCTACACCGGTGGCACCACCATCGAACAAGGCGTTTTACAGTTGGGTAACGGCGGCGATATCGGCAGCATTCAGGGGGATGTCGTTGATAACGGCGTCCTCAACGTCAATCGTGGCGATACCCTGGCGCTGACCGGCAATATCAGTGGTAAAGGCCAGTTGCATCAGACCGGTAGCGGCATTACCGAGCTGCAAGGTGAAAATAGCTACAGCGGCGCGACGTTGATCGCCAACGGCGTGTTGCAAGCGGGTAATGCCAACACCCTGAGTAGCGCATCTCACCACTATGTGGTCGCAGACACCACGTTGAACACTCAGGGTTACAACCAAACGGTAGCGGGCCTGAGCAACGGTGGCGATGTCTCGCTCATCGGTCAGCAGACTGGCACAACCTTAACCGTCAAAGGGGATTACACCGGCGAAAAAGGGACTATCAACATGGCGGCTATCCAGAATGGTAGCGGCGCAGGCATTGCCGACCGTCTGATTATCGATGGCGGTAAAGCCAGCGGTAGCACGCTGCTGGATGTCGATGGTTCTGGTCTCGGCGCGCCGACCATTGGGGATGGTATCGAAGTGGTGACAGCGCTCAATGGCGCAACCACCACCGCACAAACGTCGCGGGATGCCTTCCATCTTGCCGCCGATCGTATGGCTGCAGGTGCGTTTGAGTACCAACTGCATGCGGGTAATGCTCAGGGCCAGGGTGAAAACTGGTATCTGAGAAGTGAATACCGTCCAGAAACCATGCTGTATTCTGGCCTCGCCAGCGTCGTACGTCAGGGTGATATTAGCCTGTTGGGTAACATGCACCAACGTATGGGTGACGAGGTTAAACCGGGCATTGATGAAGACAATCGCGCCTGGGCAAGAATGATTGGCTACTCCGGTAAAACCAAACTGGATGATGCGGCCGGTACGCAAACCAGCTCCCATACCATGGGCATTCAGGTCGGCGTGGATATGTATGCTAACGAAAGCTGGAAAGCCGGGATGTATACCAGCATCCTTGATATTGACAGCAACGTGAAAGGCACGAAGACAGGCAGCGATGGCAAAGGCGGTAACATCGACGACAACGCATTTTACGTCGGCGGCTATGCTACCTGGTTCTCGGGTGACGGTATGTATGTTGATAACGTCCTGCAGTACGGTAACCATAAATCCCGCCTGGAGGCGACCGGTAACAACGGCTCGTATACGGTCAGAGGCAACACGCTGACGGCGTCGACAGAGGTAGGTAAATCGTTCCGTTTAGGTGCCAGCGCATGGAGTCTGGAACCTCAGGCTCAGTTGATCTACCAGTACAGCGACTTTGATAACAGCACGCTGGATGGTGTGACCCCAACGAAAGTGAAAATGGATACTGCGGATTCCTTTACCGCGCGTCTGGGCGTGCGTCTGGTCGCTGACTATGACACCAACCATGGCAAATTCCAGCCGTACGGCAGGGTAAACGTCTGGCAGGGTCTGGGTTCAAAAGACAAAACGCACTTTAGCAATGCGGTAGCCACCACCACGCTGGAATCTTCACAGCAGTACTCCAGCACTGAAGTTGCAGCCGGCCTGTCATGGTCCATCGACAGAAACCTGCAGGTCTACGGTGAGCTGGGTACGCAATTCAGCAACGGCGGCAGTAAGTCGCAGGTAGAAGCGCCGGTCAATGCCTCTATCGGCTTTAAGAAATCGTTCTAAGCTGACATAAACTCACCAGCCCCCTGTTCTGCAGGGGGCTTTTTTTTGCCGTTCAAAGCCGCCTGATGCGCTACGCTTATCAGGCCTACAGACTTAACAGCAACGCGGAACAACCAAGGGGTTGGGAAACGTGAAAAGGAGGGATTAACGATTATATTGTGCTAAGAGTGAAGGGATCTCTTCTGCCAGCACCGGGGGAGAAATGAAAAAGCCTTGAATTTTGTCACAACCAATCTGCATCAACCGCTCCAGCTGGGACTGGGTTTCCACCCCTTCGGCAAGAACTTCAATGCCAAAACTATGCGCCAGTGAAATAATACCCTCAACAATCTTCGTTGATCGGGTGTCGGGCTCAATACCGGTGACAAATTCCTTATCAATTTTTAAAGTGTCAAAAGGATATTTCAACAGGTAATTAAGATTAGCATGGCCGGTTCCAAAATCATCAAGTGCAAGCTTGACCCCTATCGCCTTTAATTCCGTCATATTTTTAGCCGCAATCTGGCTGTCACACAGCGGTGACGTTTCCGTGACCTCTATTTGGCATCGATGGACCGGCAGTCCGGAAGTGGCAAGATTTTGTCTGACGCGTTGGGGTAGCAGAGGATCGCAGAATTCAAGCGCGGAAATATTGACGGATAATACAATGGGGTCAGGCCAGGAAGTTGCAACATCCCACGGCGAGTGAGTAACCATATCTTCAATGGAAATAATATTGCCGCTATCTTCCAGTAAGGTAATAAAAACATCGGGAGAGATCATACCCATCTGAGGACTATTCCAACGCATTAATGCTTCAAATCCGCTTATACGCTGGGCATGCAAATTGAAAATAGGCTGATAAACCATATAAAGTTGACTGGTATTCAAAGCCTTTTCAAGCGCAGTTAGCACCTCATTGGAATTAAACATTCCCATCTCCCTCTACAAATCATAAAATTAAAAACCAGTCAAAATCACTCCCAAATTGTATCTACTATTAGGTGTATTACATCAGAAAAGAATGGTCAGGTTAGGGTAAAAAAGACATACGATGGGTAAATCTGACAATTAACTTATTTAAATCAGAGGTATTGGTCAGGCCAAGTTTGGCGACGACTCTCATCTTATGTGCCTGAATCGTTTTATAGTTCAGGCTAACTAACTCAGAAATTTCTTTGGCTGTATAACCACTTACCAGTAAGTTCAGGATCTGCTGTTCTCTTTCGGTTAATCTCTTCTGCGAACGATACAGTCGGGGGTTCCATTTCCCGACTGATAATTTCGCCAATTGACCAAAATCGCGCAGTGAAGATTTTTCAGTCAAAACTATTGTTTTTTCGACATATAATAACTCTACGCATAATTTCGCCACCAAACTATCAGCAACAATCACCACGACGTTATTATAAAATTTGAATCGGTTTTTATTCAAAAACTGAACAATGTCTGAACACGCTTGTTCATTATCAATGATATTAAAAACCATGGTTTGATGCTGGCATAATGATGACTGATGCAACATATCCTCAAACTGGAATGTTTGTATCGGTACATGTTTGCTGGTCAGGTAGGCAAACATACCATTGCCCACAAAATTATCACTGCCACACATCAACATCCTGTTCACCGTTCCTTATAAGCTTCTAATCTTGTTACTCATTAAAAATTTAATAATGATTTTCTCGACTTCAGTCTCTTCACGACGATTTTTAAAGTCGAACTCACATGAGATCTGATGACAGGAATACAACTGGTTATCCTCATCAAATTCATTGATCGGGACGACATCGATCACTTTTAAGTCCAGTTGTAAACTGCCAAAGGTATCGAAATCCAGAGATGCATTTTTAATCACCGCATCTTTATAAAGAAAACGGGCGTTTACATCTTTAACGATTAACGCACAACCACCCTGCGAGATATTTTTAATCTTGAGAGAGTAGTTTTCTCCATTTTTGTAACGACCAAAACAGAAAAAGTCATAACCCTTCAGGAATGAAAAACGCTGATTTTGTCTCTGCTGGGCAAAGAAAATCATATCCGGGATGAAGTAGGATAATCCTGCTTCCGCACCTGCTGACGAGGTTTGTTCGAACCTGGCAGTAAACTTTACAATCCCGCTTTCACTGTGCAGGATAAAGTATTGGACCTTTTCAGGAACAATGTCTCCGTGTCCGGAGATGACAAACCGTTCGAAATCAATCTTCTCTAACTGCGTGATAACGCTACTGTCTCCACACAGGATTTCCAGTTTCGTTTTCTTATGAAGCTCTTCACGAAGGATAGCGATGATTTCAAACTTGTCTTCCTTTGCTAAGCCAAAGCTCATTCTAAAACCCTTATTTCCATATTTAAGATATGTCCCGCCTTTGGTTACTCACAAAACGCGAGATCAGCATCCACCCCTGGTGCTTAATTACCATAGTGGATTCCATGTCAAACAGTTGGTTAAAAATTAAGTTTTTAACTATCTTTAGTCAGTTATTGATACGTAAAAACATTTAATCAGGATTAATTCTAGCTCAAGCCAGGCCTAAAACCACGCGAACTTGCGTACTGGCTATAACAAAAGCGAATAACAAAATTTTTTAAAATGAGGTTTTGAGATAACAAATAGCAAGAATTGTACAGAAAAAAATAAAGCTATCATGATGGAGGGGCTAAGCAACATGCGGGTTGGCGTGCTATCGCGGGGGATAAGAGAAGATGTTTACTGCACTCTATCATTAACTAAAAATATAGCTCTGACTCGTTATGCTTCTAAATTGAATAATTGCAATTTATATATGCTTAATAAATTTACCTTAAGTCAGAAAAAAAGCCAGCATCCTGCTGGCCCGGTAAGTACCGAATCGAACTATAGTGGCTTGCTATCTTACAGAGGGCACAACGTTAAAAATTCAATACCGCTGCTTAATTATTGATCGGGATGAATCTGCGATGATCATCACTGCTCCCGCCAACATTAACGTGTCTTTCAACACCAACCGTCCGGCGCCTGACAAGTACGGAAATCCGTGGTGTAAATCCCCCAGCGGCATTACCCATGCTTCCGGCGTGGTTATTAAAAATGATAAGGTAACAATTGGTGTGGCAAATGCCAGAACGCCACCAATTAATCCCAACCAACGGCTAACAGGATTAGCCAGCACCAGCAAAGCGATAAGAACTTCGACTACGCCCAGGCCATTTGAGAACGTATACGTGTTATTCGCCGTCTGCCATTCACGAGCCTGCGGTTTGAATTCACCTTCGTGGGTTAAATGTTGTTTGTATTCTTCTGGATGCTCATAAAAAAATGACATTACCGGACTATTGGCGACAAACGGCGTAATGCTGTCGGCTTCGTAAGGTACAAATTTTAATAAACCAATCCAGATAAAAACAATCGCGATACTCAGGCGAATCAAGGTTAATCCAACTCTATCGCCTTTGCCCAATATACGAAGATACTTTTCCATCCCGGCTCTCCTCACTTGTACAAAATTGCCGTTGCGTGAGTGCTGCTATCAATGCGCATTGAGGTAATTTTCCAGGAAGTCGCATTCTTTTCCTGCGCCAGTTTCGCAATGGCATCTTCCATCACGGAAGGAGAGCCAGACACGGCTGATACGCTAACGTGGGCAACCTCTGTTTGCGCTAACGCGGAAAATGTCACCGGAGCAGTCAGCAACACAGTCATTAGTAACGTAGACTTAAACATGTTCATTTCTATTTCCATTAACGAGTTATTTCAGTGGGAATATAATAAAACATGTCACTTTATTTTATTTCATCCGTAACGCCAGAATAACTGTCAATTAGTATCAGGAGTATAAAAAACAAATAAAAAAAAGCCCCACACGGGTGGGGCAAATATGCAGACTACGTTATTATCATTTTATGAGAGAAAAGAGATCGTTTAATGATTCGCTCATACTTGGATGGGTAAATATCTGGTCACGCAATGTGGTATAAGGTAACCCCGCATCCATAACCGTCTTGATGATATTAATCATTTCATGAGAATCCACGCACAGCAGCGATACGCCTAATATTTGTTTCGTTTCACTATCCACCACCGCTTTAAGAACACCACGCGTATCATTCATCACCCGCGCTCGCGGGATAGCCGCTACCGGCAACGTCACGACTTGCACCGCCGCACCGCTGGCGCGAGCCTGTTCTTCAGTCATTCCGACGCGGGAAAGCGGCGGCGTCATAAAGACGGAATACGGTACGTTTTGGCGATCGCCCGTGTTACGTAACCCCTCGCCTAGCAGGTTGTCACGCACAATACGGAAGTCATCCAGCGAGATATAGGTAAATTGTAATCCACCAGTGACATCGCCCATTGCCCAAATATTGTCTGCCGATGTACGCAAATATTTATTCACAACAATGGCACCACGATCGTTTACATCCACACCCGCTTTCTGCAATTGCAGGTTTTCTGTCGCCGGTTTGCGACCTGATGCTACCAACAGCGCATCCACCGTCTGGCCCCCCTCCGGAATGTGCAGCTGTACTGCACCATCATGCGAGGAGACCGACTGCACGTTGGCATTGAGGATCAGCTCGACGCCTTTGTCGCGTAAAATGTTGGCGATAGCGTCAGCAATATCCCGGTCCTCACGAGGCAAAAACTGCGGAGCTGCTTCATAAATAGTGACTTTGCTACCAAAGTTGGCAAACATCGATGCGAATTCAACGCCGATATACCCACCGCCCAAAATGCCCAGACGCTCTGGACGTTGCGCCAAATTCAACAGCCCGGTGCTGTCAAATACGCCAGGTGTCGTGGTTAATCCCTCAACGTTTGGAATCGTTGACTGGGCGCCAGTATTAATAAAGATTTTCTCGCCGCTCAGCTCAATCTCGCCTGTTGACTGCACGACTCGCACAGTATGGTTATCAACGAATTCAGCACGACCTTCAATCACATCCACGTTTTCCAGATCGGCAAGATTATGGAAATTTTTATCGCGCAGAAAACTGACAACAGAGGCCTTGCGTTGCATTGCTTCGGCAAAGTCATGCTGAAGTTCAGCATCATGTACCAGGGTTTTGGTTGGGATACAGCCGATGTTGATGCATGTCCCGCCATACATGGTGTTTGACTGTTCAATAATCGCTACCCGCCAACCCGTTTTGGCCAGTGTTGCCGCCAGCGTTTTACCCGCTTTGCCAAATCCAATAATAATCGCCTGATACTGATTCATGCTGTCTCTCCGCCAAGTCACTGTTCGTTTGATGAACTGAAATATAGCTCTAACTCTGCCAGAACAATGTATCCACAACTCGCCAATAACTGTCAGATCGTCTAAATCAGCCTTAAAGATGACTAACATTTCGAGAATGAATTATTACACTAACACTTTGAAGGTATTAATATAATAATAAAATAAAGAGATAATATCGTTTCAATAAACGACAACAAAAAATGTTCAGGAGTCTCCATGGATGCCCTTAGCCGATTACTGATGCTTAACGACCCACAAGGCTCAATTGACCAAAACTGCCTACTGAGCAGGGACTGGCAACTGCCGCACGCAGCAGGTGAATTGTCCATTATCCGCTGGCATACGGTCACACAAGGGGCAGCCCAACTGGACATGCCCGATGGAACATCTTTTACTCTGCGGCCCGGTACTATCGTGATCCTGCCGCAAAACTCCGCACATCGGCTCTGCCAGTCTGGCGATGAACAAACACACATTGTTTGTGGCAGCCTTCGATTGCACGCTTCCTCACGCTATTTTTTAACTGCGTTACCGGAAGTATTGGTTCTGGCACCTGATGAAAATAGCCCTGTCAGCCATTGGCTCAAGGCCATGATTGCGTTGATGCAACAGGAATCCATGAGTACTCTGCCAGGTTCCAGTGTAGTCTGCAGTCAACAATGCGCCACACTGTTCGCCTTAGCCGTTCGCGAATGGTTAACCAGGGCGACCCCCGTTCAAAACGTGTTGAATCTACTGCTTCATCCCAAACTAGGGGCTGTCGTCTTCATGATGCTGGAGTCACCGGCGTTTGCCTGGACCGTCGAAGAATTGGCGAAACGTGCACATATGTCGCGGGCCAGCTTCGCGCAGCTATTTCGTGAAGTCTCAAACTCCACGCCGCTCGCAGTATTAACCACTTTACGCCTGCAATTCGCTGCCCAGATGCTGTCTCGCGGGTCGCAGCCATTGGTTGTGGTGGCCGAGTCTGTGGGCTACGCCAGCGAATCGTCATTCCATAAAGTCTTTTTACGGGAATTTGGCTGCACGCCGGGCGAGTACCGCAAACGCGTGAAGGCACTGGAGGTATAACGCAGCGCCTGCTTCGGCAACAAATCCGAATGCAGGCGCGCGCTTTAGAGCATTATTTTTGACCGCGATGTCTGTGCAGCCACATCAGCTTATACGCAGCCGGAATAATGAATAGCGACAGCAATGGTGCGGTGATCATACCGCCAATCATCGGCGCTGCGATGCGGCTCATGACTTCTGAGCCAGCTCCCGTCCCCCACAAGATAGGTAACAGACCCGCGATAATCACCGCCACGGTCATCGCTTTTGGGCGCACGCGCAGCACGGCACCGTGATATAACGCTTCATCCAGCTTGTCCGCCGTAAAGGTTTGCGGATTTTCCAGCACGGGTTCGGCTTCAATAGCGTGGCGCAAGTACATCAGCATCACCACGCCAAACTCCGCAGCAACACCTGCCAGGGCGATAAATCCGGTTCCGGTTGCGACCGACATATGGAAACCCATCCAGTAAAGGAACCAGATGCCGCCCACCAGCGCAAAAGGCACGCTGGTGATAATCAGCAGCGCTTCGCCAAAGCGACGGAAGGCCAGATAAAGCAAGACGAAGATAATCATCAGCGTCATTGGCACCATCAACTTGAGCTTATGGCTGGCGCGCTCAAGCAGCTCGAATTGCCCTGAAAACGCCACGCTGGTCCCAGGCTTTAACTGGACCTTTTCAGCAATAGCCTTTTTCAGATCGTTTACCACTGAGACCATGTCACGATCTCGGGCGTCGATGTAAATCCAACTGGTTGGTCGCGCATCTTCGGTTTTCAGCATCGAAGGCCCCGAAACCACCGTCACATCGGCGACATCCGCCAGCGTAATTTGCTGTTTCATGGGCGTCAGAATCGGCAGATTACGCAATGCTTCCGGGCTATCACGATAGCTCTGCGCATAGCGCAGGTTGATAGGATAGCGTGCAATCCCTTCCACCGTTTCGCCCACCATTGCCCCTCCTACCGCTGAAGTGACAAACAGCTGCACAGCACCTACGGTCATGCCGTACCGGGCCGCTTTTTCACGATTAATATCTACGTTGAGATAGCGTCCGCCCACCAGACGCTCGGCCAGCGCCGAAGAGACACCCGGCACGGTTCTGGCCACCTCTTCAATTTGCTCCGCCGTGGCGTCGATATCTGCCAGAACATTACCCGACACCTTAATGCCAATTGGGCTTTTGATCCCCGTAGAGAGCATGTCGATACGGTTACGAATCGGCGGAACCCACAGATTCGCCAGCCCCGGCAAGCGTACGGTTTTGTCCAGCTCGGCGATGATTTTGTCCATCGTCATCCCCGGACGCCACTGGTCCTGCGGCTTCAGTTGGATCGTCGTTTCAACCATTTCCAGCGGCGCGGAGTCTGTTGCGGTTTCTGCCTTACCGGTTTTACCAAACACGCGCGCCACTTCCGGAACGGTCATAATCAGCTTGTCGGTTTTCTGCAGCATATCCGCTGCCTGCGCCGCTGAGATCCCCGGCAATGTCGAAGGCATATACAGCAGATCGCCTTCGTTAATCTGCGGCAGGAATTCACCACCGACTTTATTCAGCGGGTAGACAACCGTCAGTATTGAAAGCACCGCCACCAGAATGGTGGTCTTGGGCCAGTGCAACACCTTCAGCAACAACGGATGGTAAATACGGATCAGAAAACGGTTAAGCGGGTTGCTACTTTCGGCCGGTATTTTTCCACGGATCCAGAATCCCATCAGGATCGGAATAACCACAATCGCCAGAAATGCCGCCCCTGCCATGGCATACGTTTTGGTGAACGCCAGCGGGCCAAACAGTCGCCCTTCTTGCCCCTCAAGCGTGAAAATGGGGATAAACGACAACGTGATGATCAACAGGCTGATGAACAATGCCGGGCCGACTTCTACCGAGGCGTCAGTAATAACCTTCCAGCGCGTTGCGTTATCGAGCTTTTCATTCGGATGCTGATGCCCCCACTCTTCCAGCCGCTTATGGGCGTTTTCAATCATCACGATTGCGGCATCAACCATCGCCCCGACGGCAATGGCAATTCCCCCTAGCGACATGATGTTGGCGTTCAAACCCTGGAAATGCATCACGATAAACGCGATACACAGCCCCAGCGGCAGGGAAATAATCGCGACCAGCGCCGAACGCAGATGCCACAGGAACAGTGCGCACACCAGCGCCACGACGATAAACTCTTCCAACAGCTTGTAGCTGAGGTTATCAATGGCGCGATCGATGAGCTGACTGCGATCGTATGTTGTAACTACCTCTACGCCTTCCGGCAGGCTGCTTTTCAGCGTGTCGAGTTTGGCTTTAACGGCAGAGATCACCTCACGCGCATTTTTACCGGAACGCAGGATAACCACCCCGCCCGCGACTTCGCCTTCGCCATTTAGTTCGGCGATCCCGCGGCGCATTTCCGGCCCAATCTGTACGCGCGCCACATCGCGCAGGTAAACAGGTACACCGTCGGCCCCTGTTTTCAGAACGATGTTATTGAAATCATCGAGCGTTTGCAGGTATCCACTGGCGCGGACCATATATTCCGCTTCAGCCATCTCAACAGATGAGCCGCCCGCTTCCTGATTCGACGTATCCAGCGCCGATTTCACATCCGCCAGGCTGATGCCATATTGCGTCAGCTTCATCGGATCGATAACGACCTGATACTGTTTAACCACGCCGCCTACCGAAGCGACCTCCGCCACGTTAGGAATCGTTTTTAACTCATACTTTAAAAACCAGTCCTGAAGAGAGCGTAATTCCGCCAGATCATGTTTCCCACTGCGATCCACCAGCGCGTACTCAAATATCCAGCCGACGCCCGTGGCGTCCGGTCCCATTTCCGCGCTAACGCCAGCCGGTAATTTTCCCTGAACCTGGTTGAGATACTCCAGTACGCGCGAGCGCGCCCAGTAAGGATCGGTACCATCTTCGAAAATGACGTACACGTAGGAATCACCAAACTGCGAGAAACCGCGCACGGTTTTCGCACCCGGTACCGACAGCATGGTGGTGGTCAGCGGGTAGGTCACCTGATTTTCAACAATTTGCGGCGCCTGCCCCGGATAACTGGTTTTGACGATCACCTGAACATCAGAGAGATCGGGCAGCGCATCAACCGGCGTATTGATGATGGTCCAGGTTCCCCAGACGCTAAGAAACAGCGCCCCCATCATCACCAGAAAACGGTTTGCCACCGAACGACGGATAATCCATTCAATCATTTATCATGTCCTCAGTGTGAATGGGTCGCCTGGGCTGGCATGGCGGCTGCGTCTTGCGCCTTACTGTTCTGGGCGCGCATACGGTCCAGTGCGCCAGAGATATTCGCTTCGGAATCAATCAGGAACAGGCCACTGGACACCACTTTTTCGCCTTCGGTCAGGCCGGAGCGGATAGCCGTCAGCCCCTGGGATTCATGGAATACCGCAACCTGTTTCGGCACAAATCGGCCTTCGTTATCAACGGTGATGACCCGCTGCTCGGTACCCGTATCAATCAGTGCTTTAGACGGGATCAGCAGCATTGGCTCGCTTTGTGTTTTCAGTTGCAGGTAAGCATTCATCCCGGGCTTGAGCGCCTCGTCGGGGTTATCGACCTGTAAACGGAGCTGGAGCGTACGCGTGGTAGCATCAACGCTTGGTAAGATACTCCACTTGCTGATGGTGAAAGTCTTATCCGGCCAGGCGGGCACGGTGATGGTAAATTGCGAGGCATCTTTAATCAGCCAGGCGATAGATTCCGGGACCGACGCGCTAACCCATACCGGGTCCATACCCTGAATTTTCGCGACCACATTGTCTTTGGAAATGTTCATACCGGTACGCAAATCGAATGCGGTGATCACCCCATCGATAGGCGCTTTCAGGGTAAAGCGAGTCTGAATTTTACGCGTCGATTTTAAGCGCTGGATATCTGCTTCAGGCATTCCAGCCAGACGTAATCTCTCCAGAATCCCTTCCACCTGCGTCGCGCTACCGCCCGTTTCCCGCAGCAATAAATATTCGCTCTGCGCCTCAACCCAATCAGGAATAGTCAGGTCGATCAGCGGCGAACCCTTCTTAATTTTGTCCCCCACGGTCAGCGGGTAAACCTTCTCGATAAAGCCCGCAGAGCGTGCCTGGACAATAACAAACTGGTATTCGTTATAACTAACGTTGGCCGGGAAAGTTTGCGCGTAGTGCAGTGGTCCACGACGCACTGGCTCTGTTTTCAGCCCCAGGTTCTGGGTCTGTGTAGGATCGATGCGCACGCCAGGCGATGACGCGTTCGCGGTCTCTTCATCGGCATATTTCGGGATCAGATCCATATCCATAAACGGCGATTTACCCGGTTTATCAAAGCGCGTGTTCGGATACATGGGGTCATACCAGAACAACACTTTTCTGGCTTCTTTTTGCTGAACTGGCCCGGCTACAGACGATATTTTTGCCGATGAATAATAAGTATAAACACCGACAGAAATAATCCCGCCGGCAATCATGCTACCGAGAATAAGCGCGGTATTTTTAATATTTAAAGACGCCATAGTGATTTCCATTGCGCGATAGTCTCACCCGCGTTCGCAAAAAACTCGGGCAAGAATAAAAGAGACCAGCGAGAACGTTATTTACTGATGTGAATATCGCGTAACACAGAGAGATTTCCCTGCTGAACAAATGTAAACGCGACCTTATCGCCTGGCTTAATATCATCAGCCTTCGTATCAGCAACCAGCGTAAAGCGCATCGTCATGGCCGGCCAGTTCACCGCTGGAATAGGGTCATGCTTAATCGTGATTTTTTTACTCTCCATATCAACAGCTTCAATCACCCCGGTAGCGCTAATGAGTTGTTCCTGTTGAGCCGCTGGCTGCATATTCATCATCTCGCCATGCTGATTTTCATTGGCCTGGGCGTTAAACATAGCCACAGAGAAAAGGCTAAACAGTACGGCTTTGGCGGTAGTATTCATACATCATGCTCCTGAAAAGTTAATATTAAGGATTACTCCACCCAACCGCCGCCTAAGGCAGCAAACAGTTTAATTTCATTAACCTGTTGGGCGTAATTAAGATCGAGCAGCGATTGCCGCGTAGCGAATGAAGAACGTTCTGCGTCTAATACTTCGATATAGCTAACTGCGCCATTCTGATAAAGCGCTCTGGCGCGCTGTAGTGTGATTTGCAATGAATCCAGATAACGCTGCTGCCCACTAATTTGATCGGCAATGCTTTGGCGTAACACCAGTGCATCCGCCACTTCTTTAAACGCGTTCTGAATTTTTTGTTCGTAATTCACTACCGACTGTTGCTGGCGAATTTCTGCCAGGTCGAGATTGGACTGATTACGTCCGGCGTTGAAGATTGGAATATCTATTTTGGGGACAAAATTCCACATGCCGCTGGAGGCATTAAATAAATTGGAAAGATCGCTACTGCTACTGGACACGGAACTGGTCAACGTTATCGACGGAAAAAATGCCGCCCGCGCAGCACCGATATTGGCATTTGCCGCCAATAATCCGTGCTCAGCTTCCATAATATCCGGGCGCTGCAACAGTATTTGCGACGACAACGATGGCGGCAGCGTTACCGGTTTAATATCCCCACGGCTGCGCGCCTGGTCATCGGGTAATTTCCCGTATGTACCCAGCAACAGTTGCAGCGCGTTATTGGCCTGTGCCAACTCACCTTTACGCTTGGCAATTTCGCTACGCGTACTTTCAATCAAACCGCGCGCTTGTTCCAACGCCAGTACGTTGGTGCTACCGGTTATCAGTTGCTTCTCTACAAAAGCATAAGAGCGCTGATAGTTTTGCAGCGTTTCTTCGGCAACTTGCAACTGCGCGTAAGCCAGACGCTGGTTGAAATAGCTTTGCGACACGTTGGAAATTAATAAGATATGCACCGCCCGACGCGCCTCTTCGCTGGCGAAGAAGTTCTGCCGTTCGGCTTCACTCATATTTTTAAGCCGCCCAAAGAAATCCAGGTCGAAACTGAGATTGAGTCCAGCTTCGAATTCACGATCGGTGCTGCTATCACCTTTTAATTTACCGCTGTAGGTACCGCTGGAGCCTGCCGTGATTTGCGGATAACGGTCAGCGTCCGTGACGCCATACTGCGCTCGCGCTTCCTGAACCTTCAGCGTCGCCATGCGTAAATCGCGGTTATTGATCAGCGCCTCACCAATCAACGCCTTCACCTGGTCGTCAACAAAAAAGGTTCGCCACCCCGTGTCCTGGTATTCACCAGGAGCCGACACCAGGGAATTCTGGCTTAAAGAAAATTGCTGTGGCACCGGCAAGGCCGGGCGCTGATAGTCCGGCGCCAATGAACAACCAGCGAGCACGAATATAGCGCTGAGAGTAAGAAGCTTAAATTTGCTCATAGTTCTTCTCGTCCTGACCGGACTGATGTCCCTAAAATAAGTAGGAATTTATAGTCTTGTACTTTAACGAAGTGACTCTGTTTAACCGGTGACAGGAAAATGACAAAACTGTCATTTTCCCAATAACAGATTGCTATCCGATCCCGCTTCCCTAGAATTGAAAGTCCGCACAACCAGTGCGAGAAGGAGAATGCGATGAAGGTTTTGATAGTCGAAGATGAGAAAAAAACCGGTGAATACCTGACGAAAGGCCTGACGGAAGCGGGTTTTGTTGTGGATTTGGCGGATAACGGCCTGAACGGGTATCACCTGGCGATGACCGGCGATTACGACCTGCTCATACTCGACATCATGCTGCCGGATGTAAACGGCTGGGATATCGTGCGGATGCTGCGTTCCGCCAACAAAGGAATGCCCATTCTTCTCCTCACCGCACTGGGTACCATTGAACATCGGGTTAAAGGTCTGGAATTGGGTGCTGATGATTACCTGGTTAAACCGTTTGCCTTCGCCGAACTGCTGGCACGGGTCAGAACGCTGCTGCGCCGGGGCGCTGCGGTGATTGTTGAAAGCCAGTTTCAGGTCGCGGATTTAATGGTCGATCTGGTCAGCAGGAAAGTCACCCGCAGCGGTACGCGCATCACCCTGACCAGCAAAGAGTTTACGCTGCTTGAGTTTTTCCTGCGCCATCAGGGGGAAGTTTTACCCCGCTCACTGATCGCCTCCCAGGTCTGGGATATGAATTTTGACAGCGATACTAATGCCATCGACGTCGCCGTTAAGCGTCTGCGCGCCAAAATTGATAACGATTTTGAGCCGAAACTGATTCAGACCGTGCGCGGTGTGGGATATATGCTTGAGGTTCCTGATGGCCAGTAAACGATGGCGACGCCCTTTTTCGCTGGCGACACGACTGACCTTTTTTATCAGCCTGGCGACAATTGCTTCATTTTTCGCCTTTGCATGGATAATGATCCACTCCGTGAAAGTCCACTTCGCCGAGCAGGACATCAACGATTTACAAGAGATTAGCGCCACGCTGGAGAGGATTATTAACCAACCCAACGAGCCAGAATCACGCCGCCTGGAAACGCTAAAAAATGTGGTGGCGGGTTATTCGAACGTCATTATTTCTCTGGAAGATAACAACCAAAAGGCCATTTTCCATTCGCCCAATGCGCCGGATCTCCGGCAGTTTATCGCCAGTGCAAGGCCGGATAAAAATGCTCATGCCAGCGATGTTTTTATTATCTCAGGCCCCACACTGCAAACCTCCAAACATATCCACGGACAGAAAACATCGTCTAACTGGCGAATGATTCGCCTGCCGGTAGGACAACTTGCCGATGGAAAACCAGCGTATACGCTGTATCTGGCATTATCGATCGACTTTCATCTGCACTATATTAACGATCTGAAAAACAAGCTGATTATGACAGCATCGCTGATTAGCATGATGATTGTTTTTATCGTGTTGTTCGCCGTATACAAAGGTCATGAACCGATTCGTAACGTCAGTCGTCGCATCCAAAATATCACCTCGAAAGATCTCGATGTACGCCTCGATCCGCAAGCTGTTCCTATTGAACTGGAACAGCTGGTGAGTTCGTTTAATCACATGATCGAACGCATCGAAGACGTATTTAAACGCCAGTCGAACTTCTCAGCGGATATTGCCCATGAGATCCGCACGCCAATAACTAACCTCGTCACCCAAACGGAGATTGCGCTCAGCCAGACCCGCAGCCAAAAAGAGCTGGAAGATGTGCTGTATTCCAATCTCGAAGAGTTTGGCCGTATGTCGAAGATGGTGAGTGATATGCTGTTTCTGGCACAGGCGGATAACAATCAGCTGATCCCAGAAAAAAAAGCGCTCAATCTGGCTGATGAGGTCGGTAAAGTGTTCGACTTTTTCGAAGCCTGGGCTGAAGAGCGTGAGGTTGGTTTACGGTTTGAAGGACGCGCATGCTGGGTTTCAGGCGACCCATTAATGTTACGCCGGGCAATGAGTAATCTGCTGTCAAATGCCATGCGCTATACGCCAAAAGGCGAGTCGGTAACCGTGCGGGTGAAAGAGGCGGATGGCCAGGTGCAGATAGTCGTTGAGAATCCCGGAAACCCCATTCCCCCGCAACATCTTCCGCGACTCTTTGACCGCTTTTATCGAGTGGACCCTTCACGACAGCGTAAGGGCGAAGGCAGCGGCATTGGTCTGGCGATTGTGAAATCAATTGTGACTGCCCATCAAGGAAAAGTCTCGGTGACTTCCGACCCTCATGCCACTCGCTTTATTCTGACGCTGCCCAAGCACGCGATTTAATTTATGGTGATGACGCTTATACCCGTCATCACCTGTTGTCTGACACAACCGTCATAATCCTGTCACGCCACTGACAGCCCCTATTAATTATACTTTCTTCCGTAAACCCAAACAGGAGAAATATGATGAATAAGATGTCCTCTTTTTTAGCTATCGCGTTTTTTATTTCAGCTGGCGTTAATGCGGCAGAAACACCCAAAATGCATCAGCAGGCCGCAATGGCTCATGAAATGATGAATAACAGCGACGCTCCTGCACATCAACAAATGGCACAAGCACACGCCGCGCAGGCAAATAATTCATCGTCAACATCAACCAATGCGCAATCATTTTCACAAATGAATGAACATGAAAAAGCGATGGTTGTTCACCAATCGGTAAACAACGGCCATTCATTTGCTCATGAGGTACAGGCCGAGCAGCACCGCGCGCAGATCTCCACTCAGGGGTAAAGACGAACTATATTGACAACGACATCCATAAATACGCGAAGTTTGAATATTGTGGACTACTCTCCCCACGCGGGCCTGTTTATATACAAGCCCGCGTCCCACTTCATCGTTAATGTCAATATTAATAATTCATTAAATCCTTCTTCTAAAAGTAAATACATCTTAGCTCTCTACCCGGATTGTATAAAATAAGTAAATAAACAGCTTATTATGTTGCGTATTACAGCATTCACCACCCCACCCTAATTATAAATTAGGATTCCCCCTGGTATGCTTCATTAATATTTAATGGGAGACTGCCGTCGTCGTAAACATGACAGTCAAAAAGTTCGCATTCCTATAAATAAATTTAATGATGATAGTGAGTAAAAAATGAATAAACGTCTGCTAACCCTCCTGGTCCTTGGCCTGACAACTGCCACAACAGCATGTGCAATTACCCCGGCAATGCAGAAAAAGTATGAACGTTCAGGTTGTACGCAGATGAGTGAACTCAATGGCTGCGATGTGAATAAATCCTATCAGTGGAACCGCGATCATGGCTTTATTGAGAACAGTAACGGCCAGCAGAATCGTCATCATCATGGTGAAAAGCAGCAAAATACCACTAACACGGATAACCACGATAATGCCGGTATTGATGGCAAATTCAGCGGAAATTACGTAGCCAAATTTGCCAATGGTCAACGCAGTGTTGATATTCACGTCGAAGATTCCGGCGTTTACGTCAATGGTAATGAAGTGCGTGACGTAAATACCTATAAGGATACGATGACCTTCCGCGTCGGTTATGCCACTTACACCATTAAAACAAATGGTCACGGTAGCTGGAATGACAGCGATGCAGGAAACGCAGGCAAAATTGTGCGTGAATAACGGATAACGCTAAAGAGCGCTGCGATCACAGCGCTCTCAAAAGCGATGCATTACAGTATGCCGTTTTAATACGGGAGTCAGGCATGGCTTTAACCCTCACAGTGCTGCTTGAAAACCGACGCGCTGCTGGCGCAGAAAAATCAATACTGGCCAAGCCTGGATTAAGTCTGTTAGTTCAGGATGAAACAACCACAATATTGTTTGATACCGGGCCGGATGGCAGCTTCATGCATAACGCTGCACATATGGGCGTGGACCTGACCCAATTAACCGCAGTAGTGCTGTCGCACGGTCATTATGATCACTGCGGCGGCGTGCCGTGGCTTGCGGATAACAGCCGTATCATTTGCCATCCTCAACTGGCCTGCGAGCGTTACGCATCGATAACGGTTGCGGGAATACCACGAAAAATTAAAAAACTCTCGCGTGATAACAACTACTCTCGATTCATAATGGAATACACCCGCGAGCCGCTGGCTATCAGCGATCGTTTTTTGTGGTCCGGGGAAATCAGTGTCCCCACGCCACAGTCCTATGGCGTGATTAGCGAGAAAACACTCCAGCCAGATTACATCAGTGACGAAGGCGTATTGATCTATAAATCTGCACGCGGGTTAGTCATCATTACCGGTTGCGGGCATCGGGGAATAGAGAACATCGTACGCCATTGCCAGAAAATCACCGGGGTTACCAAAATTCACGCCCTGGTCGGTGGCTTTCATTTACGCGCCGCCTCCCCCGCTAAGCTATGGCGGACCCGACAATTTATTCAGCAACAGCAACCCGAAAAACTGCTCGGCTGTCATTGCACCGGTTCGTGGGGGCGATTGTGGCTACCGGGAACTGACGCCCCGGCAACGGGAGATGTGATAGTGCTGGCTGAGTAACAACAGTAAAACGTTGCCCAAACAGCAATAAAAAACGGGAGCCTTACGGCCCCCGTTTATCAGTCATCATTACATGGTGACAATTGCTGGCTCATCAAAGACGGTGAGTTTTGGCGCTTCACCGGTGTATTTTTCTGCGTATACCAGGCTGGTATTCCCGGCACAGCCGTTCGCCAGTCTTGAAGTCGGGATATCCGCCGTCAGCACGTTCGCGCCGCCATTTTTACAGATACCGTTTTCAATATCCGGCCATGCGCCTTCATGAATACAGATGATGCCCGGTTTGATGCCGTCGCTGACGTGCGCCCCAACCAGAACCTGTCCACGAGCATTCCATACGCGGACCAGATCGCCCTCGGCAATCCCTCTGGCTTTTGCGTCATCCGGATGAATCGTCACCGGTTCACGATTGGCAATCGCGTACTCTTTACGTAGCGACGCGTAGTTCAGCTGGCTATGCAGACGATGTGCTGGGTGCGCCGTCAGTAGCTGCAGCTGATCTTTATCCGCAGTTCCTTTCCATTCATCCGGTTCAATCCAGGACGCATGCGGCGGACAGTCTTTATACTGATAGCCTTCAATCGTTTTCGAGTAGATTTCTATCTTGCCGCTCGGCGTTCCGAGTGCGTTCATCACCGGATCGCTGCGGAAATCCGCGTAGCGCACATATTTGTTATTCTTTTCATTCTCACGCATTTCGATCAGCTTATTCTGCTGCCAGAACACGTTGAACTGAGGCATGGCGACACGCTGGGCGCGGGCGGCTTTTTGCGCGACGTCATAGAACTGCTTCAGCCACGCCATTTCGTCTTTGCCTTCGGTGTAGACAGCTTTCCCCCCCGGCTTGAGCATCTCAGCCAGATCGGCAAATACATCAAAATCACTACGCGCTTCAAACTGCGGCTCAATGACCTGCTTCATCGGTACCAGATGCTGGTTACTGTAATCACCGGTCATGGTCAGATCGTTACGCTCAAACGAGGTGGTGATTGGCAGAACGATATCTGCGTGTTTGGCCGCAGCGGTCCAGTAGCATTCAGAGATGACAACCAGTTCAGGCTTCTGCCAGGCTTTGATTAAGCGGTTGGTATCCTGATGATGGGTAAAGTTAGCGCCGCCCGCCCACCAGATCATTTTGATATCCGGGAAGGTTTGCTCTTTACCGTTATGTTGATATTTGCCGCCTGGGTTTTCCAGCGCTTCGACAATTCGCGCTACCGGCAGGCTGGTCACCGCATCGGAAACCGCCCAGTCATTACCTGCCGATGACCCACCCTCAATTTTGGCGGAGATCGCCGGTAAAACCCCACCGATGCGCGTTGGGTTACCGCCATTGGAATAGTGATAAGAGAACCCGAAGCCGCCGCCTTCGGTACCAATTTGCCCCAGCATCGCCGCCAGAGTCACCAGCATCCAGTGTTTTTGCTCACCGTATTGCTGGCGCTGAATCCCCCAACCTGCCATGAGCATGGTTTTGTTGCTGGAGAAAATTTCCGCCAGCTTTTCCAGTTGCTCAGCAGGCACGCCACACACGCCAGATGCCCATTCGGCGGTTTTCTCTACTTTATCGCTCTTGCCGAGCAGGTACTCTTCAAACTGCGGATATCCGGTGGTGTATTTTTCCAGGAAGGCTTTGTCGTGAAGGTTTTTCTTCACCAGCGTATGGGCGATCCCTAACATCATTGCCACATCGGTCCCCATATGTGGCGCAATCCAGGTCGCATTCTCACCAAAGAACTCAATGGTTTCAGAACGCATCGGATCGATGGCGATGACGCTTTTCCCTGATTTCTTCAGCAGATTAAAGTATTCGATCCCTTGTTCATCCGTGCTGCTCCAGGCAATCTTAAGGGTGTTGAGCGGGTTCATCCCCCACAGCACCACGACCTGACTGTGCTCAAGCACCATCGGCCAGGTGGTTTGCTGCTCATAAACCTCAACCGATCCCACAACGTATGGCATGATCACCTGCGCGGCACCGGTTGAATAATCTCCGGTATGCCCAGCGTAGCCACCGGCCATGCTCATATAGCGTTGCAGTAAGGTTTGCGCCTTATGCAGAACGCCGCTGGATCGCCAGCCATAAGAACCGGCAAATATCGAAGCGGGACCATAGCTGCTGCGGATCCGGCTGTGCTGTTCATGAATGAGCTTCAGCGCTTGCTCCCAGCTGACCCGCACGAAGGGATCGTTACCGCGTTTGCCATCCGCTTTACCCGGGTTTTCCAGATAGCTTTTGCGCACCATCGGATACTTCACGCGGATATTGGTATGAACCTGATCTGGCGCGGTTTGCTGTAATGAGTTCGGCACCGTTTTCGGCAACGCACCTTTTGAGGAAACCACTTTTCCGTCTTTTACTTCCACGTATACCGCACCCCAACGTGCTGCCGTCAGGATTGCTCCGCCATTCTGGCCTTCGGCCCAGGCTGGCATTGGGATCACCGAAGAAATCGCCATTGTCCCGGTTGCCGCGCCAGCCGTCTTAATAAAGTCACGTCTTGTGAGTTTCATGATTTCTCCTGATTGATCGCTTATTTATTCATGTCTTTAGCGTTGTACTGGAAGTAACGGCTCAGGATATCCAGTTCGGTTTCACTGATATTGGTGCGAGCGCCCATCCCTTTGGCTACTGAAGGCCAGGCGTTGAGCGTGAAATGATTCGCCGGAATTGGCGCATGACAGCCTGCGCAGTACACATTGTCGAGTTTGCGCGCGTAATCCCACATTGGTTCGCGGCTGGCGAGAGCGGAACCGCTCCATTCCCCCTGTAGCACGACATCTCGCCACGCATTGCCGTAGTCATCTTTTTTCCAGTCGGAGAGGATCTTCAGCGACTGTTGACCTTTTTCACTCAGGCTGGCAAGAATCAAACGCTGCCCTGCTGCGTAGTAAATAACCTGTTCACTTCCTTGCATCTGGCTACCGCGAATCTCGACCAGTCGCGCGTTGTCCGTTGTTTTCAGGACCTGCATTTTAGTTGCCGGGTAAACGGTTCCCAGATCGCCCAACGCGGTGTTGCTTACAGCATAAAGTTCAGTTGCTGAAGCTGGGGTGGAGGCTGACTGCGCTTCAAGCCCTTTAAGCGCGCTGTCATCCATTTTTATTTCAGGTGGGAAATGGGCGACGCCTTTATGGCAATCAATACAGGTTTGCTTTTCCGCGATGCCCATTTTGTGCATCTTCTGAGCATCCGCGCTTTGTGCGGCAAGATCCATGGCGTCCATACTGTGGCAGCTACGGCAGGTCGCAGAATCATTAGCCTTGAGCTGTGCCCAAACGGTTTGCGCCATCTCCAGACGGTGTTCTTCAAATTTTTCCGGGGTATCGATTTTTTTGGTTATGAACTGATGATAAACATCTTTTGAGGCCCGCAGCTTAGCCACCAGAAAATCCAAACCGCCCTCCGGGATATGACAGTCCGCGCACTCTGCGCGAATGCCTTTCTGATTCTGGAAGTGAACCGAGCCTGTATATTCTTCGTAGGGCGCCTGCATCGTATGGCAAGACAAACAGAATTCTGTACTCGAGGTTTTATGTAATGTCCATTGCCCCGCCAAAACAATAACTGCACCAAGAACAATGCACAGCAGCATCGTCCATAGGATAGTTTTATTTATTTTTCTCATCTTTTAATTCCATCAGACGAATACCCTTTTAGAGGTAGACAATAAATATCCTAAAGCAGCTATTTATTGATATTCATCAAGCGCGGAGAGAAATGAGAATCAGCAAATGGGTAAGTTTGAAGAGGCTCGCATAATTAGTGAGAACGAAATGTAATTATTGTTTTTTCTTTAAAAACAGATTTTTAAACCACTTACCAAGTTTATACATCTGTAAAGTAAGATGATGTCAGAATAAAAAATTACGGAATTCATAACGCTGTTGAAATTACCCCCTTAACGGCCATCGTTATATAATTAAATATACAATGAAAAATATAAAAAAGCACCCTTTTCTATTTCGAGATGGCAAGCATTAACGAGGGGACATCTCTTTTGGTTTTGCTCAGAAATACATTCAAGATAGGTTTACAGTACATACTGCTTAATGACACGCACTGATGCACACATCCTTGATCTGGTCACTTATTATACAGAAACAACTTTCGCTACACTCAGGGTAGAGGTAAAACAAACAGGAGGTAGTGAATATGTATCGCTCAATTCTGGTGCCCATTGATATCTCTGAAGCCGATCTCACTCGTCATGTTGTGCCGCAGGTCCAGGCGCATGCTAAAACCGCGAAGGTCCACTTTTTAGCCGTTATTCCTACCGTTCCGTTCTATGCCTCGCTGGGACTGGCCTACTCTACCGAATTTCCGGACAGAAGTGGTCTGCAGGCCAAGGCCAGCGAAAAACTCGAAGAAATTATTAAGCAGTTCAATATTCCTGCCGGCAGGACTCAGACCCACGTCGTTTACGGCCCGCCGAAGGATCAGATCCTCAAGCTGGCGGAGGCGGTTGACGCCGAGCTTATCGTCATCGCCTCACACAAACCGGGGTTTAGCACTTATTTACTGGGTTCAACGGCGGCAGCCGTAGTCCGCCACGCGAAATGCCCGGTGCTGGTTGTGCGGTGATAGGGTTAAAACGGGAGCGAATATGCTCCCGTTTTTCTGTGGCTCAGGCTATCACTCAGTTCTGATGATCCAGCCTGACAAATGCCAGTAGCAGCTGGCTCAGCGCAGCGTAGAAACCAAAGTCATCATATCGGCGGCATTTAGCGGTGAACTCAGGTAACCAGCGTAACAGCCCCGCCAGCGTTTCTCTGCGCAACGCATCAATACGCTGACGGCTAACCCCTGGCTCACCAAGAGAAAAATGCAGATGGCTCAGCAGTTCGATAAAAATCGCCAGATGATCGGCTGATTCGCTAAACGTATCGCTTACCTGCATGCCCGCATCAGATAACAGTTGTTTAATGACCCCGTAGTTTGGACCTTCTTCAAGATGAGCCGACGCATAGGGTAACGCGGCGTGTTTATCCGACATCAGGAACAGGCTGCAAAAATCAGCCGCCAGTTCCAGGGTAGCGTCTTCACGTACCTTGAGCGCGGCAATTTTCGCTTCCAGCAAAAGAACATCCGCCTCAAGCGACGGTTCACCTTTGAGTACGGTGAACCACTCCGTCATTTCGCTGGACTGCAATTGCGCTAATCCCTCACCGTCACGCTCCCGGGAAAACATTTGCGCCAACCATGCATAAACACAGGCCATCTGTTCTGTCGTCAGGGAGGTGTGTTTCATCATGACGTCACCTTCTGTGCCGGGACATATTCGCACTGCGCCACCATTTTTATCGGGCCGCTGAACGCCGTCACGTTATCCACCTTACCGGTATATTTCTCAATTTCCACCAGCGTAGTATGCGCACTGGTCGCCTGCGCCAGCTGAGACGTGCCGATATCTAGGGTTAACACGTTCGGATTACCGTATTTACACAGCGCTCCGCTTTCTCCACCGTTATCAGGATCGTACCAGGCACCTTCATGGATGCGCGCCACGCCCGGCGAGTAGAGATCGGAGACAACCGCGCCGGCCAGCACTTGTCCACGCGCATTAAATACACGAACTATATCGCCGTTGCGGATCCCCCTGGCGCTGGCATCCTGCGGGTTAATAAACACCGGCTCTTTGCCACCTACCGCGTAATGCTTACGCAGCGCTTCGGACTCGCAGAGCTGTGAATGCAGACGGAAATCCGGGTGGACGGATTGCAGATGCAGCGGCCAACACTGCGATCCAGGCCCACCGTGTGAACGTTCGATTTTCTCAAACCACATTGGATGCCCCTGACAATCGTCATATTGCATATCGGCAATAGTTTTCGAATAGATCTCGATCAAACCGCTCGGCGTCCCCAGAGGCTCAAGGTCGGGATCTTCGCGGAAGGCCTGATGACGGACAAACATCTGCGGATGTTCGAATTCAACGTACTCTTGCTGATTCCAGAAAACGTCGAAAGCCGGAAGATGAACACCGCGTCCCTTCCCTTGCTGGCTTCCTTCCTGCCAGATGCGCTTCAACCAGCCCATCTCATCCAACCCTTCTGTGAACGCTTCTTCACGGTTAAAGCGGCGGCAAAGATCGCGGAAAATATCGAAATCATTACGCGCTTCAAACTGCGGCTGCACCAGCTGCTTCATAGAGATAATGCCGCGGTTGGAGTGGTTGCCATATTGGTCGAGATCGTTACGTTCAAACTGGGTCGTCGCCGGTAATACGATATCGGCGAATCGACAGGTCGAAGTCCACTGATTGTCGATGGCGATAACGGTTTCCAGCTTGCGCCAGCCCTCAATAATACGGTTGATCTGCTGGTGACGATGGAAAGGGTTGGTCCCGGCAAAAACGCACATCTTCAACGGTGGCAGCTTGACGGTTTTACCGTTCCAGTTGATGCTCTTGCCCGGCTCCAGAATCGCATCGATAAAACGCGCGATCGGGATGGTACTGCTGTAGCCCTTATAATCGGTGCTGTCATGTACCGGTGGAACGGTGGTGGAACCAGAAAATCCGCTCAGGATAACGCCTTTACGCCCTGGGGTGCCCGCGCCGTTGTAGTGCCAGCCAAAGCCAAATCCCCCGCCGGGTAAGCCAATTTGCCCGAGCATTGAGGCCAGCACCACGATCATCCACGCCCACTGTTCCCCGTGCTGCATACGCTGCACGCACCAGCCAGCAATAATTTGCGTTCTGCCGCCCGCCATCTGCCGCGCAAGTTCACGGATTGTCTCAGCATCAATCCCGCAGATTTTTTCCGCCCACTGGGCATCTTTAGGCTGTCCGTCACTTTCTCCCAGCAGATAAGGCAGAAATTGCTCAAACCCAACGCAGTAGTTCTCGAGGAAATGCTTATCGTAGAGCTTCTCGGTATACAGCGTGTGTGCCAGCGCCAGCTGTAGCGGCACATCAGCCTGCGGATTCACGGCGATGTGCTTAACCTTGTCGCGGCCAAGGTAGTCATGAGTCGAGGTGACGACCGGGTCAACGCTGATGACCGAAATCTCGCCCCGCGCCACTTTTTCCTTCAGTTGCTCGTAGTATTCATAGACATCATGATCCGGACACCACCAGTTCGCCTGCTGGTTTTTGATGAGGTCAGAACCCCACAGCACAATGGTTTTGCTGTTTTCGAGTACCAGTGGCCAGGAGGTCTGCTGTTCATATACCTCCATTGACCCGACTACGCGCGGCAGGATCACCTGAGCGGCACCGGTGGAATAGTCGCCCCCCGTACTCACGCTGTTGCCATGCAGCGCAATGGCACGCGCCAGCATCCCGGAAGAATTGTGGAACATCCCGGTCGATTGCCAGCCGCTGGCCGTTAGCAGCGCGCTCGGACCATAAGTCTTCTGAATGCGCTCCAGTTCCTGATAGAAGAAATCCAGCGCTTCATCCCACGAAACGCGCACAAAGCGGTTATCTCCACGTTGCGAGGTATCGCTCTGATGGCGTTTACGCAACCAGTCCACGCGGACCATGGGATAGCGAATACGCGCTCCACCGTGTACGTGATCCGGGAGTCCGGCGATCATTTTTGACGGGTATTTATCGCGCTCGAACGGCCTGGCTTCAATGAAACGACCGTCAACCACGGTGGCACGAATCGCCCCCCAGTGAGAACCGGTCAGAATCCCCTCTTTGACGCCTGCCCCCTGCACCTCTGCGGCATTAGCGCTACGCGGCGTGAGCAGCGAAGGCCCTAACATACCAGCTACGGTCAAGCCGCCCAGTTGCAGCAAAAAACGTCGGCGCGATGCCTGAAAGAGATCGTTATTTTTCATTGCTTTCTCCCTTATCGCCATGCGGCTTATCCGTAGTGTCAGAGGCATTCATCTGCAAATATTTCAGCAAGGTACGTTCTTCGCGTTTATCCAGACTGGTAAATCCAATCATGCCGTTCAACGTGCCAATCCAACCGTTAGCATCAAAGTGTTCTTTCTCTGGTGCACCGTGGCATTGGTTACAGGTTCCGTTATAGAGCGAGTCGGCATAAGCCCAGATAGGTTTGATATCGTTGACCATATCGCCCTTCTGCATCCAGGCAGTGGCCTGCAATTTACTCCATGGCGTATTCGTTTCCGCAACGGTGGTTTGCTCCAGCGTCTTCACGTGCTGCTGGATGTCGCCACGAATGGAAGCCACAAAAATGCGCTTGCCCGGCAGTTGCGCCAACACGCGCTGACGCCCATTACTCTCGGTCCAGCCCACAATTTCAATTTGCAGCCAGTCACCGTCACGCTTTAACACTTTCACTTCAGAAGCGGGCAGCAGTGAGCCTGCAGGTTCTTTATCACCTTTGGCGGCATAAATAGGTTTGATGTCCAGAGAGTAGAGCGTCTCGCCATCGTCGTTCGCCCTGGCGCGTAACTCATCAAACTGCTTGCGGAAACCGCTGCTCATATCGGGAAGCTGGTGTGCAATACCTTTATGGCAGTCGATACAGGATTGGTTGTCCTTAGCCGCAATCTTCATCTGGCGCGCAGCTTCAGGATGTTGTTTCGCGTGGTCCATCGCATCATAGTCATGACAAGAACGACAGGTTGCGGAGTTGTTCTCCTTCATTCGTGCCCATTCGCGCTCCGCCAGCTCTGCGCGTTTGGCTTCGAATTTCTCTGGAGTATCAATAGAGTGGGCAACAAAGGTTTGGTAAATATCGTTGCTGGCCTCCAGCTTACGTTTCACCATGCCTGGAATATCGGATGGAATGTGGCAGTCATGACATTCTGCGCGCACCCCGGAGGCATTCTGAAAATGCGCAGACTGTTTATATTCTTCGTAAACCGGCTGCATACTGTGGCAGCTCACGCAAAACTCGGTAGAACTGGTTAATTTAATACCAACGTGCGGTAAGACGATCAGCGCAATACCGACCACAATCCCGATAACGACCAGCGCCAACACTGACCAACGTGCGCTCGGTCTGAGCAGCGCCCTCCATAGTTTCCGCATAATAGCCCCTGTAATCTTATGGTTTAGTTACAGAGGATCTTATTTCTCAAATGTGAACAGCAACACTGGTCAGGATGAATGGCTTACGGCACAATGTGAACAGATATGAACAGAAAGAGAACACCATCAGGATGCCGCATCACATTGTCATTGTTGAAGATGAACCCGTTACCCAGGCGAGGTTACAGGCATATTTTGAACAGGAAGGTTATCATGTCTCTGTCACTGCCAGCGGAGCTGGTCTGCGTGAAATAATGTCACAACATCCTGTCGATCTCATTCTGTTGGATATCAACCTCCCGGACGAAAATGGCTTAATGCTGACCCGCGCCCTGCGCGAACGCTCAACGGTGGGGATCATTCTGGTGACAGGTCGTAGCGATCAAATTGACCGGATCGTTGGCCTGGAAATGGGCGCTGATGATTATGTCACCAAGCCGCTGGAGCTACGTGAACTGGTGGTTCGGGTTAAAAATTTGCTCTGGCGTATCGATCTTGCCCGCCAGGCACAGCCGGAGACCAAAGATAACTGCTATCAGTTTGCCGGATACTGTCTGAATGTCTCCCGGCATACCCTGGAGCTGGGCGATGAGACGATCAAACTCACCCGCGCCGAGTATGAAATGCTGGTCGCCTTTGTCACCAATCCGGGGGAAATTCTCAGCCGCGAACGTTTACTGCGTATGCTTTCGGCACGACGGGTAGACAATCCAGACTTACGCACCGTAGATGTACTGATCCGCCGTTTGCGCCACAAGCTACGGGCTGATTTACTGGTGACACAGCACGGCGAAGGTTATTTTTTAGCGGCCGACGTGTACTGATACAGATAAACCGGACGGAACCCGCCAGGAGACAGCGAGCGTTGAACATGCTGGCTGTCGGCATTTTTCGGGGTGAGCACCAGGATCGGCGGACTGATATTTTCCGGTACCGGTTGCCCTTGTAGTACCCTGATCGCCTGTTGAATCGCCAGTTCACCTTGCCAGACCATCTGATCGCTGGCAGCCATAATGATTCTTTCGCGTTTAAGTCCGCGATATACCTGATGCGACAGGTAAAAAGAGACCACGGTGAGCGGCGTCCCCGGATTCCGCTTCTCTCCCATCGCCGCTTCCGCAGCAATTGCCGTACCGGCAACCACATCGACATCCGGGTGACGCTCAAGCATCTCCTGCAACAGGTTGCGCTGAACTTCAATATCATTATCCCCCAACGCCACATCCACGATGTTCACCTGACTACCAGCAATCGCCTGACGGAATCCTGCCACCATTTCGCGGCTGCCTCCGGCGTCATCAGGTCCTGGCAATAGCAGAACCTTTAACGGTTTGCCGCCGCTCCACTTGACCAGATAGCGGCCCGGCTGATACCCCATCTGGAACCACGGAACGCCGACCCGTGCTTTCACCGTCGGATCGTGTATCGCATTCACTACCTCAATGACCGGCAACGCGCCTACCTGCGCGGAAAGATCCGGGAAGGTCGTCGTGCTGCTACCCAGCAATATGGCATCTGCTCCCCATTGCTGGCACTGGGCGATTTGTGTTTTTTGCGTGGAGAACTGACGATACCCTCCCGCCTCTAACACCTTCAGACTTACTCCGTATTTTCTCGCTGCCTCAAGCATGCCGTAATTCACGGAAAGCCAATAGGAGTCTTTCAGGCTGGGATACAGCGCGCACAGTTTCCAGACTTTGTTTGCAGTAACGTCCGATTGCAGTTCCGGGACTGCCTGCTGCGTATCCTGCCAGCGCAGCAATGCGGACCCGGCCGCATGACTCAAACCGGGAAAAAGCGTGATTAACAGGAAAACCAATACGCGCATGATAGCCTCAACATTGATAAGGCTTTATCCTAGTTGCTTTCCTCTTTTGGACTCAACCTTTTTAATCTGTGGCGACCAGACAGTGAATTTATCTCTGACCAAACGACTGTGGATAGGCTTTGCGCTGATGGCGGCACTGACTCTCATCAGTACGCTGACAGGCTGGTATAACCTGCGTTTTGTCAGCCAGGTTGAGCAGGCCAATACCCAGGCGCTAATTCCAACCATGGATATGGCACGCCAGCTCAGCGAAGCCAGCGCCTGGGAACTGTTTTCCGCACAAAATCTGACCACCGCAGACAATGAAAATATGTGGCTGGCTCAGGGGAGAATGCTAACCGCCCAGAGTCTGAAAATAACCACATTACTCAAAACCCTTCGTGAACAGGGCTTTGATACTTCTGCCATTGAACAGCAGGAGAAAGAAATCGCCCGGTCGTTAAGCCATCAGGGGGAGATGGTTGGCGAACGCCTGAAATTACGTGCTCAACAGCAACAACTCAGCCAGCAAATTATTGAGGCCACCGCTGACGTTGCCGAAATGGCACGCGGTCAGGCCAGTAATGCCGCCACGTCGGCGGGAGCGACACAGGCCAGCATTTATGATTTGATTGAGAGCCATCAGGGGCAGGCCGCTGAACACGCGCTGGACAGGCTCATCGATATCGATCTGGAATATTATAACCAGATGAATGAACTGCGCCTGAGTGCGCTACGCGTGCAGCAAATGGTCATGAACCTGGGGAATAACCAGGCGCAGAATAACCTGGCTGCGCTGGAAAACCAGTTGAATGCCGCCGTCAGAGTACTTCAGCGCCGACAACTACGTATTGAAGATCCCGTGGTGCGCACTCAGGTGACCAACACCGTCAATACGATTAGCCGTTATGTTGAGCTGCTGTCCCTGTATCGCCAGGATAATGACATCACGACCCAATTGCAGATCTTATCGCAGAATAATATCGAGCAATTTACCCGTTTCAGTAGCGAAGTCAGCCAGTTGGTGGAAACCATCGGCCAGCGTAATCAAAGCGGACTGGCACATCTCAAACAGGCCAGCCAGCGCGGGCAACACTTGCTGCTGCTGTTAGGTGGCGTGTCATTATGTTTGCTGATTCTTATACTTTGGCGTGTGGTTTATCGCTCAGTCACTCGACCACTGGCACAGCAAACCCAGGCGTTACAGCGTCTGCTTGAGGGGGATATTGACTCCCCATTCCCGGAAACCGCAGGCGTTCGTGAACTGGATACCATCGGGCGGTTGATGGATGCCTTTCGCGGCAGCGTTCACGCCCTCAATAGCCATCGCGAACATCTGGCTGCACAGGTTAAAGCTCGCACCGCCGAGCTGCGTTCTATGGTATCTGAACACCGACAGGCCCGTGCAGAAGCTGAAAAAGCTAACCAGGCAAAATCGGCGTTTCTTGCCGCCATGAGCCATGAAATACGCACCCCGCTGTATGGTATCCTCGGCACTGCGCAGTTACTCTCAGACAATCCCTCCCTGGCACAGCATCGGGAAAATCTACGCGCAATCACCGACTCGGGCGAGTCTTTGCTGACCATCCTCAACGATATTCTGGACTATTCCGCCATCGAAGCCGGTGGAAAAAATGTGGCGATAGGCGATGAGCCTTTTGAACCCAAACCCTTGCTGGAAAGTACGCTTCAACTCATGAACAGCCGCGTTGCTGGTCGCCCGGTCGTGCTGGTTGCGGATTTTGCCGATGACGTTCCCGCTTCCCTGCGTGGCGATCCGCGCCGCATTCGGCAAATCATTACTAATTTATTAAACAACGCACTACGCTTTACCGATCGGGGACACATCATCCTGCGTAGCCGATGTGAGGGCAAAAACTGGTACATCGAGGTTGAAGATACGGGATGTGGTATTGACCCTGCCCGCCAGCACGATATTTTTCAGCCGTTTGTTCAGGTAAGCAGTAAACGAGGTGGAACCGGACTCGGACTAACCATCAGCGCCAGTCTCGCTCAGGCAATGCAGGGAGAGCTGAGCGTCACCAGCACGCCCGGCGTCGGGAGTTGTTTCCAGCTGCGTCTGCCATTGCGGGCAACCACGATGCCCATCATGAAACCCGCACAACGCTCCATATCGTTACAGGGCTTACGCTTATTGCTTATCGAGGATAATCCTCTTACACAACGTATCAGTACTGAAATGCTCATCCTCAATGGCGCACAGGTTACTGCTGCCAGCAGCGCCGCTGAGGCGCTAAAAATATTGCAGGAAGATACACGCTACGATGCTGCTCTGGTTGATTTCGATCTTCCTGATATCGACGGGATCACGCTGGCGCAGCAGTTAGCCCACGACTATCCGGCACTTAGCCTGATCGGCTTTAGCGCGCACGTCATCGACGAAACGCTAAGCCAAAGAACCAGCACCCTGTTCCTTGGCATTATTCAAAAACCAGTCCCCCGGGATGAACTCAGTCGACTTATTACGCATTATCTGCACGGTAGTGCGACTCTCCCGCTTGCATCAGAAAATGACAACAAACGGTTAGATTTTCAGCAGTTGTCTGGAGATATCCAGGCTATGGGATGGCAAAAGGTGCACGAATGGTTAGCGCTCTTTAAGCAACACACTCTTCCTGTATTAGATGAGATTGACGCTGCCCGCGCAGCACATGACGACGAGCGGATAAAACGTCTGACGCATCAGCTAAAAAGCAGCTGCGCCAGCATGGGAATGCGCTCAGCCAGCACGATGTGCGCAGCACTGGAACAGCAGCCGTTGGGTGATTTTTCACTCAGAGAGGAGATCCAACAAAGTCTTTACGAGGTAGAACGTTGGCTGGAAAAAAAAACCGTCCCGCGCGTAACGGTACGTTGAAGCTGAGCATAGGGACTGATTTTGAATGGTACGCCCTGTAGGATTCGAACCTACGACCTACGGCTTAGAAGGCCGTTGCTCTATCCAACTGAGCTAAGGGCGCATTGCGAAGTGATTACTTCATGCAGATGAAACGCGTGAATTATACGGTCAGCGCCTGCTGAGTCAATGCCTTTTGTTTCAGTTGCTGGCGAAGTGAACGAATGTTGATTTTTTCTGCTTGTTCAAGGGTATCCAGGAAATCGCCTGGTAACAACTCAGCCCACGAAACGCCAGATTTAGGGATACATGTATTTAGAATATTTATGATTTTGCTTAACATTCCCTTACCCCTCCAGCGGTTCAGGAACTCTTTAATGTTAAGTATCGCCATCAAGGAAGAAAACAGTCACTTCGAACATGGACTAAAAATTATCATCTCCCATTTGGCAAATCAGTGGCATCAGGAGATTTGCTTTTTGCCTGTCGAGGATATCGATCGCGCTGACATCGCGTTTATTTCCCTGGATGAAGATTGGCTCAGCGCCGATTGCTATCAGATTCCGGTCCATACCCGCCGCCAACACCGGGTTGTCATCTGCAACAGAAACGATAAAGATAAGCTGATGTTCCGGCCCTGCCTGTACATGTTGCCACTGATCTATCGGGAAGATGACGTTGAGGAAATGACTAAAAAATTAGTCCTTATCCTGCAAAAACGCGCGCTGCGCAACAACGTGCCCGCAACTATCTGCCATTACTGCACCACTCGCAACTTTTCTATCGAAGAACGTCAGTTCTTAATGTTTCTCGCCAGCGGCTATACCTTAGCCGAAACAGCTCACTTGCTCTCGGTAAGCGAAATTCAGGCCAAAGCCACCCGTCGCAGCATTATGAAAAAACTGCATGTGAAAAACGATCAGCAATTCTTAAGATACATCCGGGCGCATCTGAACTTTCTACAAAATTAGGTGGCATCTCTCTGCCTGATTTTTTATTGAGAAAAATCTCATCACCAATTAAGTATCGGCACCTACTGTACCTATCTCCATGCTGCCAGAATAATCCTGGCTTACTATTTCCGGGGTAACAGAAAGACACACCCGGTAATATTTTATCTAATCCCATAGAGAGGTTGAACTGGATAAAACGACTTTTTGGGCATTGAGTAAGACATCAGAAAACTTCCGGCAGATTATTCTGATGGGATACGCAATTGCCAGTCTGATGATTGCTGAAGCATTGAAACCCAACAGCACAAGGAAACTCGCCTTTACGCTGGAGAAAATTTGGGTCAGGGATGTTTATAGTCGGCAATTTATCCAGACCTGCCGCAACAGAAATGGAATGGAAAAGGATGCACAGCGCAAAACGCCGGGATCGACATCGCCGTATACGAAACACTAACTGTACCTGGCAATATCCTCACTACACATCACAGGTATTTGACCAACTTGAGTATCTGACGCAAAAACTCGAATACACATTACCGAGTGACACTATATCTCAGGCGATTATTACGACAGATTACTATCTGGCCTATGCGCTGGGTCGACATTTATTTTCAGGAGCACGTACCGCGATCTTCCAGACCATTGAATCGGCCAAAATCAGCCTGCGAGAGTCGGTAATTAGTCAGTTAGTGGTTGATATGGAAGGTTTAACAATCTCTTATTTTGATGTTCTGGAGTATCTGCGCCAGCTAATTAAACCGCGGAATAACATCCAAATCTTCATATTACTTTCCCGCCACGATGAAGACCTAATCCCTTTTATTTCTCTGTCCGGTCCATTTTATATCTTGTCACGTAGCCTGCGCCTCCCGGAGATGCGCCGCGCTTTATTGTCGCCAGTCCTTAACTATATTCACTCCAGGCACATAAACCAGCTCGATTGGGAGATGGTGGAATTACTCTTACAAGGTAACTCCTTAAAAGAGATTGCTTTGTTACAAGCTCGCCCCTACCACCGTATCATCTATCGCCTGAACCAGCTGATTGCGCGTCTGGGCTTAGCAAACCGGCAGCGTTTTTTGCACCTGATACATCGCCTCAGCGTTACCTCTGCTCATTTAATTTAACACCCTAACCCTATGTGCCATAAGATTTTTTAGGAAATTACTTATTTTTATATGAGATAAAAGATCTAAATTTCACAACTATTTAATATTTACAACTATTCCTGGTATTATGCTAACTTCCACCACCCCAGTAAACCATACTGATTCTGTGCATATCAGCACAAATAGCGTCATTCCCACCTTAACAAATCCTAAACAATTAGTTTATTGTATTGTTTTTACCATTTAAAAATTTTTTTCAGTCTGCCATAATTCAAACAGCAGTAAAATAATGCCAATAGTCATTAACACATCTGGATCTTTTAGAACATCCTAACTGACATTAACAACCTGAATGTTGTAAGCCTTTTCCGAAAGAACAGAGCAGGTATAATCCCCATAGTTTTCTGATTAATTGTTAGTTTTCCCAGTGTGAAATGGATTTTCCACAAATTCATTGTTCTGTAGAAGAGCAACCGAATAAACAAGGATGAAATAATATTTATTCGACTCTCCCTCAGAACAACCCTTGGCTATTTGACAATATTATAACGCCTTATGTTTTATAAAATTATCAAGATACGCATACAGTTTGAGGCATACAACAATGAAACCAGCATCCGTTATCATTATGGACGAACACCCTATTGTCAGAATGTCGATAGAAGTACTACTTGAAAAAAACAGTAATATCCAGGTTGTGTTGAAGACCGATGACAGCCGTACGGCAATAGAGCACCTGCGCACTTACCCTGTCGATCTTGTCATTCTGGATATTGAACTACCTGGTTCAGATGGATTTACATTACTCAAGAGAATAAAGTCTCTGCAGGAGAATACTCGGGTGTTGTTTCTCTCCTCCAAATCGGAGTCTTTTTATGCCGGGCGTGCTATCCGGGCCGGTGCAAATGGTTTTGTCAGTAAACGAAAGGATTTAAATGATATCTACAATGCGGTAAAAATGATTTTATCGGGATATTCTTTTTTCCCTTCAGACACCCTTAACTTCATTAACAATATAAATATGAAAAAAGGTGTATTGAATGACATGCCGCTCTCTAATCGCGAAGTTACGGTTTTGCGTTATCTGGCAAATGGCCTTTCTAATAAGGAAATTGCTGAGCAGCTGTTACTCAGCAATAAAACGATTAGTGCTCACAAAGCTAACATCTACGCCAAACTCGGCTTACATACTATCGTTGAGCTGATCGATTACGCAAAAATGCATGAATTAATGTAATAGCACTCCCGGCGAGACTTCGTTCGGGAGCGTTTTATCCGCGCATTGATTAGTTATAGTTAATCATAAATGTGGCATCGGCCCTGGCGAGGCCAGGCTGAACCCCGTCTGCTAACGCGATATAGTTGGCGAAAAAGGTCAGCGTGGCATTGCCGTTCTCATCAATCCCTACGGTTTGGCTGGCCTGCTCGAGCGGTAATCGCGTACGGTCGCTGTCATGCAGTTCGATCGCCACCTTTTGCGCCATCACCGCGTCATCAAGCGCCAGCAACGTCGTACCGGGGGCCGGGGTACCAGAAAACGTTATTGACGCGGATCCCGGCGGGCAGCCTTCCAGCTTCAGCGTAAACGAGACTGGTTGGGTAGTATCCCCGCTGGTCTGTAACTGCTTTGTTGGCCAGGTGCCCAATTCAACCGACTTATTGCTGTCGCTGGCAATCACCGCGCAGGTAAAGTCCACCACGTTTCCGCGCAGTTCAATATTGATTTCGCCCAGCGATGAGGACGCATGGCACAACGAGCTGAATGTCAGTATGGGCAGCATCACCAGAAGCGCCCATGAAGTTGGCGTTTGCTTGTTAGTCATAATCTACTCGCAGATAGCCACGGGCAGTAAAAGGCCCTTCGGTAGGTTTATTCCCCGTCACGCTGACCGGCCAAGTCCGAATACTCACGTTTGCCGCGGCGTTATCATCCAGTTGAAATGGGATCGTGCTGGACAGATTATTGGGCGTCAGCGGTCTACCGGTTTTGTCGGCGACAATGAACCCTAAGTCAGGATTGTCCGATACCATCATTTGCCCAGAGGCTTTCTCGGCCTCTACCCGCATGGTTAAGTAGGCCTGTGCAGCGACGTTGGTGCATTTTATCGCCACCGTTTTGGTCTGCGGATTAATGCCTTCGGGACGGTTTCCTGCCCCCGCCTTGCTGAACAACGATGCGCCAATATCGCCAAAATCAAACTCGACAATCTGCCCTGCGTTCACCTCACAGTTTTGTGGAACCTCCACCTTACCGCTGTAGCTGATGGTATAAACCGGCGTGCTTAGCGCATCTCCGGTACTGGTCGTGACATAGACTCTGAACATGGTCTGGCGCGGGATCGGCACCATGTTAATAAACGAGCGGATCACTTTGAGTTTAAACACCAGGTTTGAATCCTGTACGCCAAAAGGCTTCTGCTTCGAAACGTTCGAGTCAACGCCCATACGGATATAATTTCGCGGAGGATAAAACAACCCGGCATAGCTGTCGGTGATGCTCATGGCCCCCAGCAGGTAGTCATTGAGCTTCAGATACTGAAAACCACCCTCGGTACTTTGAACCGGAAGTTCAGTGACATAGCTTCGATAGGTGTAATTCACCGTTGTCCCAGCCGGACAGGTGGCATTAACGCCAACCCAGCCCGATTTTTCCGGTAACGTCACCACCTGCCCCGGCTGATTATTGCTGCTGTTAAAGACGTTCGACAGATCGTAAAAAACATCCGTTGGTGTGCCATTCGAGTTTTGGCAGACCGTCGCCCAGGACGAATGAGCCATCAGCAGTAAAGCGCTTCCCAGTAACAAACCTGTTTGTCGTTTCATCGTATTATTCCTGTCGTGCCGTTGGAGATTCGCACGTCACGTTCGTGAGCGTCACCGCCTGTTTCAGACTCTCCTCAGGCAAGGCATAGTGCGCCACGCAGCGAGCGTTAGCGCTTTCCCCCCATTGGATCAGCAATTCGCCTTTTAGCGGTAAGCCGCTCAGGTAGATTTGTCCGTCTTCGCCCACCATACTGGTCACGCCGCTGGTGTTTTCACGCACAACGGATCCAAATGGCACAGGTTTACCTGCATATTTCGCGGTTATCAGCGCCCGCACACCGATACGTGTATCAAACGCGGCTCGCACCAATGCTCCTTGCGTTGGCACGACGCTGCTAACGTTATTTTCCACATCGGTATTGTTGTTCATTGAATTGGTATCTAACGCGACCCGGTTATAGCGATAAACGGTGGCATACGGCATCACCGCGTATCCGCGCCAGTCGGTTTGCACGCCGGTCTGGTTTTCTATCCGCACACCCTGCGCGCCAGGTGCTTTAACCAGCACATTGGTGTCCCCCAGCGGCTGACTGAGCGTAATACCGTCTGCATGCCCCACCACGCCGCCGGAGAGCTGCCAGTTATAGTCATGTTGATCACGATCGTAGTTGTATCCCACGCCCAGCGTGCCATAAGCCGCCTGCCAGTTGGCGCTGGCGTTTCCGCTGTAACCGTTGGTGCTGCTGTGCCCCTGATTCACGCTATAGCTCAGGTTGCGTCCATCCAGTAACGTACCGCCGATCCCGCTCTGCCAGCTGTTTTGTCCGTTGCTGTTGCGGTTGGCATTAAAAGTGGCGTAGGTGCGATCGAGCGCGTTATCACGCGAGTAGCGCCGTCCGCTTAGCAGGCTGAACGGCACTGACATATTGAATGCCAGAATACGGTCGGTGTCGGAGATGCCTACCGATTCATTCCACGACCAGGAGAGTGAATAGCTAATTCCCTGCCAGCCGCTGGCATAGCCCACCTGATACCAGGTATTGGTGTCTGAGGTATTCCAGTACGTTTGCTGACTCCCCGAAACATACAGCGAGCCGTAGTCTCCCAGGTTCTGCGAAATGTTAATCTGGAAGCGGCCCTTTTTGCTGTAACTCAGGTTGTGGTAACTCTTCACATCGGGCACGTCGTGGCGATTGCCTTCGCTGTCGTATTCATACTCATACCCTTCCATGCTGCGATACGCGACGTCATCAAGGGTATAGAAGCCGCGCGTTGAGTAGCGATATCCCAACAGCTGGAAGTTTGTACCAAAGTTGTTCAGCGATTTTGCATACAGAAAACGCAAAGACTGCCCCTGATGCGTACTGTCATCCGCCAGTTGACTGCGCGCATGGGTTAAATCCACAGAAACCGCCCCCCAGTCCCCCAGGTTTCGGCCAGTGCCTAAAACTACCGCGGTGTAACGTGAGGCCAGCTGCGTACCGCCATAAGCGGTGTAGCCTTCTGGTAACCCGGCAATTAATGTTCCCTGGAAAAAGAACGGTGAAGATTGCTGGCTATTGCCGCTGCGAAAATCCCCGGCAACCACGTCGTATTTGAAACGCCCTTCTCGTTGTAACAAGGGAACCGTGGAGTACGGCACCGTATAGCGCTGCTGGCTGCCGTCTTTTTCGTCCACCGTCACCTCAAGGTCACCGCTGGATGACGTCGGGTTGAGATCGGTTATCGAAAAAGCGCCCGGTGAAACATAGCTTTGATAAATCACATAGCCATTCTGACGAATGGTCAGTTTCGCTGCGGTACGCGCAATACCGCGAACGGTAGGCGCATAGCCCTGTAAGCTGTCGGGATACATACTGTCTGAGGAATAGAGCCGCGCACCGCGAAACCCGACGCTGTCAAAAACGTCGTTGCCGGTGTTGCTGTCGCCCATCACCAGTTCACCCTTCAGCGGGATAATCGCGCGCTGAAGCCATGTACCGATGTTTTTCCAGCTTTGTGAGTGGTATCCGTCACCTTTGGAATAGCTCCATGCGCCGTTATTTCTCAAGCGCCAGGGGCCATAGTTCAGGCCACTGAGCATACTTAAGAAATAGCTGTCAGTGTCACTGCCGCGGCTGCCGGTAAAGCTGTAGTTGACCAGCGCAGCCGGGATCCCTTCATCCCACTCCTCCGGCGGAATATAGCCACGCGCGCTGTTTAACATTGACGCCTGCGGCAGGCTGACGTTTAAGCGCAGGGTAGAAAAATCAAATGCAATCTCGCTGCCTGGAATCGCCTCAGGTAGATTGATGCAGGTATCGTTCGGATCCTTACTGAGTGCCGGAAATGCGGTGATATTGACGCCAAGGCGCTTCACCCAGTCGAGTCCAAAACACGGCATCAGCCCACCGGACTTCTCCCCGGTTTTTCCCGCACTGCTCGTAAAACGAATATCCTGAGTGGCAACAAACTCATCGTTGCGCCAGATATCCACACGATAAACACCTTCAGGCTGATGATTGCCTTTTTCAAAACGTGATAAATCCGCCACGGTTGCCGTATCCGCAGATAAAAAGGCCGGATTAAAATAGCTTTCCCCATGGCTTAAAGAGGGAAAGAGCGCCGCCAGCGTGGACAACGCCACCCCCGCCAGCGGTGGCGTAACCCCCGGTAACAGGCCAGGAAAATACGTTGTCTTATTCATCGTTATCTCAACGCACGCTAACCGTTTGGGCCGGGGTCACGGCGCCATAATCATTGACCGTCTGGAACGTGACGTTGCCCTGAACGCCCGTTGATAGCAGGACCTGCGCATCACTTTTCGGCGCGACCATCACGTTATCAACCTTCGTTTTCCCCACGTTGAGATTGACCAAGGTGACGTAATACGCTGACGGATTATTGATTTTCAGGTGGTTGCCGGTACGGGAAAATTTCAGCATCCCGGGCGCATCTTCCGGAATTTGCGGCAGATTATTCGGACGGACAAAAAGCTTGATGCGGGACAGAATCGCCAGTTGCAGAACGTTTTTACCCTCAAGGCTGTTTTTATTGACTGACGGAATGGCTTTCACATTCATCCAGAACAGCGATTCACGGTCTTTGGGCAGCGGAACACCTGCATAGATGATACGCAGCGTGTTTTCGCTTTTGGGTTCGCTGACGAACAGCGGAGGCGTAACCACAAACGATTTTTCTTTAACGCCTGCGCTATTCTCGATCCATGAATTGACCAGGTAACGTTCTTTGGTATCACTATTGCTAATAGACAGGGACGTTTGTTTGGCATCGGCTGGATAAATAACGCGGGTGGCGCCTAATGCAATGCCTCCGGCAGCCTGAACACTGGCAGCAGAAAATAAGGCAAGTAAAAGGATAAAACCTGATTTTAGATAATTAAACATAGCTACAAATACCTTTGGTGTGATTATCGTTGGGAAATTAATCAGGGATAAACCAACGTAAACCACACGTCTGAACGAAGCGTTCCCGGCGTTATATTTTCCGAGACAGCCCGATAACGAGCAGTGAAATGAAACGTCATCTCTTGCGTTATAATCGGTGCATAATGAAGCGGCAGCGCATTCGGAATAATTTGCTGTTGGCGCTCATCAAATAACGCCAGACCGATCCCCGAAGCCGCAGACGCATCACCACTAGCAAGAAAAACCTGCGGATCTTCTGCTGGTGTCACACCTGCAAACGCAATCCCAACGTGGTCATAAACATCGGAGCTGCATGACGTTAAGCGTAGTGAAAACGGCACGCTGGTAGAGGCAAAGCTTCCCGTCCCGGAGAAAGCATTGGTGCGATACTGCCCCATTTGCACCCGCAAATTTTGGCTGTCGGTAGCGACCGTACAGGCACCATTGACGAGCTGCCCCCGTAAGTGAAGGCGACCGCTTTCCAGTATTACCGTATGTGCAAACACAGGCAGTACGCACAGCATTCCCGCCAGCGCCACACCTTTCCCTATCATCTGCCGCATCCTTCATCATCCCCGGAAATTGCCTCATCCAGTGAGGCGAACGTCATCCTTGCGCAAATCAGAACGGCTTATTCGTACTTCATGATGAACGTCGCGTCGGCATTTGCCTGACCCGGCGTAGCGCTGGTGGCAGTGGCTTTGTAACGCGCAGAGAAACGCAGGGTGTTGGTCCCTTCTACCAGCGCCTGAGCGGTAGAGAAGGTAGCTCCATCCGGCTTCAGCGCGGTGGACGTATTGTCCAGGATCTCAATCCCGACACCGCTGGCAGTGGTACCGTTATCTGCAGAAGTGACAGCCAGCAGGTTGTTGTTGGTAATATCGGATTGACCAGAGAAAGCCACGGCTGCGGTTGCGGCAACTTTCGGGTCACAGTCGTTCAGCACGATGGAGAAAGGAATTTGCGCCGTTGTATCGCCAACTGCGGTAAAACTGGCGGTACGATACTGGCCTAAGGTGACAACCTGATCTGATGACTGAGTACTGACTGCACAGGCTGCATTGACCAGTTCACCTTCAAAATGCACAGTACCGCCGCTAACGCTTACCGGATCGGCTGCAACCGCTGCACCTGCAACTAACATCAGGCTGGCAATAACAGAAGAGGTCATTAATTTACGTTTCATGGATTTCCCTTGAATTACACACATCCGGCTCCGGCATCCTGCGGGATCCGTTTGAATCATTATCGACATTAAATGTCAGGCTAATTATCTCTGCATCCTGTAAAGATATATATCGCAAGAGAATTAGCTAACCTTTTACCCCAACTCTCCTGAGTATTTGATTCACTAATTAATCTTCGCGAATATGACTATTCGTCACAGGGTTAAATTAAACATTTCAATTAATGAAAAATACCTGCAAATCCTTTTATTGACCCTGGCCAATTCTTATTGGGACCTAAGAAAAATCTGGGTGAATATTACTTAAATGCTTCCATAAAGGTACGTAACAGACTGGTTTATGGCGCATTACCCCTGAAAACACCAGGGTGATGAATTGTTTCATTCACGTTAATTTTAATTCGCATGCTCATTAATTACCTGGGAGACTTCAGCCTCTGTGCTGATCCCATGCTCTGACCATGGCACCCGTTATCGCACGTAAAAACGCAAACGAAAACTGACAGCACGCCCCGCTTCTGACAAAATAGTGACATCCCCTTCGGTTTAACGTAACAGACGGAATTCTCTCTCTGATGGCAGCAAAGATTATTGACGGTAAAACGATTGCGCAGCAGGTGCGCTCTGAGGTTGCTCAAAAAGTTCAGGCGCGTTTAGCGACTGGATTACGCGCCCCAGGCCTGGCTGTTGTGCTGGTAGGTAGCAACCCGGCTTCGCAGATTTATGTTGCGAGTAAACGCAAAGCCTGTGACGAAGTGGGGTTTGTCTCCCGCTCCTATGACCTGCCTGAAACCACCAGCGAGGCGGAGCTTCTTGAGCTGATCGATACGCTCAATGCAGATACCACCATCGACGGTATCCTGGTACAACTGCCTTTGCCGGCGGGTATCGACAACGTGAAAGTGCTGGAACGTATTGCGCCAGATAAAGACGTTGACGGTTTCCACCCGTATAACGTCGGTCGTCTGTGCCAGCGCGCGCCGCGCCTGCGCCCATGTACTCCGCGCGGTATTGTTACCCTGCTTGAGCGTTACAACATCGATACCTACGGTCTGAATGCCGTGGTCATTGGCGCCTCGAATATTGTCGGTCGCCCAATGAGTATGGAGCTACTGCTGGCTGGGTGCACCACCACCGTCACCCACCGATTCACCAAAGATCTGCGCCGCCACGTAGAAAATGCTGACCTGCTGATTGTTGCCGTCGGTAAACCGGGCTTTATTCCTGGTGAGTGGATCAAAGAAGGCGCGATTGTGATTGATGTCGGCATCAACCGTCTGGAGAATGGTAAGGTTGTTGGCGATGTGGTCTTTGACGATGCGGCCGCACGAGCGTCATATATCACGCCGGTCCCCGGCGGCGTAGGACCAATGACGGTCGCCACACTTATCGAAAACACGCTGCAGGCGTGTGTTGAATATCATGATGTAAAGGACGTTTAAGATGGCCACATTTTCACTGGGTAAACACCCACACGTTGAACTCTGCGATTTGCTGAAGCTGGAAGGCTGGAGCGAAAGTGGCGCCCAGGCAAAAATTGCTATTGGCGAAGGGTTAGTGAAGGTCGATGGCGTTGTTGAAACACGTAAACGCTGCAAAATCGTTGCCGGACAGACCGTCAGCTTTGAAGGCCACAGCATTAGCGTCGTGGCGTGACCCCAAGTGCCGGATGAGGTTAACACCGTATCCGGCCACTTCCTCTCTCTCGTTTTCAGATAATGACTTCATCCCCGCTTCACAGTGAACTGTTAGCATGTTGTTTTTCCACACGAAGCGATCATCATGCCCACTATCGTTACCCACGCGGCCGTTCCGCTCTGTTTAGGGTTAGGTCTCGGACTTAAAGTCATCCCCCCACGATTACTGTTTGCTGGCGTCGTTCTGGCCATGCTGCCAGATGCCGACGTGTTGTCATTTAAGTTCGGCGTCGCCTACGGCAATGTGTTTGGCCACCGGGGATTTACCCACTCACTGCTGTTCGCCTTCGTGGTACCGCTGCTCTGCGTCTTGATTGGCCGACGATGGTTTAAGGCGGGATTGATTCGCTGCTGGCTATTCCTGACGGTTTCACTGCTGTCGCACAGTCTGCTGGATTCTGTCACCACCGGCGGTAAAGGCGTCGGCTGGCTGTGGCCGTGGTCGGATGAGCGCTTCTTCGCGCCGTGGCAGGTGATTAAAGTCGCCCCGTTTGCGTTATCACGCTACGCCACGCCGTACGGGCACCAGGTGATCATGTCGGAGTTGATGTGGGTATGGCTGCCGGGAATCGTAATGATGGGTGTGCTGTGGTGGTATCGGAAACATTAATCTGCCGGATGCGACGCGATGCGTCTTATCCGGCCTACACGGCCCGGTAAGCGTAAGCGCCACCGGGCATTACAGAGTTACTTACGACGCCAGGTGGTACCCTGCGGGCCGTCTTCCAGCACGATGCCCATCTCGTTGAGACGGTCACGCGCGGCGTCAGCTGCCGCCCAGTCTTTCGCCTTACGGGCATCCAGACGCTGTTGGATTAACGCTTCAATTTCAGCAACTTCACCGTCATCCGCCTGCGCACCACTTTGCAGGAACGCTTCTGGATCCTGTTCCAGCAGGCCCAGTACGCTGGAAAGCTTACGCAGATGCGCAGCCATGCCGTTAGCCGCCGCCATATCTTCCCCCTTCAGACGGTTAACCTCACGTGCCATATCAAACAGCACGGAGTAGGCTTCCGGGGTGTTGAAGTCATCGTCCATCGCTTCAATAAAGCGCGCTTCAAAGGCTTCGCCACCGGCTGGCGCAACGGATTTGTCGGTGCCACGCAGCGCGGTATACAGACGCTCCAGCGCAGAACGCGCCTGCTTGAGGTTCTCTTCGCTGTAGTTTAACTGGCTACGGTAATGACCAGACATCAGGAAGTAGCGGATGGTTTCGGCGTCGTAGTATTTCAGCACGTCGCGAACGGTAAAGAAATTGCCCAGCGATTTGGACATTTTCTCGCGGTCAACCATCACCATCCCGGAGTGCATCCAGTAATTGACGTATTCACCGTCATGCGCGCAGGTGGACTGAGCGATTTCATTTTCATGGTGCGGGAACATCAGGTCCGAACCGCCGCCGTGAATATCGAAATGGTTGCCCAGCTGTTTGCAGTTCATCGCCGAACATTCGATGTGCCAGCCCGGACGGCCCGCGCCCCACGGAGACGGCCAGCTCGGCTCGCCCTCTTTGGACATTTTCCACAGCACGAAGTCCATCGGGTTGCGCTTCACGTCAACCACGTCAACGCGAGCGCCCGCCTGCAGCTGATCCAGATCCTGGCGTGACAGCTGACCGTAATTCGGGTCAGTCGGAACGTCGAACATCACGTCGCCGTTATCGGCAACGTAAGCGTGACCTTTGGCAATCAGCTGTTCAGTGATTTCGATAATTTCAGCGATATGGTGCGTAGCACGCGGTTCCAGATCCGGGCGCAGAATATTCAGCGCATCGAAATCGCTGTGCATTTCCGCGATCATTCTGTCGACCAACGCCACAAAGCTTTCGCCGTTTTCATTCGCGCGCTTGATGATTTTGTCATCGATATCGGTAATGTTGCGCACATACTTCAGCTTATAGCCGAGGAAGCGCAGATAACGCGCAACGACGTCGAAAGAAACGAAGGTACGTCCGTGGCCAATATGACAGAGATCGTAAACGGTAATACCACACACGTACATGCCGACTTCCCCGGCATGAATAGGTTTGAATTCCTCTTTTTGGCGCGTCAGTGTATTAAAGATTTTTAACATCGAAGATTCCGTGTAGACGTGTGTGGATAGTAAAGTCTGTATAATACCCATAATTTAGACCGGAAGCAGCACACTTTGCGAGGTGATCGCAGCTTGCGGTTATGCTATAACACACCCCTAACTCTGACCCTTGACGGGGTCGAAGCACCAATCTATCGGAACAGGATGCAAAAATGGTTACTTTCCACACTAATCACGGCGATATCGTAATCAAAACGTTTGATGATAAAGCGCCTGAAACAGTTAAAAACTTCCTGGACTACTGCCGCGAAGGTTTTTACAACAACACCATTTTCCACCGTGTTATTAACGGTTTCATGATCCAGGGCGGCGGTTTCGAGCCAGGCATGAAGCAAAAAGCCACGAAAGAAGCGATCAAAAACGAAGCGAACAACGGTTTGAAAAACACCCGTGGTACGCTGGCGATGGCGCGTACTCAGGCTCCGCACTCCGCAACCGCACAGTTCTTCATCAACGTTGCAGACAACGACTTCCTGAACTTTTCCGGCGAAAGCATGCAGGGTTGGGGTTACTGCGTGTTCGCTGAAGTTGTTGAAGGCATGGACGTGGTTGATAAAATCAAAGGCGTTTCCACTGGTCGCAGCGGTATGCATCAGGATGTGCCAAAAGAAGACGTTATCATCGAAAACGTGACCGTCAGCGAGTAATCGTGGCGACACTGTTTATTGCAGATCTTCACCTCTGCACAGAAGAACCGGCGATCACCGCCGGTTTTCTGCGTTTTTTAGCCGGTGATGCGCGAAAGGCCGATGCGCTATACATTCTTGGCGACCTGTTTGAAGCCTGGATTGGCGACGACGATCCTAATCCGCTGCATCGTGAAATGGCCGCGGCGATAAAATCACTGACTGATTCCGGCGTTCCCTGCTTTTTTATTCACGGCAACCGTGATTTTCTGCTCGGTAAACGTTTTGCCCGTGCGAGCGGCATGACCTTGCTTCCCGAAGAAAAAGTGCTCGACCTGTATGGCCGCAAGGTGCTGATCATGCATGGCGACACCTTATGCACCGACGACGCAGGCTATCAGGCATTTCGCGCCAAAGTGCATCAACCCTGGTTACAGAAGCTGTTCCTCGCTCTGCCGCTGTTCGTTCGCCAGCGAATCGCTGCGAAAATGCGTGCCAACAGCAAAGCAGCCAACACCACCAAATCGCTGGAAATCATGGATGTGAATCAGCAGGCCGTGATTAGCGAGATGGAAAAACATCAGGTTCAGTGGTTAATTCACGGCCATACCCACCGCCCTGCCGTCCACAAACTTACGGCCAATGAGCAACCCGCTTTCCGCGTGGTATTAGGCGCATGGCACACCGAAGGTTCGATGATCAAAGTCACCCCTGACGACGTTGAACTGATCGCCTTTCCGTTTTAATTCTGCAGATACCCAGTTCCTCTTTACACAAAACTATTCGAGTTGCATCAAAGCGGCAAATCTGTGAGTCCCCTGGAGCTTACAAAAGTAAGTGACTGGGGTGAGCAGATGCAGCCAACAAAGAGGCAGCTTGAAGAGTGAAGTACAAAGCGCGCAATCGTTTTCCTTGGCGGTGAATTATGCTATTCTCTGTGGCCTCAAAAGTCGAGTGTAGTGCACCACAGGAGTTTTCAGACGCATGTCTTCCCGCAATAATCCGGCGCGTGTCGCCATCGTGATGGGGTCCAAAAGCGACTGGGCTACCATGCAGTTCGCCGCCGAAATCTTCGAAATCCTGGACGTTCCGCATCATGTTGAAGTCGTCTCCGCCCACCGCACCCCAGACAAACTGTTTAGCTTCGCCGAAAGCGCTGAAGAGAACGGTTATCAGGTGATTATTGCCGGGGCCGGTGGCGCAGCGCATTTGCCTGGCATGATTGCGGCGAAAACGCTGGTGCCAGTTTTGGGCGTTCCGGTGCAAAGCGCAGCGCTGAGCGGCGTAGATAGCCTCTACTCTATCGTTCAAATGCCGCGCGGTATTCCGGTCGGCACGCTGGCGATCGGCAAAGCGGGGGCGGCAAATGCGGCCCTGCTGGCAGCACAAATTCTGGCAACACACGACAAAGAATTGCATCAGCGTCTGGCTGAGTGGCGTAAAGCGCAAACCGACGAGGTGCTGGAGAACCCGGACCCGCGAGGTGTCGCATGAAGCAGGTCTGCGTACTTGGCAACGGACAGCTAGGGCGCATGCTGCGCCAGGCCGGTGAGCCACTGGGCATAGCGGTCTGGCCCGTCGGGCTGGACGCTGAACCGGCTGCGGTCCCTTTTCAGCAAAGCGTGATCACCGCTGAGATTGAGCGCTGGCCGGAAACGGCACTCACCCGCGAACTGGCACGCCACCCGGCGTTTGTTAACCGCGACGTCTTCCCGATTATTGCCGACCGTCTGACGCAAAAGCAGCTTTTTGACAAGCTCGGTCTGGCGACCGCGCCATGGCAACTGCTGGCAGATAAAAGCGAATGGTCTGCGATATTCGACAAACTTGGCGAGCTGGCGATTGTGAAACGTCGCGTCGGCGGCTACGACGGACGTGGACAGTGGCGCTTGCGCGCAAATGAAACTGAGCAACTGCCGGACGACTGCTACGGCGAGTGCATCGTCGAGCGGGGAATCAACTTCTCCGGAGAAGTCTCACTGGTTGGCGCTCGTGCGCACGACGGCAGCACCGTTTTCTATCCGCTGACCCATAACCTCCATCAGGACGGCATTCTGCGCACCAGCGTGGTATTCCCGCAGGCTAATGCCAGACAGCAGGAACAGGCTGAAGCAATGCTCTCTGCCATCATGCAGGAGCTGGGCTATGTCGGCGTGATGGCGATGGAGTGTTTCATCACCCCGGAAGGTCTGCTGATTAACGAACTGGCTCCGCGCGTGCACAACAGTGGCCACTGGACGCAAAACGGCGCCAGCATCAGCCAGTTTGAGTTGCATCTACGTGCCATTACCAACCTGCCATTACCGACACCGGTGGTGAACCACCCTTCGGTGATGGTAAACCTGATTGGTAGCGACCTGAACTACGACTGGCTGAAGCTGCCGCTGGTGCATCTGCACTGGTATGACAAAGAGGTGCGTGAAGGGCGTAAGGTGGGTCACCTGAACCTGAGCGACAGCGATACCGCGCGCCTTAGCGCAACGCTGGAAGCGCTTATCCCCCTGCTGCCGCCGGAATATGCCAGCGGTATTATCTGGGCGCAGTCAAAGCTGAAATAAGCCAATAATGCCGGGGAGTTGATTTTATCCTTCCCCGGCCCCTCCTCTGGCGCGTAAAATCCCCTCCATTGCTGTTTTGTATTTTCAGGATCAAACATGAACGATGGAACGGACTACCGCGCAATTTTGCTCGCCGGTACGCCTTTAATCGATGTACGCGCCCCCGTCGAATTTCAGCAAGGCGCAATGCCGGGCGCAATCAATCTTCCCTTAATGAACGATGACGAACGTGCCGCCGTCGGGACCTGTTATAAACGTCAGGGGCCCGAAGCCGCCCTCGCGCTCGGCCATCAACTGGTCTCGGGGGAGACCCGCCAACAGCGCATGCATGCCTGGCAGGATGCCTGCCGTCAAAATCCTGCAGGCTATTTATGCTGCGCGCGTGGCGGTCAGCGTTCGCATATTGTGCAGCAGTGGCTGCATGAGTCCGGTATTGACTATCCGCTGATTAAAGGCGGTTACAAAGCCCTGCGCCAGGCAGTGATACAGCTGACTGAAGAATTAGTGCAAAAGCCGATCGTCTTAATTGGCGGCTGTACCGGGAACGGTAAAACGCAACTGGTGCAACAGCAGCCAAACGGTGTGGATCTCGAAGGTCTGGCGCACCATCGCGGCTCCTCGTTTGGGCGCACCGTTGAACCTCAATTGAGTCAGGCGAGTTTTGAAAACCTGCTGGCGGTTGAAATGCTCAAAACCGATAGCCGTCAGGATTTACGTCTGTGGGTACTGGAAGATGAAGGCCGCATGATCGGGGCTAATCATCTGCCAGAATGCCTGCGCGAGCGCATGACCCAGGCATCAATTGCGGTGGTGGACGATCCTTTTGAGCGTCGTCTGGAGCGACTACGCGAAGAGTATTTCGTGAAGATGCACCACGATTTTACCCACGCTTATGGCGAGAGCCAGGGCTGGCAGGAGTACAGCGAGTATCTGCACCACGGCCTGTTTGCTATACGCCGTCGTCTGGGTTTACAACGTTTTGCCGAACTGACCACCCTGCTCGACGAGGCTCTGCGCGAACAGCAGGCAACGGGCAGCACCGACGCCCATATGGGCTGGCTGGTACCGTTGCTCAATGAGTATTACGACCCGATGTATCGCTATCAGCTGGAAAAGAAAGCCGCGAAAATCGTCTTTCGCGGCACATGGCAGGACGTTGCCGAGTGGCTTAACGCACAGTGATCAGTGTCTGTCGCGCTTATCTGCGCGTTTTGCCAGCCAGTCACCCAGCACCTGAACGACCTGCACCAAAATAATCAGCGCCACCACGGTGACGATCATGACCTGGGTTTCGTAGCGGTAATAACCAAAGCGAATCGCCAGGTCGCCGACTCCACCGCCGCCAACGATCCCGGCCATCGCGGAGTATCCGATCAGACTCACCAGCGTTATCGTCAACCCACGCAGCAGACCCGCGCTCGCTTCAGGTAACAGAACGGTGCAGATGATGCGCATCGGGCTGGCACCAAACGCTTCCGCCGCTTCAATAATCCCTTTATCGACTTCACGTAACGCGCTATCAACCAGACGGGCATAGAAGGCGATTGCCGCCACCGAGAGCGGGACCGACGCCGCAATAGGGCCAATGGTATTCCCGAGCAAAAACTGGGTTAGCGGCAGCAGCAGAACCAGCAGGATCACAAACGGTACCGAACGAATAATATTCACCAGCACGGAGCTGAGCAGATACACAAAACGGTTTTGCCAGAATAAATGCCGGTCGGTGACGAAAATCAGAAAACCGAGCGGCAGACCACCAATAATTGCCAGCACCGTAGAGATGCTCAGCATCTGGAAAGTTTCATTAAACGCCAGCGTCAAATCCGGCAATAAATCATCCACGAATCACCTCCACCTGTGCAGTACGTTGACGAATATGTTCCACGGCGACTTCCACCGCTGAAGGGTTATGCGGCGCGGTCAGCTGCACGACCAGAATCCCCAGCGCACGTTCGCCAATATATTCAATTTTGCCGTGCAGAATGTTCACCGCCACGCCAAATTTAACCGCGACGTCTGACAACACCGGCTGTTCCGCCGAATCGCCGATAAACAGAATTTTTAGCAACTGGCCGGGCAGATGCTGGCGCAGACGCTCGGGCAGCGTCAAATTGAGGGTATGCGACACCAGCTGCTGCGTAAACGCGTGCTGCGGATGAGCAAAAACGTCAAACACCTCACCAGACTCCACCACCTTGCCACCGGACATCACCGCCACGCGATCGCAAATCGATTTGATCACGTTCATCTCGTGAGTGATCAGCACGATCGTGATCCCCAACTGTTGGTTGATCTGCTTAAGCAACGCCAGAATCGTGGCTGAGGTTTCGAGGTCCAGCGCCGAGGTAGGTTCATCACACAGCAGCACATCCGGGTGATTGGCAATCGCGCGGGCAATACCCACACGCTGCTTTTGCCCACCGCTGAGCTGAACCGGAAAGCGGTTCGCCTTGTCGGACAGCCCCACCAGCGCCAGGATTTCGCTCACGCGCGGACCAATTTTACTGCGCTCCCATCCGGCAGCCTTCAGACTAAAGGCGACGTTTTGCGCCACGGTACGGGTATGCATCAGGTTAAAATGTTGAAAAATCATACCGATACGCTGACGGGCTTTACGTAGATGCCCCCCTTCCAGCGCGGAAATTTCTACGCCGTTCACCTTCACGCTTCCCTGGCTCGGACGCGTTAAGGCGTTCAGGGTGCGCAGCAGCGTACTTTTCCCCGCGCCGCTGGTCCCGACAATGCCAAATATCTCACCTGCGCCAATGCGCAAGCTAACGTCATCAACCGCCCGGGTTGATGGTCCACGGCCTGCGCTAAAATCCACGCAAACTTTCTCAATCTCAATCATAGCCACCTCAGAAATGCGAAAAGGGCAGTCGTCGCTGCCCCTGTTAACCCTTGTGCGCAGCGATTATTGGGCTGTCGACATCCATTCCGGTTTCTGGAAGGCGCTGTAGATATTTTGCGGATCGTCGATCACCGCGCGATACGCCGGAGATTTCACCGCCTCAACAATATCTTTTGCGAACGGTTTATCCGCATCTTCACTGCGTACCGCGATGATATTTTTCAGATTTTCGTCCAGGTGTTCCTGCTTGATGGCGCTGGCGAGATCCATTTTTGCCGCCACGGCAAAGTTACCGTTGACCAGCGCACCGGTCACACCGTCCAGCGTACGCGGCAGCTGTGCCGCTTCCAGCGGTTTAAACACCAGCCCTTTGGGATTGCTGGCGATATCGCGCTCGGAGGCTTTAGTTGGATCAATATTGTCTTTGATGGTGATAAGGCCAATAGACTGCAGGAAACGCAGACCGCGAGCCAGGTTGGTGGGATCGTTGGAGAGCGTGATCACATCCCCTTTTTTCAACTCATCCAGGCTTTTGATTTTATGTGAGTAAAAACCCATCCCGGCTGTCGGGACCACAATCAGCTTGCTCAGCTTCAGGCCTTTATCGGCAGTGAATTTGTCAAAATAGAGCGAATGCTGGAACAGGTTAGCATCAATGCTACCGTTGGAGAGCGCCATGTTTGGCTGCACGTAATCGCTGAATTCGCGGACCACTACGTTATAGCCTTTCTCTTTCAGCGTGGGGGCAATGGCCTGTTTCACCATATCGCCGTACGGCCCAGGCGCGACGCCAAACACAATTGTGTGCGGGTCACTGTTCGCATGAGCAAACTGTAATCCACAGGCCAGTAACAGCGCCCCGGTCGCGACGCGTAAACTCTGACGCAATCCCATATTCTCTCCATTTTAACGTTGTGGTGTCATGTCTCACGCCGTTCTTGCGACGTTGTTCTTGTTGGCCCGTTAACAGGCTGATTGTTAACATGACACAGATCACAACCTGCTGTCCTTGAAATTATTTCATGATGTTGCAGAGTATGTTTTTAAATGAAAGAAGGTATGAAAAAGCCGGATGTCGGCACAAGTGCCTTATCCGGCCTACAACAGCTTTCTTAGGCCCGATAAGCGCAAGCGTATCGGGCGGCAAGCGTTCGATTAGAAGTCGTAACGCAGACGAACCAGGTTCATGTCACCCAGATTGTCGGTGCTGGAGGTAAATACGTGTTCGTAGTCAACACGGAAACCGTAATCCAGCTGGAAGCTGATCCCCACGCCGTTGTCGGTACGCAGGTAGTTACGGCCATTCACGTACTCAATACGGTCGCCCATAAAGTACGGCTGAACGGATTTCAGCGCATATTGACCCACCGGGAAGGTGTAACCGGCGAAGTATTCCAGACCCCAGGCGTCACCGGCAAAGTAGTCGTTAACAGAGACTTTTTTGGTGGTCATGAAGTTTTGATACCAACCGCCGCCCATCGAGAAGGTCCAGTTGTCCGGTTTCCAGCTCAGCGCGGTACCGACGATGTTTTGATCGTAGGTTTTGCTGGTGTTGCCACGCATTTCCGCACGAGTGTAGTTCCACGCCGTACCCCAGGTCAGGTCATCGGTAATGTGATAATCCACACCCAGTGAGCCGCCGCCTTTACGCTTGTAGCGCAGACCGTTGTTCGGGTTGTAATCATCACTGAACAGATAAGAGGCGTAGAGATCCACATCACCAACGGTATTCTTATACTTCAGTGATTTACGCGTACGATAGGAACCATCATAGTCGCCATTAATACCGTTACCTGGCGCCTGACCGATCATGTCATAGTCCCAGATATCCGTTTTCGCACCGACTACATCATAGTAAATGCTGTTTTGTTGACCGAAGGTCAGCGTACCCCAGGTTGCACTCTTCAGACCGGTGTACAACATACGACGCGTGGTATCGTTGGCACCGTCAGCGTAGTGGTTATCCCAGTTGAACATCGCCGGGAAGTTAACGCCCAGCTCGTAGTAGCTCACCCAACTGATATCATCAAACAGATAGTAGTCAGCGGCGAAGCGGAAACGTGTACCGCCATCGAAGCCATTACGTTTGTAGCCATTCTTACCATCGTCACCGGCCATATTCTGGAACTGCGGACGAATACTTCCGCCGACGGTGAAGTTAAGACGGCTCAGCGGGTTACCCGCCTGCGGATCTTGTTTCAGGACCGTGATTTCCGCCTGTGAAGCGAAAGTCGTTAATGCCACTGCTGCGCCGATCGATACCGCCAGCGCTGTTTTTTTTATAGTCATTATTTATACCTTGATAGATAGCCTGCCAATTATTCAGCACACAAATATTAACGTTTATTAATACTCTCGTGTTGTTGGGTTTTTATTGTTCTGTGCTGTTAAATATCAAGGAGTTATCAATTTGTGCTACATAGAAAAAAAGACGCACCGATTTTAAAACCGGTGCGTAATCATCACGAATATGAATTAACTACTGAACTGACGGAACAGCGCTTTACCTTTTAGCAGACGTGAACCGAGCCATCCGCCGCATAAAGAGAGCAGCAATGCTCCACTAAATGGTAATACTACCCACAGTCGCCAGTCTGGCTCCCACGGGAAATCAAACACTTTGGTTTGCAGTACCGCCAACGCTGTTTCCGCACCGATGGCCGCCACCAGTCCGGCAACCATCCCGAGCATGGCGAACTCGCACCACAGCGTGGTACGCAGCAGCTTCTTACCTGCTCCCAGCGTGCGCCAGACCACCAACTCCTGATGACGCTGACGCATACCGACCTGGACCTGCGCCAATAGCAGCAGCATGCCACAGGCTGTGACCAGTACCACCATCACCTCCAGTGCGCGGCTCACCTGATCCAACACCTGGCTCACCTGTTTGAGGATGGCGCCAATATCCAGCAGGCTGATGGTCGGGAATTCGCGGTTAAGCTGCGTTAGCATGCCGTTGCCGTTCTCCCAGCGAAAGCTGGTTAACCAGCTTTGCGGCTGAGCATCCAGCGCGCCGGAGGGGAAGATAAAGAAGAAGTTGGGCCGCAGGCTTTCCCAGTCCACTTTGCGCAGACTGCTGACCGTGGCGCTGAAATCCTGGGTGTCGCCCATAAAAGTCACCCGATCGCCGAGTTTGACGTTCAGCCGTTTCGCTAACCCCTCTTCCATCGACACTTCGCCCGCTTTTGGCGGCCAACTTCCGGCGGTTATCGGGTTATGATCCGGTCGGGTATCCTGCCAGGTCAGGTTAAGCTCGCGGTTCAGCGCCTCATCCTGATTGCCTTCGGTCGGCTTCTCATTGATAGCCGTCAGACGCGCCCGCACAATCGGATAGAACGATTCCGGGATCACCTGATGCTCGGACAGGAAAGCCTTCAGCGGAACCACCTGCTCGGTGGCAATGTTGATCAGATAATAGTTCGGACTTTCCGGCGGCATTTGCTGCTGCCAGCGGTCGAGCAGATCGCCGCGCAGCACCAGTAACAACGCCAGCAGCATAAAGGAAAGCGAAAATGCCGATAGCTGGCTGAGCGTTGACCACGGCTGGCGTAACAGTCGACTGACCGCCAAACGCAGCGGCAGTGAGGAGAGCGTCAGACCACGCAGCACGTTGAGCAGCATCCAGCCGAGCACCCCGCACAACAGCGCCAGTACCACCGCACCAGCCAGTACCGCCCACAGCAGTGGACTTCCGCCCATCAGTCCAGCAAGCAGTGCAATCACGACTATCACGACCACTGGCAAATAAAACTTCAGGGGCCAGACGTTTGCCACCACGTCACGGCGCAGCACCCGCAGCGGCTGCGTTGCCAGCAGCAGGCGGTAAGGGCGTAACCCCACCAATAGCGAAATCACCGTCATGGTGCCTAGTGCCCATAACCACGGCCAGGGGCTGGCAGGCGGTAGTTCTCCAGGCAGAACCGGCTTGAGCAGCAGCACCAGCACGCGCTCGAATAACAGTCCGAACAGTCCGCCGGTTACGCCAGCCAGCGCCAGCACCATCAGCCATTGACCAACAATCAGCCTGCGCAGTTGCGCTCTGCCCGCACCGAGCGTTTTCAGAATAGCCACCAGATCGTAACGGCTGCGGCAATAATGGCTCATCGCCACGGCAACCGCGGCGACCGCCAGCAACAGCGTTAACAGCGCCGACAGCAGCAAGAACTGTTGCGAACGCTCAAGTGATTTCCCCAGCGCCCCTTCATCCTGCTCCAGCCCATACCAGCGCTGTTCAGGCTTTAACTGTGGCAGCAGCCACTTTTCATAGGCTTCCAGTTGCGATGGCGTCCCGCCAAATTTATAGCGCCAGGTCACGCGGCTTCCCGGCTGGACCGCCGCCGTTTTTTCGACATCCGCCATGTTCATCATCAGACGCGGTGCTATCTGGAACGGATTAAAACCAGAGTCCGGCTCCTGCACCACCTCCCCGGCAATACGCAGCGTGGCATCGCCAACGTCGATGGAATCACCGACTTTTAAGTTGAGTAGCGCCATCAGACGTTGGGCCAGCAGTACCGAGCCCGGCTGCGGTTTCAGTCCCGGCGGGTTGGTTTGCAGTGTGCCGTACATCGGATACACATCATCTACCGCTTTGACGTTCGCCAGCTGCGGCGTATCCCGGGCAAAAGTCATGGTGGCAAAGGTGAGCTGTTCGCCCACCTTCAGGCCACGCTGTCGCGCCTCGTCAATCCACGCTTTCGGCACGGTACGCGAACTTTGTAGCGACCGATCGCCCGCCATAAACTCACGGCTTTGCTGGCTCAGCCCTTTTTCCATACGATCGCTGATATTGCCCAGCGCCAGCACACAGGCTACCGCCAGGCTCAGCGCCAGCCAGACAATCAGTAGTGAAGGCGAGCGCCATTCGCGCCAGAACCAGCGTGCAATCATGCCTCCTCCTGCAACTGTCCATTCACCAGACGTAAGCGCCTGTCGCAACGCGCCGCCAACTGCGGGTCATGCGTCACCAGAATCAGGGTGGTGCCGTGTTCCCGGTTCAGAGAAAACAACAGGTCGGCTATTTTGTCTCCGGTCTGGCGATCGAGGTTGCCCGTTGGTTCATCGGCAAACAGCACGTCAGGGCGACCGTTAAACGCTCGCGCCAGCGCCACGCGCTGCTGCTCCCCGCCGGAAAGCTGGGCCGGAAGATGATCAAGACGTTTTCCCAGTCCCAGTTGTTCCAACAGCGTTTTTGCCCCGTCACGACTTTTTCCGCTATTTTCGCCGCGCAACAGCGCGGGCAGTTCGACGTTTTCCAGCGCGTTGAGGGTCGGAATTAACATGAATGACTGGAAGACAAAACCCACGTGCCGCGCCCGCAGCTGCGCCCGGGCTTCTTCGTCCACGGTGTGCAGCGCCTGCCCCACCAGGCTGACTTCACCGCTGGTGCCATCGTCAAGCCCGGCGAGAATCGCCAGCAGCGTGGATTTCCCCGATCCCGACTCGCCAATCAACGCAATGGTCTCGGCGCGTTTGACAACCAGTTCAACTCCGGTAAGGATGGATAGCTCATGATCACCCTGACCGACGGATTTCTTAAGATGATGAACTTCAACAATGTTTTCCGCTGGCATTGGCCTTTCCTGTTCCTGGTCCTGTTAACTTTCCGCGCCGCCGCAGCGGACACGTTATTAATTCTGGGTGACAGCCTGAGCGCCGGATACCGAATGTCCGCCAGCGCCGCGTGGCCTGCGCTACTTAATGATAAATGGCAAACCAAAACGCCGGTGGTGAATGCCAGCATTAGCGGCGACACCTCGCAGCAAGGTCTGGCCCGTCTGCCAGCATTACTCAAGCAGCACCAGCCGCGTTGGGTACTGGTCGAACTTGGCGGCAACGACGGCCTGCGCGGCTTCGCACCTGCGCAAACCGAACAAACCCTGCGCACGATTCTGCAGGACGTGAAAGCGGCAAATGCCGAACCACTGCTGATGCAAATTCGTCTGCCGGCAAACTACGGTCGCCGTTATAATGAAACCTTTAGCGCGATTTATCCAAAGCTCGCCAAAGAGTTTGATATTCCTCTGCTGCCTTTTTTTATGGAAGAGGTTTATCTGAAACCCCAGTGGATGCAGGATGATGGTATTCATCCTAACCGTGACGCCCAGCCCTTTATCGCCGACTGGATGGCGCAACATCTCACCCCTTTTCTATCCTAAATAATTCGAGTTGTATGAAGGCGGCAAGTGAGAGAGTTCCCAGGAGCATAGATAACTATGTGACTGGGGTGAGCGAGCGTAGCCAACGCGCAGACAACTTGAAGTATGACGGATATAGTAAATCACGACTCGTAATTCAACGGAGATCCTGACAGGTAAAGTTATGCAAAAATCGGTCTTAATAACAGGATGTTCCAGCGGAATCGGTCTGGAAAGCGCGCTTGAGCTAAAGCGCCAGGGTTTTCAAATTCTGGCAGGCTGCCGCAAACCTGACGATGTCGCGCGTATGAACAGTATGGGATTCACCGGCGTATTGCTGGATCTGGATTCACCCGAGAGCGTGGATCGCGCCGCCGACGAAGTGATCGCCCTGACCGATAATCGTTTATATGGGATCTTTAACAACGCCGGATACGGCGTCTATGGTCCCCTGCCCACCATCAGCCGCGAACAGATGGAACAGCAGTTTTCCGCCAACTTCTTTGGCGCACATCAGCTTACCATGCGCCTGTTACCTGCCATGTTACCCCACGGCGAAGGGCGCATTGTGATGACCTCATCGGTGATGGGATTGATCTCAACGCCGGGACGCGGCGCCTATGCCGCCAGCAAATATGCACTGGAAGCCTGGTCCGACGCACTGCGTATGGAACTGCGCCACAGCGGGATTAAGGTCAGCCTGATTGAACCCGGCCCCATCCGTACCCGCTTTACCGAAAACGTCAACCAGACCCAGAGCGATGCTCCCGTTGAAAATCCCGGCATTGCCGCGCGTTTTACGCTGGGACCAGAAGCGGTTGTCGCTAAAGTGCGTCATGCGTTTGAGAGCGATAAACCAAAGCTACGTTATCCGGTTACGCTGGTGACCTGGGCAGTGATGCTGCTTAAACGCCTGTTGCCAGGCCGCATAATGGACAAAATTTTACAGGGTTGAGTTGAAGCTCGCGCGTCAGCCCCCATGTAACAAGAAATCGACAAAAGAGAGTAACTCCATGTCCACACAGAATATTGTTAACATTAACGAATCGAACCTACAGCAGACCCTTGAACAGTCGATGACCACGCCGGTCCTGTTCTATTTTTGGTCTGAGCGCAGCCAGCACTGTCTGCAATTAACGCCGGTACTGGAGAGCCTTGCCGCCCAGTATAACGGTCAGTTTATTCTCGCTAAGCTGGACTGCGACGCCGAACAGATGATCGCCTCCCAGTTTGGTCTGCGCGCGATCCCTACGGTTTATCTGTTCCAGAACGGTCAGCCGGTAGATGGATTCCAGGGCCCGCAACCGGAAGAGGTTATTCGCGCGCTGCTGGAGAAAGTGCTGCCGAGCGAAGAAGAGCTGAAAGCACGCCAGGCTATCGAATTCATCGAAGCCGGTAATCACGTGGATGCGCTGCCGCTGCTGAAAGAAGCCTGGCAGATCTCCAACCAGAGCAGCGAAATCGGCCTGCTGCTGGCGGAAACGCAAATCGCCCTCAATCGTTCTGACGATGCCGAAGCTGTGCTGAAAACAATTCCATTGCAGGATCAGGATACCCGTTATCAGGGGCTGGTCGCACAGATTGAACTGCTGAAGCAGGCGGCGGATACGCCGGAAATCCAACAGTTGCAGCAGCAGGTCGCCAGCAATCCACAGGATGCGGCGCTGGCAACGCAGTTGGCCATTCAGTTACACCAGGTCGGACGCAACGAAGAGTCGCTGGAATTGCTGTTTAGTCACCTGAAGAAAGATCTTACGGCTGCTGATGGTCAGGCACGTAAGACCTTCCAGGAGATCCTTGCCGCACTGGGCACGGGCGATGCGCTGGCCTCGAAGTATCGCCGCCAGCTGTACGCGCTGTTGTACTAATTGGTTCATCATGCCCGATGGCGCTACGCTTATCGGGCCTACAAACACAACCAACACCTCATTCCCGTCGGCCGGATATGGCGATAGCCGCCATACGGCATCACATCACGGTTTCTTTAATGGCGTCACCACCAGTTGGTGGCGCGAATTATAGAACTTCCGATAGGTTAAATAGCAGGCAATAATGGTCGACAGGCTGGCGGTTGATAGCAGCATAAACGTCACCATAATCTGATACTTAATCGCTTTTACCGGGTCAATACCTGCAAAGATCAATCCCGACATCATCCCCGGTAAACTCACCAGCCCCACGGTCTTCGCTGAATCAATCGTCGGGATCAACGAGGCGCGAATGCTGTCGCGAATAAGCGGTGCAGAAGCCACCTTCGGCGTTGCGCCGAGGCTGAGTTTTTCCTGAATTTGCTGCTGCTCGCTGTTAAACCGCTGCCCCAAATTGTTGTAACACAGCCCCACCGCCACCATCGCATTGCCTGCAATCATGCCGGAGATCGGGATGACCTGCATCGGCGTGAACTCGATAGAGCCTGACAGAACCAACACCGAAAGCGTTAGCCCCGCCCCCGCCGTAATGGCAATAAACGACGAGAGAAAAGCTTTATCAATATATTTACTGCGTTTTTGCGCGTTATAGGCCGCGTTAAAGCAGATAAACAGCACCATCAATAAAGTCAGAATGCTATGGTTGACGCCAAAAATATATTTCAGCACGTAGCCCACGATAATAAGCTGAACCACTGCCCGGCAAACGCTCCAGAGAATATCTTTTTCCAGCGCCAGCTTTTCTTTGTTGCTGATCAGTATCGCGACCACCACCAGCATCATCGCTAACGCCAGGGATTCATTGGTAATATTATGCTCGTTCATTACTTACTTCCTGCATTTCACCGGCGTGCGGTTGAAGGGTTATGACGTTATCCGCATGATCAATTTCATCTTTGTCATGCGTCACCCACAGCACAGCAATATTCTTATCGCGAACATAGTGGTGAATTAATTCGTTCACATTACGCTTGTTGGATTCATCCAGCGCGCTGGTGATTTCATCAAGCAGCAGAATTTTCGGCAGAAACTGCAAATTACGAATTAACGAGACGCGCTGCTTTTCGCCGCCGGACAGCTCATTGATGTTTTTTTTGAGGATCGTCTCGGGTAACTCAAATCGGGCCAGATCGGCCAGAAACACATCCGGATCCGGACGTTTGTCGCGAATTTGCCAGGGGAAAATGAGATTGTCGTAAACGGTGTCACCAAACAAAGCGGGCGTTTGCGCGCAATAAGAGACCTGCTGGCGATAAGCTTCAGGCTTAAGCGTTGATATCTCCTTACCCTCAAAAAGGATTTCACCAGAACTCGGGCTAATTAACGACGCCACAATCTTGAGTAACGTGCTTTTACCGCAGCCGGACTGGCCGGTAATCAGCTTAAATTCTCCGGCGCGGAGATCAAAACAGATGTTATTAAGAACCTGCGTCGCCCCTGCCTGCCACGCGACATTTTTTAACTGAAGCAGAATGCTGCTTTCTTCCATTACCAATCCCTTTTTACATCTTTCGTGCAGACAGTGTATACCCAAAATAATTCGAGTTGCATGAAGGCAGCAAGTGAGTGAACCTCCGGGAGGATAGCTAACTATGTGACTGGGGTGAGCAAACGCAGCTAACGCACATGCAACTTGAAGTATGACGGGTATATCCCTGTAATTTATTATAGGGGAGCTCACCTTGATAAATCGGGTATAATTTGACTAATGAGGCAGTAAAGGACAGCACAACAGGAGGTTTCATCAATGCTCATTTTTATTCCTATTCTTATTTTTGTCGCGCTGGTGATCGTCGGCGCAGGCGTCAAAATCGTCCCGCAGGGATATCAGTGGACGGTAGAGCGTTTTGGCCGTTACACCAAAACCCTGCAACCGGGTTTAAGCCTTGTTGTACCGTTCATGGACCGCATTGGTCGTAAGATCAATATGATGGAACAGGTGCTTGATATCCCCTCTCAGGAAGTCATCTCCAAAGATAACGCCAACGTCTCGATTGATGCTGTGTGCTTTATTCAGGTGATCGACGCGCCGAAAGCCGCGTATGAAGTCAGCAACCTGGAACTGGCGATCATCAACCTGACCATGACCAACATTCGTACTGTTCTCGGCTCGATGGAGCTCGATGAAATGCTCTCCCAGCGCGACAACATCAACACGCGCCTGCTGCATATCGTTGATGAGGCCACCAATCCCTGGGGCATAAAAATCACCCGTATTGAGATCCGCGACGTGCGTCCACCGGCGGAACTGATTGACGCCATGAACGCGCAGATGAAAGCCGAACGTACCAAGCGCGCCTACATTCTGGAAGCCGAAGGGATCCGCCAGGCGGAAATCGTCAAGGCCGAAGGTGAGAAGCAGTCGAAAATCCTCATCGCGGAAGGTGAACGTCAGTCTGCATTTTTACAGGCTGAAGCGCGTGAACGTTCCGCAGAAGCAGAAGCCCGCGCAACACAGATGGTTTCTGAGGCCATTGCCGCCGGGGATATTCAGGCCGTGAACTACTTCGTGGCACAGAAATACACCGAAGCGCTGCAGCATATCGGCTCGTCGAATAACAGCAAAGTGGTGATGATGCCGCTGGATGCCAGCAGCCTGATGGGCTCCATTGCCGGGATCGCCGAACTGGTTAAGGACAGCGCCAGCGAGCGGAAAAAATCATGATAGCGATGATTCTGGTGCACCCGCATATTTTCTGGCTCAGCCTCGGTGGTCTGTTACTGGCCGCCGAGATGCTGGGCGGCAACGGTTATCTGCTGTGGAGCGGCGTGGCAGCGGTGATTACCGGTCTGGTCGTCTGGCTCGTTCCGCTAGACTGGGCGTGGCAGGGGGCGATGTTCGCCGCCCTCACCCTGCTGGCGGCCTGGCTGTGGTGGAAGTGGCTGGCAAGGCGCGTTCAGGAGCAGCAGCCAGCCGACAGCCATCTTAACCAACGTGGACAACAGTTAGTTGGCCGTCGATTTACTCTGGAAACTAACCTGGTCAATGGTCGCGGACATATGCGCGTCGGCGACAGTTCCTGGCCCGTTAGCGCCCGTGACGATTTGAGCGCCGGAACGCAGGTTGAAGTCATTGCCGTTGAGGGAATCACCCTGATTATAAAAGCGGTATCACACTAAAAAGACAGGAAATAAGACTATGGTCAGGAAGACACCCCTTGCCTTTGCCCTTTGCACATTGCTGACCGCCGCCCCGCAGGCATTCGCTTCGTTCGATATGGAAGACTGCAAATGGAGCGACGACAGCTGCCTGCTGAAGGGAACGCCGACCTTTAACCCTGAAAACGACAGCCGCGACAACCTGCTGCGGCTGCTGAGCCAGGAAAAATCATTTGTTCTGCCCGTACAGTCGATGCCCGCAGATATCACCCGCTCCCGCGATTTCTATTTTGCCTATCACCCGCAATGGGATGAGGCTGCCCCGCATACAGCGGCAGCTCAGGTATCCGCCGCGGACAGCCCTCTCTCCCGACAGATGGCCGAGCTGAACATTAGCGCCGACGAAATAAATATCAACGACGCTGAGCTAGAGAACCGTCATGTTTCGAATAACGCCGGGAGCGTTAGCGCCTTTTTTGCCGCGCTGTTGGCCGATTCCACATTAACAGCGGAACAGCGTCAGGCTTTAGCCCAGGCGCGTACGGGACTGCTTTCTGGGGCAACCCGCGAGCAAATTGAGTCTTCTCTTGCCACCTTCCCGGCAGATTCTCAAGCTCTGCCCTATAAAAGCTATCTGGCAGCAGCCGCCAGTTTCTATGCCGGTGATTATGCCAGTGCCGAACGGGATTTCACTCAACTTGCTACAAGCGATCGTCCGTGGTTAGCAGAGACCGCGCAATACATGCTGATGCGCACGGCGTTGAACAAGAGCAGTCAGAACAGCGTGGGCGAGTACGGCGATTTTGATATTGCGAAAATTAATCGCGAGGATGCCACTCAGGCTCAAGAGTTGGCGCAGGCCTATCTGCAGAGTTTTCCCCAAGGACTCTACGCTGACTCTTCACGAGGTATGTTGCGTCGCATCAACTGGTATTTACAGTCATGGCCGCAGCTGGCCGGGTTGTATGAACAGACGCTGAAGCAGTCGGCTGACGCACGGCAACTGCGCGAAAATGTCATCGAATACGATAATGTCTATGGCATGGCGTTCTACGACCAGTCCGTCGTTGAGGCCTTCCCCGACGCGCCGCGAGTCAGCTATATCGAACTGCTACGCGCGCTGCGCCTGGATAACAACAGCAAACCCACGCTGACGCAGGCACAGCTCGACGCCAGCAAACCGGTGTTTGAACAGAGCCAAAAACTGCCGCTATGGCGCGACCTGCAACTGAATCTGTGGCTGGCAACGGGCAACTACGCGGCAATTATTCAGACAGTTACGCCAGCGCAGAAACTTGCCGCTCACGATACCCTCGCCTTCAGCGAACAGGTGCTGTACGGCGAAGCGTTGATGGGCCAGAAGAAATGGGCCGAGGCGCGCGATTTTTGGCAGCAGTTGTTAAAACTCAGCCAGGATAACGAACAGCAGCAATATGTGCAGGCTAAGCTTGCCGCCACGCTGGTATATAGCGGCGATGTGGCGGCAGTTTTCGCACCGAATAGCGCGGTGACCAACCTGCGCTTTCGTTCGCAGGTGCTGAAAACGCAGGCCACGCCAGAACTGCTGCGCCAGCAGGCCGTTCATGGCCCGAATAACGAAGAGCGTACCATTGCGTTGCATACGCTGCTGGTGCGGGATCTTACAGATAATCGTTTTGGCGACTGGCTTACTGACAGAAAACTGGCCAGCGCGATTACATCACCGGTCATTGGCGAAGCGTTTGCTGACGTTAACCTGAGCATATTCGACTGGAATGGCGACACGGCGCAGGAGGGTTATACGTGCCGCAGCCTCAATGAAACGGTAACGGTATTGAGCAAAAAAGCGGATGATGCTCACGCGCTGAACTGCCTTGGCGAATTCTTCCGCACCACGCAAACACATGTTGATCTGTGGAAAAACAGCGCTGGCAACGATGTGCTTGAATCAGCTATCTCGCGCAAGAAACCGTTCGGCCAGTTCGACAGACAGAGCTACTACCAGCAGGTAATCACCTCACCCACCGCGGAAGTCGAAGATAAGAGCTTCGCGCTGTATCGCGCCATCATGTGCTATGCGCCATCAGGCGCTAACGAATGTGGCGGAGAAGACGTGGACAAATTGCAGCGTAAGGGCTGGTTCACCCAACTGAAAACGCAGTATCCGGGAAGCCCGTGGGCGCAAAAACTCAAATATTACTGGTAACCGCACTGCTTCTCGGCCAGGCACAGGCGGCGGATATCGTCGTCGCCCGTGAACATTCAGCCTTCTGGCTGTGGTCTGGGGTGAAAGCCAGTTACGAGCTGAAAGACGCGCAAACGGTTTATCTGCACCAGGGCGAGGTACTGGTTCGTTCCGGTAACGTGGTGTTCCAGCGCCTCGGACTGCCGGTCAGTCGTCTGTCTTTTCCCTCAATCTGGCTGACCGTACGCTTTACAACCCTCGACGTACCGGAAGATATCCCGGCGCGTATCATACGGTTGATGCAGCGCTGGCAGACCGCCGGGAATAACGTCGTCGGCCTGCAGGTTGATTTTGACGCAGCGACCCATCAACTGACCGACTACGCCCGCTTTCTGCAGCAACTGCGCCAACAGCTCCCGGCCGAGTTTGCGCTAGGGGTAACCGGACTACTGGATTGGGCAAAAACGGGCGACGTCGCTACGCTGAACGCGTTGGCGGTCGATGAACTGGTGGTGCAAAGCTATCAGGGGCGTCGCACGGTGACGAATTATCAGGCGTATCTACCCGCGCTGAGCCGCCTGCGCATTCCATTTAAGCTGGGACTGGTGCAAAACGGTAGCCGAGATCCACTGGCTGAAGCGCAGCTTGAGAAATCTCCGTGGTACCGCGGTACGGTGGTGTTTATGCTTAATCCTTCTCGCCGTTAAGCCTTCGCTTTGTGATGGCAGCAGCCGGAGAGATTATCCATAATCGGACATTCAGCGCTGTCATCACCCGGGCAACTGTCCGCCAGCGCCAGTAAATGCAAGCGCATGGCCTGCAGCTCACTGATATGCCGCTCAATATCCGCCACCTTTTCCAGGGTGCGCTTTTTCACATCCGCGCTGTGACGCGCCGGATCGTTAAACAGGTTTACCAGCTCGCCGCACTCTTCCAGATTAAATCCAACCTGCCGCGCCTGACGCAGCAACGTCAGTTCATTCAGATGCTGTTGGTTGTAAGTGCGATAGCCATTGTCACTACGCAGCGGCGGCGTCACCAGTCCTTTCTCTTCATAAAAGCGAATGGCTTTGCTGGTTAAACCGGTTTTTTTCGCAACATCGCTAATATTCACATTTCCCCCGCGGTGCTTGTTGGTGCTGAGCCACATTATAGCCCAGATTGCCGTAATCATTTACCCGAGAAATCTGCACATTATAAGCCAACAAAGAGATGAATAAATCCTTTCTATTCACATTGTTATACCCGATACAGATCACATTTCAGTATTTATTGACCGTACAAAATTGACTCAAATCAAAAGATATATTGGTTATGCATCTTTCATGTTGAACAAAGGGAAACATTTTTATATACAAATGCGAATGATAATGATGATCATTTACATTTAATAAAGGTTCTCTTATGTTGCCACGGATTAACCAAAGGCCATTTATTCTTTCAGCCCTGACATTATGCATGTCCGGCGCTGCTTCTGCAGCTATCTCTACAACACACGCTTCAACGCCCGACGATGATACGGTGATCGTCACGGCTAACCGCTCTGAAAGTAGTCTCTGGGATAGCCCGGCAACTATTCAGGTTATCGATCGCCAGACGCTGCAAAACTCCACCAGCGTTTCTATTGCTGATGATTTACAAGATATTCCCGGCGTCGAAGTCACCGATAACGCCCTCGCTGGCCGGAAACAAATTCGTATCCGTGGCGAAGCCTCTTCGCGGGTGCTGATTTTGATCGACGGCCAGGTTGTCAGCTACCAGCGCGCCGGGCAAAACTACGGGGCCGGTTTGCTGATTGACGAATCCGCGCTGGAACGGATTGAAGTAGTAAAAGGCCCCTACTCTGTCCTTTACGGTTCGCAGGCGATTGGCGGTGTCGTAAACTTTATTACGAAAAAAGGCGGCGATAAGCCTCTCGGCGGCAGCGTTAAGGCCGTTTATAACTCGGCAACGGCAGGATGGGAAGAATCAGCAGCAGCCTGGGGCAGCATCGGAAACTTTTACTACCGCATCAATGGCAGCTATTCCGACCAGGGGGACCGCGATACGCCTGACGGGAGATTGCCCGACACCAATTTCCGTAATAACGGCCAGGGCGTGTGGCTTGGCTACAATTTCGATCGCCATAAAATCGGACTCTCCCTCGATCGTTACAAACTGTCTACTCAAACCTGGTTTGACGATCCAGAGGGCCAGTTCGACGACTTTAGCGTCAAAATACCTAAGCTGGAACGCGAGAAAATCGGTCTTTTCTACGACTACGCGGCTGGCGGGGATTACCTGAAGAAAATCCATGTTGACGCATACACCCAGACAATAGAGCGCAAATTTGAAAACCGGGTCAAAACGACTCAGGTAATCCCCAGCCCGGCGATTAAAGCGCTGACGATAAACAATCAAACCAATACCAACGACAAACAGTATACCCAGGGGGTAACGCTGCAGGGCAATTTCGCCCTTCCCGCGAACAACGAGCTGGTGATTGGCACTCAATATCAGCATGACAAAATCAAACAGGACACGGACGGCAGTACGCGCCAGACCGCAGCTACCGGCTTCTTCGATACGCAAACCCGCACCCTGTCATACAACGAAGCGGAGCAAAGCAACACCTCATTGTTCGCGCAAAACGACTGGCGCTTTGCCGATGACTGGACCTGGACCGTAGGCGCACGCCAGTACTGGCTGTCTTCGAAGCTCAATCGCAACGATACGCAAACCCTGCAAAGCAGCGGCAGCACCTGGCATTCCACCGGGGGAAATTCAGTACACGATGATGAACTGGTGACCTCAACCAGCCTACGCTATTCCGGTTTTAAAGATCTTGAACTCCGGGCAGCATATGCCCAGGGCTATGTTTTCCCCACGCTGACTCAGCTGTTTATGCAGACGTCCGCAGGCGGAAGCGTGACCTACGGCAACCCAAACCTGAAGGCGGAACACTCGAATAACTATGAGCTGGGTGCACGGTATAAAGGGAATATGTGGCTGATTGACGGCGCCATTTATTACTCCGAAGCCAAAGACTATATCGCCAGCCTGGCCTGTTCAGGCCAACCCGTTTGCAGCGGTAATACCACCTCTTCACGGGGCGGCTATTACTACTACGAAAACATCGATCGGGCCAAAACCTGGGGCATGGAACTCACCGCAGAATACAACGGCTGGGCGGTTTCACCTTACCTGAGCGGTAATCTCATTCGCCGTCAGTACGAAGGCAATACCCTAAAAACCTGGGATACCGGCGAACCCACGCTGACCGGGCGTGTCGGCCTGAAACATACCTGGTTGATGAATGTCGCTAACGTGACGTCCGATGCCTTTATCCGCGCGGCGTCCAGCGCTAAAGATAATACCGGCACCACGGAAATCAATTACCCAGGCTGGGCCACACTTAACCTCGCATTCAACACCGAGTTCGGTCCGCAGGACCAGTATCAGGTCAACCTCGCGCTCAACAACCTGACCGATAAGCGTTACAGAACCGCACATGAATCTATTCCAGATGCTGGTTTCAATGCCGCCGTTGGCTTTGCGTGGAATTTCTGACGATGAAAAAGCTCATGATTGGCTTACTGAGCCTCGCCTGCGTTTTCAGTGCCCAGTCCGCCGACCGCCTGGTGGTGGCGGGCGGCTCGCTTAGTGAACTGGTATACGCCATGGGCGTCGGCAACCGGGTGGTTGGCGTTGATGAAACCACCTCGTATCCGCCCGAAACTGCCGCACTCCCGCATATCGGCTACTGGAAGCAGTTAAGCAGCGAGGGCATTTTGTCGCTCCATCCGGACAGTTTTATCACCTGGCAGGATGCAGGTCCCCAAATCGTGTTGGATCAGTTGCGGGCGCAAAAGGTTAACGTCGTGACGTTGCCGCGCGTACCGGCCACCGTCGAACAGATGTACGCCAACATTCGAGAACTGGCTACAACACTGCACATTCCTGACCAAGGTGAGGCGCTAGTCAATCGCCTGCAGCAACGTCTGGAGCGTATTAAGCACAGCGTGGCGGCGAAAAACGCGCCGGTCAAAGCCATGTTCATTCTCTCTGCTGGCGGCAGCGCACCTCAGATCGCCGGAAAAGGCAGCGTTGCCGATGCCATTATGGCCCTCGCAGGCGCACAAAATGTCGCCACCCATGAGCAGTATAAAAGCTACAGCGCGGAGTCACTGATCGCCGCCAACCCGGAGGTGATCGTGGTGACGTCGCAAATGGTCGATGGCGGTCTGGCTCGCCTGAGCGCGATTGCCGGTATTACCCACACTGCGGCCTGGAAAAACCAGCGCATTGTGGCGGTAGACCAGGCGCTGATTCTGGGAATGGGACCACGCGTCGCCGATGCGGTTGAAGCCCTGCACCAGCAATTCTGGCCTCACTAACTGGATTTATTAAGAAGAATGAAAACTGAACATTCGCTGGATCTCACCGCGCATTTTGCGCTCGAGGGAAGTCAGCCATTTAAGGATCGCCGCGCCACGATGCCCTGGCGTGGGGCGATCCCGGTTGCCAAAGAGCTATTGTCACAGACCTGGCAGGAGGTCATCAACCAGCCAACCCCACCGCGTAAACGGCTGGTGTACTTGCATATTCCTTTTTGTGCAACACATTGTACTTTCTGCGGTTTTTATCAAAACCGATTTGAAGAAGACAACTGCGCCCTCTACACCAACGCGCTGTTGCGCGAAATAGAGATGGAAGCTGATAGCGCATTACATCAGTCGGCCCCCATTCACGCCGTCTATTTTGGCGGCGGTACGCCTTCTGCGCTGTCTGCACAGGACCTGGCCAGAATCATTACCGCGCTGCGTGACAAGCTACCGTTGGCGCCGGACTGCGAAATCACCATTGAGGGACGGGTGCTCAATTTTGACGATGCGCGAATTGATGCCTGCCTTGACGCTGGCGCCAATAGATTTTCAATCGGTATTCAGTCTTTTAACAGCCGAATCCGCAAGAAAATGGCGCGTACTTCGGACGGCCCGACCGCGACGGCCTTTATGCAGGGACTGGTAAAACGAGATCGTGCCGCCGTGGTGTGCGATCTGCTGTTTGGTCTGCCAGGACAAGACGCAAAACTGTGGGGCGAGGATCTGGCGATTGCCCGCGACATCGGCCTCGACGGCGTAGATCTTTATGCGCTGAATCTGATCCCTAATACACCGCTTGGCAAAGCGGTTGAAACCGGGCGCACAACCGTTCCCTCTCCCGCCGAACGCCGCGATCTCTATCTTCAGGGCTGCGATTTCATGGACAGCGCGGGCTGGCGCTGCATCAGCAACAGCCACTGGGCGCGTACCACACGGGAACGCAATCTGTACAACCTGCTGATTAAACAGGGTGCAGACTGTCTGGCATTCGGCTCTGGCGCAGGAGGGTCAGTCAATGGCTATTCCTGGATGGTCGAGCGCAACCTGAATACATGGCATGAATCTATCGCCGCCGGAAAAAAACCGCTAATGATGATGATGCGCACCGCCGAGCGTGGTTTCCAGTGGCGACACACTCTCCAGGCCGGTATTGAGACGGCCCGCATTCCGCTGGATGAGCTGACGCCTCATGCACAAAAACTGGCCCCGCTACTGACCCAATGGCATCACGCAGGACTGACGCGAGATGCCAGCACCTGTGTACGCCTGACCAATGAAGGGCGTTTTTGGGCGAGCAATATTTTGCAGTCTCTTGATGAACTGATTCAGGAACTTAACGCGCCGCGCATTGCGGTAGAGCAACCATAAAAGGAGTGAATAATGAGCCATGTCTCTTTACAGGATTTTTTGAAAACTGAGCCGGACGGTACGCTGGAAGCTATCGCAGCCCAGTACAACACTACATTGCTGGAGGTGGTGAAAAACCTCCCTTCCCCAACGCTGGTTTCCGGCAGTCAATTTGATACCGTCTGGGAAACCGTCTGCGAATGGGGCAAAGTCACCACCCTGGTCCATACTGCTGATGTCATTCTGGAATTCACCGGTGAATTACCTTCCGGATTCCACCGCCACGGTTACTTCAACCTGCGCGGCAAAAAAGGCATGACCGGTCATATCAAGGCAGAAAACTGCACGCATATTGCCCTGATTGAACGCAAATTTATGGGAATGGACACTGCGTCCATTCTCTTCTTCAACCAGGCGGGTAGCGCTATGTTCAAAATTTTCCTCGGTCGCGATGAGCATCGACAGCTGCTGGCCGAACAAGTCAGCGCCTTTCACACGTTGTCTTCATCTTTAAAGGAACATGCCTGATGGCTCCATGGCTTATTTTTGGTGCAGGTGGAAGCGGCGTCGGCGCGAAAACGCTGGAGCTCGCACTGGCGGAGCATCGTCCGGTGATTGCTGTCGTTCGCAATCCCCAGGTTGCTGCCGGGCTGCAGGAAAAAGGTGTGCAGGTCTTTATTGGCGACGCCTGCGACAGCCAGGTCACCGCCTGCGCCTGTCGCGCAGCGGGTCAGCATGCCACGGTGATCTCCTCCATGGGCGGTACCCAGGATTATCTGGCGCACAGAACCGTCATTGATGAAGCAGAAAAAGCTGAGATCAAACGCATGATTCTGGTTACCTCTCTGGGCTGTGGCGACAGTTGGCCCTTTTTGTCCCCACGCGCCAGGGCCGCATTTGGCCAGGCCGTACGGGAAAAATCGTTGGCTGAAAGCTGGCTACAAACCAGTCTACTGGACTACGCCATTCTCCGCCCCGGCGGTTTGCTGAATGGTGAAGCCACAGGTCTGGCGCAACGCATACAGGCCGAGGAGTGTCATGGCTTTGTGATGCGCGCGGATGTTGCCAGGCACATTCACGAACTGGCCACGGCGCCGACACTCAATAACCAGATTTACAGTTTAGTTGAGCCGGGACTGAAACCCGCGTAAACCCCTCGCGGCGCGGAAACTTCGCGCCGCAAAGACGTTATGGAGCGTTGCGTGCTTAAGGACTCGCTTTCTTCCGTCAGCATTCTGACGGGCCTTTCTCTCTTGCTGGTCGCTCTGATGCTGTTCGGTGCCAGCCAGGGGGCGTTGAACATTAGCTTCAGCGCCCTGTTCAACGACGAATACCGAGATATCTGGTTGAACATCCGCCTGCCCCGCGTACTGCTGGCCGTTTTGGTCGGTGCTGCGCTGGCTACGGCAGGGGTCATTATGCAGGGACTTTTTCGCAATCCAATGGCCGATCCCGGCCTGCTTGGCGTCAGCAGCGGCTCCGCGCTGATGGTCGGCATCGCGATAGTTATCCCATTTTCATTCCCCGTAGTGCTGGTGTTGTATGAGCAGATGATTTTTGCCGTCGCGGGCAGCATGGTGGTCTGCACGATTATTTTCCTGATAAGTCAGCGTCATAACCACGGCGGAATGATGCAACTACTGTTAGCAGGTATCGCTATCAATGCTCTGTGCGGTTCGGCTATTGGTGTACTGAGCTATGTGGGCGACGAACAGCAGCTACGTCAACTTACGCTGTGGATGATGGGGAATCTCGGCCAGGCCCAGTGGCCAACGCTGCTGGTTGCCAGCACGTTTGTTCTTCCAGCCATTGCAGTCACCGTCTGTATGGCGGGAACGCTTAATTTGCTGCAGTTGGGTGATGAAGAGGCGCATTACCTCGGCGTAAACGTCAAACGTAAGCGCCAGCAGTTACTGTTGCTCAGCTCGCTCCTGGTTGGCGCTGCCGTTTCCGTCAGCGGCGTGATTGGCTTTATTGGCCTGGTGATCCCGCATCTGATCAGAATGACTACCGGCGCCGATCATCGCTGGTTGATTCCTTGCTCTACGTTGGCCGGTGCCTGTTTACTTCTGATTGCCGACACGCTGGCCCGCACACTTGTTCAGCCTGCCGAAATGCCTGTTGGTCTGTTAACCAGCCTGATCGGTGGACCGTATTTCCTGTGGTTAATACTGCGTAGCCGGAGGATGTCATGATCGTCGCTGAAAATCTGGTCTACCACATTCAGGGCAGACGACTGACCGATGACGTTTCCCTGACGCTACCTGATGGAGAAATCATCGCGATTCTTGGCCCGAATGGGGCCGGAAAATCGACGCTGCTTCGCCAGCTTACGGGCTATCTGCAGCCCCACAGCGGGCGTTGTAGCTTGTTTGGCAAGCCGCTGAACGAGTGGCCAATCACCGAGCTGGCAAAAACCCGTGCCGTGATGCGCCAGAACAGTCATATGGCCTTCCCGTTTAGCGTGCAGGAGGTCATCCGCATGGGCAGGCATCCGTATCGTACGCGCAACACGGGCGATGAAACGGAGCACATCATGACGTTGTGTGACTGCCAGGCGCTGGCCGCGCGCGATTACCGGCACCTGTCGGGAGGAGAACAACAGCGGGTACAGCTGGCGCGTCTGCTGGTTCAACTTTGGGAGCCCGAACCCAGGCCAAAATGGTTGTTTCTCGATGAACCCACCTCCGCCCTGGATATTCACCACCAACAGCATCTTTTTCGTCTGCTGCGTCGTCTGGTAGGTGAACGACAGTTCAGCGTCTGCTGCGTCCTGCACGATCTCAACCTTGCGGCGCGCTATGCTGACCGCGTTGTATTGATGGAACGCGGCAGGATAGTTGATAACGGTCGTCCGCAGGATGTTCTGCAGCAATCGTCACTAAATGCACTGTACGGCGCCGATCTCACGGTGATGAATGAACCGCAGCATCGAACGCCGCTTATCGTTCTCAATCAATAACAGACCGGGAACGTGCTGACCTGACGTTCCCGTTTTTCTTCCTTTACGCCCTTTTTGCACCTTTTCTAAAAACTCCCTTGACCTTCCCCTAGATGGAAGGTTTAACCTTTATCACAGTCAGTTAATCCTGCAATAAAGGAGTTGGTTATGTCTCAAACAATCGATCTAACCCTGGACGGCTTGTCCTGTGGTCACTGCGTAAAACGCGTTAAAGAAAGTCTGGAGCAACGCCCGGACGTTGAGCAAGCGGATGTCACTGTGACTGAAGCGCACATCACCGGGAGCGCCAGTGCTGAAGCGCTGATTGAAACCATCAAACAAGCCGGTTACGGCGCGGAGTTAAGCCACCCAAAGGCTAAACCGCTGACGGAGTCATCAATCCCGTCGGAAGCACTGGCAGCGGTCCCTTCCGAGCTTCCGGCAGCTACGGCTGATGATGACAGCCAACAGTTGCTGTTAAACGGCATGAGCTGCGCCAGCTGTGTTATCCGCGTACAAGATGCTCTGCAAAGCGTACCGGGTGTCACGCAGGCACGGGTAAACCTGGCGGAACGTACTGCGCTGGTAATGGGCAGTGCGTCCGCCGACCAGTTAGTGAAAGCGGTGGAAAAAGCGGGCTACGGTGCAGAAGCCATTGAAGATGATGTTAAGCGCCGCGAGCGTCAGCAAGAAACCGCCGTAGCAACCATGAAACGTTTTCGCTGGCAGGCGGCCGTCGCGCTGCTGCTGGGTATCCCTGTCATGGTATGGGGAATGATTGGCGAAAACATGATGGTCACTGCCGACAACCGCAGCCTGTGGCTGACGATTGGTCTGACAACGCTTGCCGTGATGGTTTTCGCGGGCGGTCACTTTTACCGCAATGCGTGGAAAAGCCTGATGAACGGCACCGCGACCATGGATACGCTGGTGGCGCTGGGTACGGGGGTGGCATGGCTTTATTCCATGAGCGTCAACCTCTGGCCGCAATGGTTCCCGATGGAAGCGCGACACCTCTATTATGAAGCCAGTGCGATGATTATCGGTCTGATTAACCTCGGGCACATGCTGGAAGCGCGGGCTCGCCAGCGTTCGTCCAAAGCACTGGAAAAATTACTCGATCTGACACCGCCGACCGCGCGTGTTGTTACCGACGAAGGCGAAAAGAACGTGCCGCTGGCAGACGTTCAGGCGGGAATGTTGCTGCGCCTGACCACCGGTGACCGCGTTCCGGTAGATGGCGAAATCACTCAGGGCGAAGCCTGGCTGGATGAAGCCATGCTGACCGGAGAGCCTATTCCGCAACAAAAAGGCGAAGGCGATAGCGTCCACGCCGGTACGGTCGTACAGGACGGCAGCGTGCTGTTCCGCGCCAGTGCCGTTGGCAGCCATACCACGCTGTCACGCATTATTCGTATGGTGCGCCAGGCGCAAAGCAGTAAACCGGAGATTGGTAAACTAGCCGACCGTATCTCCTCAGTGTTCGTTCCGGTCGTCGTCGTCATTGCGCTGGTGAGTGCGGCAATCTGGTATTTCTTCGGGCCGGCACCACAAATTGTTTATACGCTGGTGATTGCCACTACCGTACTGATTATTGCCTGCCCTTGTGCGCTGGGCCTGGCTACACCAATGTCGATTATTTCCGGTGTGGGTCGTGCTGCTGAGTTTGGGGTTCTGGTTCGTGATGCCGATGCGCTGCAGCGCGCCAGTACGCTTGATACCGTCGTATTTGATAAAACCGGGACATTGACTGAAGGTAAACCGCAGGTTGTCGCCATCAAAACGTTTGGCAACACCGATGAAGCACTGGCAATTCGTCTGGCTGCGGCCCTTGAACAGGGGTCCAGCCACCCGCTGGCCAGAGCGATACTGGACAAAGCCGGTGATGTTACGCTGCCACAGGTCAATGGTTTCCGTACGCTGCGCGGTTTAGGCGTAAGCGGTGAAACGGAAGGTCATACGCTGCTGCTGGGCAACCAGGCGCTGCTCAATGAGCAACAGGTAGATACCACTGAAATGGAAGCTGAAATCACCGCTCAGGCATCCCAGGGGTCAACCCCGGTCCTGTTGGCGATTGATGGTAAAGCGGCTGCTCTGTTAGCGGTGCGTGATCCGCTGCGTAGCGACAGCGTGGCAGCACTTCAGCGCCTGCACCGCAACGGATATCGTCTGGTGATGCTTACCGGTGACAACCCGACCACGGCTAACGCTATTGCCAAAGAAGCCGGTATTGATGAGGTGATTGCCGGTGTTCTGCCGGACGGTAAAGCCGAGGCGATTAAACGTCTGCAAAGCCAGGGGCGTCAGGTTGCCATGGTGGGTGACGGTATCAACGATGCACCTGCGCTGGCTCAGGCCGATGTAGGAATTGCCATGGGTGGCGGCAGCGATGTAGCGATTGAAACCGCCGCGATTACGCTGATGCGCCATAGCCTGATGGGCGTTGCGGATGCACTGTCTATCTCCCGGGCAACGTTGCGTAATATGAAGCAGAACCTGGTCGGCGCGTTTATTTATAACAGCATCGGTATTCCCGTTGCCGCGGGGATCCTGTGGCCGTTCACCGGAACACTGCTGAATCCAGTCGTTGCAGGAGCGGCGATGGCACTCTCCTCCATTACTGTGGTGAGCAACGCTAACCGACTGCTGCGCTTCAAACCGAAAGAGTAACCCCCTGCCGCATGGCGCTCACGCTTATCCGGCCTACAAAGTGCAAGTAACATTGTAGGCCGGATCAAACCAACATTGTTCAAAATCATTGACGATAATTTAATCGCAAATATAAATGTAATTGGATTTAACGTTCCCGATAACCAAGAAACGAATATTTAAAAAATGAATGCGCGTAAACCTGGTGAACGTTATCTGTCATTCCCTGAAATAAGAGACACAGACTTAATCTTTAAAAACCTCTATTTGAATTAGAACAAGATTTAAAATATTTATTAATTCCGGGCATCACATTTACATCCTGAATATTCAATGTAAAAGTTCAAGATTTTTTTTGAAATTTGCATGTAACATCACAACAAAATCAATAAAAATAGACTGATATCAACCTTTGATAGTTTATGGAAGAATTTAATTATGAGATTTTTTAATAATCGTTCTGAAGGTTTTTTATTATCACCGGGAGATAGAACGAGTTGTGGCGGATTTATATTAAAGAGTAAGGAATGCCATACCGTTGATGGAATGGAAATAGTGTATGAAATGGACGAGTATGTATGCGGCGTTAATGGTAAAAAATATAACATTAAAGGCGGCGTACCTAAAGGTTCATGGATTGAAAGAGGGAAAAACTCATTTCGCCGAACAAACTTAAGTTCCTGGGATAGTGATATGGACTCGGAAGGTCGAAAAGTAGAGCCACCATCAACATCGATGAAACGGCTTAAAGAAGAAACTACTTTGTATAGAAGGCCCCCTGATTATCTTCGGGGTTCCGAAAACGGATTTGAACATTGCAGATTTCTCGGAAGTGTAGGGGGAACGATAAACCTGAGAAAAAAAATAATCGTTAATGATGAAAGCAAAGATATCTTTTCTCATAGAAAATCTAATTTTTTATTCAGAACAAGGATAAGTAATGAATTATATGATCATTACTTAATAATGGGACGTGATATGTCTCAATACGAAACGGAAATTATCTGTTCACTGGCTGGTTCAGCACATAGCAGAGGTACATGTCCTTGCCACTGTCGATTTGTCCCCCATTTGAATATTACTTACAGATATGATGATTATATTTTAGCAAGTTATAAATCAGCAAACAGGCCTCAAAATCCCACATCTCCGGTTCACGCAACAAGACAAATTTCAGAGTCGAGACTATCAGTTGAACCGGGTTTTTGTGTAGTACCAGAATTGACGACGCCTAAATTATATGAATGTGAGTTAATGGTTAATCCGCCATCAGGAGTAAAAGAGTTATATCATCAGTTGAATTCTGAAAAAAAGAAAAAACCAGGTTCAATCTTAGTTGTTGCTGATCCACTATCCCAGTCGCCTGAAAAAATTGCGCAATTGCAAACGGCAAGGAACAAAATTGATAAAGCACTTGAGCCGCTGACGAATGAGGAAGCCAAGTTATTGTATGAAAACAGAACCCCAATAGATATATTTTCATCTAATATATACAGCGATGCTTTAGGACAAAGTGGAGATATCTTAGGATATATAAAGGATGCTGGAGGGGGTTATTATGGAGAAATTAATAAAACTCTCAATGAGATACAGGAACTTTATAAAAGAACATACAGTAGTAATTCTGGTCGTATTTCCGGGGAGGAGTTTTTTGGTCAACGAGAAAGGTTGTTTAAGAAGTTAGATGGCATTTTGAATAGGTTTTCAAAAGAACAATTAAATTTAAAACAATACAAGGAAATAAAACAAGCACTGGGTTTATCGACAAAATCCATTATACATAAGTGGGATCAAACAGGTGTGAAAGATATTGAAGGTTATGCAAGCTACATAGAAAAATCTGCCAAACTTCTAAAAATAATGAGAACGACAGGTTATGTCGGTATTGGTCTGGATTTAGCGAGTTATACAACTAACGTTTATGAGGCTTGCGCAAAGGGACGAGAAAGCGAGTGCAAAAAAGCGGCAATAACGGAGTATAGTAAATTTGGCGCTAAACAGGTAGTGGGTATTGCTGCGGGAGGTGCCGCTGGACCAACAGCAAGGGCAATCTGTATGTGGGCATTGGGGCTTGTCACATCAGAAGTAGGTGCGATCGGTGCGGGACTATGCCTGGTAACAGGAATCGGTACGGGAATTGTAGCTGGAAAAGTAGCTGAGGAAGAAGGTGAAGAATGGGGGGAGTTTTGGGGAGAAACTATTAATAATGCGATAGATAATAATCCAGATAAATTAACCCATTCACCCGACACGTTTAATGAAGAATCAGGGATGCTAATATATGAAAAATTTTTTGATAGAAAACTTCGATAATATAAGGTTTTTATTTATTACGGCTATTTTATTTGGTTTTGTTGTATTAGTATTTGTTTCATATGTAATTAATAAAGATAACTATGAGAAAATCGTGAAATTATATGAGGAAAAATTTGACCGTTTACCTCAGACAGCGCGTCTGGCAAGGGGGGCTAGTTTGATTGGTTCCCCGGCTGCATATCACGCAAAAGTTGGTTTTATAATGGGTAGCCTAATATTTCCATATAATCGTGTTACAAATCATGATATGAGCATAGAAGGATATACATTTATTCGCAATTTACCTGGTTATCTGATTACAGGTTTTAAGGTGGAAGCTGCCATTTGGTTCATATTGACTATACTAATATCTAGTTTGATTTGTATTGAAAATATAGTGTAAGTTGCACAGAGGGGACTTTGTCAGAGTCCCTTCTTTAATTTTATTTCAAGGCACCATATATCTAATCAACAACCCAACCATACTTAGCATAAGGTAATAACCCACTTACAAAAACGTTTGGATTCACTCTAGGTTCTGTAACTGCCGAGTATGGCCTGTTACCTAAAATCACAATAGCCATATGATAAACCGGGTCGATAAAGGTCAACGTTCCAGTCAAGCCTGTATGACCATACGTTTTGAGTTGGCTAATACACTAAACGTTGGCGTTATCGATGCGTTGCCGTTTACACGCCATCCCTGGCGATTTCGCGTCGCCATCCGGCGATTCTCGCATTGCACCTTCCTGGACCACGCGCTAGCATGAAAGTCTACTTAGGGAGGTCGTATGGATCTGTTATACCGGGTAAAAACATTTTTCACCGCGCTACGCGGCAACCACTATACCTGGCCTGCCATCGACATTTCATTGCCCGGCAACCGCCATTTTCATCTGATTGGCAGTATTCACATGGGCAGTCGCGATATGGCACCTCTGCCTGCCAAATTACTCAAAAAACTCAACCATGCCGACGCGCTGATTGTCGAAGCGGATGTTTCCGGTGACGACGCGCCGTTTGCTAACCTTCCTACATTTGCCGCACTCGAAGAACGTATCAGCCCGGAGCAGTTAGAAAACCTGCGTAAAGTCACCAACGAACTGGGTATTTCCCCATCGCTGTTATCTACTCAGCCGTTGTGGCAAATCGCCATGGTATTACAGGCGACACAGGCACAGCAGTTGGGTCTACGGGCAGAATACGGGATTGATTACCAATTGCTGAAAGCGGCAAAACAAGCGCATAAACCCGTTATCGAGTTGGAAGGCGCATCCAGTCAAATAGAGCTGTTATGTCAGTTGCCTGATAACGGACTGGCTCTGTTGGACGATACTCTGACGCACTGGCATACCAATGCCAGATTGTTGCAACAAATGATGGGCTGGTGGCTTAAAACACCGCCACGCAATAGCGAACTGACGCTTCCCAATACCTTTAGCCAGTCGTTGTATGACGTATTGATGCATCAACGCAACACAGCCTGGCGCGATCGGCTCAGGGCGATGCCTGCTGGTCATTACGTCGTGGCCGTTGGCGCGTTGCATCTGTACGGAGAGGGAAATTTGCCGGAGATGTTACGGTAAAAAAAATGGCCAATATTTCTATTGGCCCGTCAAAGAGGAATTTCATCATTATTATGATCCCAATGCTTAAAGCATCGGTGTAGTTCGATTGTCGCTCAAAGTCATCATCCTGCCAATACTATTGCGCAAGATGGTACTATTTTTTAGACAGACATCAGGCGTATGCTTGAGTCGTATTTTGTCTGGTCCAGGAAAATTGCTATGACACCCGCCGTTAAATTACTCGAAAAAAACAAAATTTCTTTCCAGATCCACACCTACGATCACGATCCGTCCGAGACGAACTTTGGTGATGAAGTGGTGCGCAAGTTAGGTCTGAATGCGGACCAGGTCTACAAAACGCTGCTGGTTGCCGTGAATGGCGATATGAAGCATCTGGCAGTTGCGGTCACGCCTGTAGCCGGTCAACTGGATCTCAAAAAGGTCGCTAAGGCTCTGGGGGCTAAAAAGGTCGATATGGCCGATCCAATGGTTGCGCAACGAACCACCGGTTATCTGGTGGGGGGGATCAGCCCATTAGGACAGAAAAAGAGATTGCCAACGCTCATTGATGCCCCTGCCCAGGCGTTTGACACCATTTATGTTTCCGGCGGCAAACGCGGGCTGGATATCGAACTAGCAGCCGGCGACCTGGCGAAAATTCTGGATGCGAAATTCGCCGACATCGCACGCCGTGATTAAGCGGTTATAGAATGATTGCCTGATGGCGCGCAGCTTTAAGGCCTACAAACCGAATACTCAACAGGGCGTTATTGGTGAAGGCAGTTTGGACTCGGCCAGCGCGCAGGAACCGGAGCGTACATGTAGTACGTGAGGATTCCGAGCACTGCCCGCGTTCAAAATGGCGAACAAAATAGCCCTGTTACTGCCAGGTAACTTCACCCCTCGGCTCATACACACTGGCATCCAGCGGTGAGTTCTTCTGCACGAACTCTTTCAGCACTTCCGCATCAATAAACCCGGTATTCACATAGCCTGGTTTGTTATCAATTCGCGGATAGCCATCGCCGCCGGTTGCGTTGAAGCTTAGCGTTGCCATGCGATAGGTTTTGGCTGGGTCAACGGGTTCGCCTTTGATTTTCAAATCGTTAAGCTTGCCGTCTTTCGCCACAAAGCTGACGTTGGCAAACTGCGGATAGGCCCCGGAGTCCGGCTTCATTTGCGCCACGGCGGTCAGATAGTCAATCACCTCTTTCCCGCTCATGTCGGCATACACCACGATGTTTCCGAACGGCTGTACTTTCAGCACGCTCTTATAGGTGATATCACCGCCTTCGATGGAATCACGGATGCCACCGCCGCTCATCACGCCAAAGTCAGCGCTGGTCCGCGCCATTTGCGCAGCCAGCAGCAAATGTCCCATGTTGGTCTGCACGAAACGGACTTTGCTTCGGTCGCCTTCGAGGCGCGCATTGACGCTACCGATTTTCACGTCGAGCTGCGCTTTACCTTTATTCTGGAACGGCGTCAGCAGCGAGAGCATTTGCTGATTTTCAGCTATTTCCGGGGTGTAGAGTACGCGCTCACTTTTACCGTTGTCCCAGGTCACTTTTTTCTTCAGGTTGACGGGTATGAGCTGGTAGTTGACCATTTTCATTTCGCCGTTACGGAACTCAAAGTCCGCCCGGCCCACATATTTCCCCCACTCGTGTGCCTGCACAATCCAGATCCCATTTTGCTTGTCTGGCGCACACGGCGTACCCGGTACGTAATCAACCTGCTTCTTGTTCTCTGAAGCCATACACACCGGATCCTGCGAGTGACCACCGACAATCATCGCCAGCGATCCCGCCGGCAGGCTACGCGCCATTTCGACATCGCCAGGGGCATTCGAGCCGTGGTTGCCGTTGTCATAATGTCCCATATGGGTGGTCGCGATAATGATGTCTGGCTTTTCACCCATATTCAGTTCCTGGATAACCAGTTTGGCTTCATCAGCAGGTTTACGGAACTCAATATCGGTAAAGAACTCGGGGTTGCCTATTTTCGCCGTATCGTCGGTGGTTAAACCGAGTACAGCAATTTTTAAATCCTGGCGCTTAAAGATGGCCCACGGCTTAAATAAACGCTCGCCGGTGCTTTTCTGATAGATATTGGCCGAGAGAAACGGAAATTTGGACCATTTTTCCTGCTGACGCAATACGGTCATGGGATTATCAAACTCGTGGTTTCCGACCGCCATCGCGTCATAGCCAATCAGGTTCATCCCACGAAAATCAGGTTCCGCATCCTGCAGATCGGACTCCGGTACACCGGTATTAATGTCGCCACCGGAAAGCAGCAGTACGCTGCCCCCTTCCTCTGCCACCTCTTTACGAATACTGTCCACCAGCGTTTTTTGCGCCGCCAGTCCGTATTCTCCGTATTCGCTGCGCCAGAAGTGACCGTGATGATCGTTGGTATGCAGAATGGTAATTTTGTAGGTTTTATCTTTTTCGTACGCTTGTGCAGGCTGACCTGCCAGCGTAAATGCGGCTAATAACGCCAGCGCCACGCCCCGTTTTAAAAACTTCATAATTCTCTCCCTGAGCCAAAATCAACGACTGAAATTACAATGATATGAAATAATAGTCGAAAATGTTTTCAGAAATGAGACTTCCTTCAAACACCTTCCGCAGGTATGTTAGTCAGGTAATAATAACAAAATAGATTACCCTCATAATCGCAACCCAAACAGAAGTGACTTTCTATGGCAATAAGTGAACCAACCCAGCCTGTGGCTGGCGCGTCAGCGTCGGTTGCTAAAGCACGCACCTCATTTGGCATTTTAGGAGCGATCAGCCTCTCCCATCTGCTAAACGATATGATTCAGTCGCTGATCCTGGCGATTTATCCGCTATTGCAGTCAGAGTTCTCGCTAACGTTTATGCAGATCGGGATGATCACCCTAACCTTCCAGCTTGCTTCCTCGCTGCTGCAACCGGTGGTGGGTTACTGGACGGACAAATACCCGATGCCGTGGTCGCTGCCCATTGGGATGTGCTTCACGCTGAGTGGGCTTGTTTTGCTGGCCATGGCCGGTAGTTTCCATATGGTGCTGCTCGCCGCGGCGCTGGTTGGCACCGGCTCTTCGGTATTTCATCCGGAATCGTCCCGCGTGGCACGCATGGCCTCCGGCGGTCGTCACGGCCTGGCGCAGTCAATTTTCCAGGTTGGCGGCAACTTCGGCAGCTCTCTGGGACCCTTGCTGGCAGCTGTCATCATCGCGCCATATGGTAAGGGTAATGTGGCCTGGTTTGTTCTGGCTGCGTTATTAGCGATTGTCGTCCTGGCACAAATCAGCCGTTGGTATGCCGCGCAGCATCGGATGAGTAAAGGAAAACCGAAAGTTGCCATCGTAAATCCGTTACCGCGCAATAAAGTGGTGCTGGCGGTAAGCATCCTGCTGGTGCTGATTTTCTCCAAATACTTCTATATGGCAAGCATCAGCAGCTATTACACCTTTTATCTGATGCAAAAATTCGGATTATCGGTACAAAACGCCCAGTTTCACCTGTTTGCCTTCCTGTTTGCCGTCGCGGCCGGGACGGTGATTGGCGGACCATTAGGCGATAAAATTGGCAGAAAATATGTTATTTGGGGGTCTATCCTCGGCGTTGCGCCATTTACCCTCGTTTTACCCTACGCAACGCTGGAATGGACCGGGATTTTAACCGTGATCATTGGTTTTATCCTCGCATCGGCGTTTTCTGCTATTTTAGTCTACGCGCAGGAGCTGCTTCCTGGGCGTATCGGCATGGTTTCTGGGCTATTTTTCGGGTTTGCCTTCGGCATGGGCGGCTTGGGAGCCGCGGTGCTAGGGCTGATAGCCGACCATACCAGCATCGATTTGGTCTACAAAATATGTGCTTTCCTGCCACTTCTGGGGATACTGACCATATTCTTACCTGATAACCGACACAAAGCCTGATTTTCTGACGGCCAAAAGTAAATTTTGGCCGTCATTACTTGCAGTAGCCATCAGCCTTTACCTCTCACATATCACCGTACTTTTCCGATCCGTGCTTTTTTACGCTTAAAATCCCGTTTTCTTCAAAATTCAACAATTATTCATAAACATAAACATTAAAATTGTCATAAACTATTACTCGTAGTTTGGGTTTTTAGGATTATCACAGCAACCAAAGGAGACGGAATGCATCACGCCACCCCGCTTATCACCACCATTGTCGGCGGCCTTGTGCTCGCTTTTATATTAGGCATGATTGCCAATAAACTACGTATTTCTCCTCTGGTGGGATATCTGTTAGCGGGCGTTCTGGCCGGTCCATTTACACCTGGTTTTGTTGCTGATACTAAGCTCGCGCCTGAGCTGGCTGAGCTTGGCGTTATTCTGCTGATGTTCGGCGTGGGGCTGCACTTTTCGTTGAAGGATTTGATGGCGGTAAAGTCTATCGCCATTCCCGGCGCGATTGCCCAGATAGCAGTGGCAACGCTGCTGGGTATGGCGCTTTCAGCCGTATTAGGCTGGTCGCTGATGGTGGGGATCGTGTTTGGTCTGTGTCTTTCAACCGCCAGTACCGTGGTGCTATTGCGTGCACTTGAAGAACGACAGCTCATTGACAGCCAGCGCGGGCAAATTGCCATTGGCTGGCTGATTGTCGAAGATCTGATGATGGTGCTGACGCTGGTTCTCCTGCCAGCCGTCGCCGGGATGCTGGAAAAAGAAGACGTCGGTTTCGCCTCGCTGGCCGTCGATATGGGCATTACCATCGGCAAGGTGGTGGCGTTTATCGCGATTATGATGCTGGTGGGTCGTCGTCTGGTACCGTGGATTATGGCCCGCAGCGCCGCAACCGGTTCACGCGAACTGTTTACCCTCTCAGTCCTCGCCCTCGCCTTAGGTATCGCCTTTGGCGCAGTAGAGCTGTTCGATGTCTCCTTTGCGCTGGGCGCGTTCTTCGCCGGTATGGTGCTGAATGAATCTGAACTAAGCCACCGTGCGGCGCATGATACTCTGCCGCTGCGCGATGCGTTCGCCGTGCTGTTCTTCGTTTCCGTCGGGATGCTGTTCGATCCGTTAGTTCTGATCCAGCAGCCGTTGGCGGTACTGGGCACGCTGGCGATTATCATCTTTGGTAAATCCCTTGCCGCCTATTTCCTGGTGCGCCTGTTTGGTCACTCCCAACGCACGGCGCTCACCATTGCCACCAGCCTGGCGCAGATTGGTGAATTTGCCTTTATCCTGGCGGGTCTGGGAATGGCGTTAAACCTGCTGCCGCAGGCCGGACAGAATCTGGTGCTGGCCGGGGCAATCCTGTCCATCATGCTCAACCCGGTGCTGTTTGCGGTGTTAGAAAAATACCTCGCCAAAACAGAAACGCTGGAGGAGCAGACGCTGGAAGAGGCCATCGAAGAAGAGAAGCAAATTCCGGTGGATATCTGCAATCATGCCTTGCTGGTTGGCTTTGGTCGCGTCGGCAGCCTGCTGGGTGAGAAATTGATGGCTGCAGGGATCCCGCTGGTGGTGATCGAAACCTCGCGTACCCGGGTGGATGAACTGCGCGAGCGTGGGATCCGCGCGGTACTGGGAAATGCCGCCAACGAAGAGATTATGAATCTGGCGCATCTGGATTGCGCGCGCTGGCTGCTGTTGACCATCCCCAATGGTTATGAAGCGGGTGAAATTGTCGCTTCCGCGCGTGAGAAATGCCCGTCGATTGAGATTATCGCCCGCGCGCATTATGACGATGAGGTGGAATATATTACCGAACGCGGCGCCAACCAGGTCGTCATGGGTGAGCGTGAAATCGCCCGCACCATGCTGGAGCTGATTGAAACGCCGCCTGCAGGTGAAGTTGCTACGGCCAGTTAATGTCCGTGCCGGATAGCGTTATCGCTTATCCGGCCTATACAAGATTTAACGGTCCCAGTACGACTCTTCGAGACTGTCTTCACGTTCCGGTAAACCGCGCGTCAGGCGCGGTGAATGCTGGTTCAGCACCTGATAACTCACGCGATTAGCATACTTACACACCTGGGCTAACGACGAATAGGTCAACCAGGTGAACTTGTGCTTGCTGGAGTTAGGCACGTTGCTGCGGTGATAGCTGTTGGCGGTAATATCATGCAGCAATGCCGCCAGCGCGCCGTCACCTGCGCCGTTGGTGTTCATTATCTTTTCAGGTCCGCCCATATACGGTGCGATGTGCGAATACACGCGCAGCGGATTGGTACAGTCTTTATGGCGCATGGCGCGGCTGAATTCGTACTGATTAAATTCGGCAATAGCACCAGGGAGCAGAGGATGCTGGGTTTTACGTTTCACTTCTTCTTCCGTAAAGCCCGCCATATACAGACCCGCCGGACCCGCCGTGCACAGCACCAGATCCACCCAATCCAGCGCCTTGTCAGATGCCAGCAGCGGATCGTTCTCGCCGGTCAGCGCTTCAGCCTCTTCTTCATTCATCGCCAGAATAGAGACATGCTCTTTCAGGAATGCCTGCCACCACTGCGGGTTATCGGCAATGACGAATTTGGTGCCCAGGGTCAGAACCACCGGCACATTGTGCTTTTTGGCGTATTCAATCGCCTTCATGGTCGCTTCCGGCATCGGCTCACCCGGTTCGCAGCGCACCAGATAAGACGTCAGCACCAGCGCGGACGCTCCGGCAATCACCGATTCAGGGATGCTATCCGCCCGTAGCTTATTCATATGCCCAGGGCTGATTGCGAAGGTACGCTCACCTGACTCGCCAATCAGCGTAAAGCAGCGGCCAATCGGTCCGTTAACGCCTTGCAGGTAGTTCAGGTCGGTACGGCTGGAGGTATTGCATAAATAGCGGTACGCATAGCTGCCAATCTCGATATTGGTGCACATCACGCCCAGCAGCACCGAGCGGTCATCCGCCAGTACAGAGTAGTTGTGCATCGTGTTACCGATAGTACCGCCCGCAAACTGATGGGTGATCAAGTTTTCACGCACCAGTTCCTGGTAGAGCGCTTCTGCGACATCATCGGCAATCACCAGAGAATGCCCGGCGCTTAATCCATAACGTTTTACAAAGTCATCATCCACTTTGGCTTCAATATCCACCAGCGTCTGGTCGATACCTACCACCCAGGCTGCGCTGGTTTCATTTTCTGGCTGAATTTGTTGCAGCAACGGATCGCGCGCGCTGACGGGAAAATAGTGTTTGGATTTGCGTTTACCGGGAAATTTCATGGTCGATTTTACGGGTGGTTAACTGAGCGATGCATGGTAGCACATTCCCTGCCACGCATGCGATGCGGCGCTAAGTTTCAATATCAGACGGTGAGATCGCAGTTTATACGGGATTAATTTCTACAATAACTCACCTTCACAAGGAGCGTTTTATGAAGCCGGAAAACAAGATCCCCGTACTCGACAGAATTTCGGATGAAATGAAAAGCGTGGTGAATTTTCATCGCGACGATCTGCCGCCGTGGCCCGCTGCAGATGACTTCGTGGCCCAGCGCCAACACTACATTCATGAACGGCAGCTGTGGAATGCCGATGCCCCAGAGATGAATACCCGCGAATGCGTTATTTCTACCGCATGCGGCCCCGTGGCCACACGTATTTACTCACCGCAGCCTCATAGCCTGGCAACGTTGTATTATCTGCACGGCGGCGGTTTTATTCTCGGTAATCTGGATACCCACGACCGTATTATGCGCTTGCTGGCGCGCTATACGCAGTGCACGGTAATTGGTATCGACTATTCGCTTGCGCCAGAAGCCCGTTTCCCGCAAGCCATCGAAGAGATTGCCGCCGTCTGCCAGTATTTTCATCAGCACGCTGGCGACTATTCTCTTAATGTGAATCATATCGGTTTTGCGGGCGATTCCGCCGGAGCCATGCTGGCGCTTGCCAGCGCGCTGTGGCTGCGGGATAAACGCATTGTCTGCGGCAAGGTGGCTGGGGTGCTGTTGTGGTATGGGCTTTACGGCCTGCAGGATTCACTGAGCCGACGGCTGATGGGCGGAGCGTGGGATGGGTTAACCCGCGAGGACTTGCAGATGTACGAAAACGCGTACCTGCGTAGCGCTGACGATCGCGAGTCACCGTATTATTGCCTGTTTAATAACGATCTGACGCGTGACGTGCCACCGTGTTTTATCGCTGGCGCTGAGTTTGATCCGCTGATTGACGATAGCCGCTTACTATTCCAGACGTTGCAGGCGCATCAGCAGCCTTGCCAGTACAAAATGTACCCCGGCACGCTGCACGCCTTCCTGCACTATTCGCGAATGATGAAAACCGCCGACGATGCGTTGCGGGAAGGCGCTCGTTACTTCAGAGCCCAGCTTTAACGGTAAGCGTCGGTCAGTTTAACCATCATTTCGATATGTTCCGGTGCGGCATTAAGCGCCGGAATATACTCATATTGCTTACCGCCAGCTTCGAGGAAAATCTCCCGGTTTTGTACCGCTATCTCTTCCAGCGTTTCGAGGCAATCTGCCGAGAAGCCCGGACACATAACCTGGATATGTTGTGTCCCTTTCTCCGCCAGCATTTTTAACGTTTCGTCGGTATACGGCGTCAGCCACGGTTCACGACCAAAGCGAGACTGGAAGGTCATCATTACTTTTTCTGGCGGCAGACCAAGCGCTGAAACCAGCTCTCGGGTGGTATCGCGACAGCGCTGCGGGTAGTCATCACCTTCATCGGCGTAACGCTGCGGAATGCCGTGATAGGAGAGCAGCAGCAAATCAGGTTCACCGTGTTGAGCAAATGAATCCCGGGCACTCTTCGCCAGCGCATCGATGTAGCTGCTGTCATCGGCGTAATCACGAATAAATGAAACGCCAGGAATACCGCGTTTACGCGCTAAGATACGCGCCAGTTCGTCCCAGACGGCCGCTACCGTCGAACAGGAATATTGCGGGTACAGCGGTAACACCACCATGTGTTCAACCCCGCTTGCCAACAGTTCATCGACCGCGCTTTCAAGCGACGGCGAACCGTAGCTCATTCCCAGCGCGACAGGGGTATTTGGTAGGCGTTCTGCCAGCGCCCGCTGTTGTGCCTTGCTATAAACCATCAGCGGAGAACCGTCTTCCATCCAGATTGACTGGTACAGCTTGGCTACGCGTGGCGCACGCAACGGTAAAATCACCCCGCGCAGCAGCGGCCACCACAGTGCAGGTGACGTATCAACTACGCGTGGATCGCTTAAAAACTGGCGCAGGTAGCGCTTAACGGCTTCGGGGGTTGGGGCATCGGGAGTGCCGAGGTTTGCCAGCAGGATACCGGTTTTCGTCTGACGCATTACCGCCTCTTATCGATTCAAATTGTTGATAATTGTAGCGGAAAAGCGATAAAGAAGAACTAATTGCTGTGAGAGGTAAGACGAGAATTTGCCTGATGGCGCTACGCTTATCAGGCCTACGCGATAATGGCAGGCCTGATAAGAGGTTTATTACGCGAAAAAATTAGCCGAGGATTTTTTCCAGCGCTGCGCGCACGTCAGCCACGGCCTGAGTGCCATCAACTTTAGCGTATTTGGTGTTACCCGCCTGCGCTTCTTTAGAGTAGTAGCCGATCAGCGGAGCGGTCATCTGATGGTATTCCACCAGGCGCTTACGTACAGTTTCTTCCTGATCGTCTTTACGGGTGGTCAGCTCTTCGCCAGTCACGTCGTCTTTACCTTCAACCTTAGGCGGGTTGAATTTGATGTGGTAAACGCGGCCAGAAGCAGCGTGTACGCGACGACCCACGATACGGTCAACGATCAGTTCGTCAGGAACATCGAACTCCAGAACGTAGTCCACGTTGATGCCCGCTTCTTTCATGGCGTCTGCCTGCGGAATAGTACGCGGGAAGCCATCCAGCAGGAAACCATTACGGCAGTCTTCCTGAGCAATACGCTCTTTTACCAGCGCGATCACCAGCTCATCAGTCACCAGCTTACCGGCGTCCATGATGTCTTTCGCTTGTTTGCCCAGCTCGGAGCCAGATTTCACGGCGGCACGCAGCATATCACCGGTGGAGATTTGCGGAATACCATACTTCTCCATGATGAACTGAGCCTGAGTTCCTTTACCCGCGCCCGGAGCGCCAAGCAGAATGATACGCATTACGAAAATCCCCTTAAAGGTTGTCGATATTTTTTAAAAAGCGCTAAACGATACCACCATCACGCAATTGGCTCAAGAAAGACGCCCGACGCTGAAACGGTTAACGGTGGGAAAATTAAAAATAAGGCGAGAAAATGCCGGATGGCGGTGGAAACACCGTATCCGGCATACTATTACGAGATGCTGTAGATACTGTTATCGCCTGCAAGCCTTTTCAGGTTCCGCGGTTACGGATAGCAGGCACGACCAGTCACAGCGCCGTCAGGCGCTGTTTTTTCCTGATTCATCTTCCCTTCAGGCTGTTATCACCCCATGTCTCGACGCATCGAACGGCTCACCTGATTTCAGTACACCGTAAGACACATGCGCCAGCTTGCGCATCATTGCGCCTATTATCACTTTCCCTTTTTTACCGTTTCCTGCCAGACGGTCGCGGAACGCCCGCCCCCATTCCGTTTTACTTATTGCCACCATCGCTGGCATGTACAGAGCCCTGCGCAGGGATACATGGCCGC